>NZ_JAUSOO010000123.1 GCF_030656115.1 Hydrogenophaga sp.
CGAGGTGGACGTGAAGATCATGATGAACGTGGGCAACCCCCAGTTGGCGTTCGACTTTTGCCAGATTCCCAATGGCGGCGTGGGTCTGGCGCGCCTGGAATTCATCATCAACAACAACATCGGCGTGCACCCCAAGGCCATTCTGGACTACCCGAACATCGATGCTGACTTGAAGAAGGCCGTGGAGTCGGTGGCGCGGGGCCATGCTTCGCCGCGCGCTTTTTACGTGGACAAGGTGGCCGAAGGCGTGGCCACCATCGCAGCAGCCTTCTGGCCCAAGCCGGTCATCGTGCGCCTGTCGGACTTCAAGTCCAACGAATACCGCAAGCTGGTGGGCGGCAGCCGCTATGAGCCCGATGAAGAAAACCCGATGCTGGGTTTCCGGGGCGCGGCGCGTTACATCAGCGAAGACTTCCGCGAAGCTTTTGCCATGGAGTGCGAAGCTTTGAAGCGGGTGCGCGAAGACATGGGCCTGACCAACGTGCAGGTGATGGTGCCGTTTGTGCGTACCCTGGGCCAGGCGCAGCGCGTGACCGAATTGCTGGCCGAAAAGGGCCTCAAACGCGGTGAAAACGACCTCAAGGTCATCATGATGTGCGAGATCCCGAGCAACGCGGTGCTGGCGCATGAGTTCCTGCAGTTTTTTGACGGCTTCTCCATTGGCTCGAACGACCTGACCCAGCTCACCCTGGGCCTGGACCGTGATTCGGGCCTGGAGCTTCTGGCCAAGGACTTCGATGAGCGCGACCCTGCTGTCAAGGCGTTGCTCAAGCTCGCCATTGGCGCCTGCAAGGCCCAGGGCAAGTACGTGGGCATCTGCGGCCAGGGCCCCAGTGACCACCCGGACTTCGCCCAGTGGCTGCGCGATGAGGGCATCAGCTCGATCTCGCTGAACCCCGATTCGGTGGTGGACACCTGGCAGCTGCTGGCTTCGACCGCCAAGTAAAGCGCCGCTCGTCCGGCAACGGTGCACAGCGGCAAGGGGCGACCCTTGCCGCTTTTTTGTTGCGCTGCAACGTAAGCCGGGGGTCAGTGCTTGGCGCACAATCGTCTGCAAAGGCGCGTCTGCGGACCGCGCCGTTACAAGAGGAGACGCGCATGTTTCAAGGACTGGACGCCCAGCGCCTGGTGGCCCTGTTTTTTGCAGGCTGGGCGCTGTTGAACTTTCCCTTGCTGGCCTTGTGGGACCATGATGCCCAGATTGGGGGCCTGCCCTTGTTTCCACTGGCCTTGTTTGGCATTTGGGCTTTGCTGATCGCGGCGCTGGCTTGGGTGGTCGAGGGGCCGGCGTCTGCCCCGTCGTCTTCGCCTCAAGAGCACGCCGAGTGACCCCGCAGGGCTGACCGACATGCTCTCTGCTCCGCTCGTCATTGGCGTTTCATTTGCCTACCTGCTGCTGCTGTTTGCGGTGGCGTATTTTGGCGACTGGCGGGCTGCGCAAGGGCGGTCGATCATTGCCAGCCCGTGGGTGTATGCGTTGTCCATGGCGGTGTATTGCACGGCCTGGACCTACTTTGGCAGCGTGGGCCGCGCGGCCAATTCCGGGGTGTGGTTTCTGCCCATTTACCTGGGACCCATGCTGGCCATGATCCTGGCCTGGATGGTGGTGCGCAAGATGATCCGCATTGCCAAGACCTACCGCATCACCTCCATTGCCGACTTCATTGCCAGCCGCTACGGCAAGAGCCCCACGCTGGCCGGCCTGGTGACCCTGATCACCGTGGTGGGTATCGTGCCCTACATTGCGCTGCAGCTCAAAGCCATTGCCAGCGGGTACGCGGTCCTTACCTCGCCGCTGGGGCAGCCGGCTGTGCAAAGTGCCGACTGGTGGAGCGACAGCACGCTGTATGTGGCGTTGGCGCTGGCGGGTTTCACCATGGTGTTTGGAGCTCGCCATCTCGACAGCACCGAGCGCCACGAGGGCATGGTGGCGGCCATTGCGTTTGAGTCGGTGGTGAAGCTGGTGGCATTTCTGGCGGTGGGCCTGTTTGTGAGCTTTGGTCTGTTTGCCAGCCCGGCGGCCTTGTTTGAGCAGGCGCACGCGGTCGAGGCTTTGCGCAAGCTGCTGCAGTTTGGGCAGGGGCAGCCGTTTGCCTATGCCCAGTGGCTGGGTCTGACGCTGCTGGCCATGCTGTCGGTGATTTTTCTGCCGCGGCAGTTTCAGGTGATGGTGGTGGAAAACGTGGACGAGCAACACCTGCGGCGGGCGGTGTGGGCGTTTCCGCTGTACCTGTTGCTCATCAACCTGTTTGTGCTGCCGATCGCCATCGGTGGGCTGCTGCATTTCGGCCCCGGTGCCATGGACCCGGAAACCTTCATTTTGTCGCTGCCGCTGTCGCAGGGGCAAAACGCTTTGGCCTTGTTTGCCTTCGTGGGTGGGTTGTCTGCGGCCACCGGCATGGTGATTGTGGAAGCCATCGCGGTGTCCACCATGGTGTGCAACGATTTGGTGATGCCCATTTTGCTGCGCATGCGGCGCTTTGGCGCCCGCGCCAGTGGCGACCTGACGGGCTTGCTGCTGGCCATTCGCCGCTTGGCCATTTTGGGTATTTTGCTGCTGGGCTACCTCTACTTTCACCTGGCGGGCGAAGCGTATGCACTGGTGAGCATCGGCTTGATCAGCTTTGCTGCCGTGGCCCAGTTTGCCCCTGCCGTGTTGGGCGGCATGTACTGGAAGGGCGGCACGCGGCACGGCGCGCTCACCGGCCTGCTGCTGGGCTTCGCCTTTTGGGTCTACACCCTGATGCTGCCTTCGCTGGCCAAGTCGGGCTGGCTGGCTGCCGACTTTTTGCAGCACGGCCCCTGGGGCTTCATTTGGCTCAAGCCCGAAGCTTTTCTGGGTCTGGCTGGGCTGGACAACCTGACCCATTCGCTATTTTGGAGTCTGCTGGCCAATGTGGGCGGCTATGTGGGGGTATCGCTGTGGCGTGCGCCGTCGGCCCGTGAAACCAGCCAAGCCCTGTTGTTTGTGGACGTGTTCAACCGCAAGGCGGGCGTTCGGCCGGTGTTTTGGCAGGGGCGGGCGAAGGTGTCGGCTTTGCTGCCGCTGGCTGGGCGTTTTTTGGGTGCAGAGCAGGCGCAGCGTCTGTTCTCCGACTATGCGCGTCGCCTGGGCGTGGCCGGTATTGAGCACATTCCCGCCGATGCCCGTCTGGTGCAGTTTGTGGAAACCCAGTTGACCGGCGCCATTGGGAGCGCATCGGCCCGGGTCATGGTTGCTTCGGTGGTGGAAGAAGAGCCGTTGGACCTGGACGATGTGATGCGCATTCTGGACGAGGCTTCGCAGTTGCGCGCGTACTCCCATGCGCTGGAAGAGAAGTCGCAGTCGCTGGAGCGGGCCACGACCGAGCTGCGAGAGGCCAACGAAAAACTGAAAAGCCTGGACCGACTGAAGGACGATTTCATGTCGTCGGTGACCCACGAATTGCGCACGCCCTTGACTTCGATCAGAGCGCTGTCGGAGTTGATGCGCGACGATGACCACATGGATCTGGCGCAGCGCCAGCAGTTCTTGGGAATTATTGTGGTGGAAGCCGAGCGGCTGAGTCGGCTGGTCAACCAAGTGCTGGACATGGCCAAATTTGAAGCCGGGCACGCCGAGTGGCACAACGCCGAGGTGGACATGTGCGAGCTGCTGGAGCAGGCCGCAGCCACCATGGGGGAAACCTGCCGGGAGCGTGGTGTGGCGCTGCAATTGCAGCGGCCAGAGGTGGTTCAGCCCTTGTGGGCTGACGCCGACCGGATCACCCAGGTGGTGCTGAACCTGCTCTCGAATGCTGCCAAGTACGCGCCGCGCGGCACGGGGCTGGTGCAAATGCGTTTGAAGGACAGCACGGACGGTATTGTGGTGGAGGTTCAGGACAACGGTCCCGGCATTGCGCAGGAGCAGCAGGCGATGGTGTTCGAGAAATTCCGCCAAGTGTCGGGCAACGACCACTACCGCCCGGGCGGTACGGGCCTGGGCTTGCCCATCAGCCGCCAGATCGTGGAGCATTTCGGTGGCCGTCTGTGGCTGCATTCCAGTCCAGGGCAGGGCGCGGTATTTGGATTTTTTCTGCCACGTCACGGTGCCGATGTCGAACGCACCGCCAGCACCGATCAACCGCTGATTTGAGTCCGATGGGCTTGATCACACAACACCATAAACAGAGGAGCACAGGTATGAGCCAAAAAATATTGATTGCCGACGACGAACCCAACATCTTGATTTCGCTGGAGTTTCTGATGAAGCGCGAAGGCTATGAGGTGGTTGTGGCGCGCGACGGGCAAGAGGCGCTGGACGCCATTTTGAAAGAACGACCCGCGCTGGTGCTGCTGGATGTGATGATGCCGGTCAAGACCGGTTTCGATGTGTGCCACGAGGTGCGAGCCCACGAGGCGGTGCGCGATACGCTCATCATCATGCTCACCGCCAAGGGGCGCGACACCGATGTGGCCAAGGGCTTGGCCCTGGGTGCCAATGCCTACATGACCAAGCCATTTTCTACCAAAGAGCTGGTGCAGAAGGTGCGCGAATTGCTGGGTGCGCCTGTATGAGCGCCCAACAGAAAACCGACCGGCGCCTGTGGTGGCTGCTCGGTGTGGCGGCCTTGTTGTCGGTGGTCTGGTTGCTGGTCACTTTGGGCTTGGTGGGTTCCACGCTGGAGCCGGCCGCGCGCACCACCGTGTGGAGCCTGCTCGGCGACCGTTTGGCGCTGATTTCTCTCACCTGGGGCGCAGGCATGGCGGCCATTGCCTGGGGCCTCAAGCGCTGGTTTGACCATTGGGTGACGCCTTCGGTGCAATTGGCCGAAGAGGCGCAGGTGTTGCTTCGTACCGATGTGGTGCGCGAACTGCGACCCAAAGGCAATGTGGAAACCCGGGTGTTGGCGGACCTGTTCAACCAGCTGGTGGGCCAGCGCGAAGCGCTGCGCCGCGAGATGGACAGCAAGGTACAAGCGGCGGCGCAGGGCATTGAGCAGGAAAAAAGCCGCCTGGCCGCGCTCATGTCTGAACTGACGCAGAGCGTGGTGGTGTGCAACCTGGACGGCCGTGTGCTGCTGTACAACAACCGCGCCCGCATGCAGTTTCGTGCCTTGTCGCAAGCGCCGGGCGTGGCCGGTGGTGCTGAGCTGATCGGCCTGGGTCGGTCCATTTACAGCGTGTTCGACCGCAAGCTGGTGGCCCATGCGCTGGAAAACATCCAACAGCGCATGCTGCGTGGGGCCGGGCAGCCGTCGGCGCAGTTTGTCACCACCACCGCAGCCGGGCAGTTGTTGCGGGTACAAATGGCGCCGGTGCGTTCGCCACAGGCCCAAGGGGCAGAGACCGCAGCCGACCGCATGGAGCTGACCGGCTTTGTGCTGATGCTTGACAACATCACCAGCGACTATGAAGCCGAGTCGGCCAAAGACCAGGTGCTGCACAGCCTGACCGAGGGCAGCCGTGCAGCCCTGGCCAACATGCAGGCGGCCATTGACATGCTGGACTACCCCGACCTGGAGCCCGCCATGCGCGAGCGTTTCCTGGGTGTGATCCGCGAGGAAACGCGTTCCCTGAGCCAGCGCATTGGCGCTCTGGAGGCCGGGTCTGCCGACAGCCTGAAAACCCGCTGGCCGTTGGAAGACATGCTGGGTGCCGACTTGGTGAGCGCTGCGTTGCGCCGCATCGAAACCGTGACCCGTTTACCCGCTTCTTCCATGGATGTGGACGGCGCGCTCTGGCTCAAGGTGGAGAGCTTTTCGCTGCTGCAGGCGCTGGTCTACCTCTCGGGTCGCCTGGCCGACGAGTTTGATGTGCGCTTTGTGCAACTGCGTTTGGGGCCTGCCACGGGCAGCCCCGGCAAAGCCCAGTTGGACCTGATCTGGTCGGGTCAGGCCATGAGCACGGAAACGGTGATGAGCTGGGAGATGGACGCCATGAAGGTGGGCCTTGACACCATGCGCCTGACCGTGCGCGACGTGGTGGAGCGCCACGGTGGCGCCTTTTGGTTTGAGCGTGAGCGTTCTCGCCACCAGGCGTTTTTCCGTTTCCTGCTGCCGTTGGCCAACCCACAAGAGCAGCTTGCTGCCGCTGCATTCGTCAAGAGCGAAAGCCGACCCGAGTATTACGACTTCGATCTGTTCAAAACCACCGAGCAGACGCGTACCCTGGACGACCGCCGGCTCAGCGACTTGGTCTACACGGTGTTCGATACCGAAACCACCGGCTTGAACCCATCGCAGGGCGACGAGATCATCCAGATTGGGGCAGCGCGCGTGGTGAACAACAAGCTGCTGCGCCAGGAGTGCTTTGAACAATTGGTGGACCCGCAGCGCCCGATTCCGGCCGCCTCCATTCCCATTCACGGCATTCAGCCCGAGATGGTGGTGGGCCAGCCCACCATCGACCAGGTGTTGCCCGCGTTCCATGCGTTCGCACAAGACACCGTGCTGGTGGCCCACAACGCCGCGTTCGACATGCGGTTTTTGCAGCTGAAAGAAAAGCTGAGCGGCGTGGCGTTTGATCACCCGGTGCTTGACACCCTGCTGCTGTCAGCGCTGGTTCACCCCAACCAGGATTCCCACCGCCTGGAGGCCATTGCCGAGCGTTTCAACGTCACCATCATCGGCCGCCATACTGCCATGGGCGATGCCATGGTCACGGCCGAGGTGTTCCTCAAGCTCATTCCCTTGCTGGCTGAGAAAGGCATTCACACGCTGGGCCAAGCGCGTGAGGCGGCGCAGAAGACGTACTACGCCCGTTTGAAGTATTGACTCCCCACGCCTCGCGCCTATCGGCGCATTACCCCACAGGGGGCGTCACATCCTGAAGCGTTGGCCCAAGACGCTTTGCAGAGCCTGCACCACAGTAAAAGCGTCTTTGAGCTGGGTGCGCTCGAAGTTGGAGATGTCGTCCGGGTTGAGGTAGTTGTCGGGCGCCTCGCCCTTGGCGATTTGCCGGGCCTGGTGCTGAATGCGGGTGAAGGCCAGAAATTCCAGTGCGTCGCGCAGGTCACGAGCGCTCTGCTCGCTGATGGCGCCACCGGCGGCTGCGCTCATGAGCCGGTCGTGGGTGTTCACCGATGCGTCACCGCCAGCCAGTGCGTACACGCGGGCCAAGTCAACGATGGGCACCACGCCGGTGTGTTTCAGGTCGATCTTGCCCTTGTGCTCGCCGCTGCGAATGGTGGAAATGCCTTTGAACATGCCCAGCGGCGGTGTGTGGGTGAGGGCGTTGCCCACCATGTACGCCAGAAAAATGCTGTTGCCCTGGGTGCGCTTGAGCACGTCGCTGCGCAAGCCGTCCAGCAGCGAGGTATTGCCGTGAATCGCGCGCATGTCAAAGAATACGCAGGTCAACATGAGCGACTTGGGGTCGGGCTGGCCGGTCCAGCGCGCAAAGTAGTCGGCCCAGCGCTGGCGCGGCTGGCGCCAGGTGTCCGTCATGGCCATCATCTCGCCCGGGCAGTAGATGTAGCCGCAGGCGTCGAGCCCAACGCAGCCGTACAGAGCCAAGGCTTTGAAGTAGGCGCCATGCTGCGCCTCGTCAAAGCTGTCGTCCAGCACCATGCAGTTGTCCTGGTCGGACTTGGCGGTCTGTTCGTTGCGCGCCTGAGAGCCGGCCGCCACCCAGACGTAATCGACCGGCGCCGGGCCCAATTGCGCCTCGCCCAGTTGCAGCAGCCGCGTCGTGATGGCATCGGTGATGGCCGTGATGATGTGGCCGGTGCTGTAGGCCGACGCTTCGGCCGCCGCCAGGCTCTGCTGCAGGCGCTTGATCTTGGCGCTGGCGCGCTGCAGGCCCTCCACCGTGCTTTGCTTGTAAATGTCTCCAGCCAGGTACACGGCCGAGGTGCTGTGCTGCTCGGTCAGGTCGGTGGCGGTGATCATGCCCACGATGCGCTGGCCGTCGAGCACCGGCACATGGTGGATGTTGTGGCGCGCCATCAGCAGCAGCGCGTCAAATGCCGGGTTCTGCACGTCGATGCTCATGGGCGCCAGCGTGGCAATGTCCATGATCGGGCGTGCGCTGTCCATACCGGCGGCGATCACGCGGTTGCGCAGGTCGCGGTCGGTGACCACGCCAAACAGATGGTCCTGCTCCACGATCAGGACCGAAGACACCCGCTGTTCGCTCATGAGCTTTGCTGCGTCGCGGATGCTGGTGTGCGGCGGCAAGGTGATCGGGGCGCGCTTGATCAGGGAGCGCACCGGCGTGGTCATGAGGTTGAGGGCCGGATCTGTGCTGACGGGCGCACCGCGCGAGCGGCTCGGTGCTGAACCGCTGCCACCGGGCAGCAACAGGCTCAGCGCAGGCAATTCGGCTTGCAGGGTCTCCACCAGGGCGCGTTCCATGCTGACCAGCGCGCTGTCGGTCTGGGCCTGGCTCGCTTCAACACCGGCCAGCCCATCGGCCTGCAAACCGAACAGTTCCCCCGGGTACATCGTGATCACCGGTTGCTGCTGCCCGTCCAGCAGACTGACGCTGCCCGATACCAGCCAGTGCAGCTGTTGCTGCAGCGCGCTGGGTGCACACGCTGGTGTGCCCGCTGCCACCGGTTTCACCCGAAGCGTGTCTGCCAGCTTCTTCTGGGTGTCGTCGGACAGCAGGCCAAAGATGCGGTGCGCGCGCAGGAGCTCGGCCAAAGACCGTGTGTCGGAGGCGTTTTTTGTCATGGGTCGGTGTGCCTGGTGGATTCAGCAAAACATGCTACACCGCACTGCGGCGGTCGCTGGTGGGTAAACCCTCACAGGGTTTGACCTGCGTCAGAGGGTTGGCGGGTGCGTATGTAAGAACGCGGTAAGGTCCAGATTCAGAATGGCGACACCTTTACCGCAGGCTTACATGCTCTTAATGATTTCTGCGCTCAAACTGATCACCGAAATTGCTTTGTTGGCGCTTTTGGGTCAGTGGATTTTGGGCTTGCTGGCTGGCCAGCGCAAACAACACAATGTGTTCTACCAGGTGCTCGAGATCATCGGGCGGCCCTTTGTGCAACTGACGCGCTGGTTCACCCCGCGCATCGTTCTGGACCGCCACCTCCCGCTGGTCGCTTTTTTGATTTTGGGTTTTGTCTGGCTGGCCGCTACAGTGGCCAAAATTTCCCACTGCCTGAAGGTAGGGGTTGCGTTGTGCCAGTGAGCTTTTTCACCAAGATCCGACCCGTTCACTGGCAGGTGCGTGGCCTGCTGTTGCTCGGGCGTCCACGCCAGGCGCTGGGGCGCATCACCGAGGCTTTGCAAGCCAACCCCGGTGACACGCGGGCGCTGGCCACCCGGGCCCATGTGTTGGCCGAGCTCGGTGAAAAACCGGACGCCCTCAAGGCTCTGGCCGAGCTGGTGGCGCTGGAGCCTGGGCAGGCAGCCGGATGGTTCAACTACGGTTTCCTGAGTGAAGAAATGGGCTTGCTGGAGCAGGCCGAAACCGCTTTTCAGCGTGCCATCGCCATCGATCCGCAGCTGGACCGGGCCTGGTATGGTCTGGCGCTCAGCCTGATCCGCCAGCGCCGTTTTGACGAAGCCATCCCGGCGCTGAAAAAGAATACCGAGTTGCAGCCCATGAGCCCTTACGGCTGGTACCAATTGGCGCGTGTGCATGTGCAACGGCAAGAGCCTGAAGAGGCCACGAAAATCATTTGCCATCTGCGCCGCTTTGAGCCCAAGGTGGCCGCCCAACTCGAAAGGGAAACGGGCCTGGGCGGGCGCCGTCTGAAGTCCGCGTGAACGCCAAAAGCGTTTGCATTGAGCAGGAGTGCCCGGCGCAAGCCTGGCCCATGATGAGCCCTCAGGGGCGAAGTTGACCGAGGTGAATACCGTGGAACTGACCGACAACCGCCGCCGCTATTGGCGCAAAAACCTCCGCATCACAGGCTTGTTGCTGGCTATCTGGTTTGTGGTCACGTTCGTCGTGAGCTACTTTGCCCGCGAACTGAGTTTCAGTTTTTTTGGCTGGCCCTTCAGTTTCTGGATGGGGGCCCAGGGGTCATTGGTGGTGTATTGCCTGATCATTGGGTATTACGCGTGGTACATGAACCGCCTCGATATTGAGCACGGCGTTGAAGAAATTGAGGATTGAGGGCGTGGCAGGTAATTTGGATTCCGGGTCCACCAGCGGCAAAGGCGCGGCCAACCGGGCCTTTCGCCAGCAGCTCAACAAGGTCTACAAGTGGTACACGGGCGGTTTCTTCGTCTTTGTGATCGCACTGGCCGTCCTGGAGCAACTGGGGTTGTCGCGCGAATGGATCGGCTTCATCTTTTTGCTGGCCACCATCGGTTTGTATGCGGGTATCGGCATCATGAGCCGCACCACCGATGCGGCCGAATACTACGTGGCCGGGCGGCGTGTGCCGGCGGTCTACAACGGCATGGCCACCGGTGCCGACTGGATGTCCGCCGCCTCGTTCATCGGCATGGCTGGCACGCTGTACCTCACCGGATACAGCGGCCTGGCCTTCATCATGGGCTGGACGGGGGGCTACTGCCTGGTGGCGTTGTTGCTGGCGCCTTATCTGCGCAAGTTTGGTCAGTTCACCATTCCCGATTTTTTGGGTGAACGCTACGGCGGCAACATGCCGCGTTTCATCGGCATTTTCGCGGCCATTTTGTGTTCGTTCACCTACGTGGTGGCACAAATTTACGGCGTGGGCCTGATCACATCGCGGCTCACCGGCGTGGCCTTTGAGCTCGGCGTGTTCCTGGGGCTGGGCGGCATTCTGGTGTGTTCTTTTCTGGGGGGCATGCGCGCGGTCACCTGGACGCAGGTGGCCCAGTACATCGTGCTGATCGTGGCCTACCTGATCCCGGTGGTGTGGCTGTCGGTCAAACAGGCCAACTTCCCGGTGCCGCAGGCCATCTACGGCTACCAGCTGGAAAAGGTCACGGCCAAAGAAAAGCTGCTGACCAACGACCCCAAAGAGATGGAGGTACGCGACATCTTCAAGCAGCGTGCCGCCGATCTGACGGAAAAGTTGAAAGATCCCGGGGCCGCCTTGAAGGCCGACAAAGCGGCGGCCGAAGCCCGCCTGACGGAGCTGCGCGCGGCCAACGCGCCCTCGGTGGCCATTTCAAATGCCGAGCGCGCGGTATCTTCTCTGCCCAAAGACGAAGCGGCAGCCAAAGCCGCCTGGACCCGAGGCAAGGCCCTGGCAGAAACCAAGTCCAAGCCTCTGAACGGTATGCCACCCCACGCCGCCCAGTTTGCGGGTGACCCGCAAGGCAATGCCCAGGAGAAAGCCGCCTACGACAACTCGCGGCGCAACTTTCTGGCCTTGATCTTTTGCCTCATGATCGGCACGGCCGCTCTGCCGCACATCTTGATGCGCTACTACACCGTGCCCAGTGTGAAGGAGGCCCGGCAGTCCGTCACCTGGTCGTTGTTCTTCATTTTTTTGCTCTACTTCACAGCACCTGCCCTGGCCGTGCTGGTGAAGTTCGAGGTGTTTCATGTGCTCATCGGCACCCCGATCGACCAGCTGCCCGCCTGGGTGGCGTCCTGGAACAAGGTCGATCCGAGCCTGATGTCGATCACCGACGTCAACAAGGACGGCATTTTGCAGCTCAACGAGATGAGCATCGGCGGCGACATCATCGTGCTGGCGACCGCCGAAATTGGCGGGTTGCCTTACGTTATCTCGGGCCTGGTGGCGGCCGGTGGTCTGGCCGCGGCCTTGTCCACCGCCGACGGCTTGTTGCTGACGATCGCCAACGCCTTGTCGCACGATCTGTACTACAAAATGATCGACCCCAACGCCTCCACCGCCCGCAGGGTCACCATTTCCAAGGTGCTGCTGCTGATGGTGGCGCTGGTTGCGGCCTATGTGGCGGCGCAAAAGCCGGCCGATATTCTGTTCCTGGTCTCGGCCGCGTTCTCGTTTGCGGCCGCTGCGTTTTTCCCGGCACTGGTGCTGGGTATTTTCTGGAAGCGGGCCACCGGCATAGCCGCCTCATTGGGCATGATCGCCGGCCTGGGCGTCACGTTCTACTACATGGTGACCACCCAGCCCTGGCTGCGGGATGTCTTTGGCGTCACCACGCCCATCGAACTGTGGTGGGGCATCCTGCCCATTTCGGCTGGGGTTTTTGGGGTGCCGCTGGGCTTTGCCGTGATCATCCTCATCAGCTGGGTGACCCCGGCGCCCAGCCGCAAGGTGCAGCAACTGGTGGAGCATGTGCGCTACCCCAGCCTGCGTGAGCTTTGAGCGTGGACGTTGAGTGCGCTGCGCGTGCTTGGTCGCTTGCGTCCTTGAGCCGGGGTCCATTCAACGCCCATGTCTGGCAACTTTTGCCAGCGCCTGCGTTTTCTTGTTAGAATCGCGGGCTTGCCTTGCTGCACCCCAATCAGACGCTGGGGGCAGCTGTTCATCAGAAACCGCAGCCAGCATGCTGGTGCGGTGTCATCCACAAGGAGAGTCTATGCGTCATTACGAAATCGTTTTGCTGATCCACCCGGATCAAAGCGAACAAGTTCCGGCCATGCTGGAGCGCTACAAGGGCATGATCACGGCCGGTAACGGCAAGATCCACCGTGTTGAAGACTGGGGCCGCCGTCAAATGGCTTACCAGATCAACAAGCTGTCCAAGGCCCACTACCTGTGCGTCAACATCGAAGCCGATCAGGCTGTGATGGCTGAGCTGGAGCATGCCTTCAAGTTCAACGACGCTGTGCTGCGTCACCTCACCGTGCTCAAGAAGAAAGCCGATACCGGCCCATCTTCCATGATGAAGTCGGTCGAGCGCGAAGAAGCCCGCAAGTCCCAGCAACAACCGCAGGAACAGGCCGCAGCGTAACAGCGCTGCGTGACGCCGTCAGCGGGTGAACCAGTTTCAATTGTCCGCCGTGGTGGTGCAGGTGCAGAGCCTGCGGTACACACCGGCCGGCATACCGGCTCTCAATATCGTGCTCGAACACGGTTCCGAGATCGTTGAAATGGATACCCCGCGGTTGGTGAAGTTGCAATTGAAGGCTGTGGCCTTCGGTGCGCAGGCAGAAGTTTTGTCCCGTCAAGGGCTCGACTCGGCTTGCGAATTTCACGGCTTCCTGACGAACGCCCGCAACGGCAAAGGCGTTGTGTTCCATATCCAAGATTTCAGCAAGACATAGGAAGGCCCATCATGGCTGCACCCAAACGTTTCAACAAAGACAAGCGCCCCAAGCGCAACACCCAATCGCTGCTGTTCAAGCGCAAGCGGTTCTGCCGGTTCACGGTGGCCAACGTCGAAGAAGTTGACTACAAGGACGTCGATGTCCTGCGCGATTTCATTGCCGAAAACGGCAAGATCATTCCTGCGCGCCTGACCGGCACGCGCGCCTTCTACCAGCGTCAGGTCAACACCGCCATCAAGCGTGCTCGCTTCCTGGCCATGTTGCCTTACAGCGACCAGCACCGCGTCTGAAAGAGAGCCTGACATGCAAATCATTCTGCTCGACAAAGTTAACAATCTCGGCGCCCTGGGCGATGTGGTCAAGGTCAAAGACGGTTACGCACGTAACTTCCTGATCCCCACCGGCCGCGCCCGCCGTGCTACCTCCAATGCCATCGCCGAATTCGAAGCACGCCGTGCCGAACTCGAAAAAGTGGCTGCCGCCAAGCACGCTGAAGCCGCCGCCCGGGGCGAAAAGCTGTCGGCCGTGACGCTCAAGCTCTCGCAAAAAGCGGGTGTGGACGGTCGCCTGTTTGGCTCCGTCACCAACCACGACGTGGCCGAAGAGCTGAACAAGCAAGGCTTCGCCGTGAACAAGTCGCAAGTGCGCATGCCCAATGGCCCGCTGAAGCTGGTGGGCGACTACACGGTGAGCGTGCATCTGCACACCGATGTGACGGTTGACGTCAACGTCTCGGTGCTCGGCGAAACCGCCTGATCACCCGGTGCTGGCGCGCAAGCGCTGCATCCAGAAGCCGCCGCGCCTTCGGGTCGGCGGTTTTTTTTATTGAGCGTTTTGCGTTCACAATGGTTCGCAGAGTCACTGACACATTCCGGTATGTCTTAGCCCCGAGGCACAGGCGTTGTTCCGTGCAGCTCAACAGGCTGCCCACGGAATATCTTCAGCACGTTGATACACGTGCCCTCATGACTTTTGGTTGCTCAGGGCGTACCATGGCCCGCCATTCAAAGAAAGCCCATGTCTGCTGTTTTTTCCGATCCCTTTGCCCCTTTCGATGCTGGCCTGGATGCGGCCAATACGGGTATCGACCGTCAAGTGGCTCAACTGCGTGTACCACCGCACTCGATTGAGTCAGAGTCCAGTGTGCTCGGTGGCCTTTTGTTGGACAACGGTGCCTGGGATCGGGTCGCTGACCTGCTCAACGAATCCGATTTCTACCGCTACGAACACCGCTTGACGTACGCGGCCATCGCCACGTTGGTTAACGCCAGCAAGCCTGCCGACGTGGTCACGGTCTATGAGCATCTGCAAAATCTGGGAAAGGCCGATGAGGCAGGAGGGCTGGCCTACCTGAACTCGCTGGCTCAGTACGTACCGAGTGCCGCCAATATCCGCCGCTACGCCGAGATTGTTCGCGAGCGTGCCATTTTGCGCAAACTGATCACGGCCAGCGATGAAATTGCCACCTCTGCCTTCAATACGCAAGGCCGACCCGTAGACAAAATTCTGGACGAGGCTGAGCAAAAAATCTTCCACATCGGGGAAGAGGGCTCGCGCATGAAAGAGGGGTTTCAGGGCATGGACACGCTCGTGGTCGAGCTGCTTGACCGTGTGCAGGAAATGGCCGACAACCCCAACGACGTCACGGGCGTGCCGACAGGCTTTGTCGATCTCGACCGAATGACCTCGGGCCTTCAGGCGGGTGACCTGATTGTGTTGGCGGCGCGGCCCTCCATGGGCAAAACGGCATTTGCCATCAACATTGCCGAGCATGTGGCGCTGAATGAAGGCTTGCCTGTGGCGGTGTTCTCCATGGAGATGGGCGCATCCCAGTTGGCTGTGCGTATCGTGGGCTCCATTGGGCGCATCAACCAGAGCCACCTGCGCAGCGGCAAACTCACCGACGATGAGTGGCCGCGTCTGACCGAAGCCATTGAGAAGCTGCGCAATGTGTCGCTGCATATCGACGAAACGCCTGGCTTGAACCCCAGTGTGTTGCGCGCCAATGCGCGGCGCTTGTCGCGCCAATGTGGCAAATTGGGCCTGATCGTGGTGGACTATCTGCAGCTCATGAGCGGCAGTGGTTCCGATGGCGACAACCGTGCGTCCGAGTTGGGTGAAATTTCGCGGGGCTTGAAGATGTTGGCCAAAGAACTGCAGTGTCCGGTCATTGCACTGTCGCAGCTGAACCGCAGTGTGGAGACCCGCACCGACAAGCGCCCAATGATGAGCGACTTGCGCGAGTCGGGCGCCATTGAGCAAGATGCAGACATCATCATGTTTATTTACCGCGATGAGTATTACACCAAGGACGCTTGCAAGGAGCCGGGTGTCGCCGAGATCATCATTGGCAAGCAGCGAAATGGCCCCACGGGTACCGTGAAACTGGCGTTCTTGAACATGCTTACGCGTTTTGAAAGTTTGGCCGGTGGTGGGGACTATTAGGACGCCACCCCATCAATGGCTTTGCGAAATGGGGTCGACGTACGGACCGGGTAGGGCGGTGACCAGGTCGGGATCGTGGCGATTTGGCGCTGCAGATCAGCGACCTTTCTTTGTGCTTCGAACGTTGGCATGGTGTTTGAACCTTTGGGTTCGCCGGTGCTTGACTCAAAGCCGGCGAATGTTCATTTGAACGGCTTGGGCGCCTGGTTGCGCTGTGCCATGCAGGCTTCGGTGCCTTCGCCGCCATTGCGCGATCAATGGAGACTTCTCCTGCCCGCTTCCTGCCGGCCACAGGCATCCACTCAACGCCGACCGCAGGGAAGCCGTTGCAGCCTCTCAGAGCCGTGCCAGTTCTCCCAGCACCATGCGTGCTGTCGCCACATTCGTCGCGCACGGCACGTCGTGCACATCACAAGCGCGCACCAGTGCGTTGATGTCGGGCTCATGGGGTTGGGCGGTCATGGGGTCTCGTAGAAAAATCACGCAGTCCACCTCGCCCGCGGACAGGCGTGCGCCGATCTGCAAATCGCCGCCCAGCGGGCCGCTGAGCAGGCGTTCCACGCTCAACCCGACTTCGGTTTGCAGGCGCCCGCCGGTGGTGCCGGTGCCCATGAGGCTGTGTTGGCGCAGCAGCGGCGCGAATTCGGTGGCCAGGGCCACCATGTCGTCTTTTTTGCGGTCGTGGGCGATGAGGGCGATGCGCATGGCGGTCACTGCTTTTCCATCGCCTTGGCCATGGTTTTGCCCAGTTCCACGCCCCACTGGTCGTAGGCGTTGATGCCCCAGATGGCGGCTTGCACAAACACCTTGTGTTCGTACAGCGCGATCAGCGTGCCCAGGCGGTGCGGGGTGAGGGCGTCAATCCACAGGGTGCTGCTGGGCACATCGCCCGCAAAGCTGCGCTGGCTGACGAATACTTCGGCCTGCTCGGCGCTCATGCCCTCGGCCATGAGGGCCTGTAAGGTGTCGGCTTCGTTGCGGCCCAGGGCCAGGGCCTGGGCTTGGGCGCGCAGGTTGAGGTTGACGACGCGGTGGTGCTCGGCGGCCAGGGGCAGGGGTGTGTCTTCGGTTTCAACGCCAATAAATTCGACCGGCACGCGGTGGGTGCCTTGGTGCAGCAGCTGGAAGTAGGCGTGTTGGCCGTCGATGCCCAGGCCGCCCCAGACGATGGGGCCGGTGTCGGCATCGACCGGCTGGCCGTCTTTGCGCATGCGTTTGCCGTTGCTTTCCATGTCCATTTGCTGCACGAAGGGCGCAAAGCGCACCAGGCGGCTGGGGTAGGTGGACAGCAGCTGCGTGGGGCAGTGCAGAAAGTTGCGGTTCCAGATGCCGCTCAGGGCCAGGATGACGGGCAGGTTTTGCGCCAGCGGGGCGCTGCGAAAGTGCGTGTCCATGGCCTGGCCGCCGGCCAGAAATTCGCGGAAGGCAGGCGCGCCGATGGCGATGGCCAGCGGCAGGCCGAGCGCCGACCAGAGGGAGTAGCGCCCGCCCACCCAGTCCCAGAAGGTGAAGGTGTGTTCTGCCGGGTAGCCCGCTGCGCCGGATTTGTTGGGTGCGGCGGTGATGGCGACCAGGTGCGGGCTCTGCGCCGCGCCTTCGATGCCGGCGTCTTGCAGCCAGCGCCGGGCGGAGGCGGCGTTGGTCATGGTTTCTTGGGTGGTGAAGGTTTTGCTGGCCACGATGATGAGCGTGGTGGCCGGGTTCAGGCCGCGCAGGGTGCTGTGCAAGGCCCAGGCGTCGGGGTTGCTGACGAAGTGCACGCGCACGCCGGTTGCGCCATCGCTGCACAGCGGGGCCAGCGCGTCGGCGGCCATGCGTGGACCCAGGTCGGAGCCGCCGATGCCGATGTTCACCACGTCGGTGATGGCCAGGCCGGTGCTGCCTTTGACCTCGCCGGCGCGCACGCGCTCGGCGAAGGCGCAAACGCGGCTCAGCTCCGTCTGCACGAGCTGCTGCACCGCGTCGCCCCAGGGTGCCTCGCTGCCGGTGGCGCCGGGCGTGCCGCGCAGGGCCACGTGCAGCACGGCGCGCTGTTCGCTGGTGTTGATGATGTCGCCGCGGAACATGGCGTCGCGCTGGGCTTGCACGCCGGCCTGCTGGGCCAGCTCGATCAGGGTGTCCCACACGGCGCTGTCCAGCGCCTGGCGGCTGTAGTCGATGTGGATGCCGGCGGCGCTGGCCTGCATCTGCTGTTCGCGGCTGGGGCTGGCCAGGCGGTCGCGCAGGTGGGGCTGGGGCGCTGCGGCCAGGGTTTCAAGCTGTTGCCAAGCGGGGAGTTGGGTGGGTGTGGTCATGGGTCGGTGCATCGGTGGACCGCTGGCCCGGTGCCTGTCGCAGGGCTGGTGCGGTGGGTGGGACGGTTGCCATCAGGGCTTGAATGGATGGACAGGTGCAAGGTGTGCTGACAAAGCCCAGACGGCGAGGCGCTGTGCCCAAGGATTATCCGTTTGCGATGGCCGTGGCTTCCCGGGCCAGTTGGGTGATTTTTTTCCAGTCGCCTGCCGCCAGGGCCTGGGCGGGGGTGAGCCAACTGCCCCCGGCCATGGCCACGTTGGGCAGGTTCAAGAAATCTTTGAGGTTCTCGGGGCTGACGCCGCCGGTGGGGCAGAACGCCACGTCGGGGATGGGCGCGCCCAGCGCTTTGAGCATGCCCAGGCCACCGGCTTGTTGGGCGGGGAAGAGTTTCATGAGGCTGAAGCCTTGTTCACGGCGGTGCATCACCTCGCCGGGGGTCATGACGCCGGGGATGAACGGCAGGTTCGCGGTCTTGACGGCTTCGAAAAGCGCGTCGGTGCAGCCGGGCGACAGGGCGAAAGTGGCCCCGGCGTCAATCACGTGCTGCACCTCGGCCACGCGGGTGACGGTGCCCGCGCCCAGGTGCATCTGCGGCACAGCCTTGGCCACGGCTTCGATGCTGGCCAGGGCGGCGTCGGAGCGCAGGGTGATTTCCATCACGTCAATGCCCCCTTCCAGCAGCGCATGGGCCAGTGGCACGGCATGGGCCGGGTCGGTGAGCACGATGACGGGTACGACGCGGGCGGCGAAGGCGGGGCGGGTGAAGCAGGTGGTTGTCATGGGGGTGGGGTGTGGTTTGGGGTGGTGGTGTGCTGCCGTTTTTCAGGGATGGTTTGGCTGGCTGGGTGAAAACGTTGAGGGGTGGTTCTCAAGCGCTGGCCCCCATCCCAGCCTTCCCCCAGAGGGGGAAGGGGTGGGAGCGGGGAGGGGTTTGGCGGGGCGGCTGTCTTGCTCCCTCCCCCGCTGGGGGAGGGTTGGGGTGGGGGCGCTCCCCGGCTTGGGGGTCGGCATCAAAACGGCTGGCCAAACAACGGCGACGCGCCCGATTCCGCCGTGCTGGCATGCGCACGGAACAGCCCAAACAGCTCGCGCCCGGTGCCGTGGGCGTTGTGGCGCAGGTCGGGGTGGGTCACGCTGCGTGCGGCCAGGGTGTCGGCGTCCACCTCCAGTTGCAACACGCCGCGCTCGCAGTCCAGCGTGATCCAGTCGCCGTCTTGCACCTTGGCAATGGGGCCATCGGCCAGGGCTTCGGGGCTGAGGTGGATGGCGGCGGGCACCTTGCCTGAGGCGCCGCTCATGCGCCCGTCGGTGACCAGCGCGACCTTGAAACCTTTGTCTTGCAACACGGCCAACGGTGGCGTGAGCTTGTGCAGTTCGGGCATGCCATTGGCGCGCGGGCCCTGGTAGCGCACCACGGCGATCAGGTCTTTTTCCAGCTGGCCGGCGTTGAACAGGGCCAGCAGGTCTTGTTGGTCGCTCACCACCACAGCTTGGGCGCGCACCACGCGGTGTTCGGGTTTCACCGCCGACACCTTGACCACGCTGCGGCCCAGATTGCCTTTGAGCAGGCGCAGGCCGCCGTCGGCGCTGAAGGGCGCGGTCACCGGGCGCAGCACCGTGGTGTCGCCGCTGAGCGCGGGCAGGTCGCGCCAGGCCAGCGTGTCGCCGTCCAGCCAGGGTTCCTGGGTGTAGGCGCTCAGGCCAAAGCCCATCACGGTGTTGACGTCGCCATGCAACAGACCGTTGGCCAGCAGTTCGCGCATCAAAAAGCCCATGCCGCCAGCGGCGTGGAAGTGGTTCACGTCGGCGCTGCCGTTGGGGTAGACGCGGGCCAGCAGAGGCACCACGGCGGAGAGTTCGGCGAAGTCGTCCCAGTCGATCAGCACACCGGCGGCGCGGGCCATGGCGATCAGGTGGATGGTGTGGTTGGTGCTGCCGCCGGTGGCCAACAGACCGACGATGCCGTTGACCACGGTTTTCTCATTGACGATGTCGGCCAGCCGAATGTGCGGTTGGCCACCGCGCCCGGTGTTGATCAGGGCGCGTTGCAGCGCGGCTTTGCTGAGGGCTTCGCGCAGCGCCACGCCGGGGTTGATGAACGACGAGCCGGGCAGGTGCAGGCCCATGATCTCCATCAGCATCTGGTTGCTGTTGGCGGTGCCGTAAAAGGTGCAGGTACCGGGCGAGTGGTAGGCCTGGGCTTCGCTGTCCAGCAGCGCCTCGCGGCCCACCAAGCCTTGGGCGTATTGCTGGCGCACCTTGGCCTTGGCGTCGTTCGAGAGGCCGCTGGTCATGGGGCCGGCAGGCACAAACACGGTGGACAGGTGGCCAAACTGCACCGCCCCCATGAACAGGCCGGGCACGATTTTGTCGCACACGCCGAGCATCAGCGCCGCGTCAAACACGTTGTGCGACAGCGCCACGGCGGTGGACAGGGCAATCACGTCGCGCGAGAACAGCGAGAGTTCCATGCCCGCCGCGCCCTGCGTGATGCCGTCGCACATGGCGGGCACACCACCGGCCATCTGGGCGGTGGCGCCCAGTGTGCGGGCGTGGCTGCGCAGCAGTTCGGGGTAGTGCTCGTAGGGTTGGTGGGCCGAGAGCATGTCGTTGTACGCGCTGACGATGCCGACATGCGGCGTGCGTTCGGCGTGGATTTTCAGCTTGTCGGCGGTGGGCAGGGCGGCGGTGGTGTGGGCCATGTTGGCGCAGCCCATGCCAGCGCGCTGGGTGCCCGCCTTGGCGTTGGTGGCCATGGTGTTCAGGTAGTCGGCGCGCGGGCCGGCGCTGCGCTCGGTGATGCGTTGGGTGACCAGGGCGAGGGTGGTGTTCAGCGGTGTGGACATGGGGTGTTCCGTTCTGTTCGGGTTAGGCGATCCAGACGCTGACGGGCGTTTGGGACTGGTTCAGCACGAGAGAAATGGGGAGCGTTTCGTGGGCTTGTTCAGCGGCGCGGTGGTACACGGCGAGCTTGGATTCACCGGCGATGGAGAGCAGCAGCTCGCGCGCGGCGAGCAGGGCGCTGAGCGTGAGGCTCAGGCGCGCGTGCGGCGCGGTGTCGGGCACCACCCAGGCCAGGCGCTGGTCGGTGGCGATGGCGCGGGCAAAGCCAGGCGCGCCGGGGAACAGCGAAGCGGTGTGGGCGTCCTCGCCCATGCCCAACACGGCCACGTCCAGCGGCCAGGGCAGGTCGGCCAGTCGCTGTTTGGCTTGCTCGGCCAGGGCATCGAGCACCACGGCGCTCAGGGCCGGTGGCGGTTCGTCAAAAAACGGTACGAAGCGGGCGGCGGCTGCGCCGTCTTGCAGCAGGTGCTGGCGCACGAGGGCGGTGTTGCTGGCGGCGTGGTCGTGTGGCACCACACGCTCGTCCACCAGAATGACCGTGACCTTTTGCCAGTCCAGCGGCTGGGTGCGCAAGGCTTCAAACAGCGCAATCGGCGACTTGCCACCCGACACCGCCAGGCTGGCCTGGCCGCGCTCGGCGATGGCGTTGCGCAGGGCGTTGGCGATGTGTGCGGCCAGCGCGGCGGGGGTGGCTTGGGGGTGTTCGGTTGGGGGGGTGTTCATGTCAGGGTGTGTTCATTTCTTGCGGGCCAATGAGCGGGCGTGCCCCTCACCCCAGCCCTCTCCCCAGAGGGGCGAGAGAGCAAGGCAGCGCCGTGCTGGAATGTCTTGCTCCCTCCCCCTCTGGGGGAGGGCGGGGGTGGGGGCTCTCCGGGGGCTGCTGTATGGGGTTTTGCGTTGCAGGCACATGCTGTCCCACGCTGGCCCCCATCCCAACCTTCCCCCAGAGGGGGAAGGAGCTGAATACCGCTTGCTTGCCAGTTCCATAGAGGCCAAGCAGCGCCCCACATTCACGACTCTTCCACCCACGAAGACCCCTCGCGCGCCATCAGCGCCGACGACGCCGCCGGCCCCCAGCTGCCCGCCGTGTAGGCCTTGGGTTTGTCGTTCAGTTGTTGCCAGCCGTTGATGATGGGTTCCACCCAAGTCCAGGCGGCTTCGAGTTCGTCGCGGCGCATGAAGTGGGTCAGGCGGCCTTTGATCACGTCGATCAGCAGGCGCTCGTAGGCTTCGGCGCGGCGCTCGGAAAACGCGGTTTCCAGGTCCAGGTTCAGGTTCACCGGACGCAGCTTCATGCCGCTGCCGGGTTCTTTGGCCATCATCTGCAGCTGGATGTGCTCTTCGGGTTGCAGGCGGATCATCAGCCGGTTGACCGACTGGTGCGGCGAGTCCTGGAAGATGGTGAACGGCAGATCGGCGAATTCGATGACGATTTCAGACTGGCGTGCCGCCATGCGCTTGCCGGTGCGCAAGAAGATCGGCACGTTGGCCCAGCGCCAGTTGTTGATGTGGGCCTTGAGCGCCACAAAGGTTTCGGTGGTGCTGCCGTCGGGAATGTTGTCCTCTTGCAGGTAGCCCAGGGCAGCGTCGCCGTTGGAGGCTCCGGCGCTGTATTGGCCGCGCACCGTGTCGCGCGCCACGTCGGCCATGGTCATGGGGCGCAGCGAGCGCAGCACCTTGAGTTTTTCGTCGCGCACCGCGTCGGGGTCGAGCGACACCGGCGGCTCCATGGCTACGATGCACAGCAATTGCAGCAGGTGGTTTTGCACCATGTCGCGCATGGCGCCGGTGCCGTCGTAAAACCCGGCGCGGCTGCCCACGCCCACGCTCTCGGCCACCGTGATCTGCACACTCTTGATGTAAGGGCTGCGCCACAGCGGCTCAAAAATGGTGTTGCCAAAGCGCAGCACCATCAGGTTTTGTACCGTTTCCTTGCCCAGGTAGTGGTCGATGCGGAAGATCTGCTGCTCTTGAAAATAGCGACCCACGTCGTCGTTGATCTGGCGCGCCGAGGCCAGGTCGTGGCCCAGCGGTTTTTCCAGCACCACGCGGGCGCGCTCGTCGATCAGGCCGGCGCTGTGCAGATTCGCACAGATACCCACGAACAGGCTGGGCGCGGTGGCCAGGTAGTACACGCGGTCCGAGCCGCCTTGCAGGGCCGCGGCCAGGGTGTGAAAGTCTGGGGCCTGCGTGGCGTCCACGCTGACGTAGTTCAGCCGCTCCAGGAAGCTGACCCAGGCGGCGTCGATGAAGGCTTTGTCTTCAATGAAGCCGCGCACCTTTTCCTGAACAAAGGCCACGAATTCGTTGCGCTCCCACACTTGGCGGCCCAGGGCGTGGATGCGTGTGGCGGCGGGCAGGTTGTTGTGCAGGTGCGCCATGTACAGCGCGGGCAGCAGCTTGCGGACCGAGAGGTCGCCCACGCCGCCAAAGATCACCAAATCGAGCGGCGCAGCCGGTGTGGGGCGGGATGTGGAGGTGCTCATGTCTCTAACTTAGTTACTTGAATGTGAGAATTCTAATGTAATCAAATTACATAAACAATTCTTTTTTTGCGAACCGACCCACGATGCGCGGTGGCTGCGCTCTGGCCGGCGCGCTACAGCGCCTGGAACAGCGGCGGCATTTGCGCCACGCGCGCCACCACCTGGGGCAGGGTGGGCGGCACGCAGCCGGTTTGCTGCACGCACAGGCTGGCGCTGGCCACCGCACGGCCCAGGATGTGTTGCACGTCGCTGGCGTCCAGCGCCAGATCGTCGGCGCAGCGCGCGGCCTGCATGGCGGGGCGCTCCAGCAGGGCGGCCAGCAGGCCGGCAAAAAAGCAGTCGCCCGCGCCCACGGTGTCGGCCACGGTCACCGGCTGTTGTTCGGTGGCGTGCCAGGCGGCGCCGTCGCGTGCCAGCAGCACGGCGCCTTTGGGGCCGAGCGTGAGCGCCAGCCAGTGGGCGCAGGTCTGGGCGAGCAGGGCGCGGGCGCCGTCCAGTGGGTCGGCGTGGTCAAAGCCCAGCGTCACCAGATCGTCGTCGCTCACCTTCACCACATGGGCCTGGCCCAGTGCGGCCATGACGCTGGCCCGGTAAGCCGCCATGTCGGGCACGATGGCCGGGCGCAGATTGGCGTCCACCGCCACCAGCCGACCCGCGTCTCGCTGCGCCTGTAGCCAGGGCAGGTATTTGTCGCTGTCGTCGGACACCAAGGCCAGGCAACCGGTGGCCACCACCGACAACGCAGCGTGCTCGGCGCAGTGCCGGTTCATGTCGGTGGCGTTCACCTGCCGGTCGGCCACGCCGTCGCGGTAGAAGCTGTAGCTGGCTTTGCCTTCAGCGTCGATGCCCACCACCGCCAGTGAGGTGGGCTGGTGCACCGGCACGGGCTGCGCCAGCGCCACACCGGCCTGGTGAATGCCGTGGGCCAGGCCGCGCCCAAAGCGGTCGGACGAGAAGGGGTTCAGGTAGAGCGTGCCCACGCCTTGCAGGCCGAGCGCACGGGTCAGGTTGTAGACCGCGCCGCCGTCGCAGGGGCGCATGCGCCCGTCGGTTTCCTGGATGAGGTCGATCAGGGCTTCGCCAGCGGTGGCGACTTGGATGGGGTGAGGAAGGGTAGGGAAAACCATAACTAAATCCAATTGATTTATTAACCAGTTTCGAAATATAGTTTAATCACTCCGCAGCGCACAGCGTAAAAACCCGAAGAGGTGGGCTGCTGAGGTTTGTGTCCCCCGGTTCCTGTTGACGACCATCCACCCCTTTAGGAGACTTCTGTGAAAAAAATCGCCCCTGCATTCGTGTTTTCCGCCCTGGCCCTGGCCGTGGGCATGGCTTCTGCCGCTGAACCCGTGATCGGCTTGATCACCAAGACCGAGTCCAACCCCTTCTTCGTGAAGATGAAGGAAGGCGCCACCGCCGAAGCCAAGAAGCTGGGCGCCAAGCTGTTGTCCGCTGCGGGCAAGACCGACGGCGACAACGCCGGGCAGGTGACGGCCATGGAAAACATGATCGCCGCCGGTGCCAAGACCATCCTGATCACCCCCAGCGATGCCAAGGCCATCATCCCCGCCATCAAGAAGGCACAGGCCCAGGGCGTGCAAGTGATCGCGCTGGACAGCCCGACCGACCCGGTGAGCGCTGTGGACGGCCTGTTTGCCACCGACAACTACAAGGCCGGTGTGTTGATCGGCCAGTACGCCAAGGCCGCTCTGGGCGGCAAGCCTGCCGTCATTGCCACGCTCGACCTGTTTCCCGGCCACCCGGTGGGCGCGCAGCGCCACAACGGTTTCCTGAAGGGTTTTGGCCTGGCCGCGCCCGACGCATCCAGCAACAACCTGGGTGGCGCAGCCGCTGGCGTGGCCTGCATGGCCGACAGCTTCGGCGACGCCGCCAAAGGCCAGACCGGCATGGAAAACTGTCTGCAGAAAAACCCCAACATCAACTTGGTGTACACCATCAACGAACCCGCAGCCGCCGGTGCTTACAAGGCACTGAAGGCCGCTGGCAAGGAAAAAGGTGTGGTCATTGTGTCGGTGGACGGTGGCTGCGCGGGCATCAAGGACGTGGGCGCTGGCGTGATCAGCGCCACCAGCCAGCAATACCCGCTGCGCATGGCCTCCATGGGTGTGGCCGCTGGCGTGGAATACGCCAAGACCGGCAAAAAAGTCAGCGGCTACACCGACACCGGCGTGACCCTGATTGCCGCCAAAGCGGTGGCGGGTGTGGACAGCAAAGACGTGAAAACCGGCATGGACCTGTGCTGGGGGAATAAATAAAAAGTAGGGATCACCCCCCTGCGCCGCTGACGCGGCTTCCCCCCTCTCTCACCTGCGGCGGGAGGGGGGACGGCACCTTGGGCCGGCAAAGCCGGACCCTTGGTGCCCCTGGGTTGGGGTATATCACGTGCCTCGATCGCCCTGGGTGCTTCAGCAGAAGGCATTTCTCGCTTGCACCGTTTGTATTTTTGGATCCCATAAGCCTGCGTCAGACGGGCCATCATGGGCAGCACCCGGGCTCGTGCCGGGTGCTGCTGCAACCTTTTTTCCTCTGATTGGACGGGCCACCGCCATGAACACCCTCAAAGCCAAATTACCGCCCATGGGCACCCTGGGGCCGTTTATTGCCCTGATCGTCGCCTGCGGCTTCTTCGCGACCCAGAGCGACCGCTTTCTGACGCTGCAAAACTTTTCGCTGATCCTGCAGCAGGTCATGGTGGTGGGCACCATCGCCATTGGCCAGACCCTCATCATTCTCACCGCCGGCATTGATTTGTCGTGCGGCATGATCATGGCGCTGGGCAGCATCGTCATGACCAAAATGGCCGCCGACTTTGGGCTATCGGCCCCGGTCGCCATCACCCTGGGCATTGCCGCCACGGCGGGTTTTGGTCTGGTCAACGGGCTGCTGGTCACCAAGGCCAAGCTGCCGCCCTTCATCGTCACGCTGGGTACGCTGAACATTGCGTTCGCCATCACCCAGCTGTATTCGGGCTCACAGACCATCACCGAAGTCTCGGAAGGCATGACCTGGCTGGGCAACTCGTTCCGCATTGGCGAGACCAACGTGCTCTATGGCGTGGTGCTCATGCTGGCGCTGTACCTGATTACGTGGCTGTTCCTGCGCGAAACCGCGCCCGGGCGCCACATCTACGCCGTGGGCAACAGTCCCGAAGCCACCCGCCTCACCGGCATTTCCACCGACAAGGTGCTGCTGGGCGTGTACGTGTTGGCCGGTGTGTTTTACGGCATTGCCTCGCTGCTGAGTGTGGCGCGCATTGGCGCCGGTGACCCGAACGCCGGGCAGACCGAAAACCTCGACGCCATCACCGCCGTGGTGCTGGGCGGTACCAGCCTGTTTGGTGGGCGCGGCATCATTTTGGGCACGCTGGTGGGGGCGCTGATTGTGGGCGTGTTCCGCAACGGCCTCACGCTCATGGGCGTGTCGTCGGTGTACCAAATTCTGGTCACCGGTATTTTGGTGATTCTGGCGGTGATGACCGACCAAATGTCCCGCAAAGGAGTCCGGTAATGAGCCCCCAATCTTCATCCCAGTTGGTGATCCAGGCCAAAGGCTTGGTCAAACGCTACGGCCAAGTCACCGCCCTGGACGGTGCCGACTTCGAGCTGCGCGCCGGAGAAATCATGGCCGTGATTGGCGACAACGGTGCGGGCAAATCCAGCCTCATCAAATGCCTGGCCGGTGCCACCATTCCCGACGAGGGCGAGATTTTTCTGGACGGCCAGTCGGCCAAATTTCGCAGCCCCATCGACGCGCGCCGCGCGGGCATTGAAACCGTCTACCAGGACCTGGCCGTGGCCCCGGCCATGACGATTGCCGAAAACCTGTTTCTGGGCCGCGAAATTCTGCGCACCGGCTTCATGGGCCAGGTGCTGCGCATGATGGACAAAAAGAAAATGCTGGAAGAGAGCATCTCGCGCATGAACGACCTGAAAGTCGGCATCCGCAGCATGACGCAAGCGGTGGAAACGCTCTCGGGCGGCCAGCGCCAGTGCGTGGCCGTGGCGCGTGCGGCGGCGTTTGCCCAGCACGTGGTGATCATGGACGAGCCCACCGCCGCGCTGGGTGTGAAAGAGGGCAACATGGTGCTGGAGCTGATCCGCCGCGTGCGCGACAAGGGGCTGCCCGTCATTTTGATCAGCCACAACATGCCGCATGTGTTCGAGATTGCCGACCGCATCCACATTGCCCGCCTGGGCAAGCGCGCAGCGGTGGTCAACCCGAAAAAAATCAGCATGAGCGACACCGTGGCCGTGATGACCGGTGCCAAGAGCGCCGCCGAACTGCCGGAGGACTGCCTTGCTTAAAGGAATTGACCCCATTCTCAGCCCCGAGCTGCTGAAAATCATGGCCGAAATGGGCCACGACGACACCCTGGTGCTGGCCGATGCCAACTTCACCGCCATGAGCCTGGGCGTGGGCAAACCCATCGTGCGGCTGCCCGGCGTGGGCATGCTGCGCACGGTGCAGGCCGTCACCAGCCTGCTGCCGCTGGCCGCCGACGTGACCCACCCCGTGGCCTGCATGCAGGTGGGCGGCACCGAGGCGCCGTACCTGAGCGGCTTGCAGCGCGAGGTGGTGGCGCATTTGCAAACCCATTTGCCAGCGGGCACCGGCGTGGAAGCCGTGGAGCGCTACGCGTTTTACGACCAGGTGTCGATTGCTTACGCCATTGTGGTCACCGGCGAGCTGCAGCCCTGGGGCAACTTCATCCTGCACAAAGGCGTGATCAGCGAAGCCCTGGTGGCGTAGCCAGACGTCGCTGGAGCTTCCAGCTCCAGTCAAATCCGGAGCTGCAAGCTCCGGCTACGTCGAAGCTCAGGCTACAGTCAAGGCTGTCTATCAAGCCCAACTTAGGGACCGTCGTTGAACAAACCATGAATGACTTGGCCGAATCCCCTGTTCTCGAACCCGTCGAACCCAGCCCCGATCCGGCCCCCTTGCGCCCGCGCGGATCCAACCAAGTGGGCATGCGCCAGTTCAATGAGCGGGTGGTGCTGCAGGCGCTGCGCACCCACGGCAGCTGCCCCAAGGCCGAGCTGGCCCGCCTCACCGGCCTGACGGCGCAAACCATCGGCCTGATCACAGCCCGGCTGGACGAAGACCAGTTGCTCACCCGCGAAGCCCCGGTGCGTGGCCGCGTGGGACAGCCTTCGGTGCCGATCGGGCTGAACCCCGACGGGGCGTTCGCCGTGGGCATCAAGATCGGCCGGCGCGGGGCCGACTGGCTGCTGGTGGACTTCACCGGCCGGGTGCGCCAGCGCCTGGTACTGAACTACCCGTTCCCCGACATTCCCGTGTTGTTGCCGGCCATCAAGGCCAACCTGAACCGCCTGCTGGAAGACCTGGGCCCGCTGCGCGACCGCGTGGTGGGCGTGGGGGTGGCCGCCCCCTTTCAGCTGGGCGGCTGGCACCGCATGCTGGGTCTGACCGAGGCACAGTCGCAGGCCTGGAATCACATCGACCTGGCCGCCGAAGTGCAGTCCCTGACCGACCTGCCCGTGAGCTTTGCCAAAGACACCACCGCCGCTTGCGTGGCCGAGCTGTTTCAAGGGCGCGGCCGCGACATTGGCAGTTTCCTGTATCTGTTCATGGACACGTTTGTGGGCGGTGGCCTGGTGATCCATTCGCACCTGCACCGGGGCGCGCACGGCAACGCGGGCGCTGTCGCGTCGCTGCCGTTGCAGGTGTCGCAGGGGCGCGAGGTGCCGCCGCAGTTGGTGAGCCAAGCCTCGTTGTGGGACCTGGAGCAGCGCTTTCGCGAACACGCACTCGACCCCATGGCCGCCTACGACGCGCGCGCCTTGCAAGCCCCCTGGCTGCCTTACACCCAGGAATGGCTGGAGCGCGCTGCGCTGGCGCTGGCGCATTGCATTGTGGCGGGCACCGCTTTTCTGGACGTTGACGCGGTGGTGATGGACGGCGCGGTGGCGCCCGATTTGCTGGGCAACCTGCTGGCGCGCACCAGCGAAGCCCTAAAAGCCTACAACTGGGAAGGCCTGCAACCCATGCCCCGGCTGGAGCAGGGCAGCATCGGCTCCGACGCGGGCGCTCTGGGCGGTGCGCTGCTGCCGCTGCACGCTTGCTTTGCCCCCGATCACGGCAGCTTCCTGAAGAACTGAGCGGCTGGGCTGAGGTCCTGGCAGGACCTGGCGTGAAGGATGCAGCATGGCTGCGCTGGGGTGACTGTGCGCCAGTGCACAGACAGCAGGTCACGGGGCCCGCAGACTGGTGTGAAGACCCACCCCTTCTCGTCACACCAGGAACCTGCCATGACCCATTTCGCCACCGCGCGCCAACGACCGTCCAAGACCACCGTGCGCACGCCCAGGCCGGGCCGCGGTCCGTTCCTGAGCCAGCCCATGCTCAAAAACCACCTGCTGCCTGTGGCCCTCCTGGCCCTGAGCCAGGGTGTCTTGGCCCAACAGCTGCCCAGCGCGGGCAGCCAGTTGCAGCAAATTCCGCCAGCGCCCGCACCGGAACAAGCCGCACCCGCCATCCGCATTGAACCCCGTGTCGCCCCGGCCACACCAGCGTCCGATGCGGCCAAGATCACCGTCAACCGCCTGCAGGTGACCGGAGCCCGCGTCTACACCGAAGCCGAGCTGCTGGCCCTGACCGGCTTTCGGCCCGGTAGCGAGCTGTCGCTGGGCGAACTGCGCGGCATGGCACAGAACATCACCCAGCATTACCGCAGCGCAGGCTACTTTGTGGCCCAGGCCTACCTGCCCGCGCAGGAGATCCAGAACGGCGCCGTCACCATCGCGGTGATCGAAGGCCAGTACGGCCAGATCACGGTGCGCAACCAGAGCAACCTGTCGGACAGCCTGGTGCACAGCCAGCTGGCGGGCATTCAGAGCGGTGACACGGTGGCCATTGCGCCGCTGGAAAGCCGCTTGCTGCTGCTGTCGGACATCCCGGGCGTGAACGTCCGCTCGACCCTGGCGCCGGGCGCCTCGGTGGGCGCGTCCGACCTGATCGTGGACGTCACGCCGGGGCAGCGGGTCACGGGCAGCATCGATGCCGACAACGCCGGCAACCGCTACACGGGCGAATACCGCCTGGGCGCAACGGTGAACCTGAACAACGCGGCCGGACTCGGCGACGTGGCTTCGCTGCGTGTGCTGACGTCGGGCAAGGGCCTGAACTACGCCCGGGCCTCTTACCAGTTGCAGCTGGGCCGGGCCACGGTCGGCGCGGCGTACAGCTGGCTGGACTACGAACTGGGCAAAGAATTCGCTGCCACAGGCGCTCACGGCACCGCCCAAGTCGCCAGCCTGTATGGCCGCTACCCACTGATTCGCTCGCGCAACACCAATTTGTACGCCGGCCTGTCCCTGGACCACAAGACGTTTCAGGACAAGAACCCGAGCGACCTGAGCATGCTGGTGGCCGACAAGAAGGCGCAGGTGTTGACGGCCAGCCTGCGCGGCGACCACCGGGACACGCTCGGCGGTGGCGGCCTGAGCGGTTATTCGTTGGCCTGGTCCACCGGCAACATCGACCTGCAAACGCCCGAATTGCAAAGCCGCTACGCCCTGGCGCAAACCGCAGGCCACTTCAACAAGCTGGCCTTCAGCGCCATGCGGCTGCAAAACGTGAGCAACAGCGTGTCGCTGTTCGCCGGCATCAACGGCCAGCTGGCCTCGAAAAACCTCGACGTCTCGGAAAAGATGGAGCTCGGTGGCATGTACGGCGTGCGCGCCTACCCGTCGGGCGAGGCCTATGCGGACCAGGGTTATGTGGTGACGCTGGAAGCCCGCATGCAACTGCCCACGCCCCAGACCTTTCCCGGGCAGATGCAGCTGATCGGCTTTGTGGACGCGGGCACCGTGACCCTGAACAAAAACCCCTGGGACGCGAGCGACAACCGCCGAACCCTCAGCGGCGCGGGTGTGGGGCTGAACTGGTCGCAGACCAACAACTTCATGGTGCGGGCGTTCTACGCCCGCAAGCTGGGCAATGAAACAGCCCAGTCGGCGCCCGACAAGTCGGGCCGCTTCTGGGTCCAGGCGGTCAAGTATTTCTGAACCTGGTTCAGCACCTGGCCAGCGCCCCAGCGGCGCTGACGCCGCGCAGAAGCCCCTTTGTCGAAGCATTTCCGAAAGTCATCCATGAACCTCATTCACCGCTCCATCTGGAACGAACAGACCGGCACCTGTGTGGCCGTTGCTGAAAACACCCGCAGCGCGGGCAAGAAAATGTCATCCTGCACGTCAGCGGGCACGGGCGGCCACTTCCGGCTCAAGGTGCTGGCCGTGTCGCTCATGCTGGCCTGCGGCGCGGGCGTGCAGGCCCAGCCCACCGGCGGTGTGGTGTCGTCTGGCAGTGCCACCATCGGCGGCACGCCCGGCCAGATGACGATCACCCAGACCACGCCCCAAGTCGCCATCAACTGGCAAAGCTTTGGCATCCTGGCGGGCGACTCGGTTCAATTTGTGCAACCGGGCAGCAGCTCGGTGGCGCTCAACCGCGTGGTGGGCTCCGACCCTTCCAGCATCCTGGGCAGCCTCACCTCGAACGGTCAGGTGTTCCTGGTCAACCCCAACGGCATCCTGTTCGGCCAGGGCGCGTCGGTCAGCGTGGGCGGGCTGGTGGCGTCCACACTGGCCCTCAGCGATGCCGACTTCACGGCGAACCGCCACCAGTTTGCGGGTGCGGGCGCGGGCTCGGTGGTGAACCAGGGCCACATCCAGGCCGCCGATGGCGGTTACGTGGCTTTGCTGGGCGCGAACGTCAGCAACCAGGGCGTGGTGGCGGCCCAGCTCGGCACGGTCGCGCTGGCGGCGGGCAACGCCGTCACGCTGGACCTGGCGGGTGACCGGTTGCTGCAGGTCACGGTGGACCAGGGCTCGGTGAATGCGCTGGTGGACAACGGCGGCATGCTGCGCGCCGACGGCGGGCAGGTGCTCATGACCACCCAGGTGGCGGGCAGCCTGCTGGCCAACGCGGTCAACAACACCGGCATGGTGCAGGCGCAGACGCTGAACAACGTGCGCGGCACCATCTTGCTGATGGGCGGCATGCAAAGCGGCACCGTGCAGGTGGGCGGCACGCTCGACGCGTCAGCGCCTGCTGGCGGTCATGGCGGCTTTGTGGAAACCTCGGCGGCGCATGTGAAAGTGGCCGACGGCGCGCGCGTCACCACGCTGGCGAGCGCCGGGACCACCGGCATGTGGTTGATCGACCCATTCGACTTCAACGTGTCCGCTGCGGGCGGCGACATCACGGGCGCCCAACTGAGCGTGAACCTGGATTCGTCGAACGTGACCCTGGAGAGCAGCGGGGGCGCCACCGGCACCGCCGGCGATGTGAATGTGGATGCCGCAGTGACCTGGACCGCCGCCACGGCGCTGGTCCTGAACGCCTTCAACGACGTGAACATCAACCAGGCCGTCACCGGCACCAACGGCAGCCTCACGGCCAACGCTGGGCGCAACGTGAACGTCTCGGCGGCCACCACCACCACCACGGGCAACCTCAGCTTCAACGCCGTGAACGACGTGGCCCTGTCGGCGGCGACCACCATCACCACCGGCAACCTCACGGCCGTGGCCGGCAACAACGTCGTGGTGAGCGCTGCTTCCACGGTCACCACCGGCGACATGGTGTTCCGCGCCGACAACGACGGCACCGGCCCGGGCGCTTTGGCGGGCACCGTGGCCATCACCTGCGGCATCAACTGCCTGACGATCACCACCGGCGAGCTCAACATCCGTTTCAACCCGGTGACCTACGCCAGCACGGCCGCTGAGATCGCCGCTTACGGTGTGAACCTGACCGGTGGCGGGACGCTGGACGCCAAGGCCTGGGTGTTCGGCCAAGGCGACGACAAAATGTACGACGGCACCACGGTCGCCACCGTCAGTGGCCTGATGCCCGACGAGGCTGGGATAACACCGGCAGTCACGTTGGGCGCTGTCAGCAACGCCCATTTCGACACCAAACACGTCGGCACCGACAAGCCGATCACCTTTGAAACCACCTTCACCAACGCGGTTTTTGACCTGTTCGCACCGGTCGGCATGGCGGCCGGCACCTACCAGGCCAGCGCCGACATCACGCGCCGGCCCCTGTCGGTCAACGCAGTCACCGACACCCGCGTCTACAACGGCACCACCAGCTCCACAGGCACGCCCACCGTGCTCGCCCTGCAAACCGGTGACACCCTGAACGGCACCCTGACCCAGGCCTTCGCCAGCAAAGATGTGATGGGCCCCGGGGGCAGCACCCTGGTCGCCGATGGCCCTTATTCGGTGAACGACGGCAACGGCGGGAACAACTACACCGTCACGGTCAATACCGCTGCGGGCACGATCACGCCAGCCGCGCTGGTCGGCAGCATCACGGCAGACGACAAGCTGTACGACGGGAACAACGCCGCCGTGATCGCCAGCCGCACGCTGGCCACGGTCTTTGCGGGGGACTCGGTGATTTACACCGGCGGCACGGCGCAGTTCAACGACCCCAACGCCGGCAACAACAAAACGGTGACGGGCACCGGTCTGAGCTTGGCCGGTGCCGACGCGGGCAACTACACCGTGAACTCGACCGCGAACACCACGGCCGACATCACACCGGCGCCGCTGGTGGTGACGGCCGACAACCAGACCAAGCCTTACGGCACCGTGTTTGCGTTTGCGGGCACCGAGTTCACGTCCAGCGGGTTGGTGAACGCTGAAACCATCGGCAGCGCGACACTGGTCAGCAGCGGCGCAGCCGCCTCGGCCCACGTGGCGGGTGGCGCCCCGTACCCGGTTGTCCCGTCGGATGCCACCGGTGGCAGTTTCAACCCCGCCAACTACACCATCAACTACGTCAACGGCGCCATGGTGGTCACACCGGCGCAATTGGTCGTGACGGCCGACAACCAGACCAAGTCTTATGGCACGCTGTTCCCGTTCACGGGGACCGAGTTCACGTCCAGCGGGTTGTTGAACGCCGACACCATCGGTAGCGCCACGCTGGTGAGCGCGGGCACGCCGGCCACGGCCTCCGTGGCGGGCAGCCCCTACTCCATCGTCGCTTCGGATGCGACCGGCGGTACCTTCACCCCGGGTGACTACACCATCAGCTACGTCAACGGTTCCATGGTGGTGACACCGGCACCGTTGGTGGTGACGGCCGACAACCAGACCAAGCCTTACGGCACCACGTTCGCGTTTGCCGGCACCGAGTTCACCTCCACCGGATTGGTGAACGCCGACACCATCGGCAGCGCCACGCTGGTGAGTGCAGGCGCACCGGCCGCGGCCCACGTGGCGGGCAGCCCGTACCCGGTTGTTCCGTCGGATGCCACCGGTGGCAGTTTCAACCCCGCCAACTACACCATCAGCTACGTCAACGGTGCCATGGTGATCACTCCCGCACCGCTGGTGGTGACGGCCAACAACCAGACCAAGCCCTACGGCACCGCATTCCCGTTCACCGGCACCGAGTTCACGTCCAGCGGACTGGTGAATGCCGACACCATCGGCAGCGCGACGCTGGTGAGCGCGGGCACGCCGGCCACGGCGCCCGTGGCGGGCAGCCCGTACCCGATCGTCCCCTCGGACGCGACCGGCGGTACCTTCACCCCGGGCGACTACACCATCAGCTACGTCAACGGTGTGATGACGGTGACGCCGGTCGCCCTGACGTTGACGGCCAACGATGCGACCAAAGTCTTTGGTCAAACACTCACCCTGCCTCCGTCGGCCTTCACGGCGGAGGGTCTGGTGAATGGCGACACCATCGACAGCGTGGTTGAAACCAGCCCGGGCACGGTGGCCTCGGCACCCGTGGTGGGCAGCCCTTATGCCATCGACATCACGCCCGGCAGCGCGGCGGGCGGCACGTTTGTGCCGTCGAACTACGTCACGGTCTACCAGCCGGGTGACTTGACGGTGACGCCCGTCGTCGTGGCGCCACCGGTCAATGTGCTGCCCAACACCCCCTACGAAGGCCCTGTGGTGACGCCGCCGGTGAACCGGCCCTGGGCGCCGGTGGTGGTGCCTGCCAACACGCCGCCGCAACTGCTGGCGCTGGTGCCACCGGTGTCGCCACCGGTCGTGACGGTGGTGCAGCCTGTCGCACCTCCGGTGGTACAGCCGATGGTGCAGCCGGCGGTCCAGCCCGTCGAGGTGCCACCCACGCCGTACCTGGCGCCCAAACGCGCGCCCAAGCAGGACCGGCATTGAGCGGCAAGACCATGGAACGCCCTGGGTTGTCGGACTGGGTGCGCGCTTGCGCACATCCGCCGGTAGGCCCATGGGCTCTGGGTCTGCTGCTCATCACGCTGGCTGCTCAGCCAGCGTGGGCCGAAGCGGTGGTTGCGCAGCTGCCCGCGCCCATGGCGGCGCAACCGCTCCTGGCTTCAGCGCGGCAGTCCGTGCCCCGGGTGGTTGGGCCCCACGCCCCCCGGGCCCATTTTGGGCAGACCGAGCCGTCGCGCGAAGCCCGACATGTGGCGGACTGGGTGGTGGATTCGGGCGACAACGGTGGTATGCCCTTCGTGGTGGTGGACAAGGTGGACGCCCGGGTGTTCGTGTTCGACGCCCGTGGCCAGTTGCAGGGCGCGGCGTCAGCGCTGCTGGGCCTGGCCATTGGCGACGAGGCGGTGCCCGGGATCGGCCAGCGCAAGCTGTCCAGCATCCGGCCCGAAGAGCGCACCACCTCGGCCGGCCGCTTCGTGGCCACGCAAGACCGCAACCTCCAGGGCAAGGAAATTCTCTGGGTGGACTACGACGCCGCGATTTCGCTGCACCCGGTCATCACCAGCAACGCCACCGAGCGCCGCGCGCAGCGCCTGGACTCGCCGAGCCCATTGGACAACCGCATTTCCTACGGCTGCATCAACGTGCCGGCGCTGTTCTACAAGAACGTGGTGAGCCCGGCGTTCCGGGGCACGGACGGCATTGTGTATGTGCTGCCCGAAACCCGTTCGGCCCGCGAGGTGTTCGGGTCTTACGATGTGGTGGACGAAGAGCAGCGCCAGGCCGTGCGTTGATGTTGTGAAGCAGGGCCACTGCGGCAGGCGGTGCTGGCCCATGTCGGTGTCCGTCGGACACAATCGCGTTACCTTAAGTTTTGCAGCGATACGGCAATGGACAACCACACCCCTCCCGACAACCCGCTCGAAGTCATGGCCAAACTCGAATACGAGGAAGCCCTGCCGGATGGCGACGCCCGCTATGTGCCGACGCAAGAGGCCAGGGGCAGCGAGCAGACCATGACCCGGCTGGCGCGCAAATTCGGCTGGAATCCCAGCAACAACAAATTCTTTGCGCCCACCGACAAACATGTGCTGTTTTTTGGTCACATCGGCAGCGGCAAGACCACCGAACTGCGGCGCTACATGGGCCGGTTCAACGCCTCCAAGCACTTCTTTGTGGTGGAGGTGGATGTGCTGGCCAAGTTGGATCGCAACAACTTGCAGTACAGCGAGGTGTTGATGGCGATGGCCGAATCGCTGCTGGAACAACTGGCCCGCGAAGGCTTTGGCGTGGACGAGGACGCGTTGCGCCCGCTGCGCGAATGGTTTGCCCCTGCCGTGAGCACCCGCACCGAAAGCAGCGAACTCAACGCCGAGCTGAAAACCGGGTTGGAGGCGGGCGGCGGCATTCCCGGCATCCTCAAACTGTTGGCCAGCTTCACCACCAGCTTTCGCACCGGGGCCAGCCGCAAGACGGAATGGCGCCAGGAAATCCGCAACCGCTTCACCACGCTGGCGCTGGCTTTCAGCGGTTTGATTCGCCATGTGGAGCAATTGCTGAAAGTAAAAGGCCGGGCCGAGCGGGTGCTCTTCCTCATCGACGGCACCGACAAGATGCGCGGCGACGACACGCAAGCCTTCTTCGTTCACGACGCCGAACAGCTGCTGTCCATTCAGACGCTGGCGCTTTACACCGCACCGCTGCACCTGAAGTACGACGGCAGCCTGGGCGGCAAGCTTGATGCCGACATCGTGCTGCCCATGATCAAGCTCTACACCCAAGAGGGTGAACGGTGGGAGCCGGGCTGGACAGCGCTGCGCGAACTGCTGCTGCACCGTGCGGCACGCAGTCTGTTTGAGGAAGGGGATACCGGGGAGGTGCAGATCCAGCGCCTGGTCGAGCACTGCGGCGGCCATCCGCGTGAGTTGCTGCGCCTGCTCAAGCTGTGTTGCGAGTGGGCTGATGAACGCATCGACGCCACCGTGGTGGACCACGCGCTGAACCAACTGGCTTCGGAATACCGTCGCTTCTTGCGTCCAGAGGACTACACCTTGCTGGCTGAGCTGGATGCCAACCCCATTCACGGCGGCAACGACAAACGTGCCCAAGAACTGCTTTACCGCCTGGCGCTGCTGGAATACAACGATGGCGGCTGGCGCCGCAGCCATCCGGTGGTGCGTCGGCTGGCGGGCTACCTGCAGGCTCAGTCCCTGCTGAAGCAAGCTGCGCAGCCCGCTGCTGCTGTTTCCTCCACACCACCCAGCGCCCATGCCACCGGCACCTGACCTGGCCGCTGCCACGGCCTTGGCCCGTGAACTGGCTGACAGCCTGCCCGAGCCTTGCCGCCCCGACTTTCTGCGCTTGACGCGCAGCCTGCTGCACGGTCCGCGCTTCCAGTGGTTGTTGGCCGAAGCGCCCGACGATGTGTTGCGGGAGCGGCTGCTGCTGGCGCTGGACCGTGTGTTGCGCCAAGCCGGGCTGCACAGCTCGCGCCTGCCGGTGGACCGCACCATTCCCGATGTGTCCGCCTTGGAGACGGCCTTGCAACGCCATGCCAAAGGTTGCACCGTGGTGCATGTGCTGGCGCAGCGCGGCTGGTTTGATTCGGCGCATTGGGAAGCTTTTAATGTGCGGCGCGAACGGCTGGCGAGCAGTGCTCCCGCACGTTTGTTGTTCTGGCTGGATGCCGAAGCCATTGAAGCCGCCGCCAACGGCGCACCCGATTTGTGGGCCTGGCGCGCTGGGGTGTACAGCTTTCGGACGGAACAACCGCTGACCGTGTTGCCGCAGGGTGTGCGCAGCGTGTCACACACACCCTCCACCAATTCAGCTCCGCCCGATGTGCGAACGCTTCAAGAGCGGCGCGAGCGGGTGGCCGAGTTGCAACAGTGGTTTAACGCATCACCACCGCCGGATGATGAAGCGCAAGTTGGCCCGGTGGATGAACTGGGGCGCTTGCTGGCTTCGCTGGGTGACTACGACGCTGCTTTGCAGCACTGGCTGACGGTGGCGTTGCCGCTGCATCTGCGGCGCGGTGACGCATGGGCGCAGGCCGTCACCCGGGGTCAGATCGCCGACATTTTGCAAGCGCGCGGGCAGCTGGATGAAGTCTTGCGCATTCGCCAAGAAGAGCAATTACCTGTATTTAAGCGTCTGGGCGATGAGCGCTCAGTGGCCATCACCCGGGGTCAGATTGCCGACATACTGCAAGTTCGTGGACAACTGGATGAAGCCTTGCGCATCCGCCAAGAACAAGAATTACCTGTTTACGAGCGTCTGGGCGATGTGCATTCAGCCGCCATCACGCGGGGACTGATTGCCGACATTTGGAAAGCGTGGGGCCAGCTGGATGAAGCCTTGCGTATCCGCCAAGAATACGAATTGCCTGTTTACGAGCGTCTGGGCGATGTGCGCTCAGCGGCCATCACCCGTAGCCAGATCGCCGACATTTTGCAAGCGCGCGGCCAGTTGGATGAAGCTTTGCATATTCGCGAAGAAGTGCTGTTGCCCGTTTTCGAGCGTCTGGGCGATGTGCGCTCAGCAGCCATTACCTGGGGGAAGATCGCCGATATTTTGCAAGCGCGCGGCCAACTGGATGAAGCCTTGCGCATCCGCCAAGAAAACGAGCTGCCCGTTTACGAGCGTCTGGGCGATGTGCGCGAAGCGGCGGTTACATGGGTGAAGATTGCATTTCAGCGGTTTGATGCCGGTGAGCACGAAGCCGCGCAAGCGCTGTTCAAAAATGCCTTGGCAGTGTTTGAGCGCTTGGGTTTGCCCGACGCCGAACGGCTGCGGCAAGTGCTGAAACAGCGCGGCATCACCCTGTGATGCCGTGTTTTCACCCAACCTAAGCCACTCCATCCACATCAAATCACCGAACAGGCATCCCTCTGCTGTGGCCGGGTCGTGTCGCTGGGCTCGGCAGCGTGCGCTTCAGCACCCACCCGGCGACAGGTTGTCCAGCGGCTGGCTGTGCCAGATGGTCTGGGCGTATTCGGCGATGGTGCGGTCGGCTGAAAACGGTCCCATGCCGGCCACGTTGTGGATGGCCTGCCGCGTCCAGGCGTCGGTGTCGCGGAAGGCCTGGTCCACCCGGTCCTGGGTGGCCACGTAGCTGGCGTAGTCGGCCAGCAGCAGGTAGTGGTCGCCCCAGTTCACCAGCATGTCGTAGATCGCGTGGTAGCGGGCCGGCTCGCCGGGGCTGAACACACCGTCGCGAATGGCCTCCAGCACGCTTTGCAACTCGGGCAGCTCGTCCAGAAAACGGCGCGGCTGGTAGCCCGCGCTGCGCAGCGCCTGCACCTGCGGCGTGGTGTGGCCGAAGATGAAAATGTTGTCGTCGCCCACGTTGTCGCGGATTTCCACGTTGGCGCCGTCCAGCGTGCCGATGGTGAGCGCGCCGTTGAGGGCGAATTTCATGTTGCCGGTGCCCGAGGCTTCGGTGCCGGCGGTGGAGATCTGCTCGGACAGGTCGGCCGCCGGGATGATGATTTCGGCCAGGCTCACGCTGTAGTTGGGCACGAACACCACCTTGAGGCGGTCGCCCACGCGCGGGTCGGCGTTGATGGTGCTGGCCACGTCGTTGATGAGCCGGATGATGAGCTTGGCCGTGTGGTACGCCGAAGCCGCCTTGCCGGCAAAGATCACCACGCGCGGCGTGTGGTCGGCGTCGGGCTGGGCCAGGATGCGCTGGTAGCGCGCCACCACGTGCAGCAGGTTGAGCAGCTGGCGCTTGTATTCGTGGATGCGTTTGACCTGCACGTCAAACAGCGCGTGCGGGTTGACCTGCAGACCCATGTGCTGCTGCAGCCAGTCGGCCAGGCGCCGCTTGTTGGCTTGTTTGGCACCGCGAAAGGCCTGTTTGAACGCGGCGTCGTTGGCCAGCGGGCGCAGGGCTTGCAGCTGGTTCAGGTCGCGCCGCCAGGCTTTGCCCAGGTGGCTGTCGATCAGGCTGGCGAGCGCCGGGTTGGCTTGCGCCAGCCAGCGCCGGGGCGTGATGCCGTTGGTTTTGTTGTTGAAGCGCTGCGGCCACAGGTGGGCGAAGTCGGCAAAGATGGACTGCTGCATCAGGTCCGAGTGCAGGGCCGAGACGCCGTTGACCGAATGGCTGGTGACCACCGCGAGGTAGGCCATGCGCACGCGCCGTTCGCCCACCTCGTCGATCAGCGAAAGCCGGCGAATCCGCTCGGGGACCTGCACGCCAAGGTGCGCCAGTTCGGCCAGAAAGTGGCTGTTGATGTCGTAAATGATTTGCAGGTGGCGCGGCAGCACGCGGCCCATCATCTCCACCGGCCAGGTTTCCAGTGCTTCGTGCATGAGGGTGTGGTTGGTGTACGAGAACACGCCTTGGCACAGCCGCCAGGCGTCGGCCCAGGGCAGGTGGTGCTGGTCCAGCAGCAGGCGCATCAGCTCGGGAATGGCCAGCACCGGGTGCGTGTCGTTGAGGTGGATGCTGACCTTGTTGGGCAGTTGCTCAAAGTTGTCGTGGGTTTTGAGGTAGCGGCGCAGCAGGTCTTGCACGCTGGCGCTGACGAAGAAGTATTCCTGGTGCAGGCGCAGCTCGCGGCCCGACGGGGTGGAGTCGTCCGGGTAGAGCACGCGCGAGACGTTTTCGGAGTGGTTCTTGCTCTCGACCGCCTCGAAGTAGTTGCCCCGGTTGAAGGCGCCAAGGTCGATTTCTTCGGTGGCCTTGGCCGACCACAGGCGCAGCGTGTTGGTGGCGTCGGTGCCGTAGCCGGGCACGATGGTGTCGTAGGCCATGGCCAGCACGTCGTGCGAGTCCACCCAGCGGTGGCGCGGCGCGTCTTTGGGGCCTTCTTGCACCACATGGCCACCAAACTGCACGCGGTACACCACCTCGGGCCGCGCAAATTCCCAGGGGTTGCCGTGGGTGAGCCAGTAATCGGGTGCCTCCACCTGTTGGCCGTTCACGATGGTCTGGCGAAACATGCCGTAGTCGTAGCGGATGCCGTAGCCGTAACCGGCAATGCCCAGCGTGGCCATGGCGTCCAGAAAACAGGCAGCCAGGCGGCCCAGGCCGCCGTTGCCCAGCGCCGCGTCGGGTTCGAGCGTGGCCACCACATCGATGTCGGCGCCCAGTTCGCTCAGCGCCTGCTTGAGGGTGTCGCGCAGTTCCAGCGCCAGCATGGCGTTGTCAAAGGCGCGGCCCATCAGGAACTCCATCGACATGTAGTACACGCGTTTGGCGTCCTGTTCGTACTGGGCGCGGGTGGTGCGCATCCAGCGCTCCACCAGGCGGTCGCGCACGGCGTAGGCGGCCGCGTGCAGCCAGTCTTCAGGGCGGGCGGCGGCAGGGTTTTTGCCCACGGTGAACACGAGTTTGTTGGCGATCGACTGCTTGAGCGAAGCAAGGTCGTTGCGCGGGCTGTCGTAGGAAAAGCAAGCGGTCTGTGTCATGGGGTGTTCAGCAAGAGGGGTATTCAGGAGGCGATGAGTTCGCGGTAGAGCGCGGCGTAGTGCCGCGCGGCCACGTCCCAGGAAAAGCGTTGGCGCATGCCGGCGCGCTGCACGCGCTGCCAGTGGCTGGGGTGCCGGTACAGGGCCATGGCGCGCTGCAGGGCGTGGGCAAATTCGCCCGCATCCATGTGGTTGAACACGATGCCGGTGGCCGTGTCGCTGGCCAGGGTGTCGGGCTGGGTGTCGGTCACCGAGTCGGCCAGGCCGCCCACGCGGCGCACCAGCGGCACGCTGCCGTAGGCCAGGGCGTAGAGCTGGGTCAGGCCGCAGGGCTCGAAGCGCGAGGGCACCAGGGTCACGTCGCTGCCGCCGAACACGCGGTGGGAAAACGCTTCGTCAAACCCAATGCGCACGGCCACACGCCCGGCGTGTTGCTGCGCTTTGGCCGCAAAGGCGGTTTCCAGGTGGGCGTCGCCGTTGCCCAGCACCAGCAGCTGGGCACCGCTGGCCACCAAGGCGTCCACCGCGTCGAGCACCAGGGGCAATCCCTTTTGCTCGGTCAGGCGGCTGACCACGGTAAAGAGCGGCGCGTCGGCGTGGGTGTGCAGCCCGGTTTCGATTTGCAGGGCGGCTTTGCAGCGGGTTTTGCCCAGCAGCTTGCCGAGGCCAAAGCGGTGGGGCAGGAGCGGGTCGGTGGCGGGGTTCCAGACCGTGTCGTCCACGCCGTTGAGGATGCCGCTCAGATCGCCCTGGCGGCGGCGCAGCAGGCCGTCGAGCCCGCAGCCGTGTTCGGGCGTCTGGATTTCACGGGCGTAGCTGGGGCTGACGGTGGTGAGGCGGTTGGCGTAGTGCAGACCGGCTTTCATGAACGAGACCTGGCCCCAGAATTCCAGGCCTTCCAGCTGGTAGAACGACCAGGGCAGGCCCAGCTCGGGGAAACGGGCCACGTCAAACAGGCCCTGGTAGGCCAGGTTGTGCACGGTGAACACGCTGGGCAGCAGCGGCTGGCCGCCGCCCGCGTGCACCAGGCAAGCGGGCACCAGGCCAGCGTGCCAGTCGTGTCCGTGCACCAGCTGGGGCTGCCAGGTGGCATCAGAGCCTTGCGCGAGTTGCACCGCGGCCCAGGCCAGCGCGGCAAAGCGGCGGTGGTTGTCGGCGTAGGGCTGTTTGTGCACGTCTTCGTAGGGGTTGCCGGGGCGGTCCAGCAGGCCCGGCGCGTCCAGCACATAGGCGTGCACCGCCGGCTTGCTGGGCAGCGTGCCTTGCAACAGGCGCAGCTCAGCGCCCCAGGGCGCGTGAAAGCGCCGCAGCTCGGTGGGCTGTTGCAGGCCCGCCAGCACGGCCGGAAAGCCCGGCAGCAGCACGCGCACATCGCAGCCGTGGGCGCGCAGCGCCGCAGGCAGGGCACCGGTGACATCGGCCAGGCCCCCGGTTTTGAGCAGGGGGTGGTACTCGGCGCTGACTTGCAGAATGTTCATGGTGCGGGCGGTATGGGGCACAGGCTTGGGCGCTGGGGCTCTCAGACGGTGAGCTGGTTGAGCATGTTGCGGGTGACGAGCACCACGCCGCCGGGGCTGCGCTCGAAGCGCTGGGCATCCAGCGCCGCGTCTTCACCGATCACCAGCCCGTCGGGCAGCTTGCAGCCGCGGTCCACCACCACACGGTTCAGGCGGCAGTTTCGGCCCACCGTCACCTCGGGCAGCAGCACGGCCTGGTCCACCTGGCAGAACGAGTGCACCCGCACGTTGGAGAACAGCACCGAGTTGCTCACAACCGAGCCCGAGACGATGCAGCCACCCGACACCATGGTGTTGATGGTGAGGCCGTGTTTGCCGTCGGCGTCCTGCACAAACTTGGCCGGGGGCAGCTGGCGCTGGCTGGTCCAGATGGGCCATTGGGTGTCGTAGATGTCGAGTTCGGGCGTGACCGAGGCGAGGTCGAGGTTGGCTTCCCAGAAGGCGTCGATGGTGCCCACGTCGCGCCAATACGGCTTGGCGTCGGGCGTGGACGACACGCAGGACATGGAGAAGGGGTGGGCCACGGCGCAGCCTTCGCGCACCACGCAAGGGATCACGTCTTTGCCAAAGTCGTGGCTGGAGGCGGGGTTGGCCAGGTCTTCTTTCAGCAGCCGGTACAGGTAGGCCGCGTTGAAGATGTAGATGCCCATGCTGGCCAGCGAGGTGGTGTCGCTGCCGGGCAGGGTGGGTGGGTTGTCGGGTTTTTCAACGAAGTCGGTGATGCGGCGCTCGGTGTCCACCGCCATCACGCCAAACGCGGAAGCCTCTTCGCGCGGCACCTCGATGCAGCCCACGGTGCAGCCCGCGCCCGAGGCCACGTGGTCTTGCAGCATGATGGAGTAGTCCATCTTGTAGACGTGGTCGCCCGCCAGCACCACCACGTAGTCGGGTTTGCTGGACTGGATGATGTCCATGTTCTGGTAGATCGCGTCGGCCGTGCCGCGGTACCAGTGTTCATCGTCCATCCGCTGCTGGGCGGGCAGCAGGTCCACCATTTCGTTGAGTTCGGCGCGCAGAAAGCTCCAGCCGCGCTGCAGGTGGCGCAGCAGCGAGTGCGACTTGTATTGCGTGATCACGCCAATGCGGCGGATGCCGGAGTTCACGCAGTTGGACAGTGCGAAATCGACGATGCGGAACTTGCCGCCGAAGTACACCGCCGGTTTGGCGCGTTTGTCGGTGAGCTGCTTCAGGCGCGAGCCGCGCCCGCCCGCGAGCACCAGGGCGATGGATCGGCGCACCAGCATGTGGGGCTGCATGTGGCGGTCGGTGTTCAGGGGGACGGGGTGGGGTGTTGTGCTCATGCGGTGGGTCTCCTGCTGGGGTGGTTGGGCTGGGGGTCTGCGCCCCTATTTTCAGGTGATCACGGTGGGGGTGTGCATGCCGGTGTGGTGGGTGATGCGGGCCAGCGCCTGGGCCAGATCGATCAGCGGCGCCAGGGCTTCCTGGGCGGGCAGGTCGTGGCGGCTGGCGTCGGGCTCGTGGCGCTCCAGGTAGACGCGCAGCGTGGCGCCCTCGGTGCCGGTGCCCGAGAGGCGAAACACCACCCGGGAAGAGTCTTCCAGCACCACGCGCACGCCTTGCTGCTGGCTCAGCGAACCGTCCACCGGGTCGGTGTAGGCGAAATCGTCGGCCCAGGCAATGCGCTGGTCGGCCACGGTGGTGCCCGCCAGCGTGGGCAGTTGGGCGCGCAGCTCGGCCATGAGCGTGTGGGCTTGTTCGGTGGCGATGCCGTCGTAGTCGTGGCGGGAATACACGCAGCGGCCGTGCTCGCGCCACAGACCGCGCACCAGGTCCTCCACCGACTGGCCGGTCACGGCCACCAGGTTGAGCCAGAACAGCACCGCCCACAGGCCGTCTTTTTCGCGCACATGGCTGGAGCCGGTGCCGTAGCTTTCTTCACCGCACAGCGTGACCTGACCGGCGTCGAGCAGGTTGCCGAAAAACTTCCAGCCGGTGGGGGTTTCATAGCAGGGCATGCCCAGGGACTTGGCCACCCGGTCCACCGCGGTGGACGTGGGCATGGAGCGGGCCACACCGGCCAGGCCAGCGCGGTAGCCCGGCACCTGCGTGGCATGGGCGGCCAGCACGGCCAGGCTGTCGGACGGCGAGACCAGGAAACCCCGGCCCAGCACCATGTTGCGGTCGGCGTCGCCGTCGGTGGCGGCGCCCATGTCGGGTGCGTCGGGGCCCATGAGGTGGGCGATCAGGTCGTCGGCGTAGGCGGGGTTGGGGTCGGGGTGCAGGCCGCCAAAGTCTTCCAGCGGCTCGGCGTGCACCACGGTGCCGGCGGGTGCGCCCAGCTCGCCTTCGAGGATGGCCTGGGCATACGGCCCGCCCACGGCCCACATGGCGTCAAAGCGCAGCCGGAAACCCCGCGCAAAGAGCGCGCGGATGGCGTCAAAGTCGAACAGCTCGCGCAGCAGTGCGGCGTGGTCGGCCACGGGGTCGATCACCTCCACCACGGTGTCTTCCAGGCGCTGTGGGCCCAGCGTGTCCAGCGCGATGTCGGCGCTGTCGCTGGTGGCGATGTGCTGCAGCGTCTGGGTGCGCGCGTACACCGCTTCGGTCAGTTTTTCGGGGGCAGGCCCACCGTTGGCGCTGTTGTATTTGATGCCGAAGTCGCCGTCGGGCCCGCCCGGGTTGTGGCTGGCCGAGAGCACGATGCCGCCGCTGGCGCCGTGGCGGCGGATGACAGCGCTGACCGCGGGCGTGGACAAGATGCCGCCCTGGCCCACCAGCACCCGGGCGTAGCCCCGCGCGGCGGCCATGCGCAAAATGGTTTGCACGGCGCTGCGGTTGTGAAAACGGCCGTCGCCGCCCAGCACCAGGGTGAGACCGGTGGCCGGTTGGTCGTTGCCGTGCAGCACGTCGAACAGCGCCTGCACAAAGTTCTCCAGGTAGTGGGGCTGCTGGAACACGGTGACTTTTTTGCGCAAGCCGGAGGTGCCGGGGCGCTGGCCGCTGAACGGGGTGGTGGGCAGGGTCTGATGGGTCATGGCAAGGCAGTCAAAAGGTGCCGGGTTGAACGGCCAGCCAGACACTGCCGGCAGGCAGTTCCACCGTGGCAGCCAGGGCAAAGGGTTCGGTGGCTCCGCTGTGGGTGTCCAGCCGACGCTGCCAGGGGCCCGGTGGCAACACCACGCGGTGCGGCTGGTTCGTCGGGTTCAGTAGCAACAAGCAGGCCAGCCCCGGTACATCCAGTTGCAGCAGCAGCGGCGTGGCGTGGCTGTGTTCCCATTCGCAGGGGCCCAAGGGGTCGCCGTTGGGCTGGAACCACCGGGCCAGCGGCTCTGACGTGCCGGGGTGGGTGCTGGGGCCGTTGCGCCACCAGTGGCCCCGCAGCGGGGCGAGCGACTGGCGCAGCGCAATGAGCTGCGCCACGAAGTCGGTGAGGCCCGGGTCGGCCTTGCCGGCTGTGTCCCAGTGCAGCCAGGTGCTGGGGTTGTCCTGGCAGTAGGCGTTGTTGTTGCCTTGCTGGCTGTGGCCCAGCTCGTCGCCGGCCAGCAGCATGGGCGTGCCCAGCGAGAGCAGCAGCACCGCCAGCAGGGCGCGGCGCTGGCGCAGCCGGGCGGCTTGTACCGTGGGGTCGTCACTGGGGCCTTCCACGCCGTGGTTCACGCTCAGGTTGTGGCCGTGGCCGTCGCGGTTGCCTTCGCCGTTGGCTTCGTTGTGGCGGTGCACATAGCTCACCAGGTCCATCAGCGTGAAGCCGTCGTGTGCGGTGAGGTAGTTCACGCTGCTGTGGGCCGGCCGGTGGCCAAACACCGCGCTGGATCCGGCCAGCGTGTGGGCCAGCGCGCCGGGCGTGCCGCTCTGGCGCAGCCAGGCGCCGCGCTGGGTGTCGCGGTAGCGGTCGTTCCATTCCAGCCAGCCGGCGGGAAAGGCGCCGAGCTGGTAGCCGCCGTGCCCGATGTCCCAGGGCTCGGCGATCATCAGGCGGTTGCACAGCAGCGGGTCTTGGGCCAACGCCATGAGGAAGGGCGCACGCGGTTGAAAGCCCGTGTGTGGCGGCTCGCCGCGCGCCAGGATGGGGGCCAGATCGAAGCGAAAGCCGTCGATGCCGAAGTCGGTGACCCAGCGGCGCAGGCTGTCCATCACCAGGCGCAGCACCAGCGGCTCGTTCAGGTTGAGCACGTTGCCGCAGCCCGCCCAGTTGACGTAGCGGGCGCGGTCGTGCGGGTCCAGGTGGTAGTACAGCGCGTTGTCGATGCCGCGCAGCGACAGCGTGGGGCCGGTCTCGTCGGATTCGGCCGAGTGGTTGAACACCACGTCGAGCACCACCTCCAGGCCGGCCGCGTGCAGCGCCTCCACCAGGGCGCGGCATTCGTCTCGCGCTCGCTCGGGGGCGCTGGCGTAGCGGGTTTCGGGTGCGGCCCAGCCGATGGTGTTGTAGCCCCAGTGGTTGCTCAGGCCCAGCTGCAGCAGGCGCGGCTCGTCGGCGCGCTGGGCCAGTGGCATCAGGCACACGGTGGTGATGCCCAGGCGCTTCAGGTGTTGGATGGCCGCCGGGTGCGCCAGCCCGGCGTAGGTGCCGCGCAGCGCTTCGGGCACGCCGGGGTGCAGGGCGGAGAAGGCTTTGAGGTGCAGCTCGTACAGCACGCGCTGGGCCGGGTCGATGTGCGGGCGCGGTGCGTGCAGCGGCGGCGGGTCGGCCAGCACGCGGGCTTTCAGGGCGGTGGCGGCGTTGTCGCGCGGGTCGGGCTGGCTCGGGTCGTCGGCGCGGTGGCCGTTGTGGATGCCGTCGCCGTCGTACCGGCCCAGCACCTCGCGGGCGTAGGGGTCGAGCAGCAGTTTGGCGGGGTTGAAGCGCTGGCCCTGGGCCGGGTTCCAGGGGCCGTGCACCCGGTAGCCGTACACCGCGCCCGCGCCCAGTCCGGGTACAAAACCGTGCCAGATGCCGTGCGCATTGCGCGCCAGCGGCTGCCGCGCCGTGCAGGCCTGGCCAGCGCCGTCAAACAGGCACAGTTCCACACCCTGCGCGTGGGGCGCCGCCAGGGCGAAATGCACGCCTTGCGGTGTGACGGTGGCGCCGAGAGCTCTCATGCGTGCAGGCGGCTCAGGGGCGGTTCAACGGGGGCGGGCGGCACCGGGGCCAGGATCACGCAGGCCAGCGGTGGCAGGTTCAGCACCAGCGACTGCGCGTGGCCGTGCGCGGGCTGGGCTTCGGTGTGGCCGGCGCCGCTGTGCTGGCCACTGCCGCCGTACACCGCCGCGTCGGTGTTGATGATTTCTTGCCACGCGCCCGCCAGCGGCACGCCCACGCGGTAACCCGGGCGCGGCACCGGGGTGAGGTTGCACACCACCGCCATTGGGCGGCCCTCGGTGTCAAAGCGCAGCCACGACAGCACCGACTGGCCCGCGTCGTCGTGCGCGATCCAGGCAAAACCCCCGGGCGCGGTGTCGAGTTGGTGCAGCGGCGTGTGGTGCTGGTAGACGCGGTTGAGGTCGCGCACCAGGCGCTGCATGCCGGCGTGGCGCGGGTCGTTCAGCAGCGCCCAGGGCAGTTGGGTGTCGGCCGACCATTCGGTGGGCTGGGCGAATTCGCAGCCCATGAACAGCAGCTTTTTGCCGGGGTAGGCCCACATGTAGCCGTAGAGCGTGCGCAGGCCGGCAAAGCGCTGCCAGTCGTCGCCGGGCATGCGCTGCAGCAGCGAGCCTTTGCCGTGCACCACCTCATCGTGCGAGAACGGCAGCATGAAGTTTTCACTGAACGCATAGACCAGGCCGAAGGTGAGTTCGTTGTGGTGGTGGCGCCGGTGGATCGGGTCGCGGGCAAAGTAGTGCAGGCTGTCGTGCATCCAGCCCATGTTCCATTTGTAGTGAAAGCCCAGGCCGCCGCCTTGCAGGTCGGCGCTGGGTGGGCGGCTCACGCCGGGGAACGAGGTGGATTCTTCGGCCACCATCAGCGTGCCGTCGCGCTCCACGCCCACGGTGTGGTTCAGGCGGCGCAAAAAGTCGATGGCTTCCAGGTTTTCGCGGCCACCGTATTGGTTGGGCACCCACTGGCCCTCGGCGCGGCTGTAGTCGCGGTAGAGCATGGAGGCCACCGCGTCCACACGCAGGCCGTCAATCCCAAAGCGCTCTATCCAGTACAGCGCGTTGCCAATCAGGTAGTTGCGCACCTCGGGCCGACCGTAGTTGTAAATGAGGGTGTTCCAGTCTTGGTGGAAGCCCTCTTTGGGGTCGGCGTGTTCGTAGAGGTGGGTGCCGTCAAAGCGGGCCAGGCCGTGGCTGTCGGTGGGAAAGTGGGCGGGCACCCAGTCCAGCAACACGCCCACACCGGCGGCGTGCGCCGCGTCCACAAAATACTGAAAGTCTTCGGGCGTGCCAAAGCGCGCGGTGGGCGCGTACAGACCCACCGGCTGGTAACCCCAGGAGCCGTCAAACGGGTGTTCAGACACCGGCAGCAGCTCCAGGTGGGTAAAGCCCATGTCGCGCACATAGGGCACCAGGGTGTCGGCCAGCTCGCGGTAGTTCAGCCAGCGCCAGCCGTCTTGCTTGCGCCACGAACCCAGGTGCACCTCGTAGACGCTGATGGGCTGGTCAAAGCGGTTGGCGCGGGCGCGCGCGGGGGCCATGGGACGTGCCGGGGGCAGGGCCTGCACCACGCTGGCGGTCTCGGGCCGCAGCTGGCAGCGAAAGGCGTAGGGGTCGCTTTTGAGCAGGCGCTCACCGCTGGCGGTGACGATCTCGAACTTGTACAGCTCGCCCGCGCCCAGGCCGGGCGCAAAGGTTTCCCAGATGCCGCACTCGCGGCGCAGGCGCATGGGCAGGCGCCGCCCGTCCCATTGGTTGAAGCCACCCACCACCGACACGCGCACCGCGCTGGGGGCCCACACGGCAAAGCTGACACCGGCCACGCCGTCGAGCGTGCGCGGGTGCGCGCCCAGGCACTCAAAGGGCCGCTGGTGCGTGCCCTCGGAGAGCAGCCACACGTCCAACTCGCCCAGCACCAGGCCGAAGGCAAATGGGTCGTCCACCCGGCTGCTGTGGCCGCTGGCCCACTGCACCTCAAACCGGTGTGCAAACGGCGGCGTGTCGGCGGGCAGGGCCAGCGAAAACACGTCGCTGCCCTCTGCGCGTTGCAGCCTGCCGTGGTGCTGGTCGCTGTGGCGGTCCAGCAGGTCCACCTGCTGCGCGCCCGGCAAAAATGCATGCGCCCAGAGGGCGCTGGCGAAGCGGTGCAGGCCCAGCACGGCGTAGGGGTCTGGGTGCTGGCCGGACTGGATCGCTTGAACGTCTTGGGTTGTCAGCATGACCGGAACTCCCGCCGAAAAACTGGGGTGAATGGGGCCGGAGGCTTGTGCGCTCCGGGGTTCAAACCGGCAAGGATACGGTACGCGTCAGCGCCTGGCCGCTGCTGTCGAACAGGTGCAGGTCGCACGCATCCACCTGCAAGCGGATGGTGGCGCCGATCTTGAGTGCGGTGGTGCCTTCGAGCTTGAGGGTGATGGTGGGCAGGCGCTCGTCCAGCCGCAGGTACAGCAGCGAGGCCTCGCCCAGCTTTTCAATGTGGTCCACCTGCGCGGGCAGGCTGTTGGGGCTGTTGTCATCGCTGGCCAGGCGCATGTGTTCGGGCCGCAGGCCCAGGCTCACCGGCTGTTGGGCCGTCAGGTGCTCGGCCTGCACCGCCACCTCAAACACCTGTCCCACCACGCTGATGTGCGCCATGCCCGGGCTGGCCGACAAAAAGGTGGCGGGCAGGATGTTCATCTTGGGCGAGCCAATGAACTCGGCCACAAACAGGCTGTTGGGCCGGTGGTACAGGTCCATGGGGGTGCCAATCTGGGCGATGGATCCGTGGGTCTGCACCTCGGGGCCGGCGCGCAGCAGCACGATTTTGTCGGCCAGGGTCATGGCTTCCACCTGGTCGTGGGTCACATAAATCATGCTGGCGGTGCCAATCTCGCGGTGCAGCTTGGCAATCTCCAACCGGGTTTGCACGCGCAGGGCGGCATCCAGGTTGGACAGCGGCTCGTCAAACAAAAACACGCGTGGCTCTTTGACGATGGCGCGGCCAATGGCCACGCGCTGGCGCTGGCCGCCCGAGAGTTCTTTGGGCAGGCGGTCCAGCAGCGGGGTGAGCTGCAGGATGTCGGCGGCTTCGCGCACTTTTTTGTCAATCTCGGCGGCGTTGGAGCCAAACACCTTCAGGCCAAAGCCCATGTTGTCGCGCACCGTCATGTGTGGGTACAGGGCGTAACTTTGGAACACCATGGCCACGCCCCGGCGTGCGGGCGGCAGGTCGTTGACGCGCTCGCCGCCAATGGACAGGTCGCCCGAGCTGATGTCTTCCAGCCCGGCCACCATGCGCAGCAAGGTGGACTTGCCGCAGCCCGAGGGGCCCACGAACACACAAAACTCACCTTTTTCAATGGTGAGGTTGGCGTTGTTGATGGTGAGCGGGGACTGCGGCGCATAGCGCTTGCAGACGTTTTTGAAATCGATCCGGGACATGGGTTTCTCCGTCGGGGGTGTGGGGGTTCAGGCCTGCAGAAACAGACCGCCCCAGGGTTCAAAGTGCAGCGTGTCGGTGTCCAGACGGGCACCGCTCAGCCCGCTGCCCAGCAACGTGGCGGCGCCAGCCCATTCGGGTGGCAGGGCCAGGTGGGCGGCCTGGTCGCTGAAGTTGAAGACGCACAGCAGGCGCTGCGTGCCTTGGGCGCTGGCGTGTTCGCGCACGATGCCCAGCACCTGCGGGTGCAGCGGCAGCAGGGCCATGCGGCCGTGCACCAGCGCGGGCTGCTGGCGGCGCCAGTGCAGCAACTGCGTGAAGTAGCTCAGCAGGCTCTCAGCGCGCCCGGCTTGCTGGTCCACCGCCAGCGGTGTGTGGGTGGTGGCCACCGGCAGCCAGGGCTTGGCGCCGGTGGTGAAACCGGCGTGCGGTGCGTCGGCCACCCAGGGCATGGGGGTTCGGCAGCCGTCGCGGCCTTTGAACTCGGGCCACATGGTGATGCCATAGGGGTCTTGCAGGTCTTCAAAGGCCAGTTGTGCCTCAGGCAGGCCCAGCTCTTCGCCCTGGTACAGGCAGACCGTGCCGCGCAGGCTGGCCTGGAAGGCGGCGGCCAGGCGCAGCAGCTGCGGGTTGGGTGGTGTGCCGCCCCAGCGCGAGGCGGAGCGTTCGCAGTCGTGGTTGGACAGCGCCCAGCACGGCCAGCCGTCGCCCACCACGGCGTTGAAGCGCTCCAGCGTGCCGTGCAGAAACGCGGTGCTGTGTTGCTCGCCGAGCAGGTCAAAGCAATAGGCCATGTGCAGTTTGTCGCCGCCGGCGGTGTATTCGGCCACGCGGGCCAGGCCGTCGTCGTCGCCAATTTCGCCCACCATGGTGGTGTCGGGGTACTGGTCGAGCAGGGCGCGCAGGCGCTGCATGAACACCAGGTTTTCCGGGCGGCTTTTGTCGTACACGTGCCACTGCCAGCCGTAGGGGTTGAACGGGTTCACCGCTGGGTCGGGCTTGTCGAGGTCGGGGGCGCCGCGTCCGGGGTTGCTGCGCAGCTCGGCGTCGTGGAAGTAGAAGTTGGCGGTGTCCAGCCGGTAGCCGTCCACGCCCAGGTCGAGCCAGAACTTGACCGTGGCCAGCAGCGCGTCCTGCACGGCGGGGTTGTGGAAGTTCAGGTCGGGCTGGCTGGTCAGGAAGTTGTGCAGGTAGTACTGGCAACGGCGCGTGTCCCACTGCCAGGCGCTGCCGCCAAAAATGCTCAGCCAGTTGTTGGGTGGTGAACCGTCGTCCTGGGCATTGGCCCACACGTACCAGTCGGCCTTGGGGTTGTGGCGGGTGGCGCGGCTCTCGGCAAACCAGGGGTGCTGGTCGCTGGTGTGCGAGAGCACCTGGTCAATCATCACCTTGAGTCCGAGTTCGTGGGCGCGTTGCACCAGCACCTTGAAGTCGTCGAGCGTGCCAAACATGGGGTCCACGTCGCAGTAGTCGCTGACGTCGTAACCGAAGTCCTTCATCGGGCTTTTGAAGAAGGGCGAGAGCCAGATGCCGTCGGCCCCGAGGGCGGCAATGTGTTCCAGCCGCTGGGTGATGCCGGGCAGGTCGCCAATGCCGTCGCCGTTGCTGTCTTGAAAGGAGCGCGGGTAGATCTGGTAGATCACGCCGCCGCGCCACCAGCCGTTGTTGGGTGCTTTTGGTGTCATGGTGTTGAGGTCTTGGGGGTTGGATTCAAAAGGGATACGCAGTATTCAGGCCAGCCCGCTCCTCGCGCGGGTTCACAAGGCGTTCAGCCCTTCACCGCGCCGGCCGTGAGGCCCGAGACGATCTTTTTCTGGAACGCCAGCACCAGGCCGAGCAGGGGCAGGGTCACCAGCACCGAGGCGGCCATGATGTTGCCCCACGGAATGTCGTATTTGCTGGCGCCTGAAATGAGCGAGATGGACACCGGCACGGTGCGTTCGTTGTTGTCCAGCACAAAGGTGAGGGCGAACAGGAATTCGTTCCAGGCCGCAATGAAAGCCAGCAGGCCGGTGGACACCAGCGCGGGCCACAGCAGTGGCATGAACACATCTTTGATGATGCGCCAGGGGCCGCAGCCGTCCATGATGGCGGCCTCTTCCAGCTCTTTGGGCAGTTGCTTCATGAAGGTGGTGAGCACCCACACGGTGAAGGGCAGGGTGAAGATCATGTAGGGCAGCACCAGGCCAATGGCCTTGTTGTACAGGCCCAGAAACCGGATCAGCTCAAACATGCCCGCCAGCACCGCCACCTGCGGAAACATCGACACGGCCAGCACCGCCGTGAGCAGCAGGCCCCGGCCTTTGAAGTTGATGCGGCCCAGCGCATACGACGCGGTGACCCCAATGAACAGCGAGATCGACACCACCAGCACCGACACCATGACCGAGTTCAGAATATGGCGGCCAAAGGGTTGTTCGGCCAGGGTGAACAGCGACACATAGTTGCTGAACGACACCGTGTTGGGCCACAGCGTCGATTCAAACAAGGCCGAGCCGGTTTTGAACGAGGTGGACACCGCGTAAATGAACGGGAACACCGAGATCACCACCACCACCGCGGCGGCCAGATAAAGCGCCACGCGCCAGTACCAAGCGGATTTCATCAGTCTTCCCCTAACTTCATGCGGCTCAATTTGATGGCCGCCACGGTACACAAACCAATGATCAGGAACAGCGCAGTGGAGGCGGCGGAGCCGTAGCCCATGTAGCCGTTGTCGATCATTTCGCGCCGCACAAAGCCCGACATGGAAATGGTGCTGTTGTTGTTCGAGGTCAGCACGTAGATCAGGTCAAACACGCGCAGCGCGTCGAGCAACCGGAAAATCACCGCCACCATCAGCGCGGGTTTGATCAGTGGCAGCGTCACCTTCCAGAACACGCGCAGCGGGTGCACGCCGTCCACCTCGGCGGCCTCGTAGCAGTCTTTGGGCAGGGTTTGCAGCGCGGCCAGAATCAGCAGCGCCATGAACGGTGTGGTCTTCCACACATCCACCGCCACCACGGTCCACATGGCGTATTCGGGCTGGGCGGTCCAGGCAATTTTGTCGGTGATGATGCTGGCGTCCACCAGCCACTGGTTGATGATGCCGAACTGGTCGTGCAGCATCCAGCCCCACATCTTGGCCGACACAATGGTGGGAATGGCCCAGGGCACCAGGACCGCGGTGCGCACAAAGGTGCGGCCTTTGAAGTCCTGGTTCAACAGCATCGCCACGCCCAGGCCCATCAGGGTTTCCAGCGTGACCGAGACGATGCTGAACTTGAGCGTGTTCAGAATCGATATGCCCCAGTCGCTGGCAAAAAAGCCGTCGGTGTTGTTCGGGTTGGCGAACAGCCCGTATTCGCCAAAATAATTTTCCAGGCCCACGAACTTCGTGGCCGAGAGGTCGTTGATGTTGGCGTCGGTGAAGCTGAACCAGATGGTGCGGCCCAGCGGCCACAGGGCCACCAGCGTCAGCACCAGCAGCATCGGGGCCATGAAGGTCCAGGCGGTGCGGGTCTTGTTGTTCATGAGGAGGGGTTTGTTTCTGGTTCAGGCCGAAGGGGTGTCCAGGGCACCAGGCCCCGGACACGTGCGGTGCTCAACCGGTCAGATCACCACTGGTTGCGCTTGACCTGCTTGAGCTTGCCTTCGAGCTTCTTCAGGCTGTCTTCGGCGGTGGCCTTGCCTGAGAGCACGTCGTGCGTGGCGTTCCAGAACGCCGAGCTGACCTCGGGGTATTTGGCGCCGGTGGCGGTGGCCGGGCGCGGCACGGCGCTGGTGAACACGCTGTAGAGGTCGCCAAAGAAGGGGTTGGCTGCCAGCACGTCCTTGTCCTGGTACAGGGCCGCAATGGTCGGGTTGTACGAACCCTTGATGGCGCGCATTTTCTGCACTTCGGGGCTGGTCATGTGCATCACCAGCGAAGCGGCGGCTTCGGGGTTCTTGGAGTACTTGCTCACCGCCAGTTGCCAGCCACCGAGCGTGGCCGCGTTCTGGCCGTTGGCACCTCCCCTGGGCAGGGCCGACACACCAATTTTGTCTTTGATCTTGCTGTCGGCGCCGTTGCCCAGCGACCAGGCGTAAGGCCAGTTGCGCATGAAGGCCGCGTTGCCGTTCTGGAACACGCCACGGGCTTCTTCTTCGGCGTAGTTCAGCACGCCTTGGGGCGCGATGGTGCCGATCCAGGACGCAGCGGTTTTGAGCGCGGCCACGGCGTTGGGGTTGTTGACCGTGATCTCGCCCTTGTCGTTGACGATGTTGCCCCCGCCAAAGCTGTGAACCCATTCCACCGCGTTGCAGCTCAGGCCTTCGTAGGCCTTGGCCTGGAACACAAAGCCCTGAAAGTCGCGGTTGCCCGCAGCGCGCTCACCATCTTGAATTTTCTTGGCGGTGGTGGCCAGCTCGTCCCAGGTGGTGGGTGCTTTGGCGCCGTATTTCTCCACCAGGTCTTTGCGGTAGAACAGCAGGCCCGCGTCGGTGAACCACGGCATGGCCAGCAGCTTGCCGCCCACCGTGTTGTTGGCCACGATGGCCGGGAAGTGCTCTTTTTCAGCGCCTTTGCTGTAGGGCTTGAGGTCCAGCAGGTGGTCTTTGATGACGCCCGGCCACACCACGTCCACGTTGATCACGTCCAGGTCGGTGGACTTGGCGGCAAACATCTGGCGAAACAGCGCCAGGATGTCGGTGGTGCTGTTCGGGATGGTGAACAGCTTGACTTCATGGCCGGTTTTCTTGGCCCACTCGGACGTGGTTTGTTTGCAGAACTCGAAGTCCTGACCGACCGAGCCGCAAGAAATGGTGATGGTGGCGGCGTGGGCGCCGGCGATCCACAGCGGGGCGGTCAGCGCCAGGGCGGCGGCTTTGGCCATCAGGGAGGGGTGTTGTGTCATTGGTTGGCCTTCGGTGTGTTTGTGGGTTCCATGGACTGCCCAGCGTCAGCGGCTTGTAGCGGCAGTGACGGTATTGAAGCACCGGTGCAAACGATTGCATGATGGGGTTTTCACCTACCAATGGAAACGAAACCCGAACGAAACCACCGCTGACAGTCTGTAGCCGTTGCTTCGGCGACGAAAGCGGTCAACAGGCGAACAGCGGCCTGTCAGCGGCTGCTCTCGCGCTCGATCAGCTCGGTGGGCAGCACCACGTTGCGCCGGGGTTGGCCGGCGATGGACTCAAACAGCAGGTCCACCAAAGCACGCCCGGCCAGGGCGTAGGGCTGGCGCACCGAGCTCAGCGAGGGGTGCATGTGTTCGGCCAGCGCAATGTCGTCGTAGCCGACCAGCTTGACCTGCGAAGGCACGGCAATGCCGCGCTCGCTCAGGGCGCCCAAGATGGACACGGCGCACACATCGCTGCTGGCAAAAATGGCGTCGAACTCCAGGTGCTGGTCCAGCCACTGGTCGATCACAGCCCGAATGCGCGAGTCGCTGAACAAAAAAGACTGGTGCAGCCGGGGGTCGGGCGTGAGCCCGGCCTCTTGCAGGGCTTTCACGTAGCCCTGGTGACGAAGCCCGGCCTCGGGGTGGTTCACGTCGCCAAAAAAAGCAATGTGGCGGCAGCCCCGCTGAATCAGGTGGCGGGTGGCCAGGTAGCCGCCCTGCAGGTTGTCGCTGCCCACGGTGGGGTAAATGGCGTCGGGCAGCGCCGCGCCCCACACCGCCATGGGCACATCCATCTTGGCCAGCTGGTTCAGCCGTTCGTGCCAGGTGAGCTGGCCAATCACCACCAGCCCGGCCACCTGGCCGCTCTCCACGATGGCGGCCAGTTGTTGCGGCGCGCCCTCTTTCATGCGCGAGAGCAGCAGGCTCATGCCGCGCTCGTCCAGCGCGTCGGCCACGGTGCCCACCACGCTGAGCAAAAACGGGTCTGAAATGGCCTGCATGCTGTCGCCCAGAATCACCACACCGATGGTCTGCACATCGCGCTTGCGCAGGTTGGCGGCCCCCACGTTGACGCGGTAGTTCAGCGAGCGGGCCAGCTCCACGATGCGGGTGCGGGTGGCCTCCGGAATGAGGGTGCTGCCGCTGAGCGCGCGCGAAACGGTGGAGGTGGACACGCCCGCCAGCCGGGCAATGTCGGTCATCTGCATGCGTCGGCGGCCTTCTGGGGCGGCTGCGGCTTCGCGGGGCGGTTTGGCTGGGGCTTGGGTGGGGTTGTTGCGCTGCATCGGACCATTATTCCACCGCGCCCAAGACCCGGTGGGGCAGCGCCCATGCTGGTCGATCGGTCACAAAAAAACCCGGTACCTTGCGGTACCGGGCAACATGAAAAACCTTGAAGAAACGGCCAGGACACCCTGTTTGAAGGGGTGTCCGAAGGATCGAAACGATCAGAACGCGTAGTTGATGCGCACGCGCGCAGCGGTCTGGCCCTTGGAGCCCGTGCCACCCTTGGCGAAGCTGATGGCCGGGGTGATGCTGGCGCCTTTGACGCCCATCAGCGGCAGGGTGTAGGCGGCGTACACGGTGGTGGCTTTCTGGGCTGCGGTAGCACCTTTACCCGACACCAAACCAATGCCGGCGGCGCCGATGGTGGCGTTCACGCCGAAGGTCTTGTCGTCCTCTTTCTTGGCAAAGTTGACGTTGATGTGGGTGTCTTTGTCGAGCTGGTAGCCCGCCGACAGACCCAGGCCGTTTTCAGAGCCTGTTGCAGCGCCCACCACCTTGACCGATTCCAGGCCAGCGCGCAGCGTCAGCGGGCCGCTGGTGTACACCACACCAGGGCGGAAACCTTTGGACTCGCCAGCGTCTTTGCTGAACACCAGACCCAGTTCCAAGCGCAGGCCTGGGGCGGCGTTCAGGCCCAGGGCACCGTGGAACACATCGCTGCCTTTGCGGCCGCGCAGGGCATTCGCCTGGTAGGGGGTGTAACCAGCGTACTCCAGCACGGTGTCTTTGCCGACCGGGAACAGATCCATGGCTTCAAAGCGGCCCAGCTTCACGTCGGCGGTGGTGTTGCCTGCCTGCACCCACATGTCGTCCACACCGGTGTTGCCGTCCTTTTTCAGCAGCAGGCTGGCGCGGGCGGCCACGAAGGCGTCGCCGCTGGTGGCCTTGGCGCCCACGTTGAATTCAACACGGCCACCCAGCGACAGGTCGCTGGCGCGGGCGTTGGTGGCGGGAGCGTCCACCTGGTTGGTGTAGGTGGTGTCGAGTTCCAGGTTGGCATCCAGGGTCATCTGGGCCTGGGCGGCAGCGGCAGAAGCACACAGGGCGGCCACAGCGGCCAGTTTGAAAACGTTTTGCATGAGAGAGCTCCGATGATTGGTTTGGGGGACGCTTCGATGTACCTAGATTTCATGAAAATTAAAAATAGGTTGCATAAAAGTGGCGCTATTCGATCATTGGTGCAAACGTTTGCACTTGGTGAAAACCCTTAAAAATTTGAATGTTTTAGGTACGTAACTCCCATTTCAATGCCGATGCAACAGCTAGGGAAAATCCTTATAGTGCAAGCGTTTGCAAAGGAATAAAAGTTCATCAATCAAATTGATTAATCAACTTGATTTGTCAATTTTTCTGAGCGATGGAGCCCCTTGCAACGCGCCGTACGGCGTGTGGTGTCTGACCCGGTTGGCTGGCTGGCGATCCATGCGTGCGTGGCGCACGTGCGGCCGTTTTGAAGCCGCTGTGGGCGGCGTGTCAGCGCGGGTTCAGCGGCAGCCCGTGGCGCTGAGCCGCAGCTGGCGCTGGGCCCGCGCGGCGGCGGCTTCGGAGTGTGTGACCAGCACCAGCGCGGCGCCGCTGTGTGCGGCCTGTTGCTGCAGCACGTCCATCACCTGCGCGGCGGTGCTGGGGTCGAGGTTGCCGGTGGGCTCGTCGGCCAGCAACAGGCTGGGCCGGTGCACCAGCGCCCGGGCAATGGCCACGCGCTGCAATTGCCCGCCCGAGAGCTGCGCGGGCAGGCGCTCGCCCAGGGCACCCAGGCCCACGGCGTCGAGCATTTCTGCCACGCGGACCGGGTCGGGCCGTTTCAGCAGCAGCAACGGCAGGCCCACGTTTTGCGCCACGTCCAGGTGCGGCAGCACATGGAAGGCCTGGAACACAAAGCCCAGCTTTTCGCGCCGCCAGTGGGCGCGCTGGGTGTCGGTCAGCGTGCCCAGGTCCACGCCGTCGTGGGTGATGGTGCCGCTGCTCCAGCCGTCCAGCGCGGCCATGCAGTTGAGCAGGCTGGACTTGCCCACGCCCGATTCGCCCACAATGGCCACAAATTCACCCGGCTCCACGCGCAGGTTGACGTGGCTGAACACCGGGGTGTGGCCGTAGTGTTTGCTCAGGTCGCAAATGTCCAGGCTCATGCGGGTGGCCCCAGCAGGTCTTGGGCGCGTTGCAGCACCTGGGCCAGCGCATCGGGCGCGTCGCAAGCCACCACCACGCGTTCGGGCATGCCGCGCAGCCAGGTGATCTGGCGCTTGGCCAGTTGGCGGGTGGCCGCCACGCCGCGTTCGCGCAGTTCGGCCAGTTGGGCTGCGTTGGGCGTGTCGCCCGCCGCGGCCAACGTTTCCCAGGCCTGGCGGTAGCCCACGCAGCGCATCGACGGCAGGTCGGGGTGCAGGTCGCCACGGGCGCGCAGCCGGCGCACCTCGTCCAGAAAACCGCCGTCCAGCATGGCGTCAAAGCGCTGTGCAATGCGCGCGTGCAGCCAGGCGCGGTCGTTCGGCTCCAGCGACAGCAGCGCGCCGCTCGCCAGGGGGTTGGGGATGGCGCTGGTGCCGGTCTGAAACGCCGAGATGGGTTGTCCCGACACCGCAAACACCTCCAGCGCCCGCTGAATGCGTTGCGAGTCGTTGGGCGAGAGCCGGGCGGCGGTGGGCGCGTCCACCTGCGCCAGTTCGGCGTGCAGTGCGGGCCAGCCCAGCGCGTGGGCGCGGGCCTCGATGCGCTCACGCACGGCGGCATCGGCACGGGGCATGTCGTCCATGCCGTGCATCAGCGCCTTGAAATACAGCATGGTGCCGCCCACCAGCAGCGGGGTGCGCCCGCGCGCCCGGATCTCGCCCATGAGGCGGGTCGCGTCGGCCACGAATTCGGCGGCGCTGTAGGCCTGCAGCGGGTCGCGGATGTTGATGAGGTGGTGCGGCACCTGCGCCAGCTCGGCGGGCGTGGGCTTGGCGGTGCCAATGTCCATGCCCCGGTACACCAGCGCGGAATCGACACTGATGATTTCCACCGGCCAGCGCTGCGCCATGGCCAGCGAGGCCGCGCTTTTGCCGCTGGCGGTGGGGCCGGCCAGGGCGATGCAGGCGGGCTGTGTGCTTGGGTGGCTCATGGTCGGGTGGGTGTGGCTTCGCACGGCGCCGCACCGTCGGGTGCCGTGGGAAAAACGCGCATGGGCTCTGGTGGTTTCTTGCTCTCACCAAAGCGCTGCACCAGCGTCCAGGCGGTGGCGGCAATCAGCACGCTCCAGAACCCAATGCCGTTGGTGAGCGGCAGCACGCTGCCCGGGCCCTCGCCCAGGGTGGCCAGGCTCTTGCCGAGCCAGCCGCCCATGAAAAAGGCCGCCACCATCATCAGAAAACCGCTCAGCGCCGAGGCCGCGCCCGCAGCCTGCGGAAACGGGCTGATCGCACCGCTCTGGCCGCAGGGTTGGTGCACGCCGTGGGCCATCATGAACAGGTAAAACGGCACCATGATGGCCCACAGGTTTTGTACGCCCATGAGCGCCATGGCGCCCATGGCGGTGCCACCGGTGAGCGTGAACGCGCCCGCAATGGCCACGGTGCGGCGCACGCCAAAGCGCAGCAGCAGGCGGCGGCAGGCGAAGGTGCCCAAGATGTAGCTGAGCGACATCGACATCATCACCAGGCCGTAGCTGGTTTTGCTCAGGCCCAGTACCTGAATGAACACGAACGGCGATGTGGCCAGAAACGTGAACAGCCCGCCGTACGACGCGGTGGCCAGCAGCGCATACGCGAGGAACGTGGGGTGCCGCGCAATCCGACCCCAGGTGCGCAGCAGCGTGAGCGGCTGCAGCGCTTGCGGGTTTTTCTGTTGCAGCGTTTCTTCAAACCGCCATGCCAGCAGCGCCAGCGTGATTGCACCAAACACCGCCAGCGCCAGCAGCGCCATGCGCCAGCCAAACAGGTCGGACAGCAGCCCACCCAGCGGCGCACTGGCACAGGCGATCACGCCCAGCCCGGTAAGCCCTTTGGACATGATGCGCGCGCCCTCGGTGGGTGCGTACAGGTCGCGCACGATGGCGCGCGCACACATCACCCCCGCGCCCATGGCCGCGCCTTGCACGGCGCGCCAGGCAATCAGGTGCTCCATCGATGGCGAAAACGTGCTGCCCACCGAAGCCGCCACAAACGCCGCCATGCCGATCAACAAAATCGGGCGGCGCCCAAAGCGGTCCGACAACGGCCCCCACACCAGTTGCGAGAGACCAAACGACAGCAGCAAGGCGGTCAGTGTGAGCTGCGCCTGCGCCATGGGCGCACCAAAACCGGTGGTCAGCGCGGGCAGGGCGGGCAGGTACAGGTCGGTGGCCACAGGCTGCAGACCCAGCAGCAGCGACAGCGTGAGAACGATCAGGCCAGGGGCCATCGGGGAGGACTTGGAGGGCATTCGGTCGAGGGTAGCAGAAGCCATTTGTGCGCGTATGTCGGCGGTGTGGTCAGACTCCAGCCCCAACGGCCGACAGCGCCATGGGCCCTCCGCGATCGGCCGGAAAACCGTAGCCCAGCACCCACACCAGGTCGATGTCGCTGGCCCGGCAGGCCATGCCTTCGGCCAACAGGCGGTGCCCTTCCTGCACCAGCGGCTCCAGGCAGCGTTGCACGATGGCTGCGTCGTCGATCGCGCCGATGGGGGCAATGCCCAGGCGGGCCGCTTCTTCGGCGCAGAGGCGGGCCAGGTCGGGGTCCACGCGCACCTGGCGGTTGTCGTGCAGGTAATGGCCGCGTCCGCTTTTGTGGCCCCAGCGCCCGAGCTCGGCCAGCCGGCGCGTGATCCGGCGGTAGGCCGGGGGTTGTTGGAAGCGGCGTTCGCGCATCGCCAGCACCTGGCTGACCAGGTCGGTGCCCGCCATGTCCAGCGTGCGGCACGGCCCCAGAGCGAACCCGAAATTTTCCAGAGCGCGGTCGATCTGGTGCGCGGCCACCCCTTGCAGCTGCAAGGCATCGACCTCGCGCAGATAGCCCTCGAACATGCGGTTGCCGATGAAGCCCCAGGCGTTGCCCGCCAGCACCGGCAGTTTGCCCAGGCGCAGCGCCAGGGCACGGGCGCGGGCCAGGCTGGTGTCGCTGGTGGCGTGCCCGCGCACCACCTCCACCAGCGGGGTCAGCTGCGCCGGGGTGAGGAAATGCATGCCCGCCACGCGGTCGGGCCGGCCGCAGCGGTGGGCCAGTTCGTCGATGTCCAGCGTCGAGGTGTTGCTCAGCAGCAGGGTGTGGGGCGGGCAGGCCGCGTGCAGCTGGGCGAGCAAGGCCTGTTTGGCGGCAGGGTCTTCCACGATGGCTTCGATCACCACGTCGGCTTCGGCCAGCCCGGCGCCGTTTGTGCTGGTGCGCAGCCGGGCGAGCTGCTCGGCCCGCGCCTGCGGGGTGAGCCGGCCGCGGGCCACGGCGCGGGCCAGGCTGTTGGCCATGCGTTCGGCGCCGCGCTGTGCGGCGGCCTCGCTGGTGTCCAGCAAGTGCACCCGCAGACCAGCGGCCAGCGCGCACTGGGCGATGCCGCTGCCCATGGTGCCTGCGCCCACCACCGCCACCACCGCGTCGGGTGGCTGGGCAGGGTCGGGCGCGGGCCATTCGGCACCGTTCAGCGCGGCGTCCCGGGCGTGTGCCAGGTGCGCCTGTGCCCGCGCTCGCTGGGCGGCATTGATGGGGGTGTTGTACCCGGTGGCGGTGGGGGTCATGGTTTGTCTCCTGTGGGACGGGTTAAGGGTTTGGCCTGATGGATAGATGATTGGATTGTCCGACAATCATTTCAAACACCTTGTTTATGAAAACCCTGACACACAAAGAAACCGCACCCGCTGCCGCCCACGGGCTGGATCTGCGGGCACTCACCCGTTGCCTGGCGCCGCACGTGGACGCCGATCTGGCGGGCTTGCAAGCCGAACGCATCAGCGGCGGCCAGTCGAACCCCACCTGGCGCCTGTCGAGCGGGGACCGGGCCTGGGTGCTGCGCGCCAAGCCCGGCCCGGTGGCCGGCCTGCTGCCGTCGGCGCACGCCATCGAACGCGAATTCCGGGTGTTGCAAGCCTTGCGGGGTTCACCGGTGCCGGTGCCGCGAGCCCGTGTGTTGTGCGAAGACGAATCGGTGATCGGGGCGGCTTTTTATGTGATGGACTGGGTGGACGGGCGGATCCTGCGCGACGCGCGCCTGCCTGGCCTGCCCTTGAGCGAGCGCGCCGCCTACCACCAGGAAGCCCTGCGCGTGCTCGCTGTGCTGCACCGTGTGGACTGGCGCGGCGCTGGGCTGCAAGACTTTGGCCGCCACAGCGGTTTCTTTGGCCGGCTCATTCACCGCTGGGGCCAGCAATACCGCGCCAGCGTGGTCGAGCCCGTGGCCGCCATGGAGCGCCTCGCCCAGTGGCTGCCCGGGCACATTCCCAGCGGCGCGGACGGCGAGGGCAACACCTGCCTGACGCACGGCGACTTCCGGCTGGAAAACCTGATGTTCCACCCCGAGCGCGCGAGCGTGGTCGCGGTGCTGGACTGGGAGCTGGCCACGCTGGGCCACCCTTTGAGCGACCTGGCTTACCACTGCCTGGCCTGGCACCTGCCGTGCGGCGTGTTGCGCGGTTTTGGCGATCAGGACCGGGCCGCGCTGGGCATTCCGAGCGAGCGCGAACACATTGAAAGCTATTGCGCCCAGACGGGCCGCTCGGTGGACGCCGTGCTGGCCGACTGGCCGTTTTACCTCGCCTGCAACCTGTTCCGCCTGGGCGCCATTTTGTTGGGCATTGCCGCCAGGGTGCGCGAGGGCACGGCGGCCAACCCCGACGCGCTGGAGATCGCCCGCATGGCGGTGCCGGTGGCCGAACTGGGTTGGGCCATGGCCCAGGGGCAGGTGCTCACGCACAAGGCCTGAGAGGCTGAGCTGCAACAAGCCCCAGGAACCTTGCTTTACTTCACAGGAGTCACTTCCATGCCTTTCTTCATCGAATCGGACAAGACGCGCGCGGTGCGCGAACGCCTGGTGTCTTTTATGGACACCCACATCTACCCCAACGAAGCCCGGGTGGCGGCCGAGGCCGCCGCGCAGCGCTGGGACTCGGCCGACGGCTGGAGCACCTGCCCCACGGTGGCGCGGCTCAAGGGGCTGGCGCGCGAGGCGGGGCTGTGGAACCTGTTCCTGCCGCATTCCGAGCGCGCACCCGAGGGCTTGTCCAACTTCGACTACGCGCCGCTGTGCGAAGTGATGGGCCGGGTGCACTGGGCCAGCGAGGTGTTCAACTGCAGCGCGCCCGACACCGGCAACATGGAAACGCTGGAGCGCTACGCCAGCGAAGCCTTGAAAGACCGCTGGCTGGAGCCGCTGCTGCGTGGCGAGATCCGCTCCGCCTTTCTCATGACCGAACCGGCGGTGGCCTCGTCGGATGCGACCAACGTGCAGTGCGACATTCGGCGCGACGGCGACCACCTGGTGATCAACGGCCGCAAGTGGTGGTCCACCGGCGCCGGCAGCCGGCACTGCAAGGTCTTCATCGTCATGGGCAAGACCGACCCCGAGGCGCCGCGCCATGCGCAGCAAAGCATGGTGGTGGTGCCCGCCGACACACCCGGTGTGACCGTGTTGCGCGCCGTGCCGGTGTTCGGCTACGACCACGCGCCGCACGGCCACATGGAGGTGTTGCTGGAAAACGTGCGCGTGCCGGTGGACCACATCCTGCTGGGCGCAGGCCGGGGGTTCGAGATTGCGCAGGGACGCCTCGGCCCCGGGCGCATCCACCACTGCATGCGCTCCATTGGCGCGGCCGAACGCGCGCTGGAACTCATGTGCCACCGCCTGGCCAGCCGCACCGCGTTTGGCCAGCCGCTGAGCGAGCAGAGCGTGTGGCACGAGCGCATTGCGAATGCGCGCTGCAAGATCGAACAGGCGCGCCTGCTGACCCTGAAGGCGGCCTGGATGATGGACACCGTGGGCAACAAGGCCGCTCAGGCCGAGATCGCGATGATCAAGGTGGTGGCGCCCAGCATGGCCTGTGAGGTCATCGACATGGCGATCCAGGCGCACGGTGGCGCGGGCGTGAGCGACGACTTCGTGCTCGCCTTCGCCTACGCCGACCAGCGCACCCTGCGCCTGGCCGATGGGCCGGACGAGGTGCACCGCCAGGCGCTGGCCAAGCTGGAACTCACCCGCCTGGGCCTGCGCCACAAGCCGGTGGCCGTGCCGGTGACGCGCGGTTGCTGAGGGGCGCTGCATGGATGCCATGAACACCCCCGCCACCTGGCCCGATGGCCCGCACGCCGCCCACTGGCCGCCAGGCGTGCCGGCGCAACTGAGCCTGCCCCAGGAGCCGCTCTGGGCCGCCTTCGAGCGCCGCGCCCACACCGAGCCCGAGGCCCAGGCGCTCGAGTTCCTGGGCCGCCCCTTCAGCTGGCGCGAGCTGCACACCGGCGCGTTGCGCCTGGCCGCCGCGCTGCAGAACCTGGGGGTCCAACCCGGCGACCGCGTGCTGCTGTTCATGCAGAACAGCCCGGCCTATGTGATCGGTTTTCACGCGGTGCTGCGCGCCGGTGCGGTGGTGGTGCCAGTCAATCCCATGAACAAAGCCGACGAGCTGGGGCACGCCATCGCCGACCCCGGCGCAGCGGTGGCCATGGCCACGGCCGACATCGCGCCCGAGTTGCTGAGCGCCGCCGACCGGCAGGCCGCCCAGCCCGTGCTGCACCACCTGGTGGTGGTGGACTGGGCCGATCTGCTGCCGCCCGCAGGGGCGGGCCGCGAGCACTGGCCCGAGGCGTGGACCGGCTGGCTGCTGGCGCCCCCACCCGCCCTGCGCACCACCACCGTGGCGCTGCACGCCTGGCGCGCGCTGCTGGCGCGCTCCGCCGAGCCCCGCCCGGTGACCGTGCGGCCCACCGATCTGGCGCTGCTGCCTTACACCAGCGGCACCACCGGCGCGGCCAAGGGCTGCATGCACACCCACGCCACGCTGATGCACAACGTGGTGGCGGCCGGCCCCTGGCTGGACATGCGCGCGGGCGACGTGGTGCTGGTGGTCACGCCCATGTTCCACATCACCGGTCTGGTCATGGGCCTGCTCGCTGCGGTGCACCACGGCTGCCGCCTGGTGCTGCTGCCGCGCTGGGACCGGCGGCAAGCCGCGCGCGCCATCGAAACCCAGCGCGTGACGCACTGGTCCAATATTCCGACCATGGTGATCGACCTGCTGGCGCTGCCCGGCATCGACCAGATCGACTTGAGCAGCCTGCGCTACATCGGTGGCGGTGGTGCGGCCATGCCCGAAGCGGTGGCCACCCAGCTGCAGCAGCGCCTGGGGCTGACCTATGTGGAGGGTTACGGCCTCACCGAAACCGCCGCGCCCACGCACTGCAACCCGCGCCACGCCGCGCGCAGCCACTGTCTGGGCATTCCCTACATCGGTACGCAGGCGCGGGTGGTGCACCCCGACACGCTGCAGACGCTGCCCACCGGCGAGGTCGGCGAAATTCTCGTCAGCGGGCCGCAGGTGTTTCAGGGTTACTGGCGGCAGGACGCCGCGACGCAGCAGGCCTTTGTCGAGATCGATGGCCAGCGCTGGTTCCGCACCGGTGACCTCGGGCGGGTCGATGCCGACGGCTACTTCTTCATGGCCGACCGGCTCAAACGCATGATCAACGCCAGCGGTTTCAAGGTCTGGCCGGCCGAGGTGGAAGCGCATCTGCACCAGCACCCGGCGGTGCAGGAGGCTTGCGTGATTGCGGTGCGCGACCCCTACCGGGGCGAAAGCGTCAAGGCGGTGATCGTGCCCCGCGCCGAACACGGCCACACCCTGCAGCCCGAAGACGTGATGGCCTGGGCCCGCCGCCACATGGCGGTCTACAAGGTGCCGCGCAGCGTGGAACTGGTGCAGACCCTGCCGCGCAGCGCCTCGGGCAAGGTGTTGTGGCGCGTGTTGCAGGCCGAAGAAGATCGGCGCAGCACCCCAGACCCCGGGCCGGCGGCCACCACCCCGAGCACCTGATTTTTCACCCCCCGTAGTTCAACAGAAGGAGACAAGCATGAAGACCCATCCCATTCAGCGACGCCGCATCACCCAGGCCCTGCTGGCCAGCCTCGTGGCCGTGGGGCTGCCCAGTGCAGCGCTGGCGCAGGACGCGCCAGCGAAGATCCTGGTCGGCTTCCCCGCAGGCGGCTCGTTCGACACCATTGCCCGCGTGCTGGCCGAGAAGCTCAAGACCGAGTTCAACCGCCCGGTGCTGGTGGAGAACAAATCCGGCGCCGGTGGCCGCATTGCGGTGGAAACGCTCAAAGCGGCTCCGAACGACGGCAGTGTGGTGATGCTCGGGCCAGACGCGCTGCGTTCCCTGTATCCCTTCACCTTCAAGAAACTGAACTACGACCCCATCAAAGACCTGGTGCCCGTGGGAACGGTCAGTGAATTTGCCTTTGCCATGGCCAGTGGTGCCGAACCCAGGGTGGACAACCTGGCCGAATTTGTGACCTGGGCCAAAAAGAACCCCGCGCAAGCCAACTACGGCATCCCCGCCCGTGGCGCCCCTCACCACTTCTTCGGCATGGTGCTGGGCGACGCCATCGGCGTGAAAATGCTCGACGTACCGTTTCAGGGCAGCGCGCCCATGGCCTCCGCGCTCATGGGCGGGCACATCAGCTCCAGCATCGATGTGCTCTCCAGCCTGGTCGAGTCGCACAAGTCCGGCAAGCTCAAGGTGCTGGCGGTGTCGTCCGAGCAGCGCGACCCCCAGTTGCCCGACGTGCCCACCTTCGCCGAACAGGGCTACCCCAGCATCACCGGCATGGGTTTTAACGCGCTGTACGCCCCGGCGGGCACACCCGCCAACGTGGTGCTGACCTGGAACAAAGCGCTGGCCAAGGTGTTGGCCATGCCCGATGTGAAGGCGCGCCTGCAGACCATGGGCTTTCACCCGGTGGGCCGGTCACCCGAAGAGTTGGCCGCGCGCGGTGCCCAGTCGGCCAAGCGCTGGGAGCCGGTGATCAAGGCATCGGGTTTCACAGCCGACTGAGGGGGGTGATCGACAGGGCAGGGGCTGGCATACACTGCCAGTCCCTTCGCTCTCCCGCAGCTTTGCCCGATGGACATCGAAAAACTCCAGCTCCAACCCGCCTACCGCGTCGTCTCCGACGATCTGCGCCAGCGCATCGTGCGCGGTGAGGTGCTGCAGGGCGATGCGATTCCCACCGAAGGGGAGCTGGCCGCCAGCTACGGCGTGCACCGTTCCACCATCCGGGAAGGCCTGCGCCAGCTGGAACAGGACGGCCTGCTGCGCCGGGAGGGCAAAAAGCTGGTGGTCAGCATTCCGCGCCACAGCGACCTGGCCAACGCCGCCGAGCGTGCGCTGCGCATGCACCAGGTGACCTTTCGCGACGTGTGGGAGGTGGCGTCTTCGCTCGAACCGCTGTGCGCGCAACTGGCGGCCGAACGCATCACGCCCGACGAACTGGCGGCCGTGGCCCGCAACCTGGAGCGCACCGCCGCCACCGTGGCCGCGGGCCAAACGGCCGTGACCAGCACCATCGAATTTCAGGCCCTGGTGGCCGAGGCCACACACAACCAGGCGCTGCAGTTGGCGCGGGCGCCGGTGAGCCAGCTCATGCGGGCGGGCTACGCGGCCATTGCGCCGGCGTTGCCGCAGTCCGGTGAACGCTTGCTGGAGGCGCACCGCCACGTGCTCGATGCGCTGCAACGCCACGACGCCGAGGCCGCCGTGCAGTGGACGCGCAAGCACCTGGTGGACTACCGGCGCGGCTGCGAGTACGCCGGGCTGGACCTGGATGCCCCGATTCCATTGGGTGTCTGAGAAGCTGAGCCCTCAGCGCAAGCCAAACAGCGCCGCCAGCGCCACCCTTGGTCGCTGTGGCCTGACATGCATTGGCAGATGTCCAGAACCCCGGTGATCAACCAGGCCATTTCCAACGCGTGGTTGCGGGAGCAAGGTTTGCTCAGTGTCAAAGACCTGTGGTGCAAGGCACAGGGTTGCACGGAAAAGAAGGGGAAAGCTTCGTCGAGCGTGCCAACTTGGTTGTTCCGCCCACTGCGGACCCGCACGGCGGGTGGTGTGGGGGGCGACGGTTAGAAGCCGTTGCCTACCCGATTCGGCATCACTGCGCGCCGGAGACTAAAAGAAGTTTTCGGGCCACAGAAATGCGGGGAGGTGCTGCCGGATGAGATTGGCCTGCGCCTGATAGCCCCGAGCTTCTAACTCACGAAGGAAGTATGGCCACGGCGGAATGTTGCTGGTGTAGACCTCAACCGACGAAGTAGACATTCCGCCTCCCGCAGATGTAGACAAGCCACCGTATTGCGCCGTGGAAAGCCCGCCATACTGCGTCGTTGATAGACCGCCATATTGGGACGTTGACAGCCCACCGTACTGAGAAGTGGATAGGCCACCATACTGTGAAGTGGACATTCCTCCGTACTGGGAAGTAGATAAGCCGCCGTATTGCGAAGTAGAGGCTCCGCCGTATTGTGACGTTGACATTCCACCGTACTGTGCTGTCGAAAGACCACCGCCTTGCGCAGTGCTGAGATTGCGCGGCCACGTTCTCATGGCTGGAATTTCTGGTCTCGCCATCAAACTTCTCCAAAGGTTACTTGTAATGCCGAACACTTAGCGTTTAACTACCGCACCAGCCAAGCCAGCCAGCGGCGGTGACGTCATTCGCGGTAGATGAACCATGTTGAGCCAAACCGCAGCAGAGACGGTGGTGTGGGAATCAACGGAATAGGGGATTGATGATTTCACCCCCCCGCCATGGGAAGTCATTATGGCTTGACTGGGTACCTGCAAAGGCCTTTTTCGGGCCACAGTTCCGGTCTGTTGCGCGGCCACCGCCACATTTTTCCCAGCGCGTGAGCGGTGCAATCGGGCAGCCCAGCCAAGCGCCCACACACCCACCTGGCGCAACTGTTTGTTGAGCAGTTGAACCAGGGGTTTGAGGTGTTCATAAAAGCGCCCCTTGCGCGCCCTGAGGGGGTCAAGTCTCGTATTGCAAGACGCAGGCGCCAAGCGGTAATTTCTTGAAATACAAGACCTGACCCCGTTGTACTGTGCCAAGCCTTTTCTGCATCACCAGCCAAACCCGCTACCGCACCACGGGCAAGCCAAACAACCCGGCCAGCGCCTCCCGGTACTGCGCTTGGCCGACCGAGTGGGTGTTGTGGTGCGAACCGCCTTCCACCAGCACAAACGCTTTGGGTTCGGTGGCGGCATCAAACAGTTTGCGGCCCAGTTCGGGGCTGATCAGGCGGTCTTGGCTGCCGTGCACCACCAGCAGCGGCGAGCCGATGTGGGGCACCCGCTTCACCGCTTCAAAGCGCTGGGTGATCAGCGGCGACACGGGCAGCCAGCCCCATTTGAAGGTGCTCACCACGTCCGGGATGGAACTGAACGTGCCTTCGACCAGCGTGCCGGTTTCGTCGGGCACCTGCGCGGCGAGTTCGATGGCGATGGCACCGCCCAGCGAGTGGCCGAAGATGTAGCGCGGGCGGCTTGGGTATTGCTGGCCCAGCCAGTCCCAGGCGGCGCGGGCGTCTTCGGCGGCCAGGGTTTCTGACGGCAGTTCGTTGGTGCTTTGGCCAAAGCCCCGGTAGTCCACGCCCAGCACCGAAAAACCCAGCGCTTGCATGCGCCGCATGCGAAAGGCCGAGCCGGTCACGTTCCAGCGGGCGCCGTGCAAATACAGCAGCACCGGCGCATCGGTGCGGGCATCGAAGCTTTCGTGCGGCACCCACAGGCCGTGCAGCCGCACCGGCTGGCCGGTTTCGCGGGACTGGAAGTCGATCCACACATCGGCCATGCCCTCGGCGGCTTCGGCCCCGCGCGACCAGCTGCGGTCGGACGGCTGGAAGATCCATTCGCGTTGGCGTTCGTCCAGCGAGGCGCAACCCGCGAGCAAACCGAGGGTGGCGATGAGGGCAAGGAACAGGCGGTTCATGGGGGCGGTGGAGGCGCTCTGGCGGGGGAAAGTTCAAGGCAGAATGGCCTTTTGGCTTTCTATAAGGCTTTCCAGCATGACCGATACCGTCTTTACCCGCATCGTCCGCCGCGAAATCCCCGCTGCCATCGTGTTTGAGGACGATCAGGTGATCGCCTTCATGGACGCCGGGCAGGTGAACCCCGGCCACGTGCTGGTGGCCACCAAACGCCAGGTTGAAACGGTGATGGAGCTGAGCGAGGCCGAGGCCGGGCACCTGTTTGCCATCGCCACCCGGGTGGCCAAAGCGGTGCAGGCGGCGTTTGAGCCCACCGGCATCACGCTGCTGCAAACCAACAAGCCCGACGGCTGGCAAACCGTGCCGCATGTGCATGTGCACGTGTTGCCCCGGCACGCCAACGACGGCGTGGGTCTGGAATGGCCCCGCAAAGATCCGCCGCTGGCGGAGCTGCAGGCGCTGGCGGCGCGCATCCCGCTTTGATGATGCGCGGGCCGGGTCGAAGGCCCCACCGGGTGCCCTCCAGCGCACGGGGCACCGGTGGTGGGCGGGCGAGCACGACCGCGGCGCGTTTCTGGCGCATGCGGCCCCCCATGCCGAGGGGCTGAAAGCCCTGCGCGTCCATCACAATACGCGAACAACAACGCGACAGCCACCGGAGACAGGACATGCCGACATCGTCCCAGCGCAACGGCGCCACCGAGACCCCAGGTGCCATGTCGCGGCCCGTGGTGCCGCCGGGGTTGCCGGGCGAACAAGAAAACACACGCACCGCCGACCTGCTCAACCTGGTGATTCCCAGCAGCATGCTGTTGACCGTGTTGCTGCTGGTGGGCTCGTTCATCGGCAACAACACACCCACAACGCCCAAAGTCATCGGGATCGGGTGGCTGGGGCTGCTGACGGTGGGGTGGTGGATGGTGCGCAAGGGCGCGGTGCACCGGGTCTCCATCGTGTTGACCGTCCTGCTCTTTCTTGTCATCACGGCGGTCAACCTCAGCTTGGGCACCATCCGTGCGCCCATCACCGCTTTGTATGTGTCCTGGGTCATCCTCACCGGCATGTTTTTTCACCGGTCCGGCATTTTCATTGCCACAGCAGCCAGTTCGGTGTCGATAGGGGGGCTCATTCTGGCGGAGAACGCCGGCCTGCTGCCGATCCCCGATACCAGCGTCGGTGTGACCCAGTGGGTCAACTACACCGGGTTGTTCATGCTGACCGCCAGCTTGGTTTACCACGGCAACCGGCTGACCGAGAGGGCGCTGGCACAAGCCAACGGCGAGATTGAAAAACGCAAGCAGACCGAAATTGAACTGAACAAGCTCACGCGCGCGGTCGATCAAAGTCCGGCTTCCATCCTCATCACCGATCTCGATGGAAACATCGAGTACGTCAATCCGCGTTTCACGGCCGTGACCGGTTACACGCTGGAGGAGGTGGTGGGGAAAAATCCCCGCTTTCTCCAGAGCGGCCAGATGCCCGAGCAGGTGTACCAGGATTTGTGGCGCAGCCTGGCCGCCGGGAACGAGTGGCGCGGCGAACTCGTCAACCGGAAAAAAGACGGGACGCTCCACCAGGAATCCATGGTCATTTCTGCCATCAAAAACAGCGATGGCATGGAGATCCACTACCTGGCGGTGCGGGAAGACATTACCGAGCGCAAGCAGGCCGAAGAAGCGCTGCGGGTGAGTGAGGCGCGGCACCGCATGCTGGCCGACAACGCCCGAGATGTGATCTGGACCATGGCCCCGGATGGCCGCATCACCTACATCAGTCCGTCCATTGAACAGGTCAGAGGGTTCACCGCTGAGGAGGCCATGCAGCAAACCATCGAAGAGATCCACCCGCCAAGCTCGCAGGCCGTCTCGCTGGGGTACTTCACCCGCCTGATCGCCGATCTGGCCGCAGGGCGTGCACCGCAAAGCTTTCGGGGTGAACTCGAATACCTGTGCAAAGATGGTTCAACCATCTGGACCGAGGTGATGGCGCATCCCATCCTGAGCCAAGGTCAGCTGGTTGAAATTCTGGGCGTCACCCGGGACATTTCAGAGCACAAGCGCCTGGTGCTGGAGCTGGAGCAGGCCAAGGAAGCTGCCGAACAAGCCAATGCCGCTTTGCAGCACGCCAACACCGAATTGGCGAAGATCGCCACCACCGACGCGCTGACGGGCATCTGGAACCGGCGGCATTTTTTGGAGATGGCCAACACCTTGAAACTGCAGGCGACCCGCTACGGCCATTCTTTGTCGCTGTTGTTGTTGGACATTGACCATTTCAAGTCGATCAACGACCGCCACGGCCACCCGATCGGTGACCAGGTGCTGATCGAATTGTCCCGGCGGCTCCAACCAGCCGTGCGCGCTACCGATGTGCTGGCCCGCTGGGGGGGCGAAGAATTCGTGTTGCTGTCGCCAGGCTGTGGCGCCCACGAAGCCGTGCGCCTGGCGGAAAAACTGCGTGCGTTGGTGGCAGATCGGCCATTCGCAGGCGTGGGTGGCGTGACCATCAGCCTGGGCGCGGCCGAACTCCAGCCCAACGAACCCATCGAAAGCCTGTTCAAGCGGGTTGATATCGCCTTGTACGAGGCCAAGGCAGCGGGCCGAAACACCGTGCGCGCGGGTTGATCGGGACCCACCTGGCGCGCCACGTCCCACCCGGGGACGCCGGGGCGCTTAAATGACGCCCTGCGCCAGCATGGCGTCGGCCACCTTCACGAAGCCGGCGATGTTGGCGCCGTCGATGTAGCTCACCGTGCCGTCGGGGCGGGTGCCGTGCTTCAGGCAAGCGGCGTGAATGCCTTGCATGATTTGCAGCAAGCGGGTGTCCACTTCTTCGCGCGGCCATGACAGGCGCAGCGCGTTCTGGCTCATCTCCAGGCCCGAAGTGGCCACACCGCCGGCGTTGCTGGCCTTGCCCGGTGCGTACAGCACGCCAGCGGCTTCAAACGCCTTGGCCGCCTCGTTGGTGGACGGCATGTTGGCACCTTCGGCCACGCAGATGACGCCGTTTTGGATCAGCAACGTGGCGTCGGCCGCGTTCAGTTCGTTCTGGGTGGCGCAGGGCAGGGCCACGTCCACGGGCACATGCCACGGCGTCACGCCGGCCTCAAACTTCACACCGGTGCGCGCGGCGTAATCGCTCACGCGGCCATACAGGTGGTTTTTCACGTCCATCAGAATCGCGAGCTTGTCGGGGGTGAAACCGTCTTCGTCCACGGTGGTGCCGCTGGAGTCGGACACGGTGATCACCTTGGCACCCAGCGCCATGGCTTTTTCCACCGCGTACTGTGCGACGTTGCCCGAGCCGGACACGCTCACGCGCAGGCCGTCCAACGAGCGGCCCCGGGTTTTGAGCATTTCTTGGGCGAAGTACACCGTGCCATAGCCGGTGGCTTCGGGGCGGATCAACGAGCCGCCAAAGCTCATGCCCTTGCCGGTGAACACGCAGTCGGCGCGGTTGCTCAGCTTCTTGTACATGCCGGCCATGTAGCCCACTTCGCGCCCACCCACGCCAATGTCGCCCGCGGGCACGTCGGTGTCGGCGCCCACGTGGCGGAACAGTTCGCTCACAAACGCCTGGCAAAAGCGCATCACTTCGGCCGGGCTCTTGCCCTTGGGGTCGAAGTCCGAGCCGCCCTTGCCGCCGCCCATGGGCAGGGTGGTCAGCGCGTTCTTGAAGGTCTGTTCAAACGCCAGAAACTTGAGCACCGACAGGTTGACCGAGGGATGAAAGCGCAGGCCGCCCTTGTAGGGGCCAATGGCCATGCTGTGCTGGATGCGGTAGCCGCGGTTCACCTGCACGTCGCCGTGGTCGTTCACCCAGGAGATGCGGAACATGATGACGCGCTCGGGCTCGACCAGGCGGTCCAGCAGGCCTTGTTCGGCGTATTTGGGGTGGGCTGCAATGAAGGGCCACAGGCTCTCCATCACGTCCGTGACGGCTTGCAAAAACTCAGGTTGGCCCGGATTGCGCTGCTCAACGTGGGCGAGGAAATCGTGAACCGATGCGTACTTCATAGTGTCATGCTCCAAATAAGTGCATGACATTATGCAAAACTGGCATTTTGCAACGTAAAACGCTTTTTAATGGTGCATTTGTTGCGCTTATGGTGCAGATTTTTAACGGGATTCTTGGTTGTGCTTGCACTTGGTGCGTCTTCAGCGGCCGCGCAAGAACAGCGCGTCCAGCTCTTTCATGCCCACCTGGCGCCAGGTGGGGCGGCCGTGGTTGCATTGGTCTGAGCGCTCGGTGGTTTCCATCTGGCGCAGCAGGGCGTTCATTTCGTCCAGCGTGAGGCGACGGTTGGCGCGCACCGCGCCGTGGCAGGCCATGGTGGCCAGCAGCTCGTTGCGGGCGCGCTGCACCACGGTGCTGGCTTCGTGCTGGGCCAGTTCGGCCAGCACGCTGCGCGCCAGCTCCACCGGGTCGCCTTGCGCCAGCGTGGTGGGCACGGCGCGCACCGCCAGTGTTTTGGGTGAAAACGGCACCACCTCCAGCCCCAGCATGGCCAGCACCACGGCGCTGTCTTCGGCGGTGGCCACTTCTTGTGGCGTGGCGGCAAACGTGGCGGGTATCAGCAGCGGCTGGCTGGCCAGTTGCTCTTCGTCCAGCTGCTGCTTCAGGCGCTCGTAGACGATGCGTTCGTGCGCGGCGTGCATGTCCACCACCACCAGGCCTTGCGTGTTTTCGGCCAGGATGTACACGCCCTGCAGCTGCGCAATGGCGCGGCCCAGCGGCCATTCGCCCGCTGACCATGCGGGCGCGGCGGCTTCGCCTGGGCCTGTGCGCAGCTTGTCGAAGGGCTCGGCTTGCCCGGGGTGTGCGTTGGTGCCGGTGCCACCGGCAGGCGTTGGCCCCGCCTGCGTGGGGGCTGAGCCCGGCAAAGCCTTGCCTGCACCGTGGCCCCACAAGGCGCCCAGATCGCTGACGCGCTGGCCGATGACGTCGGGCGGTGTGTAGCGCTGCAGGGGCAAGCTGTTTTGAGCACTGCCCAGGGTCGAGGGCAGGCGGTGGGGTGCTGTCCAGGTGGGCGCTTCGGTGCGGGGTGTTGTCTGGTCAGGGGCCGCATCGCCCGGCACCAGCACGGCCTGCGCCACCGCACCCGCCGCCGAACGTGGCGCGGCCAGGGCCGACTCCACCGCGCGGCGCACGCCCTGGTGCACCTCGCGGCTGTCCCGAAAGCGCACCTCGATCTTGGTCGGGTGCACGTTCACGTCCACCCGGGTCGGGTCGAGCGACACAAACAGCGCATACACCGGCTGGCGCTGGCCGTGCAGCACGTCCTCATAAGCGCTGCGCGCGGCGTGGGTGATCACCTTGTCGCGCACGTAGCGGCCGTTCACATAGGCAAACTGCCAGTCGCTGCGCGAGCGGGCCGCGTCGGGCACGCCGGCAAAACCCCACACGCGCAGGCGCTGGGGGGTGTCGGCCTCTTCGCCCCCGTCGGATTCAGCAGGCATATCCAGCGGCCAATTCACCGGCACAGCCTGTTCCACAAAATCTTCACCCAACACATCGGCCAGGCGCTGGCGCAGGGTGTCCATGGGTTGGCCGGGCACGGCGCGCCACTGCGCCACCAGTTTGCCGTCGTGCCAGATGGCAAAGCCCACCTCCGGGTGGGCCAGTGCGTGGCGGCGCACGGCGTCCACGCAATGGGCCAGCTCGGTGGCATCGGTTTTCAGAAACTTGCGCCGGGCGGGCGTGGCAAAAAACAGCTCGCGCACCTCCACCGTGGTGCCGGTGGCGCGCGCCGTGGGTTGCAGCTCGCCGCTGCGCCCGTCCAGCAGCCAGCCGTGCGGTTCTTCCAGGCTGTCCACCCGGGTCAAGACCGAGACCTCGGCAATGGAGCAAATGGCGGCCAGCGCCTCGCCCCGAAAGCCCATGGTGCCCACCGACTCCAGGTCGGCCAGGCTGGCAATTTTGCTGGTGGCGTGGCGCTTGAGCGCGGTGGGCAGTTCGCTGCGCAAGATGCCGCAGCCGTTGTCTTCGACGCTGATCAGCCGCACACCACCGGCCTGCAGCCGCACCGTGATCTGGCTGGCACCGGCGTCCAGCGCGTTGTCCAGCAGTTCGCGCACCACCGAGGCGGGGCGTTCCACCACCTCGCCGGCGGCAATCTGGCTGATGAGTTCGTCGGGCAGTTCCCGAATCGGGCGGCGGGCGGGGGGCTGGGTGGGTGCGTTCACCGCTAAATTGTAGGGTCGCGCATGCAGCGGCCGGGCTTGTGCGCCGAATGGTCATTCAGCGTCGCCATAATCCCTACCCATGGAACTCATTGCCTTTTTCATCGACTTCATCCTGCACGTGGACCAGCACCTGATGGCCTTTGTGCAGACGTACGGCGCCTGGGTCTATGCGCTGCTGTTTCTCATCATCTTTGTGGAGACCGGCCTGGTGGTCATGCCCTTTTTGCCGGGCGATTCGCTGCTGTTCATTGTGGGCGCGCTGTGCGGTGCCGGGCTGATTGACTACCCGCTGGCGGCCGGTCTGATGCTGGCGGCGGCCATTCTGGGCGACCAGACCAACTACACGATTGGCCGCTACTTCGGCCCCAAGGTGTTCCAGTGGGAAAACTCGCGCTTTTTCAACAAAAACGCGTTCAACCAGGCGCACGCGTTTTACGAGCGTTACGGCGGCATCACCATCATCATTGCGCGCTTCATGCCGTTCATTCGCACCTTTGCCCCCTTTGTGGCGGGTGTGGCCGAAATGACGCGCAGCAAGTTCACCGCCTACAACGTGGTGGGCGCCATCATCTGGGTGATCGGCTTGACCGCCGCCGGGTACTGGTTTGGCAACCTGCCCTGGGTGCAGGCCAACCTGAGCAAGATCATCTGGGCGCTGATCATCGTGCCGGGCCTGATCGCGATCTTTGGTGCCTGGCGCGCCAGCCGCAACGCCGCCCGCGACGCCGCAGCCTGAACCCGATCTGCACAGGGGCTGTGCGGGGCCGCTTCGTGTCAGGGTGGGGTGTATTGATAATTGATAAGTGGGCGTATCATTTTCTCTTCACCACCCAAGCGTGAGGAGACATGAACACACCGAATCAAACCGCCCGCTGGAGCGACGCCGGCACCAGCCGCGTGCCCTTCTGGGCCTACACCGACCCCGCCCTGTACCAGCGCGAGCTGGAACGCCTGTTTTACGGCCCGCACTGGTGCTACGTGGGCCTGGCGGTGGAAATTCCCAACACCGGCGACTACAAGCTCAGCTGGGTGGGCGAGCGTCAGGTGATCATGGTGCGCGACCGCGTAGCGCCGAAGGACCGCGCCACCGACCCCGGCATCCGCGTGGTGGAAAACCGCTGCGCCCACCGGGGCGTGCGCTTCTGCCAGCCGCCCATGGACGGGCAGGTGGGCAACGCGCGCAGCTTCGTCTGCCCCTACCACCAGTGGACCTACAAGCTCAACGGCGACCTCGCTGGCCTGCCGTTCAAGGACGGCGTGAAGGCCCAGGGGCCGGACGGCGAGTGCACGCACGGCGGCATGCCCCCCGGCTTTGACGTTCAGCAAAACGGCCTGACCAAACTGCGCGTGGCCGTGCTGCACGGCCTGGTGTTCGCCACCTTCGGTGCCGACACCGAGCCGCTGGAAGACTACCTGGGCCCGGCCGTGATGCCCTGGCTGGACCGCATTTTCAAGGGCCGCCAGCTGCAGCTGCTGGGCTACAACCGCCAGCGCATCCCGGGCAACTGGAAGCTGATGATGGAAAACATCAAAGACCCGTACCACCCGGGCTTGCTGCACACCTGGTTTGTCACCTTCGGCCTGTGGCGCGCCGACCAGAAGAGCCGCATGGTGATGGACGCGCAGGGCCGCCACGCGGTGATGATGTCGCGCCGCAACGATGGCGGCCAGAGTGCCGTGACCGAAGGCGTGACCAGCTTCAAGGCCAACATGACGCTGCACGACGCCCGTCTGCTCGACGTGGTTCCCGAACCCTGGTGGACCGTGGACGACCCGCAGAACCCGGGCCAGACCATCACGCCCACGGTGACCATGATCACGCTGTTCCCCAGCGTGATCGTGCAACAGCAGGTGAACTCGCTGAGCACGCGCCACATCGTGCCGCGCGGTGCCGGTGAGTTCGACTTTGTGTGGACCCACATCGGCTTCACCGACGACACGCCCGAGATGACCCAGCGCCGCCTGCGCCAGGCCAACCTGTTCGGCCCCGCCGGCTTCGTGAGCGCCGACGACGGCGAGGTGATCGAGTTCAGCCAGGACGGCTTCAAACAGGGGGGCGACGACGGCAAAACCCTGGTGGAGCTGGGCGGCACCGGCAGCGGCATTGGCGAGCCGCCCACCGAACACATGGTGACCGAAACCCTGATCCGCGGCATGTACGCCTACTGGAAGAAAGCGATGGACCTGTGAACGCACCGACGCACGACCTGCAGCGCCTGCTGCTGCACCACGCCATCGACCGCTTCAACGCCGACTACGCCGCCGCCCTCGACAGCCGCCGCTTCGACGACTGGCCCGGGTGTTTCACCGAAGACGCCCGGTACTGGGTACAAGCGCGCGAAAACTTTGACCGCGGCCTGCCGCTGGCACTGCTGGCCCTGGAAAGCCAGGGCATGCTGCGCGACCGCATCTACGGCACCAGCCACACCATCTACCACGGCCCGTACTACACGCGCCATGTGGTGAGCCCGGCCCGCGTCACCGCGCCGGGGGCCGGCACGGCCGACGATCCGATCCGCGCCGAGGCGAACTACGCGGTGTTCCGCACCAAGCCGGGCAGCGTGAGCGAGGTCTACAACGTGGGCCGCTACATCGACGCCTTTGTGCACACCGAAGCCGGCCTGAAGTTGCAGGAACGCCGCTGTGTGTACGACAGCGAAATGGTGTTGAACTCGCTGATTTACCCGATCTGAATCGGCTGGCGGGGTTTGCTCGGCAGGCCTGGCCGCCGTACCCGACCCGGTTACACCTGCCGGGTGCGCGCCAGCGGCGGGTTTTGCGAAAAGTAACGCACGATGCCTTTCACCAGCGCATCGGCCAGCTCGGTCTGGTAGGCCACGCTTTTCAGCCGCAACTCTTCTTCCGGGTTGCTGATGAACGCAGTTTCCACCAGCACGCTCGGAATGTCGGGCGCTTTCAACACCGCAAACCCGGCCTGTTCCACCCGAGGCTTGTGGAGTTTGCCCACCCGGCCCACCTCGCCCAGCATGGCGTTGCCCAGCTTCAGGCTGTCGTTGATTTGTGCCGTGGTGCTCATGTCGAGCAGGGCGCGCTTCAGCGTGGCGTCTTGGGCTTTCACGTTGAGCCCGCCCACCAGATCGGCCGCGTTTTCCTTGTCGGCCATCCAGCGTGCGGCGACGCTGCTGGCACCCCGGTGGCTCAGCGCGTACACGCTGGCGCCTTGCGGCCTTGGGGTGTAGAAAGCGTCGGCGTGCAGGCTGATGAACAGGTCGGCCTGCACCCGCTGCGCCTTTTGCACCCGCACATGCAGGGGCACAAAATAGTCGGCGTCGCGCGTGAGAAAGGCGCGCATGGGGTTGCCGTTCACCCGGGTCGCGTTGATGCGATCGCGCAGGCGCAAGGCAATTTGCAGCACCACGTCTTTTTCATAGGTGCCACCGGGTCCGATGGCACCCGGGTCTTCGCCGCCGTGGCCGGGGTCCAGCGCCACGACGATCAGGCGCTCGGTGATGCGCCCGGCGTGCAGCGCGGGTTGGCTTTGTTTGCTGCTGGCTGGGGCGCTCACCGCAGCGCCTGCACCGGTGCGCTCGGTGCCAGCCCGGGTGGGGGGTGTGGCGGCGATCACGGTGGGCGTGCGGTCGGTGCCTGCACCCGGGCGCTCGCGCTGGGCGATCAGGGCACCCAGCGGGTCGACCGTGGTGATGGGTGCCAGAGCGGGCTGGGGTGGTGGCGGGGTGCTGCCCATGGCATCCGTTTCCAGACCCAGCAGGCGCGCGGCGCGCGCGCTGGCTTCGTCCAGTTCTTTGACGCGCTGGCTGATCAACTGTGCCAGTGGGTCGGGCGCATGCACGGGGTGCAGATCCAGCACCAGCCGGTGCCGGTAAGCCGCCACCGGGTCCAGGTTGAACACCTGCGGGCGAATGGGGTGTTTCAGTTCCAGCACCAGCCGCACGGTATTGCTTGTGCTGGGCGCCACCCGAATGCCCGCCAGGTTGGGGTCGTCGGGTTTCAGACGCCCCACCAGTTCGCGCAGGCCGGCCACCAGGTCAATGCCCTCCAGGTCCACCGTCAGCAGGGTGGGGTCTGACGTGATGGTCTGGCGCACTTTCAACGCACCGTCGGACTCGATGGTGACGCGGGTGTAGTCCTGCGCGGGCCACAGCCGCACCGCCACCACGCTGGCGCCACGCGCAATCTGTTGCGTGCCCAGCAGCAGCACGAGGGTTCCGGCGTGCAGCAGGGCGCGGCGGTCGAGTTTCGGGGCGTGTGTCATGGGGTCATGTGACTCATCAACCGGCGGCCGGTGGCCGTGCGTGCGCTCGTCCGCACTTGGCGGGCTTCGTCGGGTTCGGCATCGGAGGGTGTGGTATGGGTCATGTCGCCGGGTTGGATGTGAATGTCGAGGTCGATCACCGGCAAAAAGTCGCCAGCGCGTTCGGGCCATTCCACCAGCTTGAGACCCGGTGTGGCGAAAAGTTCGCGAAAACCCGCATCTTCCCACTCTCTGGGGTCGTTGAACCGGTAAAAGTCGAAGTGCCAGATCGGCAGCGGCTCGCCCGGCGCCATCAGTGGGCAGTCGGTGGCGCTGTGCGGCTCCACCACCGCGTAGGTGGGGCTCTTGATGCGCCCGCGCACGCCCAGCGCCCGCAGCAGGTGGCGCACCAAGGTGGTCTTGCCCGCGCCCAGATCGCCGTGCAGCGCCAGCGTGGCGTGTGCCAGGGCCGGGCAGGCCGCCAGTTGGCGGGCAAAGGCCTCGGTGTCGGCCTCGCTGGCCCAGCGCCCGTGCCAGACACCGCCAGCTTCAGGGGTGGCGGGCGTTTCTACAATGGGCGGAACATGAAGTCCGGTTTTGATGCTGCTCAACTCGTCTCACAGATACAGGCCTGGGGCCGGGAACTCGCATTTTCCCAAATTGGCGTGGCCGGTGTGAACCTTTCAGCCGCCGAACCCGGCCTGAAAGCCTGGCTGGACGCCGGTTTTCATGGCGATATGGGCTACATGGCCAGCCACGGCATGAAACGCGCCCGCCCGGCCGAACTGGTGCCCGGCACCGTGAGCGTGCTCACCGCGCGCATGGACTACCTGCCGCAGGGTACACCCGAAGGCTGGCCCGCCACCGAATTGGCGCGTTTGAAGCAGCCAAGCGAAGCGGTGGTGTCCCTCTACGCCCGGGGTCGCGACTACCACAAGGTGCTGCGCGGCCGCCTGCAAAAACTGGCCGAGCGCATCGCGGCAGAAGTGGGCCCGTTGGGCCACCGCGTGTTCACCGACTCGGCCCCGGTGCTGGAGGCCGAACTCGCGCAACGCAGCGGCCAGGGCTGGCGCGGCAAACACACGCTGGTGCTCAACCGCGAAGGCGGCTCGATGTTTTTTCTGGGCGAGATTTACCTGGACATGGCGTTGCCGCCCACCGAGCCGGTCACCGACCACTGCGGCGCCTGCACCGCCTGCATCACCGCCTGCCCCACGCAGGCCATTCTCGGCCCGCAGCGGCTGGACGCCCGCCGCTGCATCAGCTACCTCACCATCGAACACGCGGGCCCCATCCCCGAAGACCTGCGCCCGCTGATCGGCAACCGCATCTACGGCTGCGACGACTGCCAGCTGGTGTGTCCCTGGAACAAGTTCGCGCAGCGCTCCAGCCTGCCCGACTTCGACCCGCGCGAGGGGCTGGCGGGCGCCACGCTCATCGAACTGTTGGCCTGGAGTGAAACCGAGTTTTTGCGCCGCACCGAAGGCAGTGCCATACGCCGCATTGGGCATGCTCGGTGGTTGCGCAACCTGGCAGTGGCCATGGGCAATGCGCTGCGGTTGGCGGACGACCCGGCGGTGCGGTCTGCACTGGCCACGCACCTGCAACACCCCGACGCCACGGTGCGCGAGCATGTGGTGTGGGCGCTGGCGCAGGCCGCTGCGAACCGGGTTGACGCATGACACCTGTGCGGTTCGATAGGAACTCAAGCAGCTGGATCGATGGATTTAAATCAAGCTGATCGCTTTTTTGAGCGATCGGCTGGCACCGTTGGCCGGTACACACAGACCGTGCAGAACTCAATCGTCGTAATGACCCCGGCAGGCAATCACGTCCAGGTCCGCGTCGTCTGCCGCATACACCAGCCGGTGCGTTTCATCAATCCGCCTGGACCAGTACCCGCTCAGGTTGCCCAGCAAAGGTTCGGGCTTGCCGATGCCGACAAACGGGTCGCGCGCAGCCGCTTCAATCAAGGTGTCGATGCGCCTGAGCGTCTTTTTGTCCTGGCCTTGCCAGTGGGTGTAATCGTCCCAGGCTGCTGGGGTGAAGCGAATGGAGCGCGCCATGGTGGCGGACGGCTCAGTCTTTGGCCAGCTCGCGCCGGGTGGCTTGGCCCGCCTTGTGCTGCGCGATGGATTTGGCCAAGTGCGCGGCATTGGCCGGGGTGGCGAGCAGGTGCATGGTTTCCATGATGCTCTGGTAATGGTCCAGCGACATCACCACCGCATCGGCCCCATCGCGGCGGCTGATCACGGTCACATCAGCGTCTTCATGCACACGGTCCAGCACCGTTTTCAGGGCGCTGCGTGCTTCGGAATAGGTCACGATTTTCATGATGAAGCCCATCTTACTTGTACAAATAGTTGTGCAATTGTAGGCGGTTCTGGGTTGAGCGGCGTGACGCTCATTTCATCGCATGGCTGAGCCGCAGCTCCCGCTTCAGCAGCTTGCCGCTTGGGTTCTTGGGCAGTGTCTCGGCAAACACCACGCGTTTCGGGCATTTGAAGTGCGCCATGTGTTGGTTGCAGTGCGCCAGTACCTCGGCTTCACTCAGCGCGTGCCCGGCTTTCACCACAATCACCGCCGTCACGGCCTCCACCCACTTCGGGTCGGGCAGGCCAATCACCGCCACCTCGCTCACGGCGCCCAGGCGGTAAATCATTTCTTCCACCTCGCGGCTGGCCACGTTTTCGCCGCCGGTTTTGATCATGTCTTTTTTGCGGTCCACCACGGTGATGAAGCCTTCGTCGTCGATCACGGCCAGGTCGCCGCTGTGGAACCAGTCGCCTTCAAAACTGGCGGCGGTGCGTTCGGGGTCGTTGAAGTAGCCCAGCATCAGGTGCGGCGAGCGGTGCACGATTTCGCCGACCTCGCCCACGGCCACGTCCTGCATGGCATCGTTGACCACCCGGGTTTCCACGTTCAGCACCGCCTTGCCGCACGAGCCGGGTTTGCGCAACTGGTCGTCGGGGCCGAGCAGGGTGGCCAGCGGGGCAATTTCGGTCTGGCCGTACAGGTTCCACAGTCGCACGTTCGGCAAGCGCGCAGCCAATTCCTTCAATACCTCGACCGGCATGATGGATGCGCCGTAGTAACCCTTGGCCAGGCTGCCCAGTTGGGTGGCGTCGAACAGCGGCGAGCGCAGCAAGGCGATCCACACCGTGGGCGGCGCGAAGAAGCTGGTGATCTGGTGTTGCTCAATCAGCGCCAGCAGGTTGTCGGGCACCGGTTTGCTGGTGATCACGTTGCTGCTACCGATGTAAATGGCCGGGCCAAAGAACACGTCGAGCTGGGCGCAGTGGTACAGCGGCAGGGCGTGCAGGCTGCGGTCGGTCTCGGCAATTTGTGCGTTGATCACGCAGCTGACGTACTGCCACAGCACCGCGTCGTGCGTGAGCATGGCGCCTTTGGGGGTGGACTCGGTGCCGCTGGTGTACACAATTTGCGCCAGGTCGAAACTGCCCAAGGTCACGTCGGGCAGGGGCTGCGTGCAGGCGGCCAGCGCGTCAAAGGGGCGCATGCCGGGCACCGGCTCGCTCGGGTCTTCGCTGGGCAGCCAGATGAACTGCTGCACCTGCGTGTCCAGCGCTGCCGCCTCGCGCGCCAATGTGGCCAGGCCGCTGTCGGTGGCCAGCGTTTGGGCGCCCGCGTGGCGCAGGATGTAAGCCACCTCGTCGGCCTTGAGCATGAAGTTGATGGGCCCCATCACCGCGCCCCGCCGTGCCAGCGCAAAGCGCAGCGCGGCGAAGCCGTGGGAGTTGCGCGCCAGCACGGCCACCTTGTCGCCCTGGCCCACGCCCATGTGGTGCAGACCCGCCGCCAGGCGGGAGACCAGGGCGTCGAACTCGGCATAGCTCCAGGCGGTGGAGCCGCAGACGATGGCGGTTTTGGCGGGCAAGCGAACGGCGGTGCGGTGCAGGGCGTCGGCAATGGTCTGGCGGCGCACCACGGGGTGAAGGCTGTTTGGCATGTGAAATGTCCTGTGGGGGTGGTTCATCCCTGATTGAAAACCAATTGCCCCCAGCCGCCATGCTCGTTTTCACCAGCCCGCTGTCACCTGTGCGCTGCGAGGGTGGGGTGCGCGGGCGTATGGATCCGCCACAACACCGCACCGATTTCGGGGACTATCATCCCGCCATGGACCCCGTCTCAACCACGCAAAGAACGCTCAGCCGCTGGGGCCAGCGCGTGCGCGCCACCTGGACCAGCTGGTGGCAGGTGTTGCTGCTGGGCGCGCAAATGGTGGTGTTGGCCTTGTTGCCGTCCAGCTACCAGCGCGGCGCGCAGCGTGCGGTGGTGCTGCGCAGTCTGTACCTGGCCACCGCGCCGCTGCTGACCTGGTTTTTGGTGCTCTCGGCGCTCATCAGCGTGGTGCTGATCCGCATTGTGGTGGCCACCGCCTACAGCTACGGCCTGTCGCAATACGCGCTGGAGGTGCTGGTGCGCACCCTGGTGCTGGAGCTGATTCCGCTGTATGCCGCCATGTTTGTGGCGGTGCGCTACGCCATGCCGGGCGCGCAGCGCATACGCAAATTGCTGGCCGAGCAGCAGCGCAACGGCTTTGAAACCAACGACCAGACCCTGCTGCGCACCGAGCTGCTGCCGCGCGCGCTGGCCACGGTGTTTTCGGTGTTGTTGCTGGCGGCGGTGAGCTGCGTGGTGGCGCTGGTGCTGACTTATCTCACGGTGTATGGTTTTTCGCCCTGGGGCTTTCCGTCGTACACGCGCAGCGTGGGCAGTGTGTTCACACCGGCGGTCACGCTCATCTTCAGCCTCAAGACCCTGTTTTTCAGCCTTGCCGTGGCGGTGGTGCCGCTGGCTGCCAGCGCCCAGCGCGACCGGGACGGCCGTTACAGCCGCCGCAGCGACATTTCCGAGTTTGCCCGCCTGTTCTCGGTGGTGCTGCTGATCGAAGTGCTGTCGCTGGTCGGCAACTATTACTGACGCCATGAACGCTACACCTCCGCCCCTGCCCGAGCCCGAAGCGCAGCCACTGCTTCAGCCAGACCAGCCACCGCCGGTGAAAAACCTGGAGGTCAAGGCGGCGTTGCTGCTCTTGCTCATGCTGGTGCTGGTGGTGGGCTCGGCGCTGTATGTGCTGTATGCGCGCGGTGCCTTTGAACGCACGCAGCGCTTGGTGCTGGTGTCGGACGACATCGAAGGCGTGGTGGTGGGCATGGACATGACCTTCGCCGGCTTTGCCATTGGCCGGGTGGCCCGGGTGGAGCTGGGCGACGACGGCAACGCCCGCATTCTGGTGGACGTGCCCAGCAAAGACGCGCGCTGGCTGCGCACCTCCAGCATCTTCACCATGGAACGCAGCCTGGTGGGCAGCACCCGCATACGCGCCTACAGCGGCGTGCTGGAAGACCCGCCGCTGGAAGACGGCGCCGAGCGCACCGTGCTGCGCGGCGACGCGGCGGCTGAAATACCCAAGCTCACCGCGTCCATCCGGGACTTGCTGGACAACCTGAATGCGCTCACCAAGTCCGACGCGGCCCTGGCCCAGAGCCTCAGCAACGTGCAGCGCGTGACCGACAAGCTCAACGGACCCCAAGGCGCCCTGGGTGTGCTGCTGGGCAACGAGGCCGACTCGAAAAAAATCGGCGAAGCGCTGACCCGCAGCAACGCCCTGCTGGCCCGTGCCGATGCGCTGGTGCTGCGGCTGGACGGGTTGGTCAAAAACGCCGACCGCCAGGTGTTTGGCCAAGGCGCCGCGCCAGGCCAGGGTGGCCTGGTGAGCGACGCACGCGCCACGGTGCAGCAGCTCAACGGCCTGCTGGGCGAAGCCCGTGGCAGCCTGCAACGGGTGGACGCGGTGCTGATCGAAGCCCAGGCCATTGCCAGCAACACCCGCGAAGCCACGGTGGACCTGAGCGCACTGCGCGCCGAGGTGGAAGCCAGCCTGCGCAAGGTGGACAGCCTGGTGAACGAAGTCAACCGCAAGTGGCCGTTTGCCCGTGAAACCGAGATCCGACTGCCATGAACACCCGTTTTTTGACTCTGTGCCTGGCGCTGGGTTTGGCCGCTTGCAGCAACACCCCACCCCCGCCCGACTGGCAGATGAACGCCAAAAGCAGTTTGGAGCGCGCCACAGACGCCTGGCTCAGCGGCCACAGCCGCATCGAAGCGGTGGAATTTGCCCGCGCGCGCAGCGAAGTGGCGCGCACCGGCCAGCCCGAGCGGGTGGCTCGGGTGGAACTGCTGCGCTGCGCCACGCGCGTGGCCGCGCTGGTGTTTGAACCCTGCGCTGGTTTTCAGGCCCTGGCGCAAGACGCCGCCCCCGCCGAACAGGCCTACGCCCGCTACCTGGCCGGGCAGGCGCTGGCGGCTGATGTGGCGTTGCTGCCCGAAGCCCAGCGCCCGCTGGCCCTGGCAGAAGCACAGCCACAGGCTCAGTCGCAGGCCGCGATTGAAGCCGCGCTGGCCCGCATTCAAGACCCGCTGTCGCGCCTGGTGGCTGCGGGCGTTCTGCTGCAGCGCGGCCTGGCCAGCCCGGCGGTGGCCGCGCTGGCCGCCGACACCGCGTCAGCCCAGGGCTGGCGCCGCCCGCTGCTGGCTTGGCTGAAAGTTCAGCAGGCACGGGCGCAGGCGGGCGGGGCGGTGGATGAGGCGGCGCGGATTCAGCGGCGCATGGATCTGGTGGCACCTGCCCACCCGTGAGCCGACAGGGTACCCGTCGGGTGCCACGCTCAGCCCCCAGCGCAAACGACCGGGCCGTTTGGGCATCCCATCGGATGCCAACACCGGGTTCAAGCGTCTCTGAGCGATGGTAGGCGTACAAAAAAGTATATGTGTGAATATACTTGCCTGAACCACCTCGGTTCAACCCAAGGAGCCCGCCATGTCACAAATCACGCTCTATCTGGACGATGCCACGCAGGCACTGGTCGAACAGGCCGCCAAGGCGCATGGGCTGTCCAAAAGCCGTTGGGTGGCCGACATCATTCGCAAATACGCCGCGCACGAATGGCCACAGGACTGTCTGGCGCTGGCCGGACGTTTTACCGACTTTCCGTTGCGCGAAGACGTTGCCCAACCACAGCCCGCCGACACGCCGCGTGTCGGTTTTTGAGGGCTGGGTATGCTGATACTCGATAGCAACACCATCAGCTATTACTTTCGCGGAGACCCACTGGTGGTACCCCGCTTGCAAGCGCTGCGCCCCATCGAGCTCGGTGTGCCTGCCATCGTTGAATACGAACTGCGCTATGGGCTCATGCGCCTGCCGCAGGAAGCCGCCACACCACGCCTGGCGGCACTGGGGCAATTGCTACAACCGATGCAAATGCTGCCTTTTGACAGCGAGTGCGCCACCCATGCAGCCCGCATCCGTGCGGCATTGGAGGCGGCTGGTACCCCCATCGGGCCGCACGATACGCTGATTGCAGCCACCGCCTTGCGCCATCAGGCGACGCTGGTGACGCGCAATGTGCGCGAGTTTTCCCGCGTGCCGGGTTTGCAGTGGCTGAACTGGCATGAGCGTGAATGAGCAGCGCCATCTCGCTTGACCGCAAGTTTCAACCCTCAACCCCTCAACGGCCCCAGCACCCCCAGCGCAAACGGCAAACTGGCCATGCCCAGCAGGGTGGACAGCGTGACCAGGCCCGCCACATACGGGCCGTTGTAGCCCATGCGCGCGGCGAGCACATAGCAGCTGGACGCGGTGGGCACGGCGGAAAACATGAGCAGCACCGTGGTTTGGGTGGCGTCCAGCCGGAACAGCAGTGCCAGGCCAAAGGCCATGAGCGGCATGGCCAGATGCTTCACCGCCAGCACCATCACCCCCAGGGTTTTGGCTGCGGCCAGCGTGCCCAGCTGCATGCCGGCACCGGCGGCCATGAGGCCCAGCGCCAGCGAGGCCTGGCCGATGCGGTTCACCGTGGGCTCCAGCCACACCGGCAAAGAAAAACCGAGCAGGTTGGCCACCAGCCCTGAAGCCGTGCCAATGATCAGCGGGTTGCGCACCAGTTCTCGCACAAAGCCCTTGCCCGCGTGCCGCGCCATGGGCCACACCGCGCCCACGTTGAACAGCGGCACACACACGCCAATGAGCACCGCAATCATCAGCAGCCCCTGCGGTCCGGCCACTTTGTCGGCCAGCGCCAGCGCAATGAACGAGTTGAAGCGAAACCCGATCTGGGCGCTGGCCGCGTGCAGCCGCACGTCCAGCTTCTTGCCCAGCCACGGCCAGTGGGGCAGGGAATAGCTCAGCGCAATGGCCGCCAAGCCCAGCGACAGGCCCGCCCCCATGAGGCTGGAGGCGGCGGACAGGTCCAGCGGGCTTTTCACGATGGAGTGAAACAGCAGCACCGGGAACAGGAAGTAATACACCAGACTTTCCACCTGCGACCACACGCCGCGGTTGAGCGCGGTGAAGCGGCACAACAGGTAGCCAATGAGGATGAGCGAAAAGTCGGGGAAGAGGAGTTGGGCGAAGTTCACGCGGGGAGCATAGCAAGGGGTGGCGCCCGGCGCGGCTCAGCGAGCGCCCGGGACGTCGCAAGCGGTCAGCCGCGTGACACCGCCATCGGACGGCAACCAGGCCGACAGCGGCTGGCACCGGCCGTGCAGACAGAGCTCGTAGTCGGCTGTGAATTCCGAGCGGGTCAGGCGCAGTTCGGGTGGGTGGCGCATGTGCGGTGTGTAGGTGTACCAGCCGTTGACCAGGCGCGCGTCGTCGGGTGGTTCCATGCCGGCGGCCGAGCCGCGCACCCGGGCGGCCAGCGCGTGCAGCGTGGGCGGCGATGGCGTGACGGCGTAGTCTTCTTCCCAGCGCACTTTTTCAATCGAGTGCGTCCAGGCCAGCGTGAAGCGCTCGGCGGGCACAAACACCGGCGCGGTGCTTGACGCCGCCAGCGCCAGACAGATACCGATCAGGCCCACCGCCGAGCTTCAGCGTGCCGCCGCCAGGGCGCGCTGCTTGCGCGTGCGCCAGAAATGCCAGGCGAGGAACACCGCCACCGCACCCAGGCCGATTTCGTCGGTGAGCGGCAGCGCCACCACCAGGAAACTGGCCGAGGCGAAGGCCACCACACGTTCCACCGGGTTGAGTCGGCCGAACAGGAAGCCGATGGCGGCCGCGCCCCACATGGCAATGGCCACCAGCGCCTTGAAAACGATCCAGGCGGTGTCGGTCCAGTCACCGCTTTGCAGCATGAGCGCCGGGCTGTACACCGCCATGAAGGGCACGATGAAGCCGGCAATGGCCACGCGGATGGCCTGCATGCTGATCTTCAGCCCGCTCTCGCGCGCGATGGGGGCCGCCGCAAAGCAGGCCAGCGCCACCGGTGGTGTCAGGTCGGCCATGATGCCGAAATAGAACACGAACATGTGCGACACGATCAGCGGCACGCCCAGCTCCAGCAGCACCGGCGCGGCCAGCGAGCTGGTGATGATGTAGTTGGGAATGGTGGGAATGCCCATGCCCAGAATCAGGCAGGTCAGCATGGTCAGCACCAGCGCCAGGAACAGGCTCTCGCGACCAATGGCAATGATGTGCCCGCCCAGTTCGGCGGCCACGCCGGTGAGGTTGATCACGCCAATGATCACGCCCACCAGCGCGCAGGCAATGGCCACCGGCAGCGCGTGGCGCGCGCCGTCCACCAGCGCTTTCACGGCCAGGGCGCGCGCATCGCCCCCGGTGCGCAAAATGAAGGTCAGGGCGATCAGCAGCGCGCTCACCACAAAGAAGGTGCCCACGCCAAACTGGAAGAAACCGGCGCAGGCAAAGCCCAGCAGCACCCAGGCCAGGCCGCGCAGCGCCATGGCCTTGACCCCGCTGATGACCGCCGCACCAAAGATCAGGATGACCGTGAGCCCCAGGCCCACGGTGCCGGAAAACAGCGGTGTGTAACCCGAGAACAGCAGCGCCACCAGGCCGACCAGCGGCAGCAGCAGGTACCAGCGCTCGCGCACCGCCGTCCAGGGGTTGGGGCATTCCTCTTTGGGCAGGCCCATGAGGCCCTTGCGCCCGGCTTCCAGGTGCACCATCCAGAACGCGGTGACGAAATACAAAATGGCTGGAATCAGCGCGGCCTTGACGATCTGTATGTAGGGCACATTGATGGTCTCGGCCATGATGAAGGCCACGGCCCCCATCACCGGCGGCATGATCTGCCCGCCCATGCTGGATGTGGCTTCCACCCCGCCGGCAAACGCCGGGCTGTAGCCAAAACGCTTCATGAGCGGAATGGTGAACTGCCCGGTGGTGACCACGTTGGCCACGCCCGAGCCGTTGATGGTGCCCATGAGGCCCGACGAGATGACCGACACCTTGGCCGGGCCGCCGCGCGTGTGGCCCACCGTGCCCATGGCGAAGTCGTTGAACAGGCGGATCATGCCGGCCTGCTCCAGAAACGCGCCAAACAGAATGAACAGAAAAATGTAGGTGGACGACACATAGGTGGGCGTGCCGTACAGGCCTTCGGTGCCGAAGCCCAGCGTGCTCACCACCTGGTCCATGCCGTAGCCGCGGTGGGCCAGCGCGCCCGGCAGGTGCTGGCCAAACAGGGCGTAGAGCAGGAACGTCAGACACACCAGGGGCAGGCCCCAACCCATCACGCGGCGGGCGGCTTCAAACACCAGGACGATCAGCAGCACGCCCACCACCCAGTCGGCCTGCGTCAGGTCGCCGGCGCGCTGGGTCAGATCGGCCTCAAAAAACCACTGGTACAAGCCGGTGGCAAAACCCGCCAGCCCCAGCAACCAGCCCAGCGCCCGCCACAGGCCCGAGCGTCCGCCCATGGGCGGGAACAGCGCAAAAATCATCAGCAGCACAAAACCAACGTGGATGGCGCGGATCACCTGGCTGGAGAGCGGGTGAAACGAGGCCATCCAGAGCTGGTAGGCGGAAAACGCAATGGCGACCCAGAAAATGGCGCCGGTGAGGCTGCTGCCGTGGCCGCCGGTGGTGTCGTTGGGTTGGGGGCTGGAGTGGTCGTTCATGAGGTGCCTGTGTCTACAGAAGGGGCATGGCCCCGGTGAAAGGGCTTAACGCATAACAAAAGGCGGCGCCTCTGGAGCGCCGCCTCTCAGAGGCGGTTTACTTGATCAGGCCCACTTCTTTGTAGTAGCGCTCGGCACCGGGGTGCAGCGGCACCGGCATGCCCTTGATGGCGTTCTCGCGCTTGATGCTCTTGGCCGCGTTGTGCGCGGCGTACAGCGTGTCGATGTTGTCGTACATGG
>NZ_JAUSOO010000125.1 GCF_030656115.1 Hydrogenophaga sp.
ATGTTGGCCATGATGATTTCCTTTCGGGTTGCCAAGGTCGCGCCCATCGCGTCCTTGTTGTGATCCGTCAGGCGGGGGACGGGCGGGCCGCACCCCGCAGCGCAGCGAAGGGGCCGCAACAGCGTGGAGGACCGGCAGGCACGGGAAATTTGCCTCGCGAGGAATCCGCGCAGCGGAGGGGAAATTTCTTGGGCCGTACGGTTGCGGCCATCAAGCCCGAGGCGCAGCCGCGACCTCGCCAGGATTCACGACGAGACAAGGACGCCTGGGACGCACCTTTCCCGAAAGGCCTCATGGCCTAGCACGTTCACCATGCCTGCGTTGAGACCTCAGCGGCCACCACCCTTGCGTCATCAGTCAGAGTCGCAACAACGTTAGAAGCCCCTGCGGCATCCATCCGGCACCCCACACCGCACGCCGCCTGCCAGGTCAACCAGGACGGTGCCCACACCTTGCGGTCTGCGTCACTCCCTGCGTCATGCCCGCCAGCGTGGGGGAAGAGGGCACACCAGGCAACCCAGCGCAGCGAGCTGAGGCGTAGCACCCGGCTCGCGCAGCGGGGTGATGCAGGTCCGGAGTCGAAGCACGAACGCTTCCGGCCCGCTCAGGCAAGCGCAGCGCGCAGGCGTGAAGGATCGAAGCCGAAGGGCCGTGACGGCTATGACGGCACGGGGCGCAGCCCGAGAGCCTGGCGGCGCTGGGCGCCGACACGCCCACCCAGACGCACCACAGCCCAGGTCACATGAAGAAGCTACCCTGGTCCGAATAGCCCATAGGGTCGATCTCCAGTTGAGCCAGCCAGGGCTGGACCGCTCGCTTGCAGGAAAAGTCCTCACCGCCGTCCTGAATCCAGGCGCCGAGACGGCGCTCCACCCACGCGTGAGCATGGGCGTCGCCATCGCGTAAACCATTGAATCGGTCGGGCTCAATGCCCTCATGCCGCGGATCGAGCACCACGTTGATCGACAGTTCATCGCCGCTGATGGCATCCACACTGGCCACGGCCATATGGCCACCCTCAAGGTCGAAGCGGTAGATGTGCCGCTTGCAAAGCTGGCTGTGCGGATTGCCGCCGGGCCACCAGTTGTCGCTAGGCTCCAGGCCGAACAGTCGCTGCTCCAGCCCCGCATTGATGGCAGCGACCATCAGGTTGCGCCAGCCCGTCCACCGTGCACTTCGCTTTTTGCTCAGGGGGAAGTTGCGGAACGGCGAGTACGAGTGCTCGAACTCGGGGACCAGACGCAGATCCCCTGTGGCGTTGTAGCCCAGCTCCTGGAGTCGCCGCACCATGCGCGCATTGCTGGGCTTGGGCACCTCGACGGTCGTTCGACCGGCGAGAGCAGCGCGTAGCGCCGCATGCGTCTTGAAGCCGAGCGCCGACGCGAGGGCTTCACTGAGATGAGCGGACGAGACACCGCTGACGCGGTGCTGGGCACTGTGCTTGAGATTGCGCACGGCCGCAGCGGAGACGAAGAATGTCGAATCAGACATGCCAAATTCCTTTGTGCATGGTCGATGACTGCCGATTACGCACCGACCGGAGGAATGGACACGGTCTGCGATCAGAGAAGGGAAGCGAGAAACGTCGTTTAACCCGGCAGCAGGTTCAGCGTGACGCGGCTGTGTCGGCATTCTATGCGCTGATGCCGATCGCGTGGGCACCAGTGCTCGTGCAAGCACTTGCGCGCCGCCACGCCGCCGCCTGATCGAAGGCGGCGGCGTGGCGTTTTTTTGAGGCCCCGTTCAGCCCATGCGGCGCGCACCCAAGTCGGAAGCTACAAGGCCCCGGGCGGCAAGCGCCGGGGCCTTGCAGGGCTTTGCGGACCTGCCTGCGTCAATCGTCAGATGCTTCCGCCTCTGTGTGCTTCACTGTTTCTGGCACCTCGCGACCGAACACGGCCGGCATCCAGCCGCTGCCCTCGGCCAGTCGCTCGGCCTCCTGAGCAATCTCGGCTTTCTTGAGCTTGGACAGGCGGGACACTTCATTCGGCGCGAACTGCGCCACCGCGTTCAGGATGGCGACCTTGGGCACGTGCTGGAAATAGCTCTCGGCCGTGGGTTTCCACCAAGCGGCCATGTCAAGGCCCAGAGCCTGCGCCAGTTCAGCGCCAGGCTGACTGGCGGTCGTGCGGGGCGTCACGACGTCCACCGCTGGGGCGGTGCACAGCGCCAACAGTTGCACCAGTTCGTCCTGGGACTTGTCCAGTAGCACGGTGAACAGCTCGCCCGGTTCCTGCGGCAGACGGTCGGCCCAGGCATGCCGCAGTTCGCGCAGCGCGAGCGCGGCGGACGACCCGGGCCAGTCGGGTGCCAGGTCTTCCAGGCGATCACGCAGGCTCATGCGCAAGCCCAGGGGCAGGGCGTTGCGGTAGCCGCCCTGCAGGGCCTGCTGCACCAGAGCGTGTACCAGCGCAGCCAGCGCCACCTGCGGCTGGCGCGCGAGCTCGATCTGCAGGGCGGCGGTGCGGTGGGCGCTCAGGCGCTGCGCCAGCCGGTCGGACAAGTGTTCCGCGCCGTGCGGCGCATCGCCCGTGGGTGATCCGTCCGAATCGCTGTCATCGTCGCCAGGGGTCTGGCCGTTGGCGGCGCGTTGCCGCGCCGCGCCCAGCGCGCGCAGCGCCTTGGCTTCGGCATCGCGCAACAGTCCCCGGTGGATCATGGGCTGCCCCTCGCGGTCCAGCGTCACGATGGCCCCGGCCATCGCGCGGACCTCGGGCGCATGCCCGATCAATAAGGACTGCACAGCTTCCAGCTCGGTCGCCAGGGCCTCGCGGCGCTGGTGCAGGGTTTCGGCCTTGTCCTCATCGTCCGCGTCGTAGGCTTCTTCCAGCCCGGCATCGGTGCGGGTGATGCGGACTTGCAGCACCTCCATGCGCCGCACCTCGCGCGCCGTGGGTTCGCGGCGCGTGCGCGGTGCGTTCTGGAACGCTTGCCGCTCGGCGGGGGTCAGGTGCGGCACCGCCTCCACCCAGGCCCAGCCCTCGGCGCGCACAGGTTCGGCCATCGCCTCCAGCTTCTCGCGCACCAGTTTCTCCAGCAGCGCGGCATCGGTCAGGGTGGTGCCGGTGTCCTCGTCTTCGGCGAACAGGTCGCGGCGAATGCCACCACCGGCGACGGTGTAGGCATCCAGGCCGACGAATTGCACCAGCGCATGGTCGGCGCCGATTTCTCGCTCGGTCAGGCGCTGGCGCAACGCGCCGGGGCTGCGCTGCCATTCGGGCGCATCGTAGAACGCAGCCTCCTGGGCGGCGTGGTCGTCGGTCACGGCCAGCGCCATCAACTGGTCCAGGCTGAGGGCGTCGGCGCGGTAGTCGGCCATCAGCCGGGGCGAGACGTTGGCGAGCCTGAGGCGGCGCTGCACCACCAGCGGCGTGACGCCGAAGTCGGCCGCGATGTCTTCCACCGGCCGCCCCTCGGCCACCAGAGCGGCGAAGGCTTCGAACTGGTCGGCCGGGTGCATGGCCTCACGCTGCACGTTCTCGGTCAGGCTGGCGGTGCGTGCGCTGCTGTCGGCCACCAGCAGGCAGGGCACGTCCCAATCCCTGGCTATGCGACGTTTTTTGGCCAGCAGCTTGAGGGCCGCGAAGCGGCGGCCTCCGGCCACCACCTCGTAGTGCCCACCGTCCGCAGCCAGGGTGACGGTGAGGTTCTGCAGCAGGCCCACGCGTCCGATGCTAGCGGCCAGCGCTTCGATGGACGGACCTGCCGTCTTGCGCACGTTGCGGCGCGACGGGCGCAGCCGCGACAGCGGCACGAGCAGCATCTGCTGCGAGGGCTGGGCGGGCACCTGCGGTGCAGGAAAGGTTTGCAGGGCCTGGACTTCGGGATGGGTGAGTGCGTTCATGGTGAAACTCCTGTGGGTTGGTGCATGAGGAAAACGGGACGGTGCGCGGCGGCAGGGCCAAGCCCCGCGCGCCGCGCGGGGGGATGGAAGGGGGATCAGCCCTTGAGCTGGCGCAGGCCATCGGCCAATAGCCACAGGGCGCGGTTCAGGCGCAGGTTCTGGTCGATGCCCTGCACGGGGCGGGTGCTCTGGCGCCGCCCGTTGGCATTGCGCCCCGTCAGCCCGCCCTTGATCAGGTTCTCCTGGGTGCGGTTGAACACGCTCCACAGGTCGCGCCGGTCGTCGTCGTGGCGACGCGGCATCAGGATTTGCGATTCGGTGACGGGCGGTGCCTTCTCGGCGTCGTCGTACTTGAGGGCCAGCGCGGCCCGCGCGAACACCTCGGATTCGCCTGTGTCCAGCGCCACGGCCTGCATGGCCTCGCGCGACTCCTGCGCCTGCCCAAAGCCCTGCAACACGGTGTAGGCGCCTTCGATCACCTGGGCGGCCACGTCGCCCTTGTGCGGCACGCGCACATCGGCCACGGTGTCGCCGCACACCAGACCGTTCTGGCAGACGAAGCGGAGCATGCCGGCCAGCATCTGGTAGCTGCTGGTGCCATCGTGCGAGTTGAGCAGGATGATTTCGTTGGCCTCGCGACCGTTGATCTGGCTGGCGTGGCGAAGCCGGATGAGGTGCTTGGTGAATTCGCGCCGGTCATCGTGGCGCACGCGGGTCTGGCACACCATGAAGGGTTGAAAGCCCTCGCCGCGCAGTTCCTGCAGCACGGTGGCGGTGGGGATGTAGCTGTAGCGCTCGGAGCGGCTGCCGTGTGGCGCCTCGGCAAAGATCGATGGCGCCACGGCACGGATCTGCTCATCCGACAGCGGGGATTCGGAACGCAGCACCGGCGAACGCGGTGCGAAGCGGGAAGCGAGTTGCATGGTCATTTCTCCAAATGAAGCTGGCTGTTGAAACCCCCACCGGATTCCTAGATTCGGAGCCCTCTTCGGGTCTTCCGGTGGGGTGGGCGCAGAGACCTGGGCCGGCCCCTTCGCCACCGTCTTTCCTGAGTTCATCGCCCGCGACCAAAGGAGCGCGCCGCCCGGTGCCGTCAAGGAGGCAAGCGCCAGGGCTGGTGCGGCCCGCAGGCGCAGCCGAGGACACGGCCTGGCGCGCCTTGACGGCACCGGGCGGCGGGCTACGGTCGCGCCAGTGGTGATGGACGAGGGAAGAGGGCGCCAGTGGCCCTTGGCCGCTGATGGCGCCGACCCCACGCAAGCGCAGCGCGCAGGACCGGACCTGAGGTCGGTCCGAAGGCGTTAGCCGACCGGAGGGAAGGGAACGATGGAAGCCAGCCAGGGGCGAGATGGCGGGACTGCAGGGCCCGTGGGCTCGATGCGCAGCACGACAGCGCGGCCGGCCAACCCCCAATGGCCGGAGACGCCCGGTTGCCGGGATGGCTCTACGATGACGGCATGCCCGAGAAAGACACCGCCCATTCCGACGACCCACTGGATCAGATGCTCACCCGCTCCGATGCGTTGATGGAGCGACTGACCGAGCTGCTCGACGAGGCCGATTTCGATGGTTCTCCGCGAGGCGAAGCAGCCCTGGGCATGTGCGTGGTGGCCATGGAGCACGCGACAGCGCTGCGCGCCCTGATGGCCCTGGGCTTGCCAACCTCGGCCGTGAGCCTGATGCGCCTGCAGTTCGAGGCCCTGACCCGTGCCATGTGGCTCATCTATGCCGCCAGCGACGCCGCTATCGAAAAGCTGTCGGCTCCGCTCACACTCGAAACCGAACAGGCTGCCAAGAACCTGCCCAGCGCAAAGGAAATGATCGACCAGATCGGCAAGCGGGTCGGGCAGGGTGTGCCCGCAGCGGCCCACGGGATGCTGACCCAGTTCAAGGACGTGTCCTGGAACGCGATGAACTCGTTCGTGCACGGCGGCATCCACCCGCTGCGGCGCAGCGCGGATGGTTTCCCCGCGCACTTGGCCTTGCAGGTGCTGCGCAACTCCAATGGTCTGAGCACCATGACCGGCATGACGATGGCCGTGCTCACCGGCGACGAATCCATCGTCCAGCCGATGAGCAAGATCCAGCCGGCGTTCGCCGATTGCCTGCCGGATCTGATCAAACCCTGAAAACCAGGGCGTCCGTGACGCCCTGGTGGCCGGTCAGACAACGATGCGTCCGGCCAGCCGCGCGTTCCGCGCATAGGCGCTCAGGCGCTTTTCGGCACGAAAGTGCAGGTCGAGCTCAACCGGCAACCCGAGCCGACCGCGCACCGTCATCAGCTCCTGAAGACTGACCCAGCCCATCTCGGGCGCGCCCAGGCCCAGGTCGCACAGACCGAAAGCATGATCATGGTCGTCCGGGTCGATCTCGGTCAGCATCCAGGTTGCGCAGGCGTCGGGTGTGAACAGCTTGACCACGGGTGCCGGGTCGAAGTCAGGGTTCTGCAACGATTCGCGGCCATTGGCCAGCAGCAGCACGCGCTGCTCGTCGGGAATGAGTGTGTTCATGGTGAACTCCAGGAGAAATGCCGGGCGGGATTGCCCGCAGCCTCCGGGTCACGGCGCAGCGCAGCGGTCAAGGTTCGAAGACGGCCGCCGAGGCCGCCAGCGCAGCGCAGGTGCGCGCCGACCTTGACGGCGAGAACGACGTGGCACGCTAGGTGCAACAGCAAGCCAGCCCACCACTGCCCAGATGCTCCGATCGGGCGGAGCGCGTTCAGGAAACCTGCGATTCCCGACGACGGAACGACTCCGGCGCCGCACACAGGCCGAGAGCATCCTCAACCATGTCGCCATCTGATTTCGTCGCGAGCGCCCCCATTTTTACGGCTATGCGCGACTCCAGAGAGCCTCGGGGGGCCACCACCAGAATGACGGAGCCTTCGCAAACCAATTCGTGGTCGTCGGATGCTTGAATGCAGAACTTCGCGCTTCGCTGCCCCAGGCGTTCAACCCATCCCCGCAGCTTCAGGATTGATCCCGGCGGGATCGGCCCCTTGTGCTCCAGCTCGATCGTCCGGCCCACCACGACCTCCGAGATGGCATCCACGTGCCGCTGCAGCTCGCGGATGCAGATGGATTCGACGACGGCGACCAGATACCCGGTCGCCAGGCATTCGATCAACCTCTGCGCATAGTCGCTCCCATGCGGGAGCCTGGAGAACAGCGCCCGGGCCGTCTGTTCGGGCGGCACGCTGTAGGTTTCTTCAAAGGAAATTTCACTGATGCCTTGGTGGTTCATGGAAATGGGAAGTGGGTTGACGACGTGCATTCGCTCTCCGAAACCCCGCGTCAAATCGGGGTGACGGGTACAGCGTTCGATCCTCGTTTGGATGCATCGTGTCTTCAACCCAGCCAGGCGTGCTCCAGCGTAGCTGGCTCGATGCGGATGTCCGTTCGAGGCCGAAGCGGAAGTCCCGCCGCATCAGGCCTCGAAGCCAAGAAGCGCTCGTGCCACTGAGCGGTAGCACGCTGTTGGGCTGGAAACGAAAATCCGGGAGCCGGTGTGGCTCCCGGTCGTGTGGGCTCAGATCAGCCCGCGTTCTGCAAAGGACAGGATCGTCGGCCCGGCCACGATCAAGTGATCGACGACCCGCACGTCCACCAGCGACAGCGCGCTCTTGAGGGTCTGGGTCAGTTGCTCATCGGCCCGCGAGGGCTCGGCCACGCCCGATGGGTGGTTGTGCACCAGGACGATGGCCGCCGTGTTGTGTGCCAAGGCTTCCTTGACCACCTCGCGCGGATAGACCGATGTCTGGGTCACGGTGCCGCGGAACATCTCGACGTACTCGATGACCCGGTGTTGCGCGTCCAGGTGGATCACTGCGAACACCTCGTGCTCCAGCGTGCCCAGCTTGATGCGCAGGAAGTCGCGCACAGCCTGCGGCGACGACAGCATCTCGGTGCCGCGCAACTGGCCTGCCAGCACCCGCAGCGCGGCCTGCAGCACCTCTGCCGGCTCGGCCGGACGGTAGCTGCCCGCGACATCGCGAACGAGCAGGGAGGAATCGATGGAAGACGTGAACGACAGGGAAGACAGCTGCGACATGATCGGCTCCGGTTCGGAATCGGGCGGGATTGCCCGGAACCGGCCACCCACGCCGCAGCGCAAGCAGTCAGGGGTCGGAGGCGCAGCCAGAGACGGCCGCCAGGACGCCAGCGTGCAAGGCACGCGCAGCCTTTGACGGCGAGAACGGCGTGGTAGGTTGAAAGGGCACAGCAAGACCGCCACCCCACGCACGCCACCACAGCCCCCGCAAGCGCAGAGCGCAGCGGCCATGCCGCAGAGACGTCAGGGATCAGAGCCGGATGGTCGGGATTCGACGCGAAGCCCGGGGCGCAGCCCGCGAGCCCGGCGGCAGGACGCCGAGACGCGAAGGGTGATGTTCACTGCACAGTAAAGATCACACTATTGGCGAATATGCAGGAATGCAAGTACCAATGAGGCGCTGATCGCTCGGCCGGTGCTTCAAGCACACAGCGTCATTTGGATGCGAGATGGTTCTTTAGTAGGAACCAGCACATGTTGAGCGCGAAGGAGCGGCCAAGGCGGGTCATCTGATCATCTGGAATACCTACCGGGCGATGGGCGCCCGGACTCAGAAATCCGAATACACCTGCCAAGCCCTTTTCTTCTTCGGGCGTGACCTCGCCGCTCGTGCGCAGGAACGCCAGCACTTCGCCCCATTTCGACGGGTTGTAGTTCGCGGGAACCGGCGCGCGTGATGCTACGTCGGCGGCAACGTCCGCCGCCAGCGTCTCTAGCGCGACACGGGCATTTACGAGGGCCGCGTTGTAGTCGGGTGGAGTCGCGCGAAAGGCCTGGGCCGAATCACCGATCTTGGCGATGATCTCCTGCGCGCGCGGCGCTCCCGAGTTCTGCAGCGCCACGATCAGGTCATCCTCCAGTGGGGCCGCATCCGCAATCGACGGGTCGATCTGCACGAGCTTCGTGTCTTCCACGATGTAGCCATCCAGGAGCAGGCATTGCGTCAGATCATGCATACGCTCGTCGAATCGGTACTTCGGATTCACTCTTGCTCGCAGGTCACCCTTGGTGGCCACGACTTCGGCCAGCACAAGCATCAGGGGGCGTTCGTCAAGCCCGCGCAACGTGTTCAAGAGCCCATACAGCAATTGGCCTGGCGACAACGACAGGTGTTGCACGCCGTACTTGCTGAGCAGCACGACGGACAACATGGGCTCCTGGAGCTCCAGGAATTGTGCGAGGGAATAGCGAGTCCTCGTTCCGATCATGTCTGGTTCCTTTCGTCGGACGGCTCGGCATGGGGGGCCGGGAACAGTCAATAGCGCCATGATAACGCCAGTTTGCACGATAACAGTGAATGTGTTATCGTGCGGAACTAAAGTTATTCAGGATGAGCCTTGCCAACCCTCGCGACCGCCGTTCTGCGCTACCTCCACGAGGTCCTGGGCATTGAAGCGCCAGGCGTGAAGCCGTGGGCGCGTGCAAACGAACTGCCGTACTTCCTTCGCGATGCCTTCCAGTTCAGCGAGCTAGAACTGCTGGGGCAGCCCATTGTCCTGGCAATAGGACGCGCGGAGGCCAAGCAGTCTCTCAGCGAAGTCCGGACCTGGCTGGACAAGGTTAAGGCCCTGGCCGGTCAGCCGGCGGTCTATGTCACCGATGCACTGGCCTCCTATGACCGTCGACGCTTGATCGAGCAAAAAGTCCCGTTTATCGTGCCGGGCAACCAACTCTATCTGCCGGACCTAGGTCTGGACCTGCGCGAGTATTTTCGGCAGCGCGCGCCGGCCACGGAAGCGCTGAGCCCTTCCGCGCAAGCCATGCTGATCACCGCCTTGCTGCGCCAGCCGTGGCAATCCGATTGGCAGCCCTCCAAGGTCGCAGTCGCCTTGGGCTACACGCCCATGACACTGTCACGCGCGGTCAAGGAACTGACTGCGGCCGGGCTGGCTACGGCATACACGGTCGGCCGCTCGCGCTGGCTGCGAATGGAACTCCCGCCGGAGCAGGTCTGGGAGCGTGCGAAGCCCGCACTGCGGACGCCGGTCAGGCGTACGGTCTGGGTGGCCGCCCATGGCATCGTTGCGCACCGGCCCAGCCGCCTCGCGGGTCTGAGCGCGCTCGCGCGCTATTCCATGCTGACCGAGCCGAAATGGCCGGTGTTTGCGTTGACCGCCGCTGACTGGAAGGCTGCGACGGATGCCGGCGTTCGCGAGTTGCCTGAACCTGAAGCGGGCGCCCAAGAATGGCAGCTGTGGAGCTACAGCCCGGCGTTGGTGCCAGATGCCAACACGGTGGACCCGCTCTCGCTGACGCTCAGCCTGCAGGAGAACGCCGACGACCGAATCCAGCTCGCACTGGATGAACTGAAAGGACAACTTCCATGGTGAGAGGCTTGGACATTTTCCAGGAGCGGTTTGCGGCATACGTCGATCAGTACGTCCTGATTGGCGGCACGGCCGCGACCTTGACGATGGAGGAGGCCGGGCTGGAATTCCGAGCCACCAAAGACCTGGACATCGTCCTGCATGTGGAGGCGCTGACCCCGGCATTTGGCGAGGCCTTCTGGAAATTTGTCGAGGACGGCGGCTATGAAATCCGCCAGGCCAGCGACACCGGAAAACCAATCTTCTATCGGTTCCAGAAGCCCGCTGATGCTCGCTACCCGGCGATGGTCGAGCTGTTTGCGAGAGCCCCCGACGGATTGCAACCGGCTGATGGCAGTCAGCTGACACCAATACCACTCGACGAAGCAGTCTCCAGCTTGTCTGCCATCTTGCTAGACGAGGTCTACTACGCATTCATCATGGCTGGGCGCCGCGAAGTCGATGGCCTGCCCTGGGTCGGTGAAGACCGCCTGATCCCGCTCAAGGCCATCGCGTGGCTGGAACTCACGGCGCGAAAAGAGCAGGGCGCCAAGTTGGACGCCAAGGACGTGCGCAAGCACCTCAACGATGTTCTGCGCCTTTCACAACTGCTCGCGCCCGCCACACGCATCGCGGTCGATGAAAAGATCAGCGCCGACATGACGCGGTTCCTTGTTGCCGTCGCGGCCGACCCCTCCATTGACCCGAAAGCGCTGCAGCTTGGCAACGTCGCTGTTGCCGAATTGGTAGCCCGAATCGCCCAGGCATATGAAATTGAACTGCCTGCGCAGGCGGGGGGATGACGGACGAGAAGTCAAGCGGAGCGGGTCGATGGGCAGCCAGCCCGACCGGAACTCAAAAAAACTGAGGAGGAGACATGACATTGTTCAAGGCTTGGTGTGCTGGCACCAAGGACAAAAGCAAGAAGAAAACGTTCCGAACATACTCGGAGAAAGATGGCGGCCGTGCAGCTGTTCTTACGCAACTGGGCGAAGCCGTCAGGACGCACTACGACCAGGCTGACCGGATCGCTGACGATGTCGCCCGCCTTGGGTACGACGGCGCCTCCGAAATTCTGAGGGCACTGCTGCCTCAGTCGAAACGCGCGCGCTCCGGAGATCTCGGCGAAATCCTGGCCTCTGAACTGGTTGAAGAGGACATGGGCTTTCGTGTTCCCGTTCGGCGGATGCGCTTCAAAGATGGGCGGGAGGTCGCAATGCGCGGCGACGATTTCATCGGCGTGGGCTACGACCCCGATGAAAAGCTTTGGCTGCTAAAGGGCGAGTCGAAAAGCCGCGCGAACCTTGGCAACGTGACGATTGCCGAAGCGCGTGAAGCCCTGAACCGGTACGGTGGCCGCTGCACGCCGGATTCCTTGCTGTTCATCGCGAATCGGCTCCTCGAAAGCGCCGACAAAGATGATGTCGAACTCGGCCGGACGATCCGCGACGAGGTCGGGCTGAAAGCTCTGCGCGCCAATCGCATCGACCATATGCTGTTCACCGTGTCCGGCAACGCGCCGGCTGCGAAGCTGCAGAAGGATTTGGAGGAGGCCGGCGATGACCGCAACCAGCACGTCGTCAGCCTTCACATCGAAGACCACCAAGCGTTCATTGCCGAAGTCTACGAGGAGGCGATGAATCTTGGAAACAAGTGATGAACTGCAGGCCTTCCTGACCAGGGCGACGCAAGACGGTGTTTGGGGGCGGCTGCTGGACCGCGGCGCGGCATGGTCGATCATGCGTCAAGCGGGGGTGCTGCCGGAGGATGCACCGCCACTCGGCGAGCAGATTGACATCGACCTGGCAGAACACGGCTTTTCGATCTTGCGTGCGGCGTTGTCACTGCGCGAACTCGACGGCACATCGGCTCTTTGCCAGCGTGCGTTCGAGCGCGCCGGCAATGCCTTTGAGTCGCTGGTTCGCAATGGTGCCCCAGAGGCTGAGGAGCGTGGCTTCTACCGCACGATTGCGGGCGCTGCCTACCATCTCGCGGGCTATTCCGCGATCGCCTACTCGCTGTTCGGCGAGCAGCAAGTCTCCGATCTCAATGCCAACGCGGCTGAAGCCGCATTGATCCTTCTGATCCTGCGCGACCTTGATCGTCTAAGGACGTATGTCAAATCCCAACTGCTGGATGAAGACAACGACGATGCCAACGTCTCCGCCTTGCTGGAGGATGGGGAAATCGATTCCGACGAGGCGATTTCGATCGTCCTCAACACCGTGGTCTGCCGCGCCCTGGCGTTTTTCGACTTTGCCCTTCAAACCGGCGAGGTGTCGTTGCTGGACACCGCGAAGGAACTGCTGGACACAGCCCTCGACCTTGCTGACGCTGCTGCGTCAGTGTCGTTGTGGTGGATTGTCCGGCTGTGCCGAAACATGCTCGACGATCTGTGGGCGCACTCCTTGCACGAGACTCTTCCAATCGATCCGCCTGATGGTGGCCAGGAGCAATACGCCGAGTTGCGGCGGCTTTTCATCGCGTCGCTGTACGCGCGCAAGAGCGCCGAGCTCGAGTTGTGGCCATCACAGCGCGAAGCCGCCAAGCGATCCACTGATGTGTCCGACGATCTGGTCGTCTCCTTGCCAACCAGTGCGGGGAAGACGCGCATCGCAGAGATCGCCGCCCTGATGTGCTTGGCGGGCGGTAAGCGCGTGTTGATCGTCACGCCGCTACGCGCGCTTTCGGCGCAGACCGAGCGAACCTTTCGCCAGACTTTTTCACCGCTTGGGTTCTCGGTCTCCTCACTCTACGGCGCGAGTGGCCTGTCAGCCGGCGATGAGGACGCCCTGCGATCGATGGACATCATCATCGCCACCCCGGAAAAACTCGACTTCGCGTTGCGCAATGACGCGTCGCTGATCGACGATATCGGATTGGTCGTGCTCGATGAGGGCCATCTCATTGGCCCAACCGAGCGAGAGATTCGCTACGAGATTCTGGTGCAGAAGCTGCTGCGCCGGGCGGATGCAGGTACACGACGAATCGTCTGTCTGTCTGCCATTCTTCCGGATGGCCAACAGCTCGAAGACCTGACGGCGTGGATTCGCAGTGACGTTGAAGGCGAGCCGGTGCGATCATCCTGGCGGCCCACTCGCCAGCGTTTCGGTACGTTGGTCTGGCAGGGCGATGCAGCAAAGCTCAACTATGACCTTGAGCAGCAGGGCCCGTTCCTGGCCCGATTCGTTGAACAGATTCCGCCGCGGAAACCAGACCGGACGCCATACCCTCGAAAGACCAAGGACCTGACATTGTTCGCAGCATGGCGGTTTGCTGGGCAAGGCAAGCGAACACTGATCTTCTCCACGCAAGCCAATTGGGTCGAAGGCTACGGAGAGTCGGCTGTCGAGCTACACCGTCGCGGCTACCTGCCGACCTTGCTCGACGACGAAACGTCGGTGCAACGGGCGCTCGAAGTGGGACGAGAGTGGTTGGGCGAACAGCACCCTGCGGTTGCTTGCCTTAAATTGGGCGTTGCGGTTCACCATGGCCGCCTGCCAAGCCCCTTCCTTCGCGAACTCGAAGCGCTGCTTGCCAAGGGTGTGCTGAAGGTGATCGTGGCGTCGCCGACGCTTTCGCAGGGTCTGAACCTGAACGCCGCTGTGCTTCTGGTGCCGTACCTGGTGCGATCAGGCAAGGTTATTTCAGGCGAAGAATTTGCCAATGTTGCAGGCCGCGCCGGCAGAGCCTTTGTCGATGTCGAAGGGCTGGTCGTTCATGTGATCTTGGACAAGCCGACTTGGCGCCTGACGCAATGGCGCAGTCTCGTTCAATCAGCCAAGGCACGCACGTTGCAAAGCGGGCTCTACCAGATCATTGCCGAAATCATCGAGCGACTGGCGCGAGAAGGCGTGTTGAAACGTGCCGACGCCATCGAGTACCTGTCGAACTCACGGGAAGCGTGGAAGTCGCAAGCCGAGGAGGACCCGCTGCTCGGGATCTCCGAGCAGGCGGGAGATGGCGACGAAGAGGAAGAGGAGAAGATCGAGGAAGAGCCCATGTCGCATCTGGTCGAGAAGCTCGACGCGACAGTGTTGGGCTTGGTCGACGCGCTGGACGCGGATAGTGAAGATTTGCCGCGCCTTCTCGACGAAGCGTTGCAAGGGTCACTTTGGGCTCGCCAGATTGGCAGGGAGGATGAGTCCGAGCAACAGGCGCACAAGGCGATCCTGGAGGCCCGCGCGAACGTGATCTGGAGTCACACCACGCCTAACGTTCGAAAGGGGCACTATGCGATGGGAGTGGGGCTTGAAGCCGGCTTGGCTATCGACAGCATGGCTGACGTGTTGGGTGAGTTGCTCGACCAAGCTGACGAGGCAGCATTACGCGACGACGGTGAGGGGCTTGCCGTCGCCCTTGCTCAACTTGCCGCACGGCTGCTCGTTATCCGTCCATTCGTGCCCGACAAAAAGAACGCGCTTCCGGCAGACTGGGGTGATCTTCTGAAGGAATGGGTGTCGGGCACGGGCGTGAATGTCATCGGCCCCAAGAACATGCGCATCGTCGAAGATGCGTTTGCGTACCGCCTGGTCTGGGCGCTCGAAGCGCTGAGGACCCGCCGGGTCACACTGGGCTGGTCGTCGGAGATCGTTTCCGGAGGGGGTGCTGCATCGGTGGAAACCGGCGTGCCCCAACTCATGATGTCCATGCTCATTCGAGCAGGGTTGCCGTCACGCCGAGCTGCCATGGCTGCAATCCGCACTACAGGCACCGTTTTCGTCACCGTCTCTGGTATGCGGGAGTGGTTAGCCAGCGATGAGATCGCGGGCCTGACCAATGCCGGCGGGTTTCCGACACCCGAGACGGCCTTGCTTTGGCAGCGTTTCCGAGACGAAATGCTGAGTGGGGTGCAGCAGAAGTGGAGTGTCGGAAGCGGGGCCCGCGCTTTGTCTCTTCGTGCCGCCGACAAGGCGCCGGCTGCAGGTTTCTACCGGATTGAGATTGACGCACCCGACGGTGAAGCGTGGCTGACGTCGCCCGACTATCGGCGGGTGGCCAAGTTCAAGACCCGCGTGAAAGGTTCATGGCGTGGCCTGCTTGCGGCGCGACTCGAGGAAGGCCAGCGATCGGCCCAGATCGAACGCTTTGGGCCGGGCAAAGTAACTTGGCCGACTTGAGGCTTGTCGTTCAATCACCATAGCCCTTTAAGATGTGAGCATGTGTAAATAAAGCGCGACGAGTGAGATTTCAAGTGTCGCAAAAATTGGGGGGGCACATGCGCATCAGTCAAGTCGAGATCAAGAACTTCCGTCTTCTGGCAGACGTTGAACTTGTCCTGGAAGATCAAACGACTGTCATCGTCGGGCGAAACAACAGTGGAAAAACCTCTCTTTCGGAAGTGATGCGGAGGCTCCTTTCAGACGGAAACGTTGCGTTCCAGTTAGAGGACTTTTCCAGTGCCTGCTACAACCACTTTTGCGAAGCGCTGCAAGCGTTGAATCAGGGTGCCGACGAAGACGCCGTGCGCGCGCTTATCCCGACCATTGAGTTGCGGCTGAAGTTCACCTACGACCCCGCCCAGCCTCAGCTAGGTCCCCTGGGTCCTTTCGTGATCGACCTTGATCCAGCATGCGCCGATGCACTGGTGGTGGTTCGCTATGAACTCAAGGACGGGCAGCTTGCGAGCTTTCTCGACGGCCAGCCCAAAGAGGCGCTGACCCCGGAAACGCGTATTGCGTTCTTCCGTGCGTTGCGTGAGCGGATTCCCGCCGAATTCAACGTGAAGATATGGGCGGAAGATCCCAATGATCCCGACAATCGCCGTCAGTTGCCGCCAAGCGCACTGCGAGGCTTGGTCAAGACAGGGTTCATCAATGCGCAGCGGGGCCTCGATGATGTGACTTCGCGAGAATCCGACGTGCTGGCCAAGACCGTGGAGGGCCTTTTCGCGACAGCTTCTTCAGCGTCGGCCGATGCGGCTGACAAGCAAATTGCCGATGCGCTGAAAACCGCGGTCCAGGATATCCAGATCCAGATTGACGAGAACTTCGGAGGCCAACTCAAAAGCCTGATTCCTGCGCTTCAGACCTTCGGCTACCCGGGATTGGGGGGCCAGGAGCTCCACACCGAAACCCTGCTTGATGTCCGAAAGCTGCTCTCCAATTTCACGAAGGTCCGCTACGCGGGCTACAGCGGCATCACGTTGCCCGAGTCATACAACGGCCTCGGCGCACGCAACCTGATCTTCATCCTGCTGCAACTGGCCGGTTTCTACAAAGCGTTTTGCGCAGAGACAACCGAACCGGGCGTACATCTGATTTTCATTGAGGAGCCCGAAGCGCACTTGCATCCACAAATGCAGGAGGTCTTCATTCGCCAGCTTGCCAAAATTGCGCAGCAACTCGTTGACGGTGCGCAGGACAAGAGGCCCTGGCCGGTTCAGTTCGTCGTCTCCACGCATTCATCGCACATCGCCAACGCGGCTGGATTCGAAAGCATTCGGTACTTTCTGGGGGCTCCGGCGTCTGGCGCCCAGGAAGGAGTTCGGACAACAAGGGTCAAGGACTTGCGCAAGGGGCTCAAGGACATCCAGCCAGAGGACAAAAAGTTTCTTCATCAGTACATGACGTTGACGCGTTGTGACCTTTTCTTCGCTGACAAGGCGGTTTTGGTCGAGGGACTGAGCGAGCGTTTGTTGCTTCCTGTCATCGTTGCCAAGCTAGAAGCTGCTGAGCCCAAGAGTCCGAAGCTGTCGAGTCAGTACGTGACGGTAATGGAGGTCGGTGGTGCATACGCGCATCTGTTCTTCGATCTGCTGAAGTTTCTCGAACTTCGCAGTCTGATCATCACAGACCTTGATGCCGTTGAAAAACCCGGCGGCAAGGCGTGTGCGGTTCATCTGGGCACATACTCCAGCAACGCCTGTTTGAAGGCGTGGTACTCCGAGGACGATCCTTTTACGTTGGCGGGCTTGCTTGCCAAAAAGGACGCCGGAAAGGTACTCAACGGAAATCGCATAGCCTATCAACGCGCTGAGAAAGAGGGTGATCCCTGCGGGCGGACCTTCGAAGATGCGTTCATCCTCGCGAACCCGAAGCTGTTCGGCCTGACAGAGAAGACCCCTAATGGGCTTGAACTGGAGGCGCGGAGCAAGGCGGAAGAATGGAAGAAATCGGAGTTCGCATTGAAGCATGCGATCGCTGAGACGGAGTGGCTCGCACCGGCGTACATTGTGGAAGGCGTCCGCTGGTTGGCTCGCGGCGATGTTGTCGCCCCCGACCCGGCGCTGACGCTGGTCGTGGAGGCAGCCGTAGCTCCAGTGGAAGAAGATGGCGGCCATGCCTGAGATTGAGTCACCGGCGGAAACCGCGAGCCGGCGCGCGCTGGAAACCATGTATGCCTGTCTTGAAGCGGGACAGAACTTTCGCCTGGAGGCTGGTGCCGGCGCGGGCAAGACGTACTCGCTAGTCAAGGCGTTGCGGTTCCTGATTGAGCGCCGCAAAGATACCTTTCCAAAGCGCAGTCAGCAGATTGCATGCATCACCTTCACGAACGTCGCCAAGGACGAGATTGCGGCAAGGACTGACCGTAGCCCCATGGTTTTTTGCGAGACCAACCACGCGTTCTGTTGGTCCTTGATCAGTGGCTTTCAGAAGCCGCTAAGGGCGCTCATTGAAGCGATGCCTGACTGGAAGGAAAAGATCGAAGAGGTTGGAGGCAGCGTGGGCACGCGTGCCATCGAGTACAGCCTCGGGCACCGTTCTATTCGCGACCATCGCGTGTCTATCCACCATGACGATGTCCTGCCGCTGACGATCTCACTCATGGCGCACGAGAAGTTCCGTCGCATGATCGCGGCGCGCTTCCCGATCATTCTGGTCGACGAGTACCAGGACACCGATAGCGATTGGGTCGAGGCGATCAAGGCTCATTTTCTCGGGCAACCCGGCTCACCGCTGTTTGGTTTCTTTGGCGATCATTGGCAGAAGATCTACGGCGGCGGGTGCGGCAAGCTGGAGCATGCAAACGTGACGGAGATTGGCAAAGAGGCCAACTTCCGTTCGGTCAAGGTTGTCGTCGACGCGCTCAATCGAATGCGGCCGCAACTGCAGCAGTTTGTTGAAGATCCGAATGCCGATGGACAGGTCCGTGTTTTTCACACGAACACTTGGCAGGGGCAACGGCAAAAGGGCGCCCACTGGGGCGGAGATCTGCCTTCCCCCGACGCCCAGGCCACCCTTGAGCGTGTGAAGGTCGAGCTGGAACAGACCGGGTGGGATCTGTCACCCAGCCACACCAAGATTCTGATGCTGACTCATCGGCTGCTGGCGAGTCAGCAAGGCTATTCAAATCTCGCCGCGACGTTCCGATTCAACGATGCGTTTACCAAGAAGGAGCACGAACACATTGCCTTCTTTGTAGATCAGTTGGAGCCGGCATGCGATGCTTTCATTGCCCGCAGGTACGGGGCGATGTTCGAGGCGCTTGGCGGCACCACGCCACAGATGCGCAGCCATTCGGACAAGACGGAATGGCACGACGCAATGACGCAACTGGTGGCCCTTCGCGAAGGAGGGACCGTGGGGCAGGTTGTTGAGCACCTGCGTGCCCAGCGAAAGCCGAGACTTCCGGATGCGGTTGAAAAGCGCGAGCGGGAGCTGCGCGACTTCGACATGTCTGCAGGCATCGAGATGCCGAGGGGTTTGGAAGAACTGGAGAAGTTGCGAGGCATCGCGTATTCAGAGGTCAAGGCACTTCGCCGCTACCTTGATGGTCACTCGCCGTTTGAAACTAAGCATGGTGTCAAGGGTGCCGAGTTTGAAAACGTATTGGTTGTGGTAGGGCGCGGCTGGAACCAATACAACTTCGGTGAAATGCTGGAGCTTGCCGGCGCTTCGGTGATTCCAGTCGCGAAGGAAGAAGCATTCGAGCGCAACCGCAACCTTTTCTATGTTGCCTGTTCAAGGCCCCAGAAACGGCTCGCCATTTTGTTCACGCAACTGCTGTCACCCGAAGCCATAGCAACTCTTGAGAGCTGGTTCGGGGCGGATGCTGTCACGCCGGCTCCGTAGCTGGCCATAAAGACTCAGGATGTCAACAGCTAAGCGCTGAAGCACTTTCGTGGTTATTCCGAGTTACCCTTCTCTGCGAACAGATGAAGCCTCGACGCATTGCTGACCAGAAACTTGTAGTCCGGTGGAAACTGGACCCTTGGTGATCGCTAAAACCGAAATGGCTTGATGAAGCGGAGGAGCAAGCGATATTCCGATATGCTGTACTTGTTACTGCGCGTTTTCATAGACGTTTGCCTTTCAGCCGCTCGCATTAAGTAATGATCAGGGACTTTGCTGTATCCGACAGAATCACCTTGATGTGTAGCAAGACATTGGGCTGCACTGAGGTTGACGCCCGTACGCTGCAATTGGGCCCGTTGATTGAACTCCTTGCATTTCGCCGAAGGAGTATTCCTCCAGGCGCCGAACTGAAGCTCATGGGACATGGCACACCGCTTTCGACAGCACTGAAGGCGATGCCCAGCGACACTGCATGGGCCTACCGCACTTCCGATTCGATAGGGGTGTTGCGGGTGCAAGCGGGCCACCCCTAGAACGTGGATGACATCGTGCAGCAACAGTTCTTGATGGATATTCGAAAGCGACTTGAGCAGGAAGGTGTTCCGAAATCATCAGCCCAAGCGTTGACAGGTGCTGCGGGTGAACTCATTGACAACATTGGCCAGCATGCAGGCACTCAATGTGAGGCGTTGGCGGCCTTCGACATCACTCCAGGAAATTTTTGGCTGGCAGTTGGTGATTCGGGAGTTGGTGCACTTGCGACATACATTGCTATGCCGGAAGTGCAGTCGGCGCGCCAGGCATTGGACGTAGCAGTCGTTGATCATCGTTCCTCTACTGGCGATCCGGCCCGCGGTCTTGGCTTTCGGCAGGTGCTTGGTGCATTGCGTTCCATGGATGCAGCGCTCAGGGTTCGAAGCGGTGACGCGAGCCTTGAAATCGAGGGCGTTGGTGGTTCAGGGAACTGGGTGTCACGGGAACAGCAACAGCTGTGCGGCTTCGTCGTCAGCGCTCATGTCCGATGGGGTGCCCAGCGGTCTTAGGTCTAGCGATCGCTGAGCTGGAATCGAGATCTCTGATCGACAGATGTGATATCGGCGCTGCGCAGCCATGGCCAGGCTTTTAAATAGTCCACCAATCGGGGCTGCCGCATCGCCCCCACGTGGCGCATACCTCAAGGGGCCCGCAGAATTTGGGACTGCGACATGGCGATGCATGGCTCGAAAATAGGGCGTCGCATCGAGCCAGATGACATGGTCAAACACGGCTTCAAGTCGCTTGGCGATTTGCATCGAACCACGCAGCACGAGTGTCAATGGCCGCTCAACCCGTTGGGCCAGTGTGGTGAGGCGATCAACATAGCGTTCGCTATCGTCGACAAGCTTCGCGCCAGTGAGGAATTCGAAGGCAATTGACGTGACTTCAGGATGATCGATGATGAACTGCGTCCATCGGTCGAAGTCGTGGCTTGTTCTGCCATTGACATGCAGTGCGGTGGGAAGCCCTGCCTCGTTCATCGTGTACCACATCCAAGCGATGCGCTTCATCGCATGGAGGTTGTCGTGCCGTGGAGCATCCGCGTACAGGCTGAAGTTGGGTGACGTGGCGAAGACGACGCCGGCCTCTCGCAAGCTCTTGAACACCTCACGATGCTTCGGGAGCCGCCAAGCGCGCTCTACGTAACGATCGTCCTCAATACCAGTGACGATCCAACCTTTTCGGGGTAGCACGCCGTGGTCGCGCACCAGTTCATCTCGCGTCTTCGCGCGTTGCTGGAGCCCCCGACCGGTAATGGCCCTGGACAGGGGGATGGCTGCGTAGTCGGGTAGTTCGATGGGTCGCCGGCGAGAGACGCGGCCCTCGATCAACGTGACGCAGCCTGCGGGCGCCGGTCGTGCATTAAAGTTCCTGCGCGGTATGTCATCGAGCTGAAACCCGCGGACTTCATGCACACGCCTTGCAAATCTGGTCGGAGCCTTCGGGCAGACCATGTCGCACGCGCTTGGGTCAGCGCAATGGCACAAGTCCATGCAGGTGAGCATGGCAGACCCGTTAGGCAGATGGAGTCCGCCGCACGCTTGGCGGTCCAGACATGAGCCGCAACCCAGGAGCGCCGTTGGTGAATCGATGTCTTTCAGAAGCCAGACGCCGCTATGTGCTTCCTGGGGCAGCATGGATCAGAGCTCCGCTTCAATGTCGACGATGCCGAGATCGGCAAAGCACTCATACACGCGGCCTGCCAAGATGCCGTTGTGTGTGTCAAGAGCTCTCAACAGGTCACTGGCGGGACGGTCGATGCCGCCGACCAGGCTGACGTCCTGCGAGATGACGACGTTGCCGTCTCTCAAGCGGCGGATGAGAACTTCACTTCCATTGCAAAGGTTTGCAGCACCTTGCAGAGTGGACCGGAACACTCGATTTGGGCGCTTTGGCTCGTCGGCGAAGAGGTCATCTGTTTTCCGCAGCATCTGAAGGTTCCATGCCTTTTTGTGCGGCTGGCGCTTGTTGCGCAGAAAATCAACTCCCATACGCGAGACCCCCTATGACCGGTGAATAGAACTTGCGTTTGCCGGCTTTGCGCTCACGCAGCAGGCCCATCGATTGCAGCGTCACCAAGCGGTTGTTCCATGCGGTCACAACACCAGGTTCGTTCGAGAGTTGACTGACGGTCTGCGCATCTGCCTCGCCAGCTTGGATAACGAGTTGAAGGGTGCGGGCGACCTTGGGATCAAGCGGACCGCGCAGTTCGGTGTGAGAGAGTTCGTCGGCAGAGTACTTTGCGCTGATGTATGGGGTGCGTACGGCCTCCGCGACCAGATCTGCTTCTTCCTTATTTGCCTCGGATAGGTTGGCCAGCACGACTGCAGCTCGCTCGCATTGGGGGTGACGGCGAATGCCCTGCAGGAGGTGTCGAAGGGCGCTACCTCCTAGAACTTCCACCGAATGAAAGTCAAGGACAACGGGCGTCTCTGGCGCGTGCTTCGCAAGCTCATCGGCAAGGCAGGTCAGGGCGCGTTCGCCACCGGATACACCGGTGAGGATTGGCCTTTCTACAAGCGTGCCGACATCTAGGGTTTTCATTTCATTCATTCATTCATTTGAGTGAATGAAATATACATCATCGGCGAGGTATGTCAAGTGGCAGCAATGCTTGGCGAACTGAGGCGTAGCCGATGAGCGTGTGGGACCACAAACCGGCAGAGGCATCTATTGCCGTAGATCGTTGACCAGCAGGGATGCCACAGCCTCCTCAGCGATGGACATTCCGTGTGACTGCATGGCCTCGGCCAATGCCTGGTCCCAAGACGCTGCAACTGCTGTTTCCTTAAGATCTCGTTCCTTGGGGGGTGCTGTTTCGAGTGCCTGTAAGTAGTGTTCGCTTCCAAAGCGCCAAGGGCTGCATCCGCAGAGCCTCATGACGTTGTTGGCGATGTGAATACCGGCCCAATCAAAGTCGCCGTGATACAGCAGCTTGGCTCCCGCGTCTGACAGCTGTTTCAACAGCACACGCTGCGCGGCCGCAGGCATGCCGTCGGTGCATACGAGTGGAGCACAGGCAGCACCCAAGCGGTCAGCAGCAATCGAGACGATGTTGGGGTTCTCGCAGACATAGATGATCTGATCCGCAACCTCCCAGTCAGGCGGTGTTCTCACGAGGCGGCGCAGGGAAAGGTAACTTGGTTCACCTGGTGCGGCCGGCGCGTTTGACGGAGTGCGGACTGGCAGATTCAGAAACAGGGCAGGGCGGGCCAACTCGTTGACGAGCACGCCCGATCGAGCCCAGATATCTCGCACCCGCTCGCTGGGCCGACGAACGCCATCTGCTTCATCTGTGGTTTCCTCAGAAGGGGATTGTTCCTGTTCACCGGTGCTGGCGCCATGTTGCAATGCGGCCAACACAACCGTAGCAACGGCTTGTCCATTGTCGAGGGCATGGGCATTGCCGAGCGCATCGGCGGCCAGTTGAGCGCGTGTCAAACCCTGGGCTGGCAGGCGCTGCAAGACCTCGTGCGCTTGCTGTAGCAGTAGGTGAGCCGTTTGGGCCTCCTGTTTGGACACCCGCTTGAGCAGGCCGACGGCTGATGATCCCTGCAACCATGCGCACAGCGAGGGGTGAAGCCCTTGACCGTCGGTGACGCTGGACCAGCGTGACTGCAGCTCGGCCTTGGCCTCTGCTCGGTTCACGATGGGGCCATCCAGCATTTGCAAGGCTTCATGAAGCGAGTTGGCTATGCCCGCATCCTGCAAGGCAGCGTCGAACCGGGCAATGTCGATTCGGACAGATTGGGTGGGTCGAGGAGGTAGACCGATGAGCAGAGCCAACGCCTCGTATTCAACGGCGCTCAGCTTGGTCAGGTGGAAGCCCGATTTTTCTGGATCGCGTCCATGGCGCTCGAAATGCCGCCTCATCCGCTGTCGCAATTCAGCAAGCTCTGAGCCCCCGAGCCTTCGGATCAGCCTTGGATCAATGCTGGGATCGTTCGCCATGTGGATCACTGAGTGGGAAAGCGGCGGTCCGGGTCGTCTTCCCGTCGCTTGGCTCGACCATCCCAGGCCCAACGAGAGACGAAGACCGCGTCCATGCCTTCGCGGCGTTGGAGCTGGCAGATCGATACGCCTGGAAGCTCTGCGTAGCAGGCCCACTCGCGCTCACTGGTGATCACGAAATCCAGATCGAACTCGCGTATCAGTCCCATGCAATGTGCTCGGGCCGCGTCGTCGATGCCTGCAAACGCCTCATCGAGCAGCATCAGGCGAGGTGCGTGTGGGCTGCCTCCTCGTCCGTAGAAGCTGGAAATGGCCGCAAACAAGGGGACGGTCAGACCGAGCGCGCGTTCCCCGCTGGAGGCTGGACCGGAGAGCTTGCGCCATTGACCATCCTGATGCCTTTGCACGCTGAACCGATGCCAACGGCGATAGTCCAGAGCCTTCGCCAACTGTTCAACCAGGCTTGAACCTGTGGTGCCAGCGTCTGCTTGAGCGCGCTCCGCGGCGATCTGCTGCTGAAGCATGGCACCCACCACGCTGCGGTCTTCAGCCGACCACATGTCGGCACTTCGGTTGAGCAAGCGTTCGCGGGCGACTTCAAGGCCTGTTGGCGCACCTTGCTCAGGTGTCAGAGGGAGCCATTGCAAACGGTAGCGAACACCAGTGGACGTCGGGCGTTTGCGAAGCTCCTCATTGATGGCATCAACCTGCTTGTCGGCTGCGCGCATCAGGCGCTGAATCTCGGCAGCGATTTCAGCTTGCAGATGGTTTTCCAGAACCTCTCGTTCTTTGGCTGTGAGCAATTCGCTGCGTTGCGCAATCTCGTCGGCCAGCCGATTGGACAGGGCATCAGGGCGCTCGGGCCTGTTCAGGTAGATGACATGAACAGAGAATCCCCAGTCGTTGGGCTCTGACGTCGCCTGATGACCCAGCGAGCCAAGTGATCGCTGCAGTTCAGTCAGGTCTTCAGCGACCAGCCGTTGAATACGGCCCCATGCAGCTTCGTCGTCTGCGATGTGGGCGAGGGCCTGCTCAGCCCGGCGAGCGAGGTTCAGGGCCGGGTCAATGGTCCAAGGGATGCTCCCGTCCGGAACCGGAAAGTCCGGTAGCGCGGACGCCAGCAAGCTGCTCTCGGTGAAGCGCTGCAGACGTTCTATTGCATGGGAACGGGTGGCTGTTCGCTCAGCCAGCACTGCATCAGCGCTGTCTGCTTGGCTTGCAGCGACCGCACGCCTTTCGCTGGCCGTTGTCAACGCAGATTGGGCAGCCTCCCACGCTCCATCAGCGATCGAGACCTCTGCGGACGCATCGCGTAGCTGTTGACGCAGTGTGTCAACTTTGGCGCCGATCATTCCTTTCAGGACCTCAAAACGCGCCACGGATTCAGCTGCACGCTCGCTGGCTGTAAGGAGCGACGCCTCCCGTTCGCTCAAGGTCTCCATCGCCTCTTTCTCGCGCTCCTGTTGCGTCTGATACTCGGGCCAAGCACTGCACCATTCCCGCGTTGCCAGGGCCAGTTGTTGATGAGCGTCGGCGAATCGGTCCAACGCATCGTTGATGGGGGACAAATCCGCAAGCACTGCGGGCAGTTGAAGGTCAGCGGCGTCGCGCTCCAATGCCTCTCGGGCAGCCTGAACTTCCGCTTCAGCGGATCGGCATTGGGAATCCGCAGCGTCAAGACGCTGTCGAGCCTGGAGAACCTCCCGCTCCGCACTGGCTGCAGCGAGCATCGCCGCGCGCAGCAGTTGGTCGGAAGGCGCGCTCTTCCATTCCCGCTCCGCCTCTTGTCCATCCCGCACGAGGTGCTGGAATTTTTGCTTCAACTCTTCCTGCAGGATGTCGATCTCGCCCAGACGGTCTGCAATCTCGTCGAGGCGGCGTTGTCTTGCGTTCGCGCGGGCTGTGTGACCAATGTAGACTGCTTGTGGCTTATGCCAGGCGCCGGCAAGGGCGCCTAAGCGGTAACCACCTTGCTCGCTGATCCACGATTCGCTCTCGCCACGATCTTCAATCCCGTACGCTACGGCGGTGAGCAAGGACGCAACCAGTGCAGAGGTCACTGCGCTGTCGTCAGGGACATATGGGCGCAGCGCGCTCGCGAGGTTGCGGCCCAAGACCGACGGGCGACGTGCCCATTGGCTGTCAAGCAGGGGTATACCGTTGGTGTCGGACAATGCGCCGTCGGGCGACAGCCAGGCATCCAGCAGGCCCGAGGCTTCAAGTGCGGCCTCCAATCCCGCACGCTGCTTCGCGTCGAGCTCAGACTGAAAGTCCACCAACCGCCACAACGGAGCCCCTGGTCGCCCGTCGCGGATCCCCGCGGCCCGCATGGCTGGAGGCGTGGGAACCGCATCGTGGCCGGCGAGCAGTCGATCCCTTTCAGTGCTGAGCGCTTCCTGTTCGGACTGAAGGGTGTTCTGTTGGGTGGTCAACGCCGAGTGCTGACCGGCATGGCGTTGGGTCGATTGCCGATACGCCTCGGTCAAGGCCTCTTGAATGGGGTTTGCACCTTCTGGACGTGCAACCCAGTCGACAAGTTGTTCCAGTGGTGCAACTGGGTCAAGATGAAGATGGACTAAGTTCGAGCAATGGGTGTGCCAAGCTTCGATCAGCTCGTTGCCAGTCGTTTCGGTATTCAGATCGGCTGCGGCCCGTCGCTCTGCTGCTTCTTCCAGCTCAGCCTGGCGATCACGTTGCGAGGCCTGTAGATTGACCAGAGTCTGTTGCTTGACATTCACCGTCGTATGCCGTGACTCCAGGTGACGAATGTTCTCGCGGCGTTTGATGGTGGCATCGCGCAGAAAAGTGGCCGCTCGCACGATTTCTGAAGGTACCAACTGGGGCAGTTCTTCTGGAGCGACGGTGGCCAGCAGGTTGTCCGCCAGTGCGGAGCCAGTTCCCGCCGTTTCTGCCACTTCGGCGCAGTGAGCTCGTGCTGTCAGGAGTTCGCTTTTGGCCGCTGTTGAGCGCTGGTTTGATTGACGGCTGCGCTCTGCCTCACGGTTCAGGTTTTGCTGTGCCTGATTGCGGAGCGCTTCGGCGGCTTCGGCTTCGGCCCTCCGTTCCTTGGCATCGGTTTCAGCCTGACTCAGGCGGTTGGCGTCTTGATTGGCCGGATCGCTTTGAAGCGTTTGCAGGCGGCTCCTGGCGGCGGCCAAAAGCTGTTTAGTCTCCGTGTGAACGCTTTTGGCCAGATCCTCTGCGTCCTGAGCATCCTTCAAATCCGCATGGGCCTTGTTGCGTCCTTCGCTCGCCTTGTCGAACCCCGTCTGGGCCTGTCTGAGCTCTCGCGTTTGACGTCGCGTCACAGTGCCTGCATACGTGCGATAGCGTTGTTCGAAGTGTTTGATGGCCCGTTCCAGTGAACGGATGTCCTCCAACTGGATACGATCCTCCTCCAACTGGTTGAGGGCTTCTGCCACGTCACTGAGCAGCTCGATCGGCATGGGCGGTAGCGCTTCGGTCAATGCATGCGACAACCCTGCTTCGTCCGGCTTTTTCGACAGCTGAGGTTGGCGCAACTGGATCAAGGTGTCCATCAGCGCTTCATAGCGCTTGGGCCCTATCTGGAACAAGCGTTCATCGACTGCGCGGCGGTAGCTGTGGGCGGTCTCGAAAATCTTGCCTCGACCTTGTCCTTCAACCGCTTCGCGCAAGCGCTCCCGGGTAAGGACCATCTTCTGCTCATTGGTGAGCCAGATATCCTGGCCAATGCGGGGATCGGCACCGTTTGGCCCACCTTCAAGGATGAAAAACCAACTGTCTACCTGCGTTTTGCCCACCGCAGCCGACAGGCCGGCACCCAGGGTGAGGTAGTGCGAAACCCCATCTGCGGTCCGGCGACCAAATTCGATCCAGGTGTAGCCAATGCGTCGCTGATAGGAACTCATCAGCAGGTTCCAGGCCATTTTTTTGCCGTTGTCACCATCGGGCTCAATGCGCGATGGCCGCAATTGGGCATCGAACAAGAAAGGCAAGGTGAGCGAAAGCACCTTGGACTTGCCTGTTCCGTTGTTGCCTCGCAGGAGCAGATGGCCATCCCTGAACCAGAATTCCTCGCTGTCGTAGTGAAAGAGTTCGACCAGACCCAGCCTCAGCGGCTGCCAGCGCTCTCGCTGAGGTTCGGGAAGGGCTGGGCGACGCGGCGGTGGTGGGGGGAAGAGGGAGTCGGTCATTCGTCAAACAGCGCATCTGGGCGGCCGGGGCGGGATGTGGGCGGGCGCACCTGGGTTTCGCCGAGCGCAAATCTTGCGATAGCTGGACGGGGATGAATCCAACCTTCCTCGTGATGGACCAGTTGGAGCTTGTAGAGCCTGTCCAGCGCGATATCGGCCAGTTCCCGTTCCGCGCCAGGCTCCCGTGCCGACTTGCGCCAATAGCGGCCAAACCGCTCGACGGCGCCACGCAGAAAAGCCGCGACCGCTTCGTCCGTGGTTCCTGCGGATCCGGAATCGAGACGCAGACGCTGCGCAAGATGTTCGGCCACCAGCAGCGTGGCATGCGCTTCGGTGCCTTCTGCAGGCATCGAGACATCGGTCAACTGACCGGACTCGTCGGTCAGAGCAAGTCCTTCGGCGCGTTGCTCAGCGGTCAAGGCGGCGGCTTCGCACAGACGGCTGGCCATGGTGCCTCGCTGGTTGATGAAATACGCTTGAGCATCAGGATCGAGCGAAGCGGTGTAAATCACGGGATCGTCCAGCAGCCGTCTAGCAAGGTGGTGGCGCAAGGCATCACGTCGCCCCTGTTCGCTCTCGACCTGGTGTTCGACGACAAGAGACCGCTGGCGGTCCTCGAACCCAATGGGAGCATCCTCGGCGCGCCAGGTAGAGGGACCGCGCACAGCGGCCAGCATGCCTGCCAGCATTCGCCGTTGCACGTCATACAGCGCGTCGTGCTGGGCTCCATTGCCATCGTGAATAAAGCCCTCTTCTTCGCCGGCAACGCGTTGCAGGACTCCGTACTCCAGCAAGGTTCTGCAGACAGCGACCAGGTCGCGTCGATCTGCGGCAGTACGGAGCGTGAACTCAAAGCCTCGCGATTGCAGCGTGGCTTCTGATGCCCACTGCATCACGCGTTCACCCAGCAGTTGAAGGGTGATCTGCGGATCGGCGCGCTCAAGCACCGCGCAGGCCAGGCAGAGCAACACATAGCGGCGCTTGTCGTACGAGGGAATTCCTCTTGTGTCGTCGCTGAGGTTGGCGGGGCGCTTGAACAGCCGCGCTCCCTCGCGGTCCACATGCAAGGGCCAGCCGGTTTCCCGGGCAAACCACTCTCTCAAGCGTTCAGCCTGGCGCCGCACGGCAGAAAAGTCTTCGTGTCCTGCTGCCATCAAGGGGCGCATCAACAGTGCACGCAAGCCTCTGCTGAATTCGTCGTGCTGTTGCGCCTTCTGGAGATCCCCAATGCGCTGGCTGTCTTGTCGTGGCGCAACGCGAATGTTCACATCGACTCCTGGGTCAGGGAGATCGTGAGCAGGTGATCCCGGCCAGAAAACTCCCCGCTGGATGTGGAGATGCGGGCACGACTGTCCGCCTCCAGAGGCTCCATCCGTATGTGAAGGAGTCCGTCACCTGTCTGGCGTTCCACGATCTGATCCGGGTGTGCCTGCTCGGCCAGTGCCTCGCCGAGCAAGCTGAGGAACAAGCCAAATGCATGCGTGTCCAGATCGCCCAGTTCAGACAGCTTGATCGGTTGACCGGTGGCCAGGCGCTGCCGTGCCGCCTCCACTTGGCGTGATTCTTCCGAGAGCTGTTGCGCCATCAACTCCCGTTCTGCGCTGCGGTCACGCACCCGGGCCAACGGGCCACGGGGTGCTGCTTCGCCGTATTCACGCAGGCGTGGACTGATCTGCAAAGGTGGCGCATCCATCCAGGAGGTGCTCGCGGGAATGTCGTCTTCAGACTGCAGGTTCAGCGAAAAATGTCGGGCGGGCTGAAGTGCAAAAGCTGCACGCGCGAGACGATGTGCTTCGCTTTCGGACTCGCAGGCTGCAAACCACTGGGCAAGCATCCGAAAGTCTGCAGAACGGTCGCTGCGCCCGCTGCGTCGTTCGTTCATGGCCGCTATGGCACCCAGCAGCTGGGGGATCGCGGCCCGTGCCCGGGCGCGCAGCAGTTCCGCCTGAGGAGGTTCTGCTCCCGTTGAAAGGAACCAACCTTGAAGTCCTTTCCATCGCTCTCGCCAGCCTTGCCAGCGACGCATTTTTTCGTCTATCTGGTCCTGGGCATCACCCGGTGCTGCGTCGGTGGCCTCGCGCTCGGCAATCTGCAGAAAGATGTGATCGATGCGGGAGGAGAGGTATTGAATGAGCTGGGCAATGGCCTCTGAACGGCGGACCAGATCGCCCATGAACCGTTCAAGGTAGTCGATCAGGCGCCGCTTGTAGGTGATGACCGCATTCGCATCCGCTTGCTGCAGCTCCAGGCTGCGGGCCACGCCGGCCATGAAGGCTTGTGCGTTTTCGGCCAGGTCCTCAAAAACGCGTACCAGATCGCGCAGCACCTCATGCATCTTGGCGACGTCAGGACCATCGGGTGATGTGGTGTCGTCAACCAGTTGCCGCAACGCCAGAAGGCGGCTGGTGATGTCTTCCAGGGCAACGGTCTGCAGTTCGGCGCGACGGTACAGGGTCTGGAAAAAGACCGCCAGACCGGCTTCCACCGCCTCGCCTCCGTGGGACAGGCGATAGAGAAAGCGGGCACGGTAGAAGTCGTTCAGCGACGATACGCGTGCGGTGTCGGGCTGGGATTCGAGGTTGCCCCACTCGGCCAGTTGGGCCAAGGCGCTGCTCACTTCCTCTAGGCGCGGAGGTGAGCCGGACCAGCTGGCTTCAGCGAGGACCTCATCGGGCCGCAGCTGGAGACGGTACTGCCGCTTGGCAGCGGCGAATACGTTCATGATGCTGCGGTAGAGCACGGCCTTCTCCGCACTCAGGTGCCGAAACAGTTCTGCTGCCGTGTTTGTTGTCAGCACTGGATGTGCTCCTCCTTCGTTCCCTAGCTCGGCAAATAGTAACCGGAGTAACGGGATGTCAGGCAGGAGCGTGGCGACCCAGTTCTGTCACGGTGTGCAGGGCACGAAGAGAACGGTCTATTCTGGAGGCTGCGTTTCGCGCGACTGGGTCGATGTGGGGTGCCGCTCAATCAAGGGCCCAACCGCAGCCAGCGAAGGATGCACAGCGTTGGGCGGATTGGTGCGGATCTCTTGCTTGGTTGTCGACGGTGGATTGGTTACTTTGAAAAAGGTCTGTTGTCGTAGTCAGGCTGCGATTCAAAATCACATTTCAAGTTGACTGAAGTTTGAATAAAGTGGTTGAATCGCAGTATGGCTACGATTAGAACGAGCAAGCTAAATGCGCTCTATACCCGCCTGCCGCCGGGGATGCCGCTGACCTCGGACGACCTGGCGGCGCTGGGCATCTCTGCGGATCTGGCCGTGCACTATGTGCGCGCGGGCTGGCTCGCGCGCTTGTCGCGCGGGGTCTTCTGCCGACCCAACGACACCCTTGCGCTGCATCCGAGCCTGATCCTGCTGCAGCGTCGCCTCAAAGGCTTGCACGTCGGCGGCAAGTCGGCACTGGACTGGTACGGCGTGCGCCAGTATGTGGCGCAGCAGCCGGTGCTGCAGCTTTACGGCTGGGCGGCCGGGCGCCTGCCCGAATGGTTCACCGAGCGCTTTCCGGCCGAGTATCACCGCAAGCGGCTCTTCAATGAGCAGCCTGGTGCCTTGCTGCACGCCGGGCCGTTCGAGAAGCGTAGCGGAGCGCCGCAGGTATCGGCGCCGGAGCGCGCACTGCTGGAGTTGCTGAGCGACGTAGGCGTCCGCCAGCCGTTGCAGGAGGCGCGCGAGCTCGTGGAAAGCGCCTACAGCCTGCGCGCCGACGTGCTGCGCGAACTGCTGCAGTGCTGCACGAGCGTGAAAACCGTGAGGCTGTGCCTGCAGCTCGGCCGCGAGGCATCGTTGCCCTGGGCAGCCAAGCTCGATCCGGCCACGCTGCCGACGGGCAGCGACCGGCCCTGGGTGTCCCGATCAGCCGGTGGCCTGCTGGTGCTTAAACCATGAATCAGACTTATCTTGATACCGCGCGCCTGCTGACGCAGGTTGCACCGCTGATATTCGTGGACGACACGTTTGCGTTGAAGGGCGGAACCGCGATCAACCTCTTCGTGCGCGACATGCCGCGCCTGTCGGTTGACCTTGATCTGGTCTTCCCAGACCACACGCTGCCACGTGACGAGGCGCTGGCGCGCATCAATGAGGCCGTCCGGCAAGCGGCCGAGCGCTTGAAGAAGCGAGGCTTGCAGGTGCACGCGCCGGCGGCAGCAGCGGGGGAGACCAAGCTGCTGGTGCGGCGCGGTCCCGTACAGGTCAAGATCGAGGTGAACTTTGTGATGCGGGGCACCGTGCGGCCGGTGCGCCAAGCCTCGCTCACGCCGACCGCGCGTGATGTGCTGATGGCCGACCTGGAGATCCCGGTGGTGTCGCTGGAGGACGTGTATGGCGGCAAGCTGGTGGCGGCATTGGACCGACAGCATCCGCGCGACCTGTTCGATGTGATGCAGCTCTTTGCGCACGAAGGCATCACGCCCGGAATCCGGCGTGCCTTCGTGGTCTACCTGGCCAGCAGCAACCGGCCGGTGCACGAGGTGCTGTTCCCGCCGCTGCGCGACATCCGGCACGACTTTGCGCACAACTTCCAGGGCATGACGGCCGAGCCGGTGCCGTTGGACGCATTGCTCGCGGCACGCGAGCGCCTCGTGCGCGAGATCCAGCAGGGGCTCGATGATGACGAGCGCCGCTTCCTGCTGTCACTCGTCGCCGGCGCACCCGAGTGGGCGCTGTTGGGCATCGACCAGCTGGAGCATCTGCCGGGCGTGCGATGGAAGCTGCATAACCTAACGCAGTTGCAGAAGACGAATGCCAAGAAGTTTGCCGAGCAGGCAACCCTGTTGGCCGCCCAATTGAACGGCTAGGAAATGCGCTAGCGCATTCGATCAAAAGGAGGAGACATGCACCCAATCCAAATGCAGGAAGGCGACCGAGGGATCGGCATGGGCTACACCGCCTTCATCAATAGGTTCGAGGCGATCTGCCAAGAACATCTGCATGAAGGGCGAGCCAGGGCCTTTGCTTTCGTCTTCTACGACATGACCAATGGCGTCGTGCGTCGCGCCCTGAGTGACGCCCAAGGCTTCCGGCTTCTGCATGAGAAGACTGGCAAAGACATCACGCTCTTCTATCTGCATGACCGTGCGATCGAGGCCCACTGGCGTAGCTTCAACAAAACGTTCATGGAGGCGCTGGGGGTTGAGGATCAAGCGGTGCCGCCCTGCACTCCAACTCCAATGTTTCCGCGTTGTCTTCACTAGGCAACCTGATCGCCCCGATCGGCGCTCTGGCAAAGCTGGGCGAATTCCTTTTCAAGCTCAAGGGGGCTGCCTAGATGCCGAATATTCGATCGCTGGACATGAAGTTTCTCGACGACCTGTTCGAGATGAACGGCGGTTACGTCCTCGACTTCTCCGACAACAGCATGGCCCGGTTCTTCGCAGAAGAACTGAACGTCGACATCTACGACGATACCTACCGGGAACATGGCACCTCGAAGGCCAAACGACTTCGGTGCTACTTGAACAAGGTCGACCTGCCCACTTCGGTCAAGACGCTGCAGACCTTGTGGGACTACCGCGAGGGGATTCGGAAGCATCGCGAGCGCGAGGAGTGGGTCCCGAACGCGGAGGGTCGATTCTTCTCGCTTTTGAATCGCATGCAGGGCAAGCCCGATGCGGCTCCCGCTGGCGAGCCGCCCAAGGCCGCCTTCGACCTGCCGAAGATTTCGCGTTGAAGCAACGGCTGATTGATCTCTCCTCGATGGAGCCGCACCCGCGAGGCTATGCGTTCGAGGTCTGGCTGCGCGACGCCTTCAACTTCTATGGGTTGGAGGCCCGCGAACCGTTTAGGAACAAGGGCGAGCAGATCGACGGCAGCTTCGTCCTGCAGGGCGAGATCTATCTGCTCGAAGCGAAGTGGGAATCGGCGAAGACCAGCGCTGCCGACCTTCATGCATTCCAAGGAAAGCTGGAGCAGAAGGCCGCGTGGGCGCGAGGCCTGTTCGTCAGCAACAGCGGCTTTACCGAAGACGGCTTGATCGCCTTCGGACGCGGCAAGCGCGTCGTCTGCATGGATGGTCTCGATCTCTTCGACGCGCTTGACCGAGAACTGCCGCTCAACCTCGCGATCGACCGGAAGGTTCGACGTGCGGCGGAAACCGGCCTTCCATTCGAGAGGATTCGCGACCTCTTCTCGCGTTGACGTGGCGTCCCTCGCTATGCGACTGCGGATTCGCGAAGCTGGGAGCGGGCATGCTCGCATTCGCGGTGGAGCGTCCTGCGCGGTCTTCCACCACCGGATGCGCGCCCGCTTGCGCTGGCTTCTGTTGCTTAACTGCTACGCACTGCGTAGCGGATCGATGTTTTTGGCGTCCGCCTGGCGTCGGTCGTCATAAGTTATTGATTCTCTTTGTATTAATTCGATCTTGTAACCGTCGGGGTCCGTCACAAAGGCAATGACGGTGCTGCCGCCTTTGACCGGGCCAGCTTCGCGCGTCACGTTGCCTCCCGCCGCCTTGATTTTTTCGCAGGCGGCGTAGGCGTCGGGTACACCCAGTGCAATGTGGCCGTAGGCGGTGCCCATGTCGTAATTTTCGGTGCCCCAGTTGTAGGTCAGCTCAATCTCGGCCTGGCCGGGGTTGCCGCCGTCAAAACCCAGAAACGCCAGTGAGTAGCGGTAATCGGGGTTTTCGGACGTGCGCAGCAATTGCATGCCCAGAACCTGGGTGTAGAAGTCGATGGAGCGTTGCAGGTTGCCGACGCGCAGCATGGTGTGCAGGAATCTCATGGCTTTTTCTGGGAGATGGGGTTGATGGTCGTTCGAAAACCCGGTCGGGCGTATTCAGGCCCTGGGTACAACTGGGAGGAATACAGCGTCACAGTATGCTGGAAGAAGACCCGCATGCTGTCGTGTTGCTGGATTTGTCCTGTTCCCCTGGATGCCCATGTTCCATCAACCGATCCACCTGTGGGGTGTGTCAGGTGGCGGTTGGTGAGCCACCCGATGCCGCTTCGTGTCTGGCCCGCCGCTGTGAGAGCAGCCAGGTCAGTTCGGCACCGTACAGAAAGACCTGGGCCGCAGCATAGATCCACACCATCATGCCCACGATGGCGCTGGCCGCGCCAAAGCTTGCGGCCACGCCGCTTTGTGTGATGACCCAGCCAATGGCGGCCTTCCCAGCGGTGAACAGCGCAGCCGTGAGCACGCTGCCCAGCACCACATCGCGCCAGCCGATGCGGGCTTTGGGCATCCACTTGTAGATCGCGGCAAACAGCACGGCGGTGAGGGCAAAGTTCAAGGCCAGATTCACCAGCATCAACAGGTCCGCGCTTTGGCCAAACAGGGGTGCCCACCAGCGCGCCCAGGCGGCCAGTGCGGCGCTGGCTGCCAGGGACACCATGAGCAGGAAGCCCACGCCCAGCACCAGTCCGAAGGACAGCAAACGCGTGCGCAGCAGCTGCCACAGGGTGCCACCGCTGCGTTGGGTGTCAACACGCCAGATGTGATCCAAGGAGTCTTGCAGTTCGGCGAAAACCGTGGTGGCGCCCACCACCAGCAGCAACACGCCGATCGCCATGGCCCAGCCGGACTGGCCGCTGCGCTGGGTGTTGTCCAGCAGCGCTGCCACGGCGGCTGCACCTTCTGTGCCCAGCAGCGACTGCAATTGGCCCAGAATTTCCGTGCGCGCGGTGTCGGCCCCGAACACGGCGCCGGCCACCGCGATGGCGATCAACAGCACCGGTGCCATTGAAAACAGGGTGTAGTAGGCCAGCGCAGCGCCCAGGGTGGGTGCACGGTCGGCCAGCCAGGCGCGCGCTGCGGCGCTCAGCAATGCGGGCACCTCGGTCAAGGGCAGCAGCGGGAGGGCTTGGGTCGTTGGGGTAGGGCGTTCGGGCACGCGGCCGATTCTGACGCCTTGACCCGGGCGCATCGGTGCGTTGGCACACAGTGTGGCGGTCCAACGTCTGCCTGTAGCGGCTATCAGCAAGCCTCGCAGGCGGCCAGAGCGGTCAGCACCGAGCGCTGCGTTTCCAGACCCAGGTAGTCCAAAAACACGCGGCTGCGCTGTGGCATGAACTTGCGGCTGGGCAGCGCCGCATACAGCGTGAAACGCCCGGCGATCCAGGGGCTGAGCACCCGCACCAGGGCGCCGCTGGCCAGGTGCGGTGCGGCGATCTCCACCGGTGTGGCCGAAATGCCTGCGCCAGCCAGCGTGGCACCCAGCAAGGTGTCGGTGTGGTTGGCCCACAGCACCGGTTGCACATCCAGTTCAACCTTGTCTTCTGGGCTGTCTGAGCGAAACAGCGTCCAGGCCCGCTTGCCCAGGCTTTCGGGTTTCATGCGCAGGCAAGCATGGCGCAGCAAGTCGTTGACCACCTGGGGTGCCGGGCGGCGTGTCAAGTAGCTGGGCGCGGCCACCAGAATGGCTTCGGTCACATTGATGCGGCGGGCGATCACGTTGGCATCGAACGACGCGTCGGCGCCGATCAGCGTGATGTCAAAGTCTTCGATGGGCGGTTCGCGGTAGGTTGCCACCTCAATGTCCAGCACGATCTTCGGGTAGGTTTGCTGGAAACCAGCCACCAACGGCGCCAAGACGTGGGTGGCCAGCACCGGCGGCGCCAGGATACGCAGCACGCCCGCCAGTTCGGTGGTCTGTGAGCTCACCAAAGCGTCGGCCTCATCCACATCTTGCAGTATCTGTCGAACCCGGTCCAGGTAGGCGGTACCCGCTTCGGTGAGCGATAGACGCCGTGTGGTGCGGTGCAGCAGGCGGGTGCCCAGGTGGTCTTCCAGGTCGGCCACCAGCCGGGTGACCACGGCGGGGGAGATGTCCAGGGCGCGCCCGGCCGCAGCAAAGCCGCCTTCGTCGATCACGCGCTGGAACACACGCATTGAAGTCAATCGGTCCATAGATTCACCTTATTGGATTTCAACGGGATTATTGTTGCTGAAATAGCAATATATCAATGCTTCAAGGCTTGTTTTTCTTCCGTTTGGGAAACTTTAAAGTCCATCCATCGCAGCGAAAAACACCCGTTCAACGCTCCGAAGCCAGGCTTGAGATGCAGCGAAACACAGTGCAACGTAGCGATACCGCACTGAAAAGACGCATCGACACAGGCCCGGCACGATCCATCTGTCTGTACTTTTTCGTTCAACTTCAAGGAAATCACCATGAACCGCTCTTATCTCTCTGCCATCGCACTGGCTGTTGCTGCCCTGTCCGCTGGGCATGCCCTGGCTGCTGACACCGGTGCACCCAAAACCCGCGAGCAAGTGCGGGCCGAGCTGTTTGAAGCGCAGCGCACCGGCGACATCGTGGCCGACGGTGAGTCTGGCCAAAAGCTCAACGAGCTGTACCCGCACCGCTACCCAGCGGCGTCGGTGGCCCAGGGCAAGACCCGTGCAGCTGTGCAAGCCGAATTGCAAGAAGCCCAGCGCACGGGCGATTTGGTGGCCGTGGGCGAAACCGGTCAGAAGCTCAACCAGTTGTATCCCAACCTCTACCCCGCCGCCGAGACCACTGCACAAGGCAAGTCGCGCGAGCAAGTGCGGGCCGAGCTGATTGAGGCACAGCGCACCGGCGATCTGGTGGCCATTGGTGAAACCGGTCAGAAGCTGAACGAGTTGTACCCGCACCGCTATCCAGCCGCGACGAGTACCGCACAGAGCAAAACCCGCGAACAAGTGCGTGCCGAGTTGCGTGAAGCGCAGCGCACGGGTGATATCGTGGCCGGTGGCGAGTCGGGTCAGAAGCTCAATGAGCTGTACCCCAGCCGCTACCCCGCCAAAGCAGCCAACTGAATACCCCCACAAAGCTCACGCCGCTGACGGCGTAGGCGCTCACAACGGCCGGTTGATCCAACAGTCAACCGGCCGTTGGTGTGTGTGGCTGCGCTGGCGGGTTGCTGGTCGGTCATCTGGTACAACCGAACACCCCCTTCAGGAGCCTGCATGAGCGTTTTCAACAAAGTGGTGCTGTACACCGACACCGATGGCCGCGCGAAATTTCGCGATGAAACCGTGGCCCTGACCGAGGGCACATCTGCAGCCCAGTTGTCACCGCTGATGCCTTCCGGTGGCTACCAGCTGCGACAAAGCCCGGTCGGTTTTCGCAGCCAGTTTCACTGCACTGGCGCACCGCAGTGGTTGTTCGTGTTGCAAGGGCAGATGGAAATCGGTCTGCAAGACGGCAGTTCGCGCATCTTTGGCCCAGGTGATCACTTCTATTCGGCCGATACGCTGCCCGAGGGGGCCACGTTCGACCCTGTGGTGCATGGCCACTGGAGCCAGCAAGTGGGTGACGAACCGCTGGTGACGTTGTTCGTGCGGGGTTGAGCGGTTCGCGGTGCATTTTGGCCACCTTCAGGGTGGCTGTGTGCGGTGGCAAAAACACCAACGCCCCGGTGCCAAGAGCAGACGGGGCGTTGGTGGAGTCACGCGGTGGTTGGCGTTTCGACGCGGTCAGGTTCTGTCGATGGGCGTCAGCGCGGAAAAGCCCGTGCTGATGATGGCCGCAGTTCAGGGTGCGACGGCCATCACGGCGCAGGCGCAAGGATGATTACCGGATCCGGCCGTAGTTGGTGCGCAGTGGGTCGGCAGGGCCGCCGCGTGGTGCATCGCTGTTGCGACCTGGGCCGCCACGGCCTTGGCCAGGACGGTTGTTGCGCGCGCCGCGGCTGCCCAACGAATCGATGCTGGTGCGCAGCGGATCGGGTTGGCCACCCGGGGCTGCAGCACGCGGGCGCGGCTCGCGGATGCGCAGGCTGCCCAGGTGGGCGTTCGGGCCAGGCTGGCGCTCGGCGCCACCTTCACCGCGGGCTGGGCCGCGGTCGCCACGTTCAGGGCGGTCATCCCGGTCCATGCGGTCGCCCTGGGCTGGGCGCGGTGGGCGTTGGCCCTGTGCACCGCCGCGATTGCCCGCAGCGCTGCGCGGCTGGCCGTTGCCTGCACCACCGCCATTGGGGCGCTGCCCTGGTGGGCGGCGGCCTTCGGTGCGCTGGCCTTCGGGCTGGGAGCCTTCAGCTGCGGGGCGCTGGCGCTGGCCACCGCTGTTGCCACGGCCTTGCGGTGCGTCGGCTTTCTTCTCGCGCACACGCTGCATCATCTCGGTGCGCGCGGCCTTGGCGGCAGCGGCCATCACGTCGCGGCTCGGCGGCTTGCCGGCGCCGCCCCAGATGGTCTGGCGGCCCATGGCGATGGGTTCGGCCTTCTCACCCGGCTCAGGCATGAACTCGGGGAACATCTGCACCGGGATCTGCTGCTTGGTGAAGCGCTCAATGTCCATCATGAAGCCTTCTTCGTCCAGGCTCACAAGGTTGACGGCTTCACCGCTCTTGCCGGCGCGGCCGGTGCGGCCGATGCGGTGCACGTAGTCTTCGCTGACGTTCGGGATTTCGTAGTTCACCACGTGCGGCAACTCGTCGATGTCGATGCCGCGTGCGGCGATGTCGGTGGCCACCAGGGCACGGATGTCGCCGCTCTTGAAGCCGGCCAGCGCCTGGGTGCGGGCACCCTGGCTCTTGTTGCCGTGCAGCGCCATGGCCTGGATGCCGTTCTTCGTGAGGAACTCGGCCACGTTGTTGGCGCCGAACTTGGTGCGGGTGAACACCAGCACCTGACTCCAGTTGTGCTGGTTGATGATGTGCACCAGCAGCGCTTTCTTCTTGCCACGGCCCACGGGGTGGATCACCTGGGTGATGCGCTGCACCGTGGTATTGCGCGGGGTCACCTGGATGCTCAGCGGGTCTTTCAGCAGGTTGTTGGCCAGGTCGCGAATTTCGTCGCTGAAGGTGGCCGAGAACAGCAGGCTCTGCTTTTCTTTGGGCACCAGGGCCAGGATCTTCTTCACGTCGTGGATGAATCCCATGTCGAGCATGCGGTCGGCTTCGTCCAACACCAGCATTTGCACGCCAGACAGGTCCAGGAAGCCTTGTTGCTGCAGGTCGAGCAGGCGGCCGGGGGTGGCCACCAGGATGTCCACGCCACGTTTCATGGCGTTGATCTGCGGGTTCATGCCCACGCCGCCAAAGATGACGGTGGAGGTCAGCGAGAGGTGTTTGCCATAGACGCGCACCGACTCTTCCACTTGGGCGGCCAGTTCGCGGGTGGGGGTGAGCACCAGCGCGCGGATGGCCACGCCGCCAAAACGGTTCTTGGCGCGCTCACCCTCGCTCAGGCGGTGCAGCAGGGGCAGGGTAAATGCTGCGGTCTTGCCGGTGCCCGTCTGGGCACCACCGAGCAGGTCGCGCCCGGCCAGCACGGCGGGAATCGCCTCGGCCTGGATCGGGGTGGGGGTTTCGTAGCCATGCTCGCGCACAGCTTGCACGATGGCCGGAGCCAGTTTCAGATCGTCAAAGTTCATTGCTTGATGAGGCGCCCGTCCAGGGCGCTGGGGGCATCGGCCACTCCAGTTG
>NZ_JAUSOO010000138.1 GCF_030656115.1 Hydrogenophaga sp.
AGGCGATTCGCGAAACGCTGAACGCCGACATTCCGCTCACCGTGGACCACTTCCGCTACTTTGCGGGCTGTGTGCGGGCGCAAGAGGGCGCGCTGAGCAACATCGACGAGAACACGGTGGCGTACCACATTCAGGAACCGCGGGGCGTGGTGGGCCAGATCATTCCCTGGAACTTCCCCATCCTCATGGCCGCCTGGAAACTGGCGCCTGCCTTGGGCGCAGGCAACTGCGTGGTGCTCAAGCCGGCAGAAAGCACGCCCATTTCCATCCTGATTCTGGCCGAGCTGATTGCCGACCTGCTGCCCGCTGGCGTGTTGAACATCGTCAACGGTTACGGCCGCGAAGCGGGCATGCCTTTGGCCACCAGCAAGCGCATTGCCAAAATTGCCTTTACGGGTTCCACCACCACGGGCCGTGTGATTGCCCAAGCCGCCGCCAACAACCTGATTCCGGCCACGCTGGAACTGGGTGGCAAGAGCCCCAACATTTTCTTTGCCGACATCATGGACAAAGACGACGGCTTTCTGGACAAAGCCATTGAGGGCATGGTGCTGTTCGCGTTCAACCAGGGCGAGGTGTGCACCTGCCCCAGCCGCGCGCTGATTCAGGAAAGCATTTACGACAAGTTCATGGAGCGCGTGTTGGCCCGCGTGGCCGCCATCCAGCAAAAGAACCCGCTGGACACCGACAGCATGATGGGCGCGCAGGCCAGCAAAGAGCAGCTGACCAAGATCTTGTCGTATCTGGAATTGGGCAAAGAAGAGGGCGCGGAAGTGTTGGCCGGTGGTGCGCAAGCCCAGATGGGCGGCGACCTGGACGGCGGCTACTACGTGCAGCCCACGCTGTTCAAGGGCCACAACAAGATGCGCATCTTCCAGGAAGAAATTTTTGGCCCGGTGCTGGCGGTGACCACGTTCAAGGACGAAGCCGAAGCGCTGGAAATTGCCAACGACACGCTGTACGGCCTGGGCGCTGGCGTGTGGAGCCGCAACGGCAACGTGGCCTACCGCATGGGCCGCGCCATCAAGGCCGGTCGGGTGTGGACCAACTGCTACCACGCCTACCCGGCGCACGCCGCGTTCGGTGGCTACAAAGAGTCGGGCATTGGCCGCGAAACCCACAAGATGATGCTGGACCACTACCAGCAGACCAAGAACCTGCTGGTGTCCTACTCAGAAAACAAGCTGGGCTTTTTCTGATCCGGCTGTACTGACCTGAGATCACAGGGGGGGCTGGCAACAGCTCCCCTTTTTGCCTTTGCAAAACCAGGAGACAAGAGATGGTTGAAAAAGTGATGGCCACACCGGCTGCGGTCGAGCTGATCGAATTTCTCAAAACCAAGCACGGCCCGGAGCTGATGTTCCACCAGAGCGGGGGCTGCTGCGACAACAGCGCGGCCAACTGCTATTTGCCCGGCGAGATCACCATGGGGGCGGGCGATGTGTACCTGGGCCACATTGGGGGCTGCCCGTTCTACATTGGCAAAGCGCAGTACGCGTATTGGCGCCACACGCAGCTGATCATTGACGTGATCGAAGGCCATGGCGGCACCTTTTCGCTGGAAGGGCCGGAGGGCAAGGCGTTTCACACGCGCTCGCGGGTGTTCACGGCCGAGGAGATGGCCGAGTTGGACGCGCAAGACCGGTCCGCTGCATAAACACCGCCCGCCGTTGGCAGGCCGGGCAAAAAGACCGTTCTTCAGGGCTTGGCGGCGGCGGGTAACGCGCGCAGCGCCTGGGGCAGTGGCGTGGTGGCGCCTGTCAGTTGGGCGCCTTGGGCCGCTGCTGCGGCTTGTAGCAAGGCCAGCCGCTCGGCGGTGTCGGGGTGGCTGCGCAGCCACACGGTGCCGGCGGGTGCTTCGGCGCGGGGCAGCACCGCAAACAGCTCGGCCAGCCCGCCGCCGTGGCCATACAGCGCCAGGCTGGCCGCCAGCGCGTCGGCGTCGGCCTGGCGTTCGTGTTCGCGCGAATAGCCCAGCAGCGCGAGCTGGGCCGCGCCGTTCAGCAGGCCCTGCGCAGCCTGCGCCGCGCCCTCGGGTGCCACCACCGACAGTGTGAGCACCACCGCCAGGCCGTGCCCCATGCCCGCGGCCACATGGCGGTGTTTGACGTGTGCCATCTCGTGCGCCAGCAAGGCCGCCAGTGCTTCTTCGCTTTGCAGCTGGCGCAGCAGGCCATGGAACACGCGGATGCGCCCGCCCACCGTGGCGTAGGCGTTGACCAGCTCCGAAGGCTCGTCGCTCACAAACACCTGCATGCCCGGTGGCAGCGCCAGGGTGGCCGCCACGCGGTTGGCCAAGGCCTGCAGCGCTGCCTGGCGTGCGGCGGCAGCGGCATCGGCGGGCGCGGTCACCGGCAGCAGGCGGTTGGCCAGGGCCAGTTCGTGTTCAAAGGGCAGCCTGGGCGCCAGCCAGCGCGCCGCCAGGCCGGTGACCAGCACCAGCGCGGCCAGGGCCGCCACGCTGGCGGCCAGCAGCCAGGCCAGTTCGCGCAGCGGGTGCTCGTCGCGTTCCAGCAGGTCTTCTGGGGGCAGCCGGTTTTCCAGTCGGGGTGCGGTCATGGCCGGTTCAAGGCGGGTTCAAGGCAGGTTCAGGGCGCTGTGTGCAGCGCCGTGCCGAAGGCCATGATTTCGACCGAGGGCGTGGACGAGCCGGCAATGGTGGTGCTCTGGAAGCGCACCCCGATCACCAGCGTGGCGCCGGCCGCCTGCGCTTCTTGCTTCAGGCGCAGCAGCGCCTCGCGGCGGGCGCGTTCCAGCAGCGTTTCGTAGCCCCGAAAACGGCCACCGAAAAACGCGCGGAAACCGGCCACAAAGGTTTTGAAATAGTCCGACGAAATGACCACCGAGCCGCTGACCAGTTGCGCGCCGCTGGCGTCCACGCCCTCGGGCACGTAGCGGGTGTTGAGCGCCACCACATGGCGCAGCGACAGTTCGCGCAGGCGCAGGCTGCGGTAGTGGCGCCGCTCTTGCCAGCGACCGGCACCGTAGCCGACCACCAGCAGGGCCAGCAGGAGCCAGAGGTTGAACGTTTCGAACCAGAAGTTGGCGTTCATGCCAGGCGCCGGATCGGCTCGATGGTGACGGCCGAGCCGTAGGCCAGGATTTCGGCGGCGCCTGCGGTGATGCTGGTGGTGACAAAGCGCACGTTGAGCACGGCGTTGGCCCCCAGGGCCCGGGCCTCGGCCGTCATGCGTGCCACGGCTTCTGTGCGCGCTTCTTGCATGAGTTCGGTATAGGCTTTGAGCTCGCCGCCCACGATGTTTTTGAGGCCCGCCAGAATGTCTTTGCCGGCGTGTTTGGCCCGCACGGTGCTGCCCTGCACAATGCCCAGATGGGCCACAACGCGGTGGCCGGGCGCGGTTTCAAGGTTGCTGATCAGCATGTGTGGGGCTTTCTGGGTGGAGGAACCAAAATGATGCCACACCTCTTTTTCACAGCGCGGGTTTGTCCAGCGCGCGCAGCACCTCGGTCTGGAAGTCGCCGCCCTGCGAGGCCTGCATGAAGGCGTCGATGCTGCCGTCAAACCGCACCGTGCCCTGGTGCAGCAGCATCAGGCGGTCGGCCACCTGGGCTTCTTCAATCAGGTGCGTGGCCCAGAGCACCGCCATGCCGCGCGTGTGGCACAGGCCGCGCACGGTGTCGAGTAGGTGCTGGCGCGAGGCCGGGTCCAGGCCCACCGTGGCCTCGTCCATCAACAGCACCTGCGGCTGGTGCAGCAGGGCGCGCACCAGTTCCACCTTGCGCCGCGTGCCGCCCGAGAGGCTGCGCACCACCGCGCCGGCCTGGTTGCCCAGGCCCATGGCGGCCAGCCCGTCGGCCATGCGCTGGCGGGCCACCGCGCGGGGCATGCCGTGCAGGTCGGTGTGGAACAGCAGGTTGGCCTGCACGCTCAGGTCCAGGTCGAGCGCGCTTTGCTGGAACACCACGCCCAGCGCCGCCAGCGCGCGGCTGGGCTGGCGGTGCATGTCGTGGCCCACCACGGTGATGCGGCCCTGGTCGGGGCTGAAAAGGCCGGTGAGCAACTGCAGCAGGGTGGACTTGCCGGCGCCGTTGGGGCCCAGCAAAGCCAGCATTTCGCCCGCTTGCAGCGCCACGCTGACGCCTTTGAGCGCGGGTTTGCCGGCATAGGCCTTGTGCAGGTCGTGGGCGCTCAGCAGGGGGTGTTCCGTCATGGGGTTTCTGGGGTGATGAGCGGGCATGAGCGAAAGACGCTTTGCCTCTCAGTGGGCGGGCTTGGCCAGCAGGTTCATGCGCTGGAGCAGGCGCCGTTCGCGCTCCACCGTGTCTTGCACGGCCTGGCGGTAGTCGGCGGTGTTCAGGTAGTCCAGCTGTTGATCGTAGCGCGCCAGCGCTTGCTGGTGGCGCTCGCTGAACATGGCCTGGCGAAAGGCGTCGTGCAGTTTTTGCACCACGGCATCGGGTGTGCCGTGGGGTGCGGCCAGACCCCAGGGCGAGGTGTAGACCGCGTGTTCGTAGCCCAGTTCTTTCAGGGTGGGCACGTCGGGCCAGCGCGGGCTGCGCTGGGCGCTGAAGGTGGCCAGCAGGCGCATCTGGCCGCGATCGACCCAGGGCGCAAACCCGGTGGAGTTGACCCCGGCCATGAGCTGCCCGGCGGCCACGGCGAGCATCTGGTCGGCGGTGCCTTTGTAGGGCACGTGCACGTAGCGCACCTGGTGCTGCAGCAAGATGGCTTCCATGGCGAGGTGGGCCGTGGTGCCGATGCCGGTGGAGCCCAGAATCAGTTCGCCGGGGTGCTGCTGCGCCCACCGCACCAGATCGTTCAGGCTTTTCCAGGGGCTGCTTTGGGGCACCAGCACGCCAAACGTGACGCCCGACACCTGCACGATGGGGCTGAGGTCGGTGAGCGGGTTCCAGGGCACGTGGTTCATGAGGGCGTGGCGGTACACCGTGATGGGCACCTGGCCGATGGTGTGGCCGTCGGGCTCGGCCATCTTGAGCAAATGGGCCACCAGCGTGCCGGCTGCACCGGGCCGGTTGATGACCACGATGGGCTGGCCCAGCAGGGGCTGCGCTTCTTCGCACAGGAGGCGCAGCGTCAGGTCGGTGGCGCCACCGGCTGGCCAGGGCACGATCAGTTGCAGCGGCCTGTGGGGCCACGACGAAGCCGGGTTGCTTGGCTGAGCCTGTGCGCGTGGCAAGGCCGAGGCCAGGGCGAGCAAGCCGCCCAGGGCCACCCAGCGGCGGCGCGTGCAGCGGGCTTTTCCGGGCTGGAACAGGTCAAGGGTTTTCCCTGTGACATTTTTGAACGCTGGGTGTGACGGTGTGTGTCTCATGGGGCTGCCGGGGTGTCACAGGCGTTGGGAAAAGGTCTTGTAAGTGCCTGAAATAACCGGTCAATGCCTGGATTTGAGGCAAGTTCTGTTCCCGGCTGGCTGGCACCGTTTTTGCAGAAGTTGGGGGGCGCGTGTGTATGCGCGCCGCCGAATGAACCCCGTTTCATCGCGTTCACAACACCAGGAGACACCCCATGACCCGTCGCGCCTCTGCGCCTTTCACCTTGCGCTGCGTTGTGTTTGCAGCCCTCAGCGCCACGCTGGCCTGTGCTGCCCACGCACAAAGCGCTGGTAAGGTCTATGTGTCCAGCGAAAAGGACAACAAGCTCTACGTGTTCGACACCCAGGGCGAGCGCACCGGCGCCATCGACGTGTGCAAGCGCCCGCGCGACATGTCGTTCAGTGCCGACGGCAAGCAGATTCTGGTGATTTGCGGCGACAGCAACGCCATGGGCCTGGTCGATGTGGCCACCGCCAAGATGACGGGCACCCTGCCATTGGGCGACAGCCCCGAGATGTTTGACCTGAGCCCCGATGGCAAGACCGCCTATGTGTCGATTGAGGACGAGAACCTGATGGCCGCCTACGACCTGGCCAGCAAAAAACCCTTGTTTCAGGTGAAAACCGGTGGCGAGCCCGAGGGCGTGCTGGTGACGCCCGATGGCAAAACCGCCTACGTCACGTCCGAGGTGGCCAACGTGGTCCACGTGATCGACCTGGGCACGAAGAAAGTCACCCAGAACATCCAGGTGGGCAAGCGCCCACGCCGTTTTGTGCTGGCCGCTGGCGGTGCCGAACTGTGGGTGACCAACGAACTCGACGCCACGGTGAGCGTGGTGGACACCAAAACACACACCGAAAAGCAGAAGATCAAGTTCACCGTCAAAGGCATGCGCGAGGCCGACATCACCCCAGTGGGCATGACGCTCAGCCCCGACGGCCAGCGCATGTGGGTCGGCCTGGGCAAGGCCAACCACGTGGCCGAGGTGGATGTGGCCACCAAGGCCGTGAAAAACCTGGTGCTGGTGGGCAAGCGGGCCTGGGGCCTGACCATGCACCCGAACGGCAAAACCCTGTATGTGACCAACGGCTTGTCGGACGACATGACGCTGATCGACGCCGCCAGCGCCAAGGCCATCCGCACGGTGCCGGCCGGGCGTGTGCCGCACACCGTGCTGGTGGGGCAATGACCTGGCTGACTGTGGCCAGGAGCGCCTGCGGCCTGGCCCTGTTGGGGTTGTGCGCTGGGGGCGCCTTGCCCGCACATGCGGCCACCCAGGTCACCATCGCGGTGGTGTCGCTGGACGGCGATGCGCGCCACGTGGCCAGGCGCATGGAGCGCGCCTACCCCGGCCACCCCACGGGCCGCGCGGTGGACGGCGTGAAGCTGGCGGCCGACGATTCCGCTTTTGAGCTGGACGCTGCCGGGCTGGTGCTGGATGTCAAAGACGTGGTGTTGCCCAACGCCGCTGCGTTGCCCAAGGCCTTGGTCGAACTCAAGGCCGCCAAGGTGCAGTATGTGGTGGCCGACCTGCCGCTGACCGAACTGCAGCAACTGGTGCAGGCCGCGCCCGCCGCGCTGGGTGGCACGGTGGTGTTCAACACCGGACTGGACGACGACCGCCTGCGCGCGCAACAGTGCGCCGCCCACCTGCTGCACACCTACCCCAGCCGCGCCATGTTCAGCGACGCGCTGGCGCAGTACCTGGCCGGGCGCAACTGGCGCAAGGCGCTGGTGCTGCAAGGGCCGCTGCCGGGCGATGCCTTGCAGGCCGAAGCGTTCAACCGCTCGGCCAAGCGCTACGGCATCAAGATCACGCAGCACAAGCCGTTCAAGCTCACCGGCGACCCGCGCGAGCGCGACCTGGGCAACACCCGCCTGCTCACCGGCGAGCGCGAACACGAGTTGGTTGCGGTGATGGACAGCGACGGCGAATTTGCCCGCACCGTGCCCTATGCCACCCAGTGGCCGCGCCCGGTGGTGGGCGCCAGCGGCCTGGTGGCGGCGGCCTGGCACCCGCAGTGGGAACGCAACGGCGGCCCGCAGCTGAGCCGGCGTTTTTTCAAACTCGCCAAGCGGCCCATGCAGGGCCACGACTGGGCCGCCTGGGTGGCGGGTCGGGCGGTGGCGGCGGTGCTGGTGGCGGCGCCCAAGGCACCGGTGGCGCAGCAGCTCAAGGCCTTGCGGGGCGGCGCGGTGTTCATCGACGGCTTCAAAGGCCCCCGGCTGTCGTTCCGCGCTTGGGACGGCCAGCTGCGCCAGCCGCTGTTTGTGAGCCATGTGGACGGCGTGGTGGGCACCGCACCGCTGGAAGGCGTGTTGCATCCGAAGGAAGTGCTCGACACACTGGGCGTGGACCAACAGGAAAGTGCATGCAAAACACCGCCTTGAACACCTTCGCACCGCCTTCGTTGCCGCTGCACCTGCTGCGGGCTTTGCGCGCCGTGGTGGGCCGCGAACTCAACCGGTTTTTGCGCCAGCCCACGCGCCTGGGTTCGGCGCTGGTGCGCCCGCTGTTGTGGTTTGTGGTGTTTTCGGCCGGGTTCAACAACGTGTTTGGCGTGGCCATCGTGCCGCCTTACGAAACCTACGTGGAATACAAGGCCTACATGGTGCCGGGGCTGCTGGGCATGGTGGCTTTGTTCAACGGCATGCAAAGCTCGCTCTCCATGGTGTACGACCGCGAAATGGGCGTGATGCGCCTGCTGCTCACCGCGCCGCTGGCGCGCGGCTGGTTGCTGGCCTTCAAGCTGCTGGCGGGCACCTGTCTGTCGGTGCTGCAAATGGCGGTGTTCCTGGCCATTGCCTGGGTTTTTGGGGTGGAGGTGCCGCTGGCGAATCTGCCGGGGCTGCTGCTGGCCATGGCTTGTGGTGCCACGCTGCTGGCTGCCCTGGGGCTCATGTTGTCGGTGTACGTGAAGCAGCTGGAAAACTTTGCCGGCACCATGAACTTCGTGATTTTTCCGATGTTTTTCATCAGCCCGGCGCTGTACCCGCTGTGGAAGCTGGAAGAGTCGGGCGCCTGGTGGCTGCTCCAGCTGGCCCAGTGGAACCCGTTCACCCACGCGGTGGAGGCCATGCGCTTTGCCTTGGTGGGGCAGTTCACGGCGCTGTCGTGGTCGGTCGTGCTCGGGTGCTCTGTGGCTTTCTTTGTTGCGGCTTTGTGGGGCTACGACCCCCAGCGCGGCTGGGTCAAGAGCAAAGGAGGTGGCGGATGAGTCCGTTCATTCAACGCCGTTCCGTGCTGGGCCGCGGCTTGATGGTGGCGCTGCTGCCCGCCGCGCTTCGCGCGCAAGACGACCCCACCGGCGGCGATCCGCTGGGCTCCATGCAATACCCCAGCCTGCGCGAGCAGACCATCGGCAAGGCCAACGCGAAGTTCTCCGACGCGGTGGTGATCAAGGGTCCGGCCTTTGCCGACGACGCGATGAACGTGCCGCTGCTGGTGGACGCGCGCGGGCTCGATAACGTGGCCGGTGGCGTGGCGCGCATCCGTGTGGCGGTGGACCGCAACCCGGTGCGCCAGGTGCTGGACTTCGAGCCCTTGCGTGCGCTGCCCATGCTGGCCTTTCGCATCCGCATGGAACAGGCCTCGCCCGTGCGCGCCTTTGTGCAGACGCGCGACGGCCAGTGGCATGTGGGCAGCACCTGGGTGCAGGCCGCGGGCGGCGGCTGCACGGTGCCGGGCGTGACCCGCGCCGACGGCTCGTGGAGCAAAACCCTGGGCCAGGTGCAGGCGCGGTTTTTCAACAACGTGCTCGAAGGCAGCCGGCGCTTGCGGGTGCGCGTCATGCACCCCATGGACACCGGGCTGGTGGCCGGCATACCCGCGTTCTACCTGCAAGACCTGCAGTTGCAGGACAGCACCGGCCAGGTGTGGTTCAAGCTGGCGCTGCACGAGCCGGTGTCTGAAAACCCGCTCATCACCTTCGAGCTGCCCCCGCAACCCCTGAGCGGTCTGCGCCTGGTGGGCCGCGACAACAACGGCAACCGCATCAACGCCGAGGTGGCCGCATGAGCGCCGCTCACCGATTCAAGCGCGTGGTGTGCGTGGCCGTTGCCGCATGGGCCTGTGCCGCACAGGCCCAACGGCCGGTTCCTCCCGGGGTGTCCCAACCCGACATGGCCCGGCTGGCCTACGACCTGCAGCCGCGCCAGATTGCGCCGCGCACCTGGGTGATGGAAGGCGCGGTGGACGACTTCAGCCGCGCCAACGGCTGCAACATCATCAACACCGCCTTCATTGCCACTGGCGCGGGCGTGGTGGTGGTGAACACGGGGCCTTCGCGCCTGTACGGCGAACAGCAGCGCCAGGCCATTGAGCGCACCACCCTTGAGCCGGTGGTGCAGGTGTTCAACCTGAACCTGCACCCCGACTACTTCTTTGGCAACCAGGCCTGGGCCGACCGCCCCACCCAAGCCCTGGCCGGCAGCGTGGCCGGCATGCAGGCCGAAGGCGCGGCCTACGCCGACAACCTGTACCGCCTGTGCGGCGACTGGATGAAGGGCACCGAGTCCACCCCCGCCCGCGATGCCATCGACCCGACAAGCCTGCCGAAAACGCTGCAACTGGGCAGCCACACGCTGGAGCTGCGGCGCCTGCAGGGCCACACCGCCGACGACCTGGTGTTGCTCGACCACACCACCGGCGTGCTGTTTGCGGGCGGGCTGGTGTTTGCCGAGCGCGTGCCCACCACGCCCCACGCCGACTTTGCACCATGGCTGGCCAGCCTGGACGCGCTGGATGGCTGGCTCGCCAGCGGCGCGGTGAAACAGGTCGTGCCCAGCCACGGCCCGGTGCACACCGGCGCGGCGGGCATTCAACAAACGCGCGACTGGTTGCGCTGGCTCACCCGCCACATGCAAGAGAGCGCCGAGCGCGGGCTGGACCTGGGCGAGGTGCTGCGCGCCCCGGTGCCCGAGCGTTTTGCCCGCTGGGCCGCGCAACCCGCCGAGCTGCACCGCAGCCTGACCCAGTGGTATCCCCACCACGAACTGCGGGCGCTGGCCGCCCCGCCGCGTCAGCCCTGACGCGTGGCGGGCAGCACCCCGCCGCGCAGGGGGAGTTGCCCGTGTGTTGCAGGTCTGCAAAAGGTGTTGACCCATTTTTGAACAGTGTCACGGCACACCCCCACGGGTTGAACAGTGGCTGGCGCAGTTCGGCGCAAAAGCAGGGGTTTTCAGGCGTTGGTGGGGGCAAAAAACCGTTTCGGGGCTTGGCACAGTTGTTGCCATCTTGTGCCAGTGGAACCCACGGACCGGAGGGTCGGTAGTTCACCAAGGACCGGGCACTGTGCCCATCAACCCCACAAACGAGCAGGAGACAACACTGTGAAACGCACCCTTTTGAGCCTTTTGGTCATGGCCGCCACGGCCCACGTCGGCGCCCAGGTGACCGACGCCATGATTGCCAACGACGCCGCCACGCCCGACAACGTTTTGAGCTGGGGCCTGGGCACCCAAGGCCAGCGCCATTCGTCCCTGACGGGCATCAATGCCAAAAACATCAACCGCCTGGTGCCCGCGTGGTCCATGTCGTTCGGGGGTGAAAAGCAGCGCGGCCAGCAGTCGCAGCCGCTGGTGCACAACGGCAAGATGTTCGTCACCGCCTCCTACTCGCGCATTTACGCCGTGGACACCAAGACCGGCCAGAAGCTCTGGAAATACGAGCACCGCCTGCCCGAAGGCATCATGCCCTGTTGCGACGTGATCAACCGCGGCGCGGCGCTCTACGACAACCTCGTCATCTTCGGTACCCTGGACGCCCAGCTGGTGGCCCTGGACCAGAACACCGGCAAGGTGGTGTGGCGCGAAAAGATCGACGACTACAGCGCGGGCTACAGCTACACCGCCGCCCCGCTGATCGCCGAAGGCCTGCTGATCACCGGCCTGTCGGGCGGTGAATTTGGCGTGGTTGGCCGCGTGGAAGCGCGCGACCCCAAGACCGGCAAGATGGTCTGGGTGCGCCCCGTGGTGGAAGGCCACATGGGCTACAAAGACGGCCAGGAAAACGGCATCACCGGCACCACCAACGCCAGCTGGCCCGGCGAAACCTGGAAGACCGGTGGCGCAGCCCCCTGGCTGGGTGGCAGCTACGACCCCAAAACCGGTCTGGCGTATTTCGGCACCGGCAACCCCGGCCCCTGGAACAGCCATGTGCGCAAGGGCGACAACCTGTATTCGGCCTCCACCGTGGCCATTGACGTGAAGACCGGCAAGATCGTCTGGCACTACCAGAGCACGCCCAACGACGGCTGGGACTACGACGGCGTGAACGAGTTCGTCACCTTCGACATGGACGGCCAGCGCGTGGGCGCCAAGGCCGACCGCAACGGCTTCTTCTATGTGAACGACGCGGCCACCGGCAAGCTCATCAACGCCTTCCCGTTTGTGAAGAAAGTGACCTGGGCCACCGGCATCGACCTGAAAACCGGCCGTCCGAACTTCGACCCCGCCAACCGCCCGGGCGACCCCACCGCAGCCGGTGGCGATGGTTCCAAAGGCAAAGCCGTGTTCTCCGCCCCGGGTTTCCTGGGTGGCAAGAACCAGATGCCCATGGCCTACAGCCCCAAGACCGGTTTCTTCTACGTGCCCACCAACGAATGGGGCATGGAGATCTGGAACGAGCCCATCACCTACAAAAAAGGCGCGGCTTACCTGGGCGCGGGCTTCACCATCAAGCCGCTGTTTGACGACCACATCGGCTCGCTGCGCGCCATCAACCCCAAGACCGGCAAAGTGGAATGGGAAGTGAAGAACAACGCCCCGCTGTGGGGGGGTGTGCTCACCGCAGGCGACCTGGTGTTCTGGGGCACGCCCGAGGGCTACCTGAAAGCCGCCGACGCCAAGACCGGCAAGGTGGTGTGGCAGTTCCAGACCGGCTCCGGCGTGGTGGCACCGCCCATCACCTGGACCGAAGGTGGCGAGCAGTACGTGAGCGTGGTCTCCGGCTGGGGTGGCGCGGTGCCGCTGTGGGGCGGTGAAGTGGCCAAGAAGGTCAACTTCCTGGAGCAGGGCGGTTCGGTCTGGACCTTCAAGCTCCTGAAGTAACACCCCCCAGCCTTCGCTGATTCCAACCCCGAACCCTTCACGGCCCGCCTTGGCGGCGGTGGAGGGTTCCTGATGACCTCTCGACATGAAACACCAAGCCGTTTCCCTCCTGCTGCTGACGATGGGGCTGTCTTCAGCCTGGGCGCAGAACGACAAAGACACCCTGGACCTGCTCAAGGCCAGTGGCTGCATGACCTGCCACGCCAAAGATGAAAAAGTGGTGGGCCCTTCTTTTCAGGCCATCGCCGCGAAATACGCCGGCCAGGCCGATGCGGCCGATGCCTTGGCGCAGAGCGTGCGCAACGGTTCGCGCGGCAAGTGGGGCCGCATCCCCATGCCGCCACACGCCAGCCTCGCTGCCGACGACCTCAAAACCATGGCCACCTGGGTGATGGCTCAAAAGCCGTGAAGCGCACCCAGCGGGCCCACCCCGGTTTCGACGGGCTTCTTTCCCCACCTCAGAGCACCACACCATGACCCTTCACACCTTCCCCCTTCGTTGGGCAGCCCTGGCACTGGCTTGCACCGCACTGGCCGCGCAGGCACAGACCGCCTCTGTTGAAGAGACCGCCAAGAAAACAGCGGCGGGCGCCGGTTGCTTTGCCTGCCACACCGTGTCCCACCAAGACCTCAAGGGCGGGCAACTGCCCATCGGGCCGGCCTGGGAAGACGTGGCGGCGCAGTACCGCGGCAAGCCCGGCGCGGCCGACTTCCTCACGCGGGTGGTGCTGGAAGGTTCCAACCCGTATGCCAGCCACTGGAAAAACAAGGCCGCTGGCATCGCCATGCCGCCCAACGCCGTCGCCATCACCGAAAGCGACGCCCGCCAGGTGGTGTACTGGATCCTGTCGCTCAAGTGAGCCGCGCTGCGGGTTTGTCAGCCCTGCTGCTGGGCGCCGCACTGGCTGCGCCCAGTCTCCTGTGGGCATTCGACTTTCAGGGCGACAAAGCCCTGATCGCGGTCGCCCGCGATGGCGTCCAAACCCGCATCGGCACCGTCAGCTTCACCGCGCAGGCCGGTGGTGCGCCGGCCCGTTTTGCGGTCCGCATCGACCCCCAGGTGATGCAAGACCATTTTTTGTCCATGCGCGAGTTCAAGTGCCTGCCAGCGGCACAAGAAATCACCTGCTTCGTACCGTACCCCTACCCGCAGCCGGGCACAGCGTCGGCGGGGCAACTGCAATGGCTGGAGCACAGCCTGCTGTTCTTCTTCAAGCAGCCCGCCGACTTCGGCGCCAAGCTCTGGAACGGCATGATTTTCAAATTCACGGTCACGCCCACTGGGTTGGTGGGTACCCCGCAAGCGGTGGACCTCAACCGCATCGGTGTGCCACCCGACAACCCCAACGAGCCATCCTACGGTGCGTTTGACCGCGACGATTTCACCCCCGGTGCACGCTGGGTGCAGCAGTTGCGTATTGAGTGAGACGGCGGGCCGGGTACTGGTCAGCCACGTCCTATTTTTGAAAATGACCGCAAGGCCATTTTTTTCTTGACCACGAGTCAGCGAGTCAGAAAAATTACCGATAGGTCATCTTTCGACTGAATCGCCATGCCCGCACCCTCAAACATCCCGCTCGGTCATTCGCCGGCTGTGGAGTCGCCCATCAAGACCGCTGCCGCGCTGGGCGCTCTTGTGCGCAGCCAGCGAACCCGGCTCGCCCTGCGGCAGCTCGACGTGGCGAGCTTGGGCAACACGGGCAACCGCTTCATCGTCGAACTGGAAAACGGCAAGCCCACCGTGCAGCTGCAAAAGGTGCTGGATCTGCTGGGTGAAAATCTATTGCCTGAAGGCGCGTTGCGTGTGTACCTCAGCGGGCTGCGCAAAGCCTCCACGCTGTTCGCCATGCTGCTCGAAGTGGCGGGCGACACAGCCGGTGGCTTCGTGCTGTTATCCGCCGCCTGGCCAAAGTGTGCGAGTCTGCGGTGAACGAAGCCGTGATCATCCGCACCGCCGCACGCTGCGGCCTGCCCACCGCCGACGTGTTTTGCGAACCGCTCGCGCCTGCGTCGTGCGCCGGTTCGACCGGGTGGTGCGGGCCGACGGAGGGCTCGACCGTCTGATCCAGTACGACCTGTGTCAGCTCGCCGGCACGGTGTCTGCAAAAAAGTATGAGAAAGAAGGTGGCCCCAGTCTTGCCGCGTGTGCCACCATCGTTCGCAGCGCCAGCAGCCAGCCCGCGTTGGACTTGCTCCATCTTGTGCAGTGGGTGTTCTTCAACCTCTTGACCGGTAACAACGACAGCCACGCCAAGAACCTGTCTGTCTATGAGCTTCCCGGTGTTGGCGTGCGGCTTACCCCGTTTTACGACCTGATGTGCACCCGCATCTACCCGGGTCTTTCGCGTGAATTCGCGTTCAGTCTGGACGGTGAAGTGTTGCCCGGCCAGGTGGGTCGCGAGCAGGTGGCCGCGCTGGCTCGCGATTGGGGTATGGGTGCGCCGTTTCTGCTGAGGACCGCAGCCGAGCTCGCCCAGCGGTTGCCCGCTGCGTTACAAGGTGCGTGTGATGAGGTAGAGCCGCTGCTCGCGCCCAGCGGGCGGGTGTTTCTGGAAAAGTTGCGGTTGTGGGTGGTGTCGAACACGGCAAAAAAATCGTGACTCGGCTGGACCCGTGACTGCTGTTTTGCGATCAAATGGCCTATTTACCCAACAGGACTTGTTGATGCCGGATAGCATGACTCCCAATGACAAAAAGAGTGCTTTGCTGGTCCTGGCGGATCTGCTACGGGTTGCTGTGACCTTCGGGCTATTCTCCAGCGCTGTCTTTGTGGCTTTCGTGGGGCAGGTTTACCTGGCTGGGCTGTTGCTGCTGGTGGCCTTGGGGGTGTTTCTGCGGTTCAAGCGTCGGCAGCGGTCGACGCCGAAAACGCACTGAATGCGCGGCTTTCAGCGCACCCACTCGGCGCTGAGCACGCCGCCCGTCAAAAACCCGTTGGGCACTTTTTCTTCGCGCTCCAGCTTCACCAGCCCTTGGCCCTGGCAATACCACTCGCGGCTGATCAGGGGCACGTCGGTAAAACCATTCACCGGGTCGGTGTAGAGGTTCAGCCGGGCTTCGCCCACCACGCGCAGGCAGGGTTGGACTTCATGGCCGTTGGCCAGTTTCACGCGGTCGTCCACGGCTTCGATGCGCCAGGTCATCTGCGCTTTGTGGGTGTATTTCAGGTCGCGCGGGTGTTCGTTTTTGCGCTGAATGAGGTAGGGCACGGTGGGGGTGGTCCATTCGGTGCCCACCTGGTAGGGGGCTTTCAGCACCCAGAACGGTTCGGCGTCGGCGCTGGGTTCGTTGTCGATGTCGGTGCGGGTGGCGATGCGGCGGATGCCTTGGTCGTCGCTCAACAGGTAATAGCTCACGCCCGCCGAGTGGTGGCGCACGGCCACGGGCTGGTCTTGAAAGGTGGTGGGGGCGGTGACGCGCAGGGTCCACTGTTCGGGCGCGCGGGGTTCGTCGCCGATGAATTGCACGGCCAGGGTGTGTTGCTCGCCTTCGCGCAGGGGGAACCAGGGGTTGCCGAGGTTGCGGCCGTCGCAGCCAGATAGCGCCACGATCACAGCGAGCACGCCAAACACGGTGCCAGAGGCACCTAGCGGAGCGTCTTCACCCAGCGGCAGCCGTGGAACCGGCTTGGCCGGGCCACAGGCTGCGTCCCCCCCTTGGGGGGGGAAGACGCGAAGCGGCGCAGAGGGGGTCATCATTTCTCAGGCAGCTGCGCGCGCGGCAGGTCGCTCAGTTTGATTTCGACCTGGTCGTTGCTGGCGGGCAGCAGCCAGGCCAGGCCACCTTGGCCGCGTTTGGGTTCGGTGCTGCCCATCTGGGTGTTGCCTTCGCGGGCTTTTTTCAGGCCGTCGCCCAGGATGCGGTGCAGGTCTTTTTCGTAGGGCAGGCGGTGCACGCGGGGCATGTCCAGCGGGGCGTTGTCCTTCATGGGGTTGACCCAGATGTAGATGGCGCCTTTGTGGCCCCGGCCCAGGCTGGGTTCGTCGAACACGGCCGAGAGCAGCACGAAGCGCTGGGGCAGGGCGTCGTCGCTGGGCCAGCCGGCAATGCCTTGCAGCGTGTGGTGGCCCAACACGTAGAAGCCGCTGACCAGCAGCACCATGGCGCCTTTGACCGCCCACGGCCAGCGCGTGGCCAGGCACAGGCAGAGCAGCAAAAACGCCAGCAGCGCGTACATCAGCACGAGCAGCAGCAACTGGGACGAAACGGCAGGGATCATGGTGGTTTTTCTGGGGCTCACAGGCCCGCGCGTTGCACGATGGTGAGGGGCCGGGTGTTGATGTCGATGACGCGGCCACCTTCGTCGATGCTGAAGCGCACCAGGGTGCGCTCGTCGCCTTTGGCGGGTATTTGTTGGGTGCCGGTGAAGACGATTTCGGCCTGTGGGTTGACCTTGACCACCGCCACCGACACGTCCACCGGGAGCTTGTCTTTGCTTTCGTAGTAGTGGGCGTTGACCACGTATTCACCCGGCACCAGGCCACGCAGGGTGACGATTTCTTGCCGGATGGGGCTGCTGATTTCGCGCCCGTTGACGATGACGCTGCTGTTTTTGGCGCCCCGGTCGTCGCGGTCGAGGTGGACCATGCCCGCGTCGCGCTGGCGAAACCACAGGGTTTTGCCGCCGGGCTCCAGCACCCAGGCGTCCACATCGTTGGGGTTGTTGTCGGGCCAGGACACGGTGACGATGAATTCGGCCTTGGCCGGTATGTCGCCCGACTTGCGGGCTTTGGGGTTGAAGGCGAGCAGGGCGATGACGAAGCAAAAGACGAAGGCGATCAACATGTTGAACAACATGTCGTAGAACGGGTCGGTTTCGGTGTCACGGACCGCGCGGCCAATCGCCATGGGGCGGCTCCTGTGTGGGTGCGGTTGGCGTGGGCTGGGCGGCCAGGGTGTCGGCCACGAGGGCGTCGGCAAAGCGGTCGAGCCGCATGAGTTGCAGGCCGAGCAGGATGTTGCCCGCCAAGCCGGTGACGGTGGTGAGCAACGCGATGCCCAAACCCCCGGTGAGGTTCTTGAGCAATTGCGACGACTGGCTGGCGTCGAAGCTGTCCATTTGCCCGAGCTGCAGCGCGAGGATGGAAAAGCCGATCACCTTGCCCAGCAGGCCGAGCTTGAGTTGGATGCCGTTGAGCCACCAGGCCATTTCGTGCGGGCCGTGGGCGCGCTCGCCCAGTATTTGCAGCCAGATGGTGGGGTCGGCCCCCGGGCGGGCACAGCCTTGTTGGTATTCGGCGCTCCAGCAATCGGGTTGTGGCTGTGGCGTGGTGCCGAGCTGGGCATCCAGCCACAGGCGCTGCTGGCCCAGCACCCAGGCGCGCCGCCCGGCCCAGAGCGAGCAGCCCAGAAACAGCAGCACGATGGTGACCGTGAGCCCGGTGGGGTCGGCGTGCACCAGCCGGTGCCAGGCGCCCGCCTGCCACAGCAGCCAGGCGCCGAACAACAGCAAGCCCATGTAGGCCAGCCAGAGCAGAAACAGGCCTTGTTCGGTGCGCTCCAGCGCCAGCGGGCTGTGGCGTGCGCCGGGCAGGTGGCGCACGAGCGCGGCACCGAGCATGCGGTGGTGTGCGCTGCTGGCCGAGGCGCTTGGCTTCATGCGGGCGGCGCGGGGTGCAACAGGCGGGACTCGGCGTCGCTGCGGAACACGATGGGGATGTTGCGCCGCGCGGGTGCGTTCTTCACCACCTGGACCACCTTGTGGTGGTGCGGCGACTTGCTGCACACCGGATCGGCCTCGGTGGCGTCGCCGGTGATCAGAAACGCCTGGCAGCGGCAGCCGCCGAAGTCTTTGTGGCGCTCGTCGCAGGTCCGGCAGGGCGCCTTCATCCAGCGGTCGCCCCGGTAGGCGTTGAAGGCGTGGCTGCGTTGCCAGATGTCGGCAATCGGCGTGTCTTTCACGTTGGGCAACTGCAGGCCGGGCAGGTCGCGTGCGTTGTGGCAGGGCATGGCCAGGCCGTCGGGTGCGATGGACAGGAACACCGAGCCCCAGCCGTTCATGCAGGCCTTGGGGCGCTCCTCGAAGTAGTCGGGCACCACGAACAGCACACGGCATTTGGGGCCGGTCTTGCCTTCTTGTTCGGCGCGGAATCGGTTGACCACGGCCTCGGCCTCCAGCAGCTCGGCGTGGGTGGGCATGAGGTGGTCGCGGTTGACCCAGGCCCAGCCGTAGTACTGCGTGTTGGCGAGTTCCAGGTACTCGGCCTCCAGCGCCACCGCCATCTCGATGATCTTGTCCACGTGCGGCAGGTTGTGCCGGTGCAGCACGCAGTTCATCACCATGGGCCAGTCGTGCTGCTTGATCAGCCGGGCCACGCGCTGTTTGAGGTCGAAGGTTTTGGTGTGGCTCAAAAAGTCGTTCAGCTCCTTGGTGGAGTCCTGGAACGAGAGCTGCACGTGGTCGAGCCCGGCGTCTTTGAGCTTTTGGGCCCGCACCGGTGTGAGGCCCACGCCAGAGGTGATGAGGTTGGTGTAGTAGCCCAGGTGGTGGGCTTCCTGCACCAGTTCTTCCAGGTCGTCGCGCAGCAGCGGCTCGCCGCCCGAAAAACCCAGCTGCGCCGCGCCCAGCTGGCGCGCCTGGGTCATCACGTCCACCCACTGCGCGGTGCTCAGCTCGTTTTTGACTTGCGTGTGCTGCGTGGGGTTGTAGCAAAACACGCAGTGCAGCGGGCACTTGTAGGTGAGCTCGGCCAGCAGCCACAGCGGCTGGCCCACGGTGGGGGGGTCAGTCCATCCAGCCACGGCGTTGCCCTTCTTCAAGAAGTGCCTGAACCTGCGGCGCCAGACCCTCAGCGTTGAACGCCTGCTCCAGCTCGGTCACGATGTCGGGCAGGCTGCGCTGGCCGTCGCAGCGTTTCAGAATTTCGGCCGCGCTGTCATTGAGCTGCACCATGCCCTCGGGGTACAGCAGCACCCAGCGGCTTTGCGCGGGCTCAAATTGCAGCCGGAAGCGGCGCGACAGCTTGGGGCGTTCGGGCAGCGTGCTCATTGCTGGCTGGCCTTTTCAATCGCATCCAGCATGCTCCACAGAATGTCCAGCTTGAACTGCAGGATGTCCAGCGCGCGGTGCTGCGCGGCGCGGGTGTTGAAGTGCTCCAGCGTGACGCGCAGGCCGTGTTCCACATCGCGGCTGGCCAGCGGTATGCGGCTGCGGAAATAGGCCAGGCCGCTGGCCTCAATCCAGGGGTAGTGGGTGGGCCAGGTGGCCAGGCGGTCTTTGTGGATTTGCGGCGCAAACATCTCGGTGAGCGACGAGCACACCGCCTCTTGCCACGGCGCCTTGGCGGCGAAGTTCACATAAGCGTCGCAGGCAAAGCGCACCGCCGGTGCCACGCCTTGCAGCGACCACAGGTCTTCCCGAGAAATGCCCACCGCTTCGCCCAGGCGCGTCCAAGCCTCGATGCCACCCGCGGCCGAGCCCGCAAAGTCGCCATGGCCGTCGTGGTCCAGAATGCGCTCGATCCACAGGCGGCGGTGCGCGCGGTCGGGCATGTTGGCCAAAATGGCGGCGTCTTTGCGCGGGATGCAAATTTGGTAATAAAAGCGGTTGGCCACCCAGCAGCGGATCTCGTCGGGCGTGCAGCCGCCGCTGTTCATGCGCACGTTGAACGGGTGGTGTATGTGGTAGTTGTGGCCTTTGTCGCGCAACTGGGCCTCGAACGCAGCGGGGCTCCAGGCGGGAAGAGCGCTGTCGGTGTGCAGGGCTTGGGCGATTTCCATGGCTGGGCTCTTTAGAACGTGATCTGCATGCCGTCGTGGGCCACTTCGATGCCGTGCGCCGTGAGTTCGGCGCGCTCGTCGGAGTCTTCCACCAGCATGGGGTTGGTGTTGTTGATGTGGATGAGGACCTTGCGCACACCGGCGGGCAGGCGGTCGAGCTGCTCGATCATGCCGCCGGGGCCGCTTTGCGGCAGGTGGCCCATGTCGAGCGCGGCCTTGGCCGACAAACCCAGGCGCTGCATTTCGTCGTGGGTCCAAAACGTGCCGTCCACCAGCACCACGGCGCAGTTGCTCATCAGCTCAACCAGCGCGGGCGTGACTTCGGCCAGGCCCGGCGCGTAGAAGGCTTTCGCGCCGGTCTGGGGGTTGGTGATCAGCAGGCCGATGTTGTCGCCCGGGCGCGGGTTGCCGCGAAACGGGGAATAGGGCGGGGGCTTGGACGACAGCGCCACGGTGTGCAGCTGCAGGCCGGGCAGGGCGGGTATGTGGACCGCGCTGGCGTCGATGGGCAGTTCCTGGCGCTGCACGCCGCAGTAGTGCGACAGGATGCCGGTGATGGGGAAACCGCTGGAAATGTCAGAAAACACCTCGGGCGTGGCCAGCAGCGGCAGCGGCGTTTTGCGCTCGCGCAGCATCAGCAGGCCGGTCACGTGGTCAATTTGCGCGTCCATCAGCAGCACGGCGGCGATGCCGCTGTCGCGGATGGCGCGGGCCGGTTGCAGCTCGGGCGCTTGGGCGATCTGCGTCAGGATGTCGGGCGAGGCGTTGACCAGCAGCCAGTCGGTGCCGTCGGCGCTGACCGCGATGGACGACTGGGTGCGCGCTTGTGCCCGCAGGGTGCCGCGGCGCAGCCCGTCGCAGTTGGGGCAGTTGCAGTTCCACTGCGGAAAGCCGCCGCCGGCAGATGAACCGAGAACCCGGATGCGCATGATCGAACCTGTGGGATGGGGTGGGGTGATGAAAAAAGCGCACGGGTTTGTGGCCGTGCGCTTGGGCGTTACAGCCGCTGTTTTCAGCGGTTGGCGATGTACATCGTGATTTCAAAACCGAAACGCAAGTCGGTAAAAGCGGGGGTGGTCCATTGCATAGTCTGTCTCCGGTGGAAGGGTTGGCACGAAAGATGTCTGCTAACTTGTCAGCACCACTGCTCATCAAGCCGCCCCTATGTCCAGCAATATCAATGCCACAAAACCCCCACCTAGGGACAACCCTGAGCGGGTGCAGGCCGCCGGTGGAAAGCAGGGCTGGCCACCACCGCGCTTCCTGGCGGTGGGGCGCGGGCACCGCATGGCCTGGCGCACGGTGGGAAACCCGGCTGGCGCGCCCTGGCTGCTGCTGCACGGCGGCCCGGGCAGCAGTTGCCAGCCCGGCATGCTCGCGCCGCTGGACCTGGCGCGCCAATGGGCCATTGCGCCCGACCAGCGCGGCTGCGGGGCCAGCCGCCCACGGGGCCAAACCACCGCCAACACCACGCAGGCGCTGGTGGCCGACCTGGAAGCGCTGCGGGTGCATCTGGGGCTGGAGCGCTGGTCGGTGCTGGCCGGTTCGTGGGGCACGGTGGTGGCGCTGGCTTACGCGCAGGCGCACCCGCAGCGGGTGCAGCGCCTGGTGCTGCGCGGTGCGTTTGCGCTGCGCCGGCGCGAAGTGGGGGGTCTGCTGTTGCCCGCCCCCGGCGTGCTGCGCACCCTGGGCGCAGAGCCCCATTGGCCCGGCTCGGCGGGCCATGCTGTACCGCCGGTGCTGGCCCGCCTGAGACAACTGCTTCAATCTGGTACACCCGGTGTTGCACCGTTGCGCGTGTTGCGGCGCTGGAACCTGCTGGAAACCGCGGCGGCAGGCCGGGGCATGCGGCGCAGTTTGCGCCATGCCATGCAGGCGCCGTGTCTGACCGGGCCCGCAGCGCAACCCCCAGCGCCATCGGCCCCGCTGGCGCCGGCCATTCGGCGTGGCTGGGCCGCCCTGCAGCGCCAGCAGCGGCGCGCGCTGGCGCGGGTGCAGCGCCCTGGCGCCGATCAGGCCGACCGCCGCGCGCTGCGCAAATTCCGCATCCAGGCGCATTACCTGCTGCACCGGGGGTTTGTGCGGCCGGGGGAACTGGACCGGGCGGTGTTGCGCCTGGCCGAGCAAGGCATTCGAGTGGACTGGGTGCATGGCCGGTTTGACGCCATTTGCCCGCCCGCCAACAGCCGCCGCTGGGCCGCCCTGGGGCCGCCCCATGCGGCCTATTTGCAGACCCCGTGCAGCGGCCACCTGGGGCACGAGCCCGGCCTGCTGGCCGCGCTGCGCGCCACGGTGCGCAACCCATGCTGATGGCTGGCAAGCTGCTGCTGTGTATGCCCCGCAGGCTGCGGGCCTGGCGTTTGCGTTGTGGCCTGTGCCTGCGCTGGTTGTGGTTCGGGCTGGCGGTCGGGGCCGCGCCATGGGCGCACGCCAACCCACACGGCTGCGAGGCCGCCCCAGCGGTGCCCTGGCAAGCGCTGGCACCGGGTGTCTGGGTGTGGCAGCCCGAGGCGCCGGGCGAGGTGTCGGTGTTGAACGGCGGCCATGTGGCGCCCACCACCGCGCTGGTGGCCGGTGCCGAGGCGCTGGTGATCGACCCCGGGCCCAGCCAGCGCCATGGTGAGCGGGTGCGCCAGTCCTTGGCCTGCCGCTTCAATGCCGAGGTGCGCTGGATCGTCAACACCCACGCCCATGCGGAGAACGTGCTGGCCAATGCCGCGTTTGCCGATTGGGCGGTGGCGGGGCGCCTGAGCATTGCCGCCAGCGAGCCCACCCGCGCCGCCATGCAACAGCGCTGCCCGGCGTGCCTGGCGGGCCTAACCGCGCGGGCCGGGGCCGAGGCCATGGCAGGCACCCACATTGTGGAGCCCACCCACACGCTGTACCCCGGCCAAACCTTGAGCGTTGGCCCGCTGGCGCTGGTGGTGTTGCCACTGGAGCAGGGGCACACCGAGGGCGATCTGGTGCTCTGGAACGCGCAGCACCGCATCGTGTGGGCCGGCGGACTGGTTTACGACGGGCGCATTCCCGAACTGGCCCAAGGCCGGCTCGACGCCTGGCTGGCTGCGCTGGACCGCCTGCAAGCCCGGGGCGCCCACCACGTGGTGTCGGCGGTGGTGTCGTCTGCTGACGGGCCAGGGCAAGCACCCGCCGCGCTGGGCGCCACGCGGGTGTATTTGCAAGCGCTGCGCGACGGGGTGTTGCAGGCCATGGACGCGGGGCGCCAGCCGCAAGACGCGGGTGTGGTGGAGCTGCCCGCCTACCGCCACTGGGCGGGCTACGCCGAGCGCCACGGCTTCAATGTGCAGCGCGCCTGGCGCGAACTGGAGCCGGTGTGGATGGAGCAAGGCGCGCAGCCGCCCCGGTCAACCGAGCACGTCGGGCGGTAGCTGGTCTTTCTTGCGGTAAATGGTGTTGCGCGACACGCCCAGCGCCTTGGCCGCGGCCGACACATTGCCCTTGTGCAACCGCAGCATCTGCGCCATGGCGCCCAGCGCCACGTCTTGCAGCCGGTGGCCTTCGGGCTCGGGCATGGCGGTGGCGTCGGACGGGCCGGCCTGCAGTGCGGCAGGTGCAAACATGTGCATGGGCGGGATCAGCCGGGTTTCGGCAGGGCCTTGCTCCAGCTCTTCCAGAAAGTCGTCGGGCAGGTGCTCGAAGGCAATTTCGCCCTGGCACCCCACCATGACCACGGCGGTGCGCAGCAGGTTGTGCAGTTGCCTGAAGTTGCCGGGCCAGTGGTAGCGTTGAAACACGCCCATGACCTCGGGCGAGATGCCCACATGTTCCCCGTTTTCACAGAGCGACTTGAGGATTTTTCGCACCACCAGGTCGAAGTCGGAGCGCTCGCGCAGCGCCGGCAGCCGCACCACCAGCCCGTTGAGGCGGTAGTAGAGGTCTTCCCGAAAGTCGCCGCGGGCAATCATGTCTTTGAGGTTTTTGTGCGTGGCGCTGACCACCGCCACGTCCACGTCCACCTCTTTGCCTGCGCCCAGCGGGCTGACTTTGCGTTCCTGCAACACCCGCAGCAGCCGCGCTTGCAGGTGCTTGGGCATGTCGCCAATTTCGTCCAGAAACAGCGTGCCGCCGTGGGCTTGCAAAATTTTGCCGATGGAGCCCTTTTTGCGCGCACCGGTGAACGCGCCTTCTTCGTAGCCAAACAGCTCCGATTCGATCAGCGTGTCGGGAATGGAGGCGCAATTGACCGACACGAAGGGCTGGGCAGACCGGGTGGAGTCGCCATGAATGGCTTGCGCCAGCAGGTCTTTGCCGGTGCCGGTTTCGCCCAGGATCATGACCGGGATGTCGCGCCCCGAGACCCGGCGCAGTTTGTGGATGACCGACGACACCTGTGGGTCACCCGTGTCGAGGTAATGCAGGGAAGAAAACTGCATTTTTTTGCCGGTTGGCTTCAGGGGCGCAGGGGCTGGGTGGCTGGCGCCTGGGGCCTCGGTGGGGTGGGCCTCTGACTGGCCGGGTGCCACCGGCCCTGGCGACACGCTGGCAGCACCCGACCAGGGTGCGGCGGCCTTGACCTTCACGCGGCACCACACCGACACGCCGTTGTGCAGGCACAGTTGCCTGGGGTTGGGCAGCGCGCCGCTGAAGCGTTCAAACAGCGCAGACACCGACATGCCGAACAGCGATGAAAAGGTGTGCGCTTGCAGGGCGCTGAACGGCAGACCCATTTGAAATTGCGCGCTGCGGTTGGCCGAGAGAAACCGCCCCTCGGGCGAAAACACCGCAATGCCTTCGACCAGGGTGCCCAGAAACTCCGAGCGCGTGTGAAAGTGGATGCGGATGGCCTTGGGGAAGATGTCGGCAAACATGTGGTTTTCGATCATCTGCGCCGACATGCGCACCAGCGCCAGCGTGTGCTGGTGCACGCTGCGGTGGTCTCCGGTCACGTCCAGCGCCCCAATGACCTGGCCATACGGGTCAAAGATGGGGGCGGCCGAGCAGGTGAGGAATTTGTTGGCGTTCAGGTAGTGCTGGCTGCCGTGCACCGTCAGCGCTTCTTCTTCGGTCAGGGCCGTGCCGATGGCGTTGGTGCCCTTGTTTTTTTCAGACCAGTCCATGCCCGGTGTCAGCGCCACCTGGGAAGCCTTTTCCAGAAAGTCGGTGTCGCCCAGCGAATGCAGCACCATGCCCCGGGCCGATGTGAGCAGCACCATGCTGTGGGTGTTGACGATCTGGTCGTAGAGCGTTTCCATGACCGGCGCGGCGTGCTGAAACAAAAACCGGTTTTCGTCCAGCGCGTTGTTCATGTCCCCACGCGAGGGGCTGGAAAAGTCGGGTTCGCTGTGCGCGGTGATGCCATAGGCCTGCGAGCGCTGGTGCGACTGCAAGATCAGATCGGCTTGATCGGTGGCGGGGGCGTCCGGCGGCGCAAGGTGTCCGCGGCGCCCAGCGCTGCGCGGGTAGATGGCTGCACTCATGTTGTCTCCTGGGTCCGGTGAAATGTTTTCCCAACCCTCCATGCCGCCTGTTGCAGCATGGGTTGCCGTGTCCGGAACGGTTTCGTCGGCATCTGTGTTTTCTTGTCTCATGTGATTTTCTTCATATCTGTCCCAGCCATCAACACTGGAAATCCCGGGGTGCAACAGGGTGTTCCAAATTTGCTCGGTGCTTCGTCAAGCAAGTAGCCCGCCACCTGCTGGGTTGCGGGGCCATGCGCTGGGACAGCGCTTGTTGCCGCGCCGGCTCGCTGTGGCGTTTCGGATGTGCTTTTGCTTCAATTTGGAACAGTGTGCAGGAGCCCGGCGTGCGGGGCTGCTGGGGGGTGTTGCGCCTTGGGATGGGCGAAAAGTCAATGGCCTGCTTATTGCTACCCAGGGGTCACAGCCCGTTAACAAAACCTGGAGACAAGCCCCATGAACCGTTCTTTCCACACCCGATCTCCGCGTGCCGCGCTGCGTGCGCTGGCCTTGGCCGCCAGTTGTCTGGTGGCCGCCACCGTCATGGCCCATGGGGACGTGACGCCCCAGTCGGTCGACACCAGCACCCTGCCGCAACTGGGCGCGAAATGGCTGGACGCCAACCCGTACAGCGAAGGGCCGGCCCACAAGGAAGCGCTGCGCATCGGCACCTCGGCTTACAACCAGAACTGCGCCCGCTGCCACGGGCTGGAAGCCATTTCGGGCGGTATTTCGCCCGACCTGCGCAAGTTCGATGCGGATTGTTCCGGTATGAGCGATCCGGCAAAAAAATCGGCTTGCTACAAAGAAATGGACGACTACTACCTGGCCACCGTGCGCCGGGGCCGGGTGCGCGATGGACGGGTGTACATGCCGCCGTTTGAAGCCACGTTGTCGCAAGAGGCGATCTGGTCGATCAAGACCTACCTGGAAACCCGCCGCGAACCCTGAACCCCCAGTCAGCGCATTCAGAACCACAACACCGGAGACACATTCCATGACAATTTCACCGAACGCGGCACAAGCCCAGCCTGTGAAGACGGCGGGTATCGGTCGCCGGCAGGCCGCACTGGCCATGGTGCTGCCGTTGCTGGCGGGCGTGGCGCCCGTCTCTGCGCAGACCGAGCTGTCGGACCTGGCCCGCATACGCGCCAGTGGCATGCTCAAGGTGGCGGTTTACAAAGACAACGCGCCCTTGTCTTCGGGCGCAGCCAACGACATGCAAGGGCTGGATGTGGCACTGGCGCAGGCGCTGGCGCGGCAGATGAACCTGTCGCTGTCGCTGTTGCCTTTTGACGCGGGCGAGAACATGAACGACGACCTGCGCAACATGGTGTGGCGGGGTCACTATCTGGGTTACGGCCCCGCCGACGTGATGCTGCAGGTGCCGGTGGACAAGTACCTGATGCAGAAAAACCGGCAGGTGATGGTGTTGGCGCCGTACATGCGGCAGTCGCTGGTGTTGCTGCACGACACACGCCGCCTGGCCGACGTGGTCGCCCCCGAAGACCTCAAGGGGTTGCCCCTGGCGGCGGAGCGCGGGGCGGGCGCTGCCAGTGCGCTCATGGGTTACGGCGGCGGCTTGTTGCGCACGCAGGTGGGCATTTACAACACCGGTGTGGAGGCCGTGCAGGCGGTGGTCGATGGCAAGGCCGTGGCCGCCTACGTCACACGCGCCCAGGCCGAATCGGTGCTGGCACACCACGGGCCCCGGCGTGGCGACTACCGCCTGTCTCCGCTCGTGCTCAGCGGCGTGCCCGACAACGGCTGGCCGGTGGGCATGGCCATCAAGGCGGAGCACCAAGCGCTGGGGCAGGCGCTGGAGACGGCGTTGCAGGCGTTGCGCAACAGCGGTGAATTGCTGGCCATCTTCAGACAGCAGGGCATGACACTCACTGCGCCTTGAAGGGGCTGCCAGACCCGGTGTCGCTGGGGCAGGTTTGGGGCGCAGCCCCAACGGGTTTGTTGCGCGCGCTGTGTTGTCGCTTCAGCGGGTTGGTTTTTTGCGCGTCAGTTTGCGGTACACCGTGGCGCGGCTGATGCCCAGCACGCGGGCGGCTTCCATCACATTGCCTCGTGCGTCTTCCACCGCTTTCCGAATGAGCGCGGTTTCCACCTCTTTCAGCGGTGCGGTGGGGCGCATGGCAGGCCGCGTGGACTGGGCGCGTGCGCGCTCGGTGTTCAGCCGGGCCGACACCGCCAGCCGCAGGCCCGACCACAAGGGCAGTTCGCGGGCTGCATGTTCGCTGCGCGCGGTATCGAACAGGGTTTCGAACGGCACGGCAAACACGTCGCTGCAATGGGGCCAAGGCGTACCAGGCGTTAAGGTGAGCATGTCGGCGGCGGCGCGGTTGGTGCCTTTGATAAAGCCGTCGGCGTCCACGCAGACCAGGCCCGCGCTGTCTTCCTCGGGTGAACTGCCGGGCCAATGGATACGCAGCAGCAACTGGTGCGGCTGCGCCAGCGTGAGCGCGTTCTCAATGCTTCGGGCCGACTGCGCCACCAGGTGTTTCAGGGCCGGGCGTTCGGCCACGTGGATGCCGGTGAGATCGAGCATGCCCACGCACCGGCCGTCGGGTCCGAACAGCGGCGCACCCGCGCAGCTGTAGACCCCGTTGTCGTCAAAAAAGTGTTCGCCGCGGTGCAGCCAGACCGGCTGCAGTTCGGCCAGGGTGGCGCCAATCGCGGTGGTGCCCACCGCGTTTTCCGACAGGTCCACACCCACGCGGGCGATCAGGTCGGCGTGGGGGTTGTGGCGGTCCACCGGGCCGTTGACATCGATCACCACGCCTTGTGCGTCGGTCAAGATGGCGAAGTAGCGGGTGTCTGCCATGGCCCGCGCGAGCGACTGGATGACCGGTGCGGCCGCGTGCAGCAGCGGCCGGCTGGCCTCGATGGCGCGGTGTGTGGCGGGCCCGGAAACGGCCTGAAAGGCGATCGCCTGCTGCGGTCGAAGACCTTGTGCCAGGCAGCGCCGCCAGGAGCGGTCGATCCAGGGCTCGACCCAGGGCGCCGCTTGCAGCCCGCCTTCGCCGAGCACCGCACGCCGTGCGCTCTCAATCAGGGCCAGGCGGTCGGGTGCGGGGGCTGCGCCGGGCTGCAGCGGACGTGTGTTCATGCCATGTCTCTGTGGGTTGTTCGGTGGTCTGTGGCACCGTTTCATACGCACCAAGTATGCCAAGGCTCGGTGTGTTTCATTTTGAGAATTTCACGAGATGAACGGTGGTTGACTAGGGATAACCCTGAATCCAAAGTGGCTTAAGCCTTCAACAATGCCTAGGCAATTCCTTTCATAGGCAAGGCACTGCACCAGCAGCGCCGCTACCCACCAGGAGACCTCACATGCAGAAAGTCCTGCACATCAACCCGGACAAATGCACCGGATGCTTGCAGTGCGAAATGGCCTGTTCTTTCGAGAACTACGGCACCTACGCCACGTCGAAAT
>NZ_JAUSOO010000144.1 GCF_030656115.1 Hydrogenophaga sp.
TGGCTCCCAGCGCCCGGTGTGGCTGCGGAATGCGGCTGAGTAGGAGTTGCGCGCGAGTTCGGTGAGGCGTGCGATGGTGTCGACGTGTTCGTCGTTGTCGTCACTGGCGCCACTGTGCATCTGGATCAGCAGGTGCTTGCCGTAGGGCTTGACGCGAGCGCGCTGGTGACCGGTGAGCGCAACGAACCCGCAACGGTTGCCAATTGTCGACCCATGGAAGCTTGCCGTGGTCTTGTGGTCGCGCAGTGAGCTAATTCCATTTCCATATCAACCGTGCACTTTGTCGGCTTCGCTTGCCGTACGTTTGTACTGTCTGCGCTTCGCATTCGCGTTCACGATGGATCTGGAAACGGAATAAGCACTGCTCACTCATCCGTTCACCATCGTCATTGATGCCACCCGCCATGCCGGTCTTCTGTTTGCAACAGCCGCATTCCACAAAGATTCCGCAAGCGAATTCGCATGCCATCGAAACAAAAAATGCCTGGCCAACGCTCAGCCTCTCACTTGCTGATCAGCCTAAAAATGGCACGCTCGACCTGCGCATCAGCAACATTTCCCCACCGGCGAGGAGGCGCTGGTTGTCGTCTCGCCTACGGGGAGCGCGGGCTGGTGACCCAGGTGCTTGCGAGCGCTTGTCCGGACATCAACTTCCGAGTTCGTCTGTTGTGATGTTCAACTTTCGCAGCTTGTCATGGAGCGTTTGGCGTGCAACGCCCAGTGCCGCGGCCGTTGCGCTCTGATCGCCCCGGTGTCGCCGCAGCTCCTCCACGATCACGGCGCGTTCGAAGCTCTGAACCTGCTGTGGGAGGCCCTGTGGCAGGTCCGACATCACCTGACCGGCCCCACGCGTCTGGGTCAGACGATCACCCAGCAGTCCCAGCGTAAAGCGATCCGCCACATTGCGCAGTTCTCGCACGTTGCCGGGCCAGGCGTAGGCCATCAGCTCGGCCAATTGGAGACTGCTCAAAGTCGGCGCTGCACGCCCGAAGCGGCTTGCCGCGAGCAAGGTGAAGTGTTCGAACAACAACGGGATGTCTTCCAGGCGTTCGCGCAAGGGTGGCAACTCGACGAAAGCCACACCGATGCGGTAGTACAGGTCGGCCCTGAACTGCTTCTGGTCGCTAAGCGTCTTGAGGTCGTCCTTGCTGGCCGCGACCAGCCGGCAGTCAAATGGGATCGACTTGTTCGACCCGACGCGCTCGATGGAGCGCTCCTGTAGCGCGCGCAGCAGCTTGATCTGTACGGCCATGGGCATGCTCTCGATCTCGTCGAGGAAGAGGGTGCCACCGTGCGCATATTCGAACTTGCCTACGCGTGGGCGGTTGGCGCTGGTGAATGCGCCAGCCTCGTGACCGAACAATTCGCTCTCGGCCAGGGCTTCGGGGAGCCCGCCGCAGTTCAGCGCCACAAAGTGGTGCCGCCGGCGCTCACTGTGATCGTGCAGGCAACGCGCCACGAGTTCCTTGCCGGTGCCGGTTTCGCCATAGATCAGCACGTCGGCTGATGTTTCCGCCAGGTTCATCACGGTGCGGCGCACCTGCTGCATTTGCGCCGAGCGACCGATCAGCACGGCCTGGATGCCGTGCCAGTTCTCGAGAGCATCCCGCAGCGCGCGCACCTGCAAGGACAGTTGCCGTCGCTCAACCGCATGCCGCACAACCGCCAGCAGCCGTTCGGTCGTGAAGGGCTTCTCGATGAAATCGTACGCGCCTTCGCGCATGGCCTGCACCGCCATGGCGATGTGGCCATGGCCCGTCACCAAAACCACGGGCAACTCCGCATCGATGGTGCGGATCTGCGGCAGCCAGTCGGTGCCGCAAAGCCCAGGCAACTTGACGTCGCACACGACGATGAGCGGAGCGCCGAAACTGATGTGCGCCCGGGCTCGCTCGACACTGGCGAAGTCATCCACCTCGAAGCCGGCCAGGCTCAGCGCCTGGACGGTGCTGATGCGCACGTCCTCGTCGTCTTCGACCAGCAGCACGCGGATGGGAGTTGATGCACTCACTGTGGGTTGACCCTATCGGAAATCGGTTGTTCGGCGCCAAGCGGCAGGTCGATGGTGAAGATGGCACCACCCTCGTCGCGATTGGCGGCACGCAGTGCCCCCCCGGCGCCGCGCACCAGTTGCTCGGAAATGACCAGTCCCAACCCGAGCCCCGCGCCGGCCGGCTTGCTCGTGACGAAGGGTTCGAAGAGGCGCCCGAGGATGTCAGGACGGATGCCGTGGCCCGTGTCGGCCACGCTCAGGATCAATCGGCCGCCTTGTGCTCGGGCCTGCACCCGCAACTCGCGTTGCGCAGCCTCCCTCATGGCGTCGACGGCGTTGCGCATCAGGTTGACGAGCACACCGCTCAGCGCAGCCTCGTCGGTGACCAGGCTCAGCCCGGTCGGCTGCACGTCGACCACGAGCCTGATGCCGCGCTCCTGCAGTTCGCTTTCGAGCAGGGCTTGCGCATCGGCGATGCTGCGGGCCACGGTTACATGGGCCAAGGCCGTGTCGCTCTTGTGCGCAAAGGTCTTCAGCTGCTTGGTCAGCCGCGCCAGGCGGTCCACCATGCCGGTGATGCGCCGCAGGTTGCCGCGCACATCGTCAGACCGCCCCTTCTCGAGCAGGATGGCGGCACTGTCCGACAAGGTGCGCAATGCCGTGAGGGGCTGGTTCAATTCGTGCACGATGCCGGCGGACATCTGTCCCATCGCCGCCAACTTCTCCGCATGCACCAGTTCGCCCTGGGCCGCACGAAGTTGCGCCGTGCGCGCGATCACCATCGATTCGAGGCTGTCATGCGCCGCCTGCAGCGCCGCCTGGCTGGCCAGCTTGTGGCGCACGGCGCGCCGTCGCTGCCACAGCGTCACCGCGACCAGCAACAGCACCGACATGGCCAGGCTGGCGGTGATGGCGGCATAACGGGCCGCCACGCGCACCGGTTCCAGTTCGTCCAGTACCACCAGTTGCCACGGGCTGTGCTGCAGCGCACGCGTCGAGGCCAGGTGATCCCGCCCGCCCAGCGCCACCAGCTTCACGCCGTCGGCCAGTGTGTTCAGCTCCCTCCAGTCCGCTGGCTGCAGCGTCGCCTGTCCGTAGGGGCGGGCAAGCCGTACCTCTGCGTGTTGCCTGGCATCCAATGGCGCCAGCGGCCGGTACTTCAGGTCGTCGAGCGTGGACAGAATGACGACACCGCGTTCGTCGATCAGCAACACGTTGCCAGGCAGGCTTCGCCAAGCCCGTTCGGCCTCACCGATGTTGACCTTGACCGTCATCACACCGCGCAAGCGCTCGTCACGCCGCAGTGCGTACGACAAGTAATAGCCAGGCTTCCCGCTGGTGATGCCCACCCCGTAGAAACGTCCGCGACCCTGCGTGACGGCGTCGCGCATATAGGGCCGAAAGGAATAGTCCTGGCCGTACGATGTCCCCGGCTGGTCCCAGTCGGATGCGGCGACGGAGGTGCCGCCCGCTTCCAACACGTAAAGCATCTCGGCGCCGACGCTGGCGGCGACCTCCTTCAGGTAGCGGTTGACGCCGTCCCGCAAGTCGGGATCGGCGGGCGCGTCGAGCAGGGCCGGCACCACGGGCGTCATCTCCAGCAGTGCAGGCAGATACTCGAAGCGCGCCAGGTGCGCGTCCAGGCCGGCGACCACCAAGTCGAGTCGGTGCTGAGCGGCGTCACGCAGGCGCGACAGAACCGTCTGAAAGGCCGCCTCGTGGCCCATGTAGGCCGCAGCCCCCACCAGTGCCAAAGCCGCGCACCAGCGCATCCGGAAGTGCCTGCGGCGAGCGCTGGGCGCGGCCTTCGCGGCGAGGCCGTCTGGCGAGGTCTTCGTCATGCGCCGAGTATCGTACAAGTCCGCAGCGGCGAGCAGATGATCACGCGTACTTGAGTTCACCCGTCTTGCCTCGAAACACGCGGTACGAAAACACGGTGTAGCCGGCGATGGCGGGCACCGAAATGCACACACCGACGAGGATGACCTTCAGCGCTTCGGGGCTGCTTGCGGCGTCCCAGATCGTCAGTTGGTCGAGCACCACGTAGGGGTACAGGCTGTAGGCCAGGCCCAGGAAACCGAGCACGAAGACCAGCACCAGCAACACGAAAGGCAGCCAGCACAGCGGGCCGCGCACCTGGCGTGTGCGCAGCAGGGCTCGCACGGCCAGCAGACACCCGGCCGTCATCAGCGGAATGGCCATCAGCGCGATCAGCTCGGGCAGCGCGAACCAGCGCTCGCGCACCGTCGGGCTGACCCAGGGCGTGGCCATGGAAATCAGCACCAGCCCGCCCACCATCGGCGCCCAGGCGATACGCGCCCAGGCCACCGCGCGTTCCTGCAGCTCGCCCTCGGTCTTCATGATCAACCAGGCCGCGCCCATCAGCACGTAGGCCATGGGCAACGCGACCGCGATCGCGGCGGCGAACAGCGGGTAGTTCCAGCCGACGCCGAAGCCGCTGACATAACGCCCGAGCATCCAGCCCTGCGCCACCGAGGCCAGCAAGGAGCCGGCAAAGAAGAGCCGGTCCCAGGTGAGCTTGTGCGTGTCGCGGGCCTTGACGCGGAAGTCGAAGGCCACGCCGCGCAGCGTGAGGCCGACCAGCATCAGCGCCACCGGCAGGTAGAGTTCGCCCAGCACCAAGCCGTGTGCCTTCGGGAAGGCCACCAGCAGGATGCCGACGCCCAACACGAGCCAGGTCTCGTTGGCGTCCCAGAACGGGCCGATGGAGGCGAGCATCACGTCCTTGTCGGTGTCGCTGGCGCGGTGCATCAGCATGCCCACGCCCAGGTCGTAGCCGTCGCTGACCACGTAGACCAGCATGGACAGGCCCATCAGCGCCATGAAGATCACCGGCAGCGCCTGGTCGAAATCCATGGGCGTCATGGCCTCGCCCCTTGCAACAGTGAGGGCGAGCCGGCGTCCACCGGCCGTGGCGTTTCCGGCTTCTCGGCCATGTACTTCAGCACCGCGATGTAGGCGACGATCAGCGCCAGGTACAGCGTCACGTAAAGCGCCAGCGTCAGCCCGACCATCGGCGCCGGCACCTGCGCCACCACGTCGGCGGTGCGCACCAGGCCCTGCACGATGAAGGGCTGGCGGCCGATCTCGGTGACGTACCAGCCGGCGACCGTGGCCACCCAGCCGGAAAAAGTCATGCCGGCGAACAGCCACAGCAGCTTGCGCGGCAACTGCGCCGGCTGCCAGCGCTTGCGCCGCAGCAGCCACCAGCCCAGCCAGCTGGTGGCCAGCATCAGCAGGCCCATGCCGATCATGATGCGAAAGGCGAAGAACACCGGCAGCGGTGGCGGGTGCGCGTTGATGAAGTCGTTCATGCCCTGGACCTCACCGTCGAGCTGGTGCGTCAGGATCAGGCTCGCCAGCTTGGGCACCTTGAGCTCGAAGTGGTTCATGCGCCGCTCGGCGTCGGGCAGCGCAAACAGCAGCAGCGGTGCGCCGCGCTCGGTCTCCCACACGCCTTCCATCGCGGCGATCTTGGCCGGCTGGTGCTTCAGCGTGTTCAGCCCGTGCAGGTCGCCGACGAAGATCTGCAGCGGCACCAGCAGCGCCGCCATCGTCAGGCCGACGCGCATCACCCGCGGCGCTGAGCGTTGGGCCACGCCTTTGAGCACCTGCCAGGCCGACAGCCCTGCCAGCAGGAAGGCGCAGGTCAACGCCGAGGCCAGCAGCATGTGCGTGAGCCGGTAGGGGAAGGAGGGGTTGAAGATCACCTCCAACCAGCTGCTGACGTGGTAGACGCCGCCCCGGACCTCGTGGCCGGCAGGCGTCTGCATCCAGGAGTTCAACGCCAGGATCCAGAACGCCGACAAGGTGGTGCCCAAGGCAACGAAGAAGGTGGCCATCAGGTGCACCCGCTCGCTGACCCTGCCGTGGCCGAAGAGCATGACCCCCAGGAAGCCGGCTTCCAGGAAAAAGGCCGTCAGCACCTCATAGGCCAGCAGCGGGCCGGCGATGTTGCCGACCTGCTCCATGAAGCCGGGCCAGTTGGTGCCGAACTGGAAGCTCATGGTGACGCCGCTGACCACGCCCAGCGCGAAGCTCAGCGCGAACACCTTGGTCCAGAAGCGGTAGGCGTCGAGCCAGCCCTGCGCATGGGCCCTGTCGCCGCTGCGCTGCGTCCTCAGCCAGCGCCAGCGGAAGAACAGCAACACCCAGCCCAACGCGATCGTGATCGTGGGGAACAGGATGTGGAAGGTGATGTTGGCCGCAAACTGCATGCGGGCCAGGATCAGTGCGTCCATCGGCTTGGTTTCTCGTCCGTGTGCAAGGAATGGTTCACCCGCGGGATCACCGCTTGCGCGGGCGTGCGGCCGGGGCCGGGGCCATCGACCTGTCTGCCTGCAGGGTCTGCGACAGGCCAATGAGCACGCCGCTGATCCGTGTGGTGTGGGTGTCAAGCATGGCCTGCGACGCACCATGCTTCATTTTCGCCCCCTCATTGCATGTGCTGACCGCCGTTGATGGCAATGTTGGCGCCGGTCACGAACGCGGCTTCTTCCGACGCCAGGTAAATGATCAGGCCCGCCACCTCCTCCGGCTTGCCCAGCCGGCCCACGGGGATGTGCGGCAGGATCTTGCTGTCCAGCACCTCCTTCGGGATCGCGGTGACCATCTTCGTGCCGATATAGCCCGGCGAGATGGTGTTGACGGTGACGTTCTTCTTCGCCACCTCCAGCGCCAGCGCCTTGGTGAAGCCGTGCACGCCGGCCTTGGCGGCCGAGTAGTTGGTCTGGCCGAAAGCGCCCTTGCTGCCGTTGACGGACGAGACGTTGATGATGCGGCCCCAGCCGCGCTCGGCCATGCCGTCGGCCACCTGCTTGCTCATGTTGAACAGGCTGTCGAGGTTGGTGCGCAGCACCGCGTCCCAGTTGATCTTGTCCATCTTCTTGAAGGTCATGTCGCGCGTGATGCCCGCGTTGTTGACCAGCACGTCGACGGCGCCCAGCCTGGACTGCACCTCGGCCACCGCCTTGGCACAGGAATCGAAGTCGGCCACGTCGCAAGGCACGGCCAGGATCTCGTAACCCCTGGACTTCATCTGCGCCAGCCAATCGCCATGCGACTTGTTGCCGGGCGAATACGTCACCGCCACCTTGTAGCCGGCATCGACCATCTTGGTCGAGATGGTCTCGCCCAGGCCACCCATGCCACCGGTGACCAGTACCACGCGTTGTTGACTCATTTGATTGCTCCTTGTTGAATCCATGTCAGATATTTCTCAATCCCTTCGAGCGAACACCGCGGAACCGGCTTTGCCGGGCCGCTGGTGTTGCCCCCTTGAGGGGGAGGCGCCGAAGGCGCTTCGGGGGGTCACATTTCCACGGCCAGCGCCACGCCCATGCCGCCGCCGATGCACAGCGAGGCCAGGCCCTTGTGGGCGCCGCGGCGGCGCATCTCGTGCAGCAAGGTCACCAGCACGCGGCAGCCCGAGGCGCCGATCGGGTGGCCGATGGCGATGGCGCCGCCGTTGACGTTGATCTTGCTGGTGTCCCAGCCCATCTCCTGGTTCACCGCGCAGGCCTGCGCCGCGAAGGCCTCGTTGATTTCCATCAGGTCCAGGTCCTGGGCGTTCCAGCCGGCTTTCTGCAGGCAAAGACGCGACGCCGGTACCGGGCCCATGCCCATGATCGAGGGGTCGAGCCCGGCGCTGGCGTAGGCGCGGATCACGGCCAGCGGCTGCAGGCCGAGCGCGGCAGCGCGCTGTGCCGACATCACCAGCACCGCGGCGGCGCCGTCGTTCAGCCCGGAGGCGTTGCCGGCCGTCACCGAGCCGGTCTTGTCGAAGGCCGGGCGCAGACCGGCCAGCGCCTCGGCGCTGGTCTTCTTGTTGATGAACTCGTCGGCGGCGAAGACGATAGCGTCGCCTTTCTTCTGCGCGATGGACAGCGGCAGGATTTCGTCGGCGAAACGACCTGCCTCCTGCGCCGCCGCGGCCTTCTGCTGCGACGCCAGCGCCAGCGCGTCCTGCATGTCGCGGTTGATGCCGTATTGCTTCGCCACGTTCTCCGCCGTCGTGCCCATGTGGTACTGGTTGTACACATCCCACAGGCCGTCGGTGATCATGGCGTCGACCATCTTCCAGTCGCCCATGCGCTGGCCGTCGCGCGAATTGAGCAGCACGTGCGGCGAGGCACTCATGTTCTCCTGGCCGCCGGCCACGACGATCTCGGCATCGCCGCACCTCACGGCCTGCGCGGCCAGCATCACGGCCTTGAGGCCCGAGCCGCAGACCTTGTTGATGGTCATGCCCGGCACCGACTGCGGCAGGCCGGCCTTGATGACGGTCTGCCTGGCCGGGTTCTGTCCCGAACCGGCGGTCAGCACCTGGCCCATGATGACCTCGGACACCGCGTCGCCAGCCACACCGGCCTTGGCCAGCAGGCCCCTGACCACATGCGCACCCAGGTCGGGCGCCGAGGTGCGGGCCAGCGTGCCGCCGAACTTGCCTACCGCCGTGCGTTGCGCGGCCACTATCACGATGTCGGTCATGGGACTCTCCTTGGGGGTTGAAAGGTGGTGTTGGCGGCTCATGCTCACGCCGCCGGGGTCTGGACATAGCGCCCGGGGGCGGGCTCGATAACGGGAAACGCGGCATGGCCCGGCTTGCGCGGCGCTGCGACCAGCGTGCCGGCATGACCCTGCAGCCAGTCGCTCCACGCCGGCCACCAGCTGCCCTCGACGCGTTGCGCAGCGTCCAGCCAGGCCGAGGCATCCGCCGCGAGCGGCCCGGTCCAGTGATGGCGCTTGCGCTTGGCCGGTGGGTTGATCACGCCTGCGATGTGGCCGCTGGCGCCCAGCACGAAGCGGCTGTCGCCACGGAGTAGCCCGGTGCTGGCGTAGGCGCTGTGCCAGGGCACGATGTGGTCCTCGCGCGAGGCGTAGACAAAGGCGGGTGCATCGATGCGCGACAGGTCCACCGGTACGCCGCACTGCTGCGTACCGCCCGGCTCGCGCAACCGGTTTTCCAGATAGGTCTGGCGCAGGTACCAGCAATACATCGGCCCCGGCAGGTTGGTGTCGTCGCCGTTCCAGTGCAGCAGGTCGAAGGCCGGGGGTGCCTGGCCCTTCAGGTAGCTGTTGACCACATAGGGCCAGATCAGGTCGTTGGCGCGCAAGGCGGCGAAGACCTGGGCCAGTTCGCGCCCTCGCAACAGGCCGCCCTGGCCGATGCTGGCCTCGCGCGCGGCGACCATCTGTGGGTCCACCATCAGGCCCAGTTCGCCGGTGTCCGAGAAATCGAGCAGCGTGGTCAGCAGGGTGAGGCTGGCCGCCGGGGACTCGCCACGCGCTGCCGCCACCGCCAGTGCGCTGGCCAGCAAGGTGCCGCCGATGCAGAAGCCCAGGGTATTGATCTGCTGGCTGCGGCCGATGCGCTGCGTGACCGACACGGCCTGCAACACGCCCTGTTCGACGTAGTCGTCCCAGCCCAGGTGACCCTGCGCCGCCGTGACATTGCGCCAGGACACCAGGAAGACGCTGTGCCCCTGGGCCACGGCGTAGGCCACCAGGGAGTTGTCGGGCTGCAGGTCGAGGATGTAGTACTTGTTGATGCACGGCGGAACGATCAGCAAGGGGCGCTGGTGCACCTTGGTGGTGGTGGGCGCGTACTGGATCAGCTGCATCAGTTCGTTCTCGAACACCACGCTGCCCGGCGTGGTGGCCAGGTTGCGACCCACTTCGAAGGCCTGGTCGTCGGACATCGAGATCCGCCCTTTGGCCACGTCGGCCAGGAACAGGCGGGCGCCTTCCAGCAGGCTGGCGCCGCCGCTGTCCAGCACGGCCTGCATCGCCTCGGGGTTGGTCGCCAGGCAGTTGGCCGGGCTCATCGCGTCGACCAGCTGGCGCAGCATGAAAGCGCACTGCCCCTTGCTGCGTGCGTCCAGCGGCGCCTTGTCCACGGACTGCTGCATCAGCGCGGCGAACCGCAGGTAGGTCTGGCTCAGCGACGCGAATCGCGGGTCCTGTTGCCAGGCCTCGGCGCCAAAGCGGCGATCGGCCGCGGCAGCGTCAGTGGGCGCCAGGGCCGCAGCCCAGAACGCGTTGACCTGCGCCAGGCCTTGTTGCCACGCCTGAACGGTGGCGTCGGCCAGCGGCCAAGGGGCGGTCGACGTGCGCATCAGCTCGTCCAGCCAGCGGGTGGGGTCGGGGTTGGGCAGTAGGGGGTCCATGGTGGAGAGCCGCTCAGTGCAGCTTGACGTGGGGTTCGGTGCGCCGCGTGATCAGCCGCGCCATCGTGTCGAGCGTGACCTTGGCCGGACCGTGCAGCGCCAGCTCGTGCATCTTGTAGAGCGACACGTACATCAGGCGGGCGAAGGCGCCTTCGATCATCAGGCTGCCCCCGATCAGCCCGCCCATCATGTTGCCCACGGTGCTGTACTCGCCCAGCGACACCAGCGAGCCGAAGTCTCGGTAGCGGTAGGCCTGCAGGGGCTTGCCCGCCAGACGGCGCTTGATCTGCGCGGCCACGTGCGAGGCCTGCTGGTGTGCCGCCTGTGCGCGCGGCGGTACCCAGCCACCCTTGCCTCCATTGGCCTGCGGCCAGGCACAGGCAGCGCAATCGCCGATGACGAAGATGTTCTCGTCACGCGTGGTCTGCAAGCTGGGCCGCACGACGAGCTGGTTGATGCGGTTGGTTTCCAGGCCGGCGATGTCCTTCAGGAAATCCGGCGCCTTCACGCCCGCCGCCCACACCACCAGCTCGGCGGGCAGGAGGCGGCCATCGGCCAGGCGCACGCCCTCGGGCAACACCTCGGCCACCTTGGCGGCGGTGTGCACCTGCACGCCGAGCTTGGCCAGCAGCGCCTCGGTGGCCGTGGACAGCCGCTCCGGCAAGGCGGGCAGCACCCGGTCGGCGGCCTCGATCAGGTTGACCTGGATGTCCTTGTCGGCATCCACACGATCCAGCCCGAAGGCGACCACCTCGCGCGTGGTGCGGTGCAACTCGGCCGCCAGCTCCACGCCGGTGGCGCCGGCGCCGATGATGGCCACATGCAGCTGCTCGGGCCGCAGGGGCGTGCTCTGGGCGTGGGCGCGGATGCAGGCGTTGACCATGCGCGCATGAAAGCGCTGCGCGTCGGCCTTGGACTCCAGCTTCAGCGCGTGCTCGCCGACGCCGGGCGTGCCGAAGTCGTTGCTCAGACTGCCCAGCGCCAGCACCAGCGTGTCGTAGCCAAACACGCGGTCGGGCGTGACCTCGCGGCCCTCGGCGTCCAGGTAGGGTGCCACGCGCACTTCACGGCGCTCCCGGTCCAGCGCCGTCATCTCGCCGATCCTGAAGCGGAAGTGGTGCCAGTGCGCCTGTTCCAGGTAGCCGACCTCGTGCGCGCTCAGGTCCATGCTGCCCGAGGCGATCTCGTGCAGCTTGGGCTTCCACACATGGGTGCGGTTCTTGTCGATCAGCGTGACATCGGCGTGGCCGCGCTTGCCCAGCGTGTCGCCCAAACGGGTGGCCAGTTCCAGGCCACCTGCACCGCCGCCGACGATGAGGATGCGATGTCGTTCGGCAGGTGGTTTCATGGTGGGGACCTCGGAGGCATGGTGCGGGGACTCAAGCGTCCGCCCGGCCGGCGACGCGCTGCGACGCCACGTCCACCACCGCCAGCGCCGTCATGTTGACGATGCGACGCACCGTGGACGAGGGCGTGAGGATGTGCACCGGACGCGCCGCACCGAGCAGAATGCCCCCCACGGTGATGCCGTTGCCGGCGGCGATGCGCAGCAGGTTGTAGGAGATGTTGGCCGCGTCCACGTTGGGCATGACCAGCACATTGGCCTCGATGCTCAAGCCCGAGTCGGGGAACTCGCGGTCCAGGATCGGCTTGGACAGGGCCGCGTCGCCGCGCATCTCGCCTTCCACCGCCAGGTGCGGATCACGCTCGCGGATCAGGCCGAGCGCCGTGCGCATCTTCACGGCCGAGGCAGCGTCGGAACCACCGAAGTTGGAGTGCGACAACAGCGCGACGCTGGGCGTGACACCGAAGCGGCGCACCGCTTCCGCGGCCAGCAGCGCGATCTCGGCCACCTGCTCGGCATCGGGGTCGCGGTTGACATGCGTATCGCAAATGAAAAGCTGGCGCCCGGGCAGCATCAGCATCTGCATGGCGGCCAGCGTGTTCGTACCGCTGCGCAGGCCGATCACGTCACGCACATGGCGCAGGTGCTCGGCGTAGCCGCCGACCGTGCCGCACAACATGGCGTCGGCGCGGCCCTGGCGCACCCACATGGCCGCCAGCAGGGTGCCGCGGCTGCGCATCTCTGCGCGGGCCACCGCGCGCGACACGCCATGGCGACGCATCAGCTGGTAGTAGCCGTCGGCGGCGTCGCCATACACGGTGGGGTCCAGCGCATTGACGATGTCGCAGTCGTGGCCAGGCGTCAGGCGCAGGCCGAATTCAGCGATGCGCTGGCTGATCACCTCCGCGCGGCCCATCAGCAGCGGCCGCGCCAGGCCTTCGTCCACCACCACCTGGGCCGCGCGCAGCACACGTTCGTCCTCGCCTTCGGCATAGACCACCCGCTTCGGGGCCCGCTTGGCCGCCGCGAACAGCGGCTGCATGCTGCTGCCCGACTGGTAGACGAACTGCGCCATGCGCTGGCGGTAGGCCGGCATGTCGTCGATGGGGCGGGTGGCCACACCGCTGTCCATCGCGGCCTGTGCAACCGCCGGCGCCACCACCTCGATCAGGCGCGGGTCGAAGGGCTTGGGGATCAGGTAGTCGCGGCCGAAACGCAGGCCCGCCGCGCCATAGGCCTGCGCCACCACCTCGGGAATCTCGGCATGCGCCAACTCGGCGATGGCGCGCACCGCGGCCAGCTTCATCGCCTCGTTGATGGTGGTGGCGCCGGTGTCGAGCGCGCCGCGGAAGATGAAGGGAAAGCACAGCACGTTGTTGACCTGGTTCGGGTAATCCGAACGGCCGGTGCCGATGACCGCGTCGGGCCGCACCGCCAGTGCCGCCTCCGGCATGATTTCCGGCGTCGGGTTGGCCATCGCCAGGATGATCGGATCGCGTGCCATGCTCTCGACCATCTCCGGCTTGAGCACGCCACCGGCCGACAGGCCGAGGAAGATGTCGGCCCCCGGGATGATGTCGGCCAGCGTGCGCGCAGGGGTGTCACGCGCATAGCGCGCCTTGTTCGGGTCCATGCCTTCGGTGCGGCCCAGGTACACCACACCCTTGGCATCGGTGACGAAGATGTTCTGCGGTTTCAGGCCCAGGCTCACCGCCAGGTCCAGGCAGGCCAGTGCCGCGGCGCCGGCACCCGAGGCCACGAGCTTCACCTCGGCGATGCCCTTGCCCACATGCTTGAGCGCGTTGAGGATGGCCGCCGCGGCGACGATGGCGGTGCCATGCTGGTCGTCGTGAAAGACCGGGATCTTCATGCGCTCGCGCAGCTTGGTCTCGATGTAGAAGCACTCGGGCGCCTTGATGTCCTCGAGGTTGATGCCGCCGAAGGTGGGCTCCATGCGGGCGATGGTCTCGATCAGCGCGTCAGGGTCGTTCTCGGCCAGTTCGATGTCGAACACATCGATGCCTGCGAACTTCTTGAACAGGCAACCCTTGCCCTCCATCACGGGCTTGGAGGCCAGGGGGCCGATGTTGCCCAGGCCCAGCACCGCGGTGCCGTTGGTGATCACCGCGACCAGGTTGCTGCGCGCGGTGAGATTGCCGGCCTCGCGCGGGTCGTCAACGATGGCCATGCAGGCATCGGCGACGCCGGGCGAATAGGCCAGCGACAGATCGCGCGCCGTGGCCATGGCCTTGGTGGGCGTGACCGAGATCTTGCCCGGCGTCGGGTAGCGGTGGTAGTCGAGTGCGGCTTCGCGCAGGTCTTCGTTCATGGTGGGAGCTCCAGGGAGGGGGTTGGGCTTTCAGTGGGGGTGCGGCGTCAGCAGCGGCGGCCCGCTGCCGATGGTCTCGAAAGCCAGGTTCGGGGTCACGATGGCGCGCCTACTTCTTCTGCGGCGGCAGATCGGTGCAATGGCCTTCGAAGACCTCGGCGGCCATGCCGATCGATTCGCCCAGCGTTGGGTGCGGGTGGATCGTCTTGCCGATGTCGGCGGGCTCGCAGCCCATCTCGATCGCCAGGCAGACCTCGCTGATCAGGTCGCCGGCATGGGTGCCGACGATGCCGCCGCCGATCACGCGGTGCGTGGCCTCGTCGAAGAGCAGCTTGGTGAAGCCCTCGTCGCGGCCGTTGGCGATGGCGCGGCCCGACGCGGCCCAGGGGAACACCGCCTTGCCGAATTTGATGCCCTCGGCCTTGCACTGCTCTTCGGTCTTGCCGGCCCAGGCGACCTCGGGGTCGGTGTAGGCCACCGACGGGATCTGCCGCGCATCGAAGAACGAGGTCTGGCCGTTCGCTGCTTCGGCCGCCACGTGCGCCTCGTGCACCGCCTTGTGCGCCAGCATGGGCTGGCCCACGATGTCGCCGATGGCGAAGATGTGCGGCACGTTGGTCCGCATCTGCTTGTCGACGTGGATGAACCCGCGCTCCGTGACCGCCACACCGGCCTGCTCAGCAGCGATCTTGTTGCCGTTCGGGCTGCGGCCGACGGCCACCAGCACCAGGTCATAGAGCTGGGCTTCCTGGGGTGCCTTCTCGCCCTCGAAGCTGACCTCGATGCCGGCCGGCGTGGCCTTCGCGTCCACCGTCCGCGTCTTCAGCATGACGTGGCCGAAGCGGTGCGTGTTCATCTTCTCCCACACCTTGACCAGATCGCGGTCGGCGCCCTGCATCAGGCCGTCGAGCATCTCGACCACGTCGACCCGTGTGCCCAGCGTCGAGTAGACGGTGGCCATCTCCAGGCCGATGATGCCGCCGCCAACGACCAGCATGCGCTTGGGGATGCGCTTGAGCAGCAACGCGCCGGTGGAGTCGACGATGCGTTCGTCGTCGGGCATGAAGGGCAGCTTCACCGCCTGGCTGCCGGCGGCGATGATGGCCTTGGCGAACTTCACGACCTTCTTGCTGCCGTCGGCAGCGACCACTTCCACGTGGTGTGGATCGAGGAAGCTGCCCACGCCGGTGACGACCTCGACCTTGCGCGCCTTGGCCATGCCGGCCAGGCCACCGGTGAGCTTCTTGATCACGCCGTCCTTGAAGCCTCGCAGCGCGTCAAGGTCCACCTCGGGCGCCGCGTACTTGATGCCGTGGTGACCCAGTGCCTTGACCTCGTCCATCACCGCCGCGGTGTGCAGCAGCGCCTTCGACGGGATGCAGCCGACGTTCAGGCACACGCCTCCCAGTGTGGCGTAGCGCTCGACGAGCACGGTCTTCATGCCCAGGTCGGCGCTGCGGAACGCTGCCGAATAGCCGCCGGGCCCGGCGCCCAAGACCAGCACTTCGCATTCCACATCGGCCTTGCCCGTGTATTGGGCTTGACTCCCTCCCCCTTGGGGGGAGGGTTGGGGTGGGGGCCCGGCGGCCGGTGAATGAGTAGCGCTTGGCGACCCTGCCCCCACCCTACCCTCCCCCAGAGGGGGAGGGGAAGAAGCGGCCGTTGCCTCCACCGTCAGCAACACCGAGCCTTCGCTGACCTTGTCACCGACCTTGACCTTGATCTCCTTGACGGTGCCGGCGTGCGTCGACGGGATTTCCATCGACGCCTTGTCCGACTCGACCATGATCAGGCCGGTGTCGACGGCGATCACCTCGCCGGGCTGGACCATCAGCTCGATGATCGCGACATCCTTGAAGTCGCCGATGTCGGGAACCTTGACTTCCACGAGTTGTGCCATGGTGGTGGTGCCTCTCTTAGAACAGGATGCGCCGCATGTCGGCGAGCAGATGGGCGAAGTGCACGTTGAAGCGCGCAGCGGCGGCGCCGTCGATGACACGGTGGTCCCACGACAGCGACAGCGGCAGGGTCAGGCGCCAGCTCGAACTCTTGCCGTCGCTGGAATGCTGCTTCCAGTAGCTCTTGCACACGCCCATGATCGCGACCTCGGGCGCGTTGATGATGGGCGTGAAGTAGATGCCACCAATGCCACCGAGCGAGCTGATGGTGAAGGTGCCGCCCGACATCTGGTCGGGCTTGAGCTTGCCGTCGCGCGCCAGCTTGGCGAGGTCGCCCATCTCCTTGGCAATTTCGGAAATGCTCTTCTTGTCGACGTCGCGGATCACCGGCACCATCAGCCCATTGGGCGTGTCGGCGGCGAAGCCGATGTGCCAGTAGTTCTTCAGCACCAGCGCATCGCCGTCGAGCGAGGCGTTGAACTCGGGGAACTTCTTCAGCGTGGCCACCGCCGCCTTCATCATGAAGGGCAGCATGCTGACCTTGACGCCCGACTTCTCCAGCTCCTTGTTCATCTGCACGCGGAACTGTTCGAGGTCGGTGATGTCGGCCTCGTCGTGCGTGGTGACGTGCGGGATGACGACCCAGTTGCGGTGCAGGTTCGCGGCAGATATCTTCTTGATGCGGCTTTGCTCCTTTCGCTCGATCGGCCCGAACTTCGCGAAGTCGACCTTCGGCCAGGGCAGCAGGTCGATGCCGCCCACGCCACCGCCGGCAGGCGTGGACGCCGCCTTGGCAGCCGGTGCCGCAGCGCCGCTACCGCCCTTCGCGAAGGCCTCAACATCCTCGCGCACGATGCGGCCGTGGTCGCCGCTGCCCTTGACCTTGCCGAGGTCCACACCCCGTTCGCGAGCCAGCTTGCGCACCGCCGGGCCCGCATAGGCAAGGGCGAACGCCGCTTCGTCGATGGTGCTTTCACGCCCGCCCCCTCTGGGGGAGGGTGGGGGTGGGGGCACGTTGACCAAGGAGGCATGGGCGGGCGGTGCCCCCACCCTGCCCTCCCCCAGAGGGGGCGGGTTTGAAGACAAGACCAGAACAACCGAGCCCTCGCTGACCTTGTCGCCGACCGCGATCCGGATCTCCTTGACAACGCCGCCCAGTGGCGCCGGCACGTCCATCGTCGCCTTGTCCGATTCGAGCGAGACCAGCGGGTCCTCGGCCTTCACCGTGTCGCCGACCTTGACGAAGATCTCGATCACCGGCACGTCCTTGAAATCACCGATGTCGGGTACGCGCACCTCGGCCAGGCCGGCCGGCGCGCTCACGGGCGCGGGTGGTGCGCTGACGCTGGGCTTGGCGGCTTCGGCCGGGGCGGCACTCGCGCCGGCCTCGGGCTCGAAGCTCATGATGACGCTGCCCTCGCTGACCTTGTCGCCAACCTGCACGGCGATGGACGTCACCTTGCCGCCACGCGGCGCCGGCACGTCCATCGTTGCCTTGTCCGACTCCAGCGAGACCAGCGGGTCCTCAGCCTTCACCGTGTCGCCGACCTTGACGTAGATTTCGATCACCGGCACGTCTTTGAAGTCGCCGATGTCGGGTACCTGAATGTGAATGCTCATGCTGTTGCCCCTGCTCAGACGGTCCACGGCGCGGCGCGCTCGGTATCCAGGCCGTACCTGGTGATCGCCTCGGCCACCACCGCCGGCTTGATGTCCCCGTCATCGGCCAGCGCCTTCAGTGCCGCCACGACGACGTAGTGGCGGTCAACCTCGAAGAACCGGCGCAGCTTGGCGCGGTAGTCGCTGCGGCCGAAACCGTCGGTGCCCAGCACCACGTAGCGGCGTCCTGCGGCCTGGATGTATTCGCGCACCTGATCGGCGTAGTTGCGCATGTAGTCGGTGGCCGCGACCACCGGGCCGTCGTGGCCTTCCAGGCAGGTCTCGACCCAGCTCTTGCGCCGCGGTTCGGTCGGGTGCAGCAAGTTCCAGCGTTCGGCGGCCATGCCGTCGCGGCGCAGTTCGTTGTAGCTGGTGGCGCTCCAGACATCGGCGGTGACGTTGAAGTCGGCCTTGAGCATCTCGGCCGCGGCGATCACCTCGCGCAGGATGGTGCCGCTGCCCATGAGCTGCACGCGTGCCGACTTCTTGGTCGCCTTGCCACCGTCCTTCAGCTTGTACAGGCCCTTCAGGATGCCCTTCTCCGCGCCTTCACCGGCCTCGGCCAGGCCGGGGTGCGGGTAGTTCTCGTTCATCAGGGTGACGTAGTAGTACACGTCCTCCTGCTCCTCGTACATGCGGCGCATGCCGTCGCGGATGATCGTCACCACCTCGTAGGCGAAGGTCGGGTCGTAGCTGACGCAGTTCGGGATCGTGCTGGCCAGGATGTGGCTGTGGCCGTCCTCGTGCTGCAGGCCTTCGCCGTTGAGCGTGGTGCGGCCCGCGGTGCCACCGAGCAGGAAGCCGCGTGCGCGCATGTCCCCGGCCAGCCAGGCCAGGTCGCCCACGCGCTGCAGTCCGAACATCGAGTAGTAGATGTAGAAGGGAATCATCGGCACGTTGTTCGTGCTGTACGAGGTGGCGGCCACGATCCAGCTCGACATGGCACCGCCCTCGTTGATGCCCTCCTGCAGCACCTGACCGTCCTTGGACTCGCGGTAGTACATCAGCTGGTCGGCGTCCTGCGGCTTGTACAGCTGCCCCACCGACGAATAGATGCCGAGCTGGCGGAACATGCCCTCCATGCCGAAGGTGCGCGATTCGTCGGGCACGATGGGCACGATGTGCTTGCCGATCTGCTTGTCCCGCACCAGCGTGCCGAGCATCTGCACAAAGGCCATGGTGGTGCTGATCTCGCGCTCGCCACTGTTCTCCAGCAAACGCTGGAAGGTGGACAGCGGCGGGATCGTGAGCGCGGTGGACTTGCGCCGGCGCTGCGGCAGGTAACCGCCCAGCGCGGCGCGGCGCTCGCGCAGGTACTGCATCTCCGGGCTGTCCTCGGCCGGCTTGATGAAGGGCACGCTGGCCAGGTCTTCGTCGCTGACCGGGATCTGGAAGCGGTCACGGAAGCCGCGCAGGGCATCGGCCGTCATCTTCTTGGCCTGGTGGGAGATCATCTGGCCCTCACCCGACTCGCCCATGCCGTAGCCCTTGACGGTCTTGGGCAGGATCAGCGTCGGCTGCCCGGTGTGCCTGGCCGCAGCGGCATAGGCGGCATAGACCTTCTGCGGGTCGTGTCCGCCGCGCGTGAGCTTCCAGATGTCATCGTCGCTCATGTCCGCGACGAGTGCCTTGGTCTCCGCGTAGCGCCCGAAGAAGTGCTCTCGCACGTAGGCGCCGCTCTTGCTCTTGAAGTCCTGGTACTCGCCGTCGACGCACTCCTCCATGAGCTGCAGGAGCTTGCCAGTGGTGTCCTTCGCGAACAGGGCATCCCAGCCGCCGCCCCAGAGCACCTTGATGACGTTCCAGCCGGCGCCGCGGAACACACTCTCCAGCTCCTGCACGATTTTGCCGTTGCCGCGCACCGGGCCGTCCAGCCGCTGCAGGTTGCAGTTGATGACGAAGATCAGGTTGTCCAGCCGCTCGCGGCCGGCCAGCGATATCGCGCCCAGCGATTCGGGTTCGTCCATTTCGCCATCGCCCATGAACGCCCAGACCTTGCGCTGCGAGGTCTCGGCCAGGCCGCGGCCCTGCAGGTACTTCAGGAAGCGCGCCTGGTAGATCGCCATCAGCGGGCCCAGGCCCATCGAAACCGTGGGGAACTGCCAGAAGTCGGGCATCAGCCAGGGGTGCGGGTAGGACGACAGACCCTTGCCGCCCGTCTCCTGCCGATAGCCCAGCAGCTGCTCTTCGCTCAGCCGCCCTTCAAGAAAGGCGCGCGCGTAGATGCCCGGCGAGCTGTGCCCCTGGATGAACAGCAGGTCGCCGCCATGCGTGTCGGTGGGCGCGTGCCAGAAATGGCCGAAGCCGATGTCGTACAGCGTGGCCGCCGACTGGAAGCTGGCGATGTGACCGCCCAGCTCCGACGAGTCCTTGTTGGCGCGCAGGATGATCGCCATCGCGTTCCAGCGGATGATCGAGCGCAACCGGTGTTCGATGGCGCGGTCGCCCGGATTGAGCTGCTCGCGTTCGGGCGGGATCGTGTTGCAGTAGGCGGTGGTCAGCGAGCGCGGCACGTACACGCCGTGGCGGCGGCCCTGGTCGACCAGGCGGTTGATCAGGTAGTTGCTGCGTTCGCCGCCGCGGTGCAGCTGCACCGCGCTCAGCGCGTCGGTCCACTCCGCGGTTTCCAGCGGGTCCAGGTCGCTCGTCGTGCTCATGGTCTTCTCCTCGATCTTGTTGGCTCGCATCGACCCGCGGTGCGAGTGCTTGGCCGACCGGCGCCGCGAGCGCCGGCTCGCCGCATCCGGTCAGGGCCCGGTTCAGAACAGCCAGTTGGGCAGGGCCAGCGTGATGGCCGGGATGTAGGTGACCATCACCAGGAACGCCAGCAGCACCAGGGTCCAGGGCAGCGCCGCTCTGGCCACCTGCGTGATCGACATTCGGGTGATGCCGGCGGTGACGAAGAGGTTCAGGCCGATGGGCGGTGTGACCATGCCGATCTCCAGGTTGACCACCATGATGATGCCCAGATGCACCGGATCGATGCCGAGCTTCGTGGCGATCGGGAACAGGATGGGCGCCAGGATCAGGATGATGCCGGTGGGCTCCATGAACATGCCGGCGATCAGCAGCAGGATGTTGACCACAATGAGGAACTGCCACGGCGCCATGCCCCAGCCGATGATGGTCTCGGCGATCTGCTGCGGAATGCGCTCGGTGGTCAGCACATGCGCGAACAGCAGCGCGTTGGCGACGATGAACATCAGCATCACCGTCACCTTGGCGGCGTCGAGCAGCACGTGCGGCACCTGCTTCAGGTTGACGTCGCGGTAGACGAACACCGCGATGACGAAGGCATACACCGCCGCCACGGCAGCCGCTTCGGTGGGCGTGAAGATGCCGCCGTAGATGCCGCCCAGGATGATGAGGATCAGCATCAGCCCCCACAGCGAATCGCGCCCCGACTTCAGGACCTCGGCGGCCGACGCCTTGGGCGAGCCCTGCAGCCCGATCATGCGGGCGCGAACGTAGATGGCCACCATCAGCATCAGGCCCAGCAGCAGCCCCGGGATGACGCCGGCCATGAACAGCTTGCCCACCGAGGTCTCGGTGGCTGCACCGTAGACCACCATCACGATCGACGGCGGTATCAGGATGCCCAGCGTGCCGGCGTTGCAGATCACGCCGGCGGCGAAGGGCTGCGGGTAGCCAGCCTTGACCATGCCGGCAATGACGATGGAGCCCACCGCCACCACGGTGGCCGGCGACGAGCCCGACACCGCGGCGAACAGCATGCAGGCCATCACCGAGGCCATCGCCAGGCCGCCACGCAGATGCCCGACGCAGGCATTGGCGAAGCGGATCATCCGCTTGGCCACGCCGCCGGTGGTCAGGAAGGCGCCGCCGAGGATGAAGAACGGAATCGCCAGCAGCGTGTAGTGCTCGGAGGTCTCGAACATCTTGAGCGACAGCGAGGCCAGCGAGTCCTGCGCGAAGAACAGGATCGTCAGCAGCGACGACAGGCCCAGCGCCACCGCCACCGGCATGCCGATGAACATCAGCGCGAACAGCAGCAGGAAGAGAACGGCAGTGGTCATGGCTTCACCTCGTCGTCGTCGGCGCTGTCCTGGCGCAGCTTCAGCGCGTCTTTGGCCTCGTCGCCAAGCAGGTGCGCCTTGCCGCCGGTGGCCAGTTGATGGAGCACCTGCGCGAAGCGCAGTGCGAGCAAGGCAAAGCCCAGTGGCAGCACGGTGCGCGGCAGCCACTGCGGCACCGGCACGTCCTGCATCAGGATGCCCACTTCGTACATCTTGCTCACGTACTGGTAGCCGCCCACGGTGACGATCAGCGCGTAGACGATGCACAGGGATGCGGCCAGCATGGCCACCACGCGCGCGGCGCCGTCACCCAGCGACTTGACGAAGGCATCGACGCCGATGTGGGCGCCGACGCGAACCCCGTAGGACATGCCAATGAAGATCAGCCAGCCGAACATCACGCCGGTGATCTCGTGTGCCCAGACGAAGCTGTAGTTGAAGATGTAGCGGGCGACGACCTGCATGAAGGTCACCAGCGTCATCGCCGTCAACAGGAAGGCCAGCAGGCCTTCCTCGAGATGTTCTAGCCATCGCATGTTGTTTCTCGGGGCGGGTTGCCGCCCCGCCTCGTGTTATTTGTTGTTGGACTTGAGTGCCGCGTCGATCAGGTCGCGCCCGATGTCACCCTCGAACCTCTTCCACACCGGCTCCATGGCCTTGCGCCAGGTGGCGAGGTCCTCCTTGCTCAGCGCCTGGATCTTGGCCTTGTTGGCCTCGGCGATCTTCTTGCGGTCGGCCAGATTGATGTCCAGGGCCAGCTTGTTGCCGTGCGCCGTGGCCTCGGCCATGGCTTCGGTCAGGCCCTTCTTGATGTCCGGCGCCAGGCCGTTCCACCACTTGGCATTGGCCACGACCATGTAGTCGAGCACGCCGTGGTTGGTTTCGGCGATGGTCTTCTGCACCTCGTGGAATTTCTGCGCGTAGGTGTTCGACCAGGTGTTCTCCTGGCCGTCGACGACGCCGGTCTGCAGCGCCTGATAGACCTCGGCGAAGGCCATCTTCTGCGGGTTGGCGCCGAGCGCGCGGAACTGCGCCTCGAGCACGTCGGAGGTCTGGATGCGGAACTTCAGGCCCTTCACGTCTTCCGGACGGGTCAGCTTGTCCTTGCTGCTGGACATCTGCTTCATGCCGTTGTGCCAGTAGGCCAGCCCGATCAGTCCGCGGTTGGTCATCGCGGTCAGCAAGCCCTGGCCAGCGGCGCTGCTCTGGAAACGATCGACGGCGTCGAGATCGTCGAACAGGAAGGGCAGGTCGAAGAGCTGGATCTTCTTGGTGTAGCGGTCAAACTTGGACAGCGAGGGGGCGATGATGTGCACGTCGCCGAGCAGCAGCGCCTCAAGCTCCTTGGCGTCACCGAACAATTGCGAGCTGGGGAAGATTTGCACCTGAACCTTGCCGGGCAGCTTCTTTTCAGCTGCCTCCTTGAACTTGAGCGCGGCCTGGCCCTTGGGTGTCTGTTCGGCCACCACGTGACTGAACTTGATCACCATGGGCGCCTGGGCCTGCGCCAGTCCGGGCAGGGTCAGTGTGGCGGTGAGCAGAGCGGTGGCGAGCAGAGCTCGCTTGCGCAGCGAGAAGGCTGTAGTCATGGCATGTCTCCAATGTGTTGCTGTGGGAATGCATCTGGCGATGCGCTCGGCACTGTTTAACGCAACCAACGTGCCAGCCGAGACGGCACCCACTCAGTTGCGCTAAGTCGTTGATTTGGCGTCGGATCATGTGCCCGCACGCGCCGTCGGGCCGCCGGATTTCCGGCGATCGCCGCCGTGCGATGTCCGGACTGCCGGACGGGCGGGTTTGCGTAAACCCTAGTCTGTGACATGAGAAAACGTCATTCCCGCGAAGGTGGGAATCCAGGGCATTCCGTCTTCAGAACGCGGGAAGCGCTGGTCCCCGCCTGCGCGGGGACGGCGGCGTTGATCTGCCAGCGCCGGGGCCGGCCTACCGGCCTTGAATCGCTCTCAGGGTCTCAGGCTCATGGCCTGCAGCAGCGCGGCGCTCTGCTGGTGCCCCGTGCGGGGTTGCCGGCCCGAGGCCGGGGTCCGTCAGGGGATGATCAAACCGAGCGCCCAGGGGCCGAGCAGCACGGTGAAGATCGTGATCAGCACGACGCCCACCAGGTTGAGCAGCAGCCCGCCCCGAGCCATCTCGCAGATGCTGACGCAGCCGGTGCCGAACACGATTGCGTTCGGCGGCGTGCCCACCGGCAGCATGAAGGCACAGGTCGCAGCCAGCTCACCCCTGCTCCGCATCGTCCAGCAACTCCCCCCGCATGGCCCTGGCCACCGCGCTGTCCACCGCGTCCAGCACATGCGCCTGCACCCTGTCCGCGTAGCGTTTGCGCCGGTTGTTGGACAGGGTTCCGCCGTTCTGGAAGATGGTCACGATCAGCGTGGCAAGATCGCTGCCCCGCAGGTCGAAGCGCTCATTGATGTGGCGTTTGACGTGGTCGAACAGGCCGAGGAATTCCACCTCCTGGCGCATGTGGGTATCCAGTGACGCTTCGGCCATGGCCTGGGTGAATGTCACCGCCTCGGTCAGGTCCATGTGGCGGAACCAGGTGTCGGCCTCGTGCTTCTTCATGGCCACCGAAATCGGCAACAGGAAGTGCGGCGGCAGGCGGCCCGACTGGCCCAGGCAGTGGTTTCAGGCTCGGGCGGCACATAGGTCACGCCTGCGGCACCGGGCGCTTCGCGTTGCAGCCGGTTTTGCTCTGTGCGGAGGCCTGATCGAAGGGGTTGGAAATGGCCGCGTTCTGCAGTTCCACCAGCAGGTCTTCGGTCAGGGGGCGCGGCTCGTGAGCGCGCCTGAGCAGGGCTGCGAACCGGATGGACCGACCCCACGAAGTAATGCGCCGCATAGGAAGGGTGGTGGCCGAAAAAATCTTCAGAACTCTGAATTTATCTTCAGAAAAGACAACTTTGAAGATTTTTTCTTCCGTTTTGAACACCCTGTCAATGTCTCTGAAACGCGCCAGCCAGCCGCTCAACACCCGTTCTGCTTACTTGGCAGTTCAACTGCCCCTCAGCGTTTCCCCAGCAAAGGCGAGCGCCCGATTTTTTCCTGCGGTGTCGGCACGATCGGCGCCACATCCGAGAAGTGCGCCTGTTCGATGGCCTGGTCCAGCGAGGGCAGGCTGCACAGATCTTCCATGCCCTTGCGCGTGACGCCGTCGTCTTCAACATCGAAGCGATGCACCACCAGCGCCTGGCCGTCGTCGGACACCTCGGTCTGTGCGGTGGGAATCCCGGCCTGGCGCGAGACCTCCATGCAGAAGTGCTCGTTGAGCGCCACACCCGGGAGCCGGGCGGTGGTGCCTTTGATGATGTGGCGGTCGGTGGCCAGCGTGCCTTTGCCGTGTTCGGCCAGCGTGTGGGGCGACAGAAATTTTGGGACGACGCCCGATACGCCGGAGGCGGCGTAGCGGCGCACCAGTTCGACGAAGGCGGCCTCGGAGTTGTCGCCCCGAAGAATGGACGCCAGTTCAAAGGGCACCGGGGGCTGGGTGGGGTCGGCGCCCGGCGCCGCCACCTTGACGCGCCCGATGGCGTTGCGCCCCACGACCGACAGCAGGTTGAGCGGCGATGCGCCAACGTGCGGCCCCAGTTGCTCCTGCAAGATGGACAGCAAAAAGCCCTCGGGCAGATTCATGCGGAACACGGGGTGCAGATCGGGGTAGGCGTACGACTCGGTCCGCACCGGCATGAGAGCGGGGACTGCACGATCACGGCAATGCCCGATCGCTCCAGTCGCTGGCGCAAATCTACTGCAGCCTCGCTGGTGTGAATCACGCTGATCAGTTTCATGGATGTCGTACGTTTGTTGGCAAAGGTGGTGCCACTCCTAGAAAACGGACATTACAACGCATGAGGAGGAATGAGCAGTGGCCCATGCTGGCCGAGGCGAAGCAGCTACCACACGAGATTTTAAACATGCGCATGTTTACAAACACGCCCATGTTTAGTAACATGCGCATGTTTAAAGAAGATCAAGCATGCCCAGTCATCTTCATCGCAGCAAGGAGAGCCATGTCACAGCCAGGCTGGCAAGCTTCTTCGAGCAGGTGGGCGCCAAGTACACCGAGCCTCAACAGGCCGCTGTTGGCCTAGCCATGGACGGCGAAATCATGAAAGACGGCGTGCGATATACCGTCGAAGTCAAGAGACTCTCGGAAGGTCGCACTGACCGCGTCATCCCTCTGCTCTCACAAGCCATCCTGCAAGCGCAGCGCTACGCGGCCGAACGCCACGGAACCCAGCCGATGGCGGTTCTGTACGTGGAACGCGCGCCGGAATCGATGTTCAAGAAGGTCGTCGGTTTCATGGACGCCTATAGGCCCAATGCGGCGATCGCCATCGTCACCCCTGAGGGAATAGGTCTGGTTCGCTGGAACAAGGGGGATGCCTACGAAATCAACGACTCAGACAGACCAACCGCACGCAACATGGCAAGGCTCCCGGGTACCGTAAACACGGCACCGCCCAAGTTGTTCAACCTGTTTTCCGACCTCAACCAGTGGATGCTCAAGGTCCTTCTGGCCCCTGACATCCAAGAAGATCTGCTCAACGCGCCTAGAAACACCTACCGAACGGGCTCTGAGCTCGCCATTGCCGCCCAATGCTCCCAGATGAGTGCATCAAGGCTTCTGCAGCATCTGCGTCAGGAAGGGTTCCTGGATGAATACAGCGGTGCACTCCAAGTCGTCCGGCGCCAAGAGCTGTTCAGGCGCTGGCGCGCGGCGGCCATGCGGTCATCGCCCGAAATTCCCATGCGCTTCACTGCGCGCGTCGCCATTCAACAGCAATTGCACGAGCTCTTGCAATCAGACCAGGTCCAAACCTGCCTGGGGCTATTTTCTGCGGCCGATGCCCTGGGAATGGGCCATGTCAGCGGCGTCCCACCCTACATATACGTGCCCAAGCTACCTGGCTTTGCGAACGACCGGAACAACCCGGCCTGGGCCAAGGTCACCCTCTACCCCGAAGGGGCTCCAGACTTCATCGTGCGGCAGGCGATAGCCCCTGAAGCCACCTTCAAGGGGGCTGTGCGCCGTGAGGGTTTCCTTTGCGCGGACATTATCCAAGTCTGGCTGGATGTCTCCAACCACCCGTCTCGGGGACAAGAGCAGGCAGACCACATCTACAACACAGTCCTGCGGCCCCTCGTCAACCAAGGCGAGCAATGAACGACCTCGAAGCATTCGCAAAGCTGGTACAAGCGCTGGACCCATGGCGCGGCCAGTTGGTCTTCATCGGAGGGTGGTCCCACCGGCTACACACCTTGCATCCGTTTGCCAGCCAACTGGATTTCCAGCCCGTATTTACGAAAGACACCGACCTGGCCTTTCACAACAAGGTCCCGATGGAGGGGAACCTCAAAGACGCTCTCACTGAAAAGGGTTTCAAGGAGAAACTTTCGGGTGAAGCAAGACCGCCAGTTGCCCACTACATGCTGGGCAGTGACACTAGTGGCTTCTACGCAGAGTTCCTGACACCACTTGTAGGCCGCAGCATCAAGCGAACCGGTGAAACCGACGCTACCATGGTGGCGGGCGGAATATCGGCCCAGAAGATCCGACACCTCGGCATCTTGCTGACAGACCCATGGATAGTGACTGTTGGCCCAATGAACGGAGTGCCGCTGGATGAGCCGGTAGACCTGCAGGTGGCCAACCCGCTGTGCTTCATGATGCAGAAATTCCTTATCAAGAAGCAACGCACTGCAGCCAAACACAGGCAGGACCTCCTGTATGTCTTCGACACTATCCAACTGTTTGGTCACATGCTCCCTCAGTTAAAGGCGAACTGGGAGAACGCCATAGCACCGTCGCTTGAAGCCGGTGCGATCAAAACCGTTGTGCAGGAATGCAGAGAATCATTCAACACCGTGACAGACGCGATTCGAGATGCCGCCCGCATTCCACAAGACCGCAGGGTCGATCCGGAGGAATTGCGGGTCACGTGCCAATACGCTTTTCAGCAGATTCTGGGGCTTTGAGGTCGGCTTCGGGTACTTAGGTGACTCGTCTCAGGTCAGTACCCACCCGAAGGCGCAGCCGGTCCCTTTGACTCGCCCGAGCCAAACCGCTGCACCAACCCCGTCGCCGCCTTCACCAACAGCGTCGTATCCACCCCCACCGCCACAAACAGTGCGCCCGCGTCCAGGTATTGCTGCGCCAGCGCTGGGTCCACCGCCAAGATACCGGCGGCTTTGCCTGCGGCGCGCACGGTGGCAATGCCATCCAAGATGACTTTTTGCACCTCGGGGTGGCCGGGCTGGCCTCGGTAGCCCATGCTGGCTGAGAGGTCGGCGGGGCCGAAGAAGACGCCGTCCACGCCGTCGGTCTCGGCGATGGCCTGGAGGTTGTTCACCGCCGTCACAGTTTCGGCCTGCACCAGCAGGCACATCTGGCCGTTGGCCTGGTTCAGGTAGTCGTCCACCTGGTTCCAGCGCGAGGCGCGGGCCAGCGCGGCGCCCATGCCGCGAATGCCTTCGGGTGGGTAGCGCATGGCTTGCACCATCAGCGCGGCCTGTTCGGGCGTGTCCACCATGGGAATCAGCAGGGTTTGCGCGCCCACGTCGAGGTATTGCTTGACCAGCGCCACGTCGGCCTGCACCGCGCGCACCACCGGGTGTGTGGCGCTGTAAGGCGCGATGGCGCGCAGTTGGTCGAGCACGGTGCGCGGGTCGTTGGGGGCGTGTTCGCCGTCAAGCAGCAGCCAGTCAAAACCGCAGCCGGCCAGGGCTTCGGCCACGTTGGCGTCGGCAAAACCGACCCAGCAGCCGATTTGGGGCCGCCCAGCTTGCAGGGCGTCGCGGAAGGTGTTTGGGGGGATCTTCATGATCGAGGTGCTGAAAAGTGTTGAGGGGGCCGTGCCTTCGTCCAGGAGCACCGCCGGGCTGGCTTTGCCAGACGGCCAGTGCTGTCCCCCTGGGGGGAAGCCGCGCAGCGGCGCAGGAGGGTCATGGATACAAGCCGCGCATCTGGCCCATGAGGCGCGTCAGGCCCATGAGTGCGTCCATGTTGGGTGTGGGCAGGCCCAGGTGTTGGCCGATTTCGCGCACCGCGCCCACGAGCGCATCGAGTTCGATGGGGCGGCCGGCCTCCACGTCTTGCAGCATGGAGGTTTTGAACGAGCCGAGTTTGCGGGTGAGGCCGTGGCGGTCTTCGGGTTGCTGGTGAATGGGTATGCCGATGCGTGCACCAATGGCCTGCGCTTCGAGCATGACCGCGCTGCAAAAGCCGCGCACCAGGTCGTCGTCCAGGATGCGGTCGCAGGGTGCGCCGGTGATGGCCGAGACGGGGTTCATGGTCATGTTGCCCCAGAGTTTGAACCAGATGTCGCGCTGGATGCGCTCGGAAACGGTGACACCGAAACCGGCCGCGCCCAGCAGCGCAGCCACGGCCTGCACGCGCGGGGTCACGCCGCCGGCGGGCTCGCCGATGATGAGCTGGTTGTTTTTGATGCTTTCGATGCGCCCTGGGGTGGGCGCGGCGGCGCTGGCGTGCACCACGCAGCCGATGACCTGCGACGTGGGGATCTGCGTGGCCGTCGCGCCGCCCGGGTCCACGGCCTGGAGTTGAAGGCCGGCTGCGTCACCAGGCAGGCCGTCGAAGAACCACCAGGGCACGCCGTTCATCGCGACCAGTACCGTGGTGTGCGGCCCCATGAGCGCGCGCACGGCCGGTGCCACCTGCGGCATGGCCGGGCCCTTGACCGAGACGATCACCAGATCTTGCACGCCCAGGCTCGCCGCGTCTTCGCTGGCGTTCACCGCGACGCGGTGTTCGGCGCCCTCGGCGTCGACCCAGGTCAGGCCGCGTTCGCGCAAGGTGCGCAGCGTGTCGCCGCGTGCCACGGCGGAGAGTTGGACTTGCCCAACCGGCAGGCGCGAGCCGAGCCAACCGGCGAACAAGCCCCCGATGGCGCCGACGCCAACGATGGCCACTTTTTGAAGGGAAACTGGGGTGTTCATGCGCGGTAGCCCGGGTCGATGCGGTCGATGAGGCGCTGCATGGCTGCGAAGGAATCTTCACCGGCGCCGAACTTGGGGTTGAAGTTGAGCGAGTCGCGCACGCAGGCTTGCAGGGCGGCTTCGGTGATGGGCTGCAATTCACCCAGCGGCTGCGAGGCCACCTGGATTTCGCAGGCGCGCTGCACCAGCCACATGAGGTTGAACGCCTGCGCCAACGAGTTGCCGATGATCACCGGGCCGTGGTTGCGCAGCAGCAGCACGCGCCGCCCTTGGGCGCTGGCCAAGATGCGGGCGCCCTCTTCGCGGTGCACGGTGATGCCCTCAAAGTCGTGGTAGGCCACCTGGCCGTGGAGCTGCGCGGCGTAAAAATTGGTGAACGACAGGCCGTCTTTGAGGCAACACACGGCCATGGTGGGTGTGGTGTGCACGTGCATGACGCAGTGGGCGTCGGGCAGCGTGGCGTGGATGGCGCCGTGGAAGGTGAAGCCTGCGGGGTTGATGGGCCAGTCGCTGTGGCCCACGGTGTGGCCGTCGATATCCACCTTGACGAGGTTGGAGGCCGTGACTTCGGTGTAGTGCAGGCCGAAGGGGTTGATGAGGAAATGGTCTTCGGGCCCGGGCACCCTTAAAGAGATGTGGTTGTAGATCAGCTCAGACCAGCCCAGGTGGGCAAAGATGCGGTAGCAGGCGGCGAGCTGCACGCGGGCGGCCCATTCGGCTTCGCTGAAACGGGTGGGTCGCAAGAAGGCTTTGGACATGCGGGGTCTCCTCGGTTTCTTTTAGGTGAAGCGGAAACGCAAGCAACCCAGTGGCCCGTAATCGGCCTCGAACAAGTCGCCCGCTTGGGCCGCCACGGGCCGGGTGAAGCTGCCGGCCAAGACGATTTCGCCCGCTTCCAGCCGTTCGCCCCAGGGGGCCAGTTTGTTGGCCAGCCAGGCGATGCCGATGGCCGGGTCGCCCTGCACGCCGGCGGCCAGGCCGGTTTCTTCCACCGCGCCGTTTTGCCGCAGGATGGCGCCGCACCAGGGTCGGTTGGTGGTGTGCGGGTCGGCGCGCAAGGCCGGGTCGCCCGCGCCGATGACGATGCCCGCGTTGGCCGCGTTGTCGCTGATGGTGTCAAACACCTTGCGCATGGCTTTGGTGTGGCGGTCGAACTGTTCGATGCGGGCGTCGATGATTTCAATGGCGGGGGTGATGTAGGCGGTGGCGTTGAGCACATCGTCCACGGTCACGTTCGGCCCGGCCAGCGGGGCCTTGAGCACAAAGGCCAGTTCCACCTCCACGCGCGGCGCGATGAAGTGTTTGGTCGGAATCTCCAGCACCTCGCCCGCTGGGGCGGTGAAGAGCATGTTGTCGAGCAGCGTGCCGTAGTCGGGCTCGTCGATCTGGCTGCTGATCTGCATGGCGCGGCTGGTGAGGCCGATTTTGTGGCCGATGACTTTTCTGCCTTCGGCCTTTTGCTGCTCGACCCAGGCGCGGCCAATGCGGTAGCCGTCTTCGATGGTCATGCCGGGGTGGCGTTTGGAGAAGTGTTCCACCGGCGTGCGCGTCTGTTGCGCCTGTTGCAATTCAGCGGCGAGTTGCTGGATGAGGGTGTCGTCAAACATGGTTTACTTGTTCTGAAAGAGTGGGTGCAAAGAGCTGTTCTTGGCATCAAACACCTCGTGGCCTTCATCCACCTGCACGGTGATACCGATGGGGCGCTGGGCGAGTTGCGCGGCGAAGCGCTCTTTCACGCAGGCGTTGAGCGCCTCGCCCACGCGCTGGTGCACCAGCGCGCTGCGGCCTTGGGCCATGCGCAGGTTCATGTAGACAAACGCGTAGTCGGCGCCCAGGCCCGCCGCGATGCCCGCCGCGCCGCCGTCGGACACCGCGCTGTGCGCCGCCGGGTAGGCCAGCACGCGCGTGCCGCCGGTGGGGAAGACCTGTTTGCCTTGCTCGTCGCGCACGGCGAGCATGGTGTCGGCCAGCGCACGGCACAAGCTGGCCATGTCCACGCCTTCGGGGGCGGGTTGGTCGAGGTTGGGGGTGTAGAGGATGACGAGGTGGGGCATGGTGGCGGTCCGGCTCAAAGTCTCGTACTGACCAGGCTGAAGCCGTCGGCAGTGGATGCCTGTGCTTTGGGAATGGCTTGGCCTGTGACGGGTGTGACAGGGAACACGGCGTTGATTTGCCCGGTGCCGCTGGCGCCAAAGTACGGTGTGATGACTTCGGCTTTGCCTGCGTATTCGCTCCAGCCCAAGACGCCCAGCATCATGGCCGTGTCGTGCATGAAGCCTTCGCCGTGGCCTTTGGCGGCGTATTCGGGCAGCATGCCGCAGAAGTCGGCCCACTCGCCGTTTTCCCACATCTGCACCACGCGGCGGTCCAGCGTTTCGAGGAAGGGGCTCCAGACCTTGAAGGCGAATTCGGGCGCGAGGCCGTTTTGGGCGAAGCGGTGGCTCAGGCTGCCGCTGGCCAGAAAAGCCACGGTGCCGTCGTAGTGGTCTTCCACCGCGCGGCGCATGGCCCAGCCCAGGCGGGCGCTGTCGTTGAGGTAGTGCACGGTGCACAGGGCCGAGACGGAGACGGCCTTGAAGTGCTCGTCGGCGTTCATGTAGCGCATGGGCACGAGGGTGCCGTATTCGGGGCCGAGGGTGGTGGCGTGGTGGGCCAGGGTTTCCACGCCGTGTTGATTGGCCACCTTGGCCAGCAACTGGCCCAGCGCGGGGTTGCCGGGGATGGAGAACGGCAGGTTGCTGATGAAGTGCGGCAGTTCGTTGCTGGTGTAGGTGCCTGCAAAGTGGGGCGCGCAGTTGATGTGGTAGCTGGCGTTGACGAGCCAGTGGGTGTCGAAGACGACGATGGTGTCCACGCCGAGGGCTTTGCAGCGGCGGGCGATTTCAATGTGGCCGTCGATGGCGTCCTGCCGTGTGCCTTGGCGCGGGCCGTCGAGCTCGCTGAGGTACATGGAGGGGACGTGGGTGATTTTTCCGACCAGTGCTACGGTGCCCATGGGGTTTGTCTCCTGTCAGTGGATGGTTGTTGTTTCTTTGGCTTTTTGGGCTGCTTGGGTTGTGCGGGTGAGTGGTCTTTGGCACCGTGGCGCTGGGATGCGTTGCATGCATTGGTCGCCCACCGGGTTTGAAGCTCGGGTTGGCGGTATGCCCGGCGTAACGAACACAGCAAAAATGCATCGAATGCGTAGCGCACCAACACGGCTGGCAGATCGGGCGGGCGGTGTGTCTGGCGCAGCGAAGTAAAGGAGGAGGGACGGGCAAAACCCGTTCCGGGGGACATTCGCGGAGCCAGGCGCACCGCACGCCCGATCCACCACAAACGGTAAAGCGCCACACCAACGCAGCACCTCACACACCCCAATGAGGAATGTGATGCGACCCGAGCGAAACCGCCACGTTCTTGGGCTCCAAAAACACCTCGTAACTCCAGGTGCCGCCCTCGCGCCCGGTGCCGCTGGCCTTGGTGCCGCCGAACGGTTGCCGCAAATCGCGCACGTTTTGCGAATTCACAAAACACATGCCCGCTTCCACCGCGGCGGCCACGCGGTGCGCCTTGCCAATGTTCTCGGTCCACACATAGCTCGACAACCCATAAGCAATGTCGTTCGCCAACGCAATGGCGTGCGCCTCGTCTTTGAACGGAATCAAACACGCCACCGGGCCAAAAATCTCGTCCTGCGCAATCTTCATGCGGTTGTCCACATCCGCAAACACGGTGGGCCAGACAAAGTTGCCCGCCTGCACATGCGCGGGCAATTCGGCGGCGTACGAAGGCCGGTCCAGCCCGCCGCACAACAGCGTCGCACCTTCCTTCGGCCCCAGCTCGATGTAGCTGCGCACCTTGGCCAAGTGCGCTTTGGAAATCATCGGCCCAATGGTGGTGTTTTCATCTTGCGGGTCGCCCACGGTGATGCGTTTGGCGCGCTCGGCGAACTTCTGCGCAAAGTCGGCGTAAATGCTTTGCTGCACCAGGATGCGGCTGCCAGCGGTGCAGCGCTCGCCGTTGTTGCTGAAAATCATGAACAGCGCCGCGTCCAGCGCACGGTCCAGGTCGGCGTCGGCAAACACCACAAACGGGCTCTTGCCACCCAGCTCCATGCTGAACTTCTTCAGGCCCGCGGTCTTGACGATGCGGTTGCCGGTGGCGGTCGATCCGGTGAAGCTGATCGCCCGCACGTCCGGGTGCGCACACAGCGGCTCGCCCACGTCCTGCCCGAACCCATGCACCACGTTCAGCACGCCCGCCGGAATGCCCGCCTCCAGCGCCAGCTCGCCCAGGCGTGCGGCGGTCAGCGGGCTGAGTTCGCTCATCTTCAACACGGCCGTGTTGCCAAAGGCCAGCGCGGGCGCCACTTTCCAGGTCGCAGTCATGAACGGCACATTCCACGGGCTGATGAGCGCGCACACGCCCACCGGGTGGAACAGCGTGTAGTTCAGGTGCGTGGGCGTGGGGTAGGTGTGGCCGTCCACGCGGGTGCACATTTCGGCGAAATAGGTGAAGTTGTCCGCTGCACGCGGCACCAGCTGCTTGCCGGTCTGCGCAATGGTCTGGCCGGTGTCGTCGGTCTCGGTCTTGGCAATCTCCGGCACGTGTTTCGCGATCAGCTCGCCCAGCGCACGCATTTTTTTGGCGCGCTCGGTGGCGGGCAGACCGGCCCAGGCCGGGAACGCGTCTTTGGCGGCCTGCACAGCAGCGTTCACGTCCGCCGCGCTGCCAGAGGCCACTTCGGCCAGCACGCCTTGGGTGGCTGGGTTGGTTGTTTCGAAGTAGTCGCGGCTGGCAACCGTTTTGCCGTTGATGAGGTGGTTAATGGGCATGTTGTGGTTTCTTCATTTCATGGGGTGTGACACGCTGGCCATCGGCTCCAGCAGCTTTCTTTCTTCGCACGCCATGGCCAGTACAGACGTGTGGTTCTGTGGCCTCGGCCATGGTGCGGCGTCGGTTTGTGCGCACCTTTCACGCAACAACACGACGAACTTGGCGAGGGCTTCACCGCGCTGCTGCTTGACTTCCATGCACAAGCGCATCAGGGGTTCTGCCAACTCGTAATAGCTCTCCCGGCCTCGCGCAAAAGCGCGCACCACGCGCTTGTCGCGCAGTTGCTTGAGTTGCCCTGAGCACACCTGCTGCGTAATGAAGCAGGACTGGGCAATTTGCTTCACCGTGGCCGCGCCCCGGTAATGCACCAGGTATTCAACGATCTTGCGTTGCTGCCCCGACAGGGCTTTCATGCGCCCCTGGTAATGCGGCGTCAAGGCGTCCAGCGTGTGCATGAAGGCTTGCACCAGTTCGTCCAATGCTTCTTGCGTGATGAACTGCGCAAAGATGATGTAGATGCGCGGGTTGCCTTCGGCCAAATGGTGAACCGCACGAATGCGGGCTCGGCCTTCGGTGCTTTGAATGAAGGTTGCCAAACCGGTGTCGCCGCGTTCGAGCGCGATTTTTTCCAGCAGCTCCACCACTTCTTCAAAGCTCAGCTCCTCCAGCGGGTCGATGTCAAAGAACCCATAAAACGGCGAGTTTTGCGAGGTGACGGCGGTGAACAGCGAGGGCGTGGTGGCGACCAACACGAACTGCGGGTGGTTCTGGATCAGGGCGCGCAGTTGCTTCTGGCTGGTGGACTTGAGTTGGTCGAACAGGTCGTCCAGGTTTTCCAGCAGGATCACCAGGGTTTTGTCGCCCAGGGTTTGCAGCAGGATCTGCGTCGCCTGTTCTTCGGCCTGCGCCATGCTCAGCTCATAGAGCGCCTGCGTTTGGGTGTCGATGCCCAGCTCGGGGTAGGTCTGATCAAGCGTGCGCAGAATGCGCAGGACCAACTCCATGAAGCTGGTGACGCCCCACTCCTCTTCGCGCATCCAGGCAATCAGCGCTTGGGTTTGCACGGCGGAGTGTTGGCTGATCTGGTGGTGTATCAGCGAGATCAGGTGCGTTTTGCCAATGCCGCGCGGGCCGACAAACAGGTGGTGGTGTTTGGCGGCGGTCTCTACGCTGTGCACCACGCTGTCCACCGTCCGCTGGAGCAGGGGGCCGCGTTGCACCAGCATGGCTTGCAGCGTTTCGGGCGGCATCATGCTCGGCGTGAAATGCGACAGGTACAGGGCCTTTTTTGCCACAGGGGAAACCGCCTGGGTCTGGATCGTGCTCATGATGCTGCCTCTTCCACCATGATGGGCTGGTTCAACCGGTGCCATTGCCACCAGCGTTTGAGTACGCTGAACTTGAAGCCCAGTTGGCCCGTGTCCGGGTCGCGCAGCAGGTAGTGGTCGCGCTCCAGCAAGCGCACCAGTTCAATCCAGTCGTTTTGCTTGATGTCGGGAAAGCTGGCTTTGGCGCCATTGATGGCGGTTTGCACTTCCAGGCTGGTTGGTGCTGCGGCAATGCCGTCGAGCATGGCCAGGCAGGCGTCTCGCTGCACCCCGTAATAGTCTTGGGTGCGCTCCTCGAAGTGCTTGAGGTTCCAGGTGTCGTGGGCCGACTGGATCGCAGTGCGAACGATGCGATGCAGGTCGCTGCGGGTCAACGGCGCTTTGGGGTCGGGCCGCTTGGCGATGTCAGACAGCACGTGGTGGATGTAATACGGCACGCCGTCCACCTCATGCGCAATGTCGGCGGCTGTCGTGCTGCCTTCGGCGCCAAGGCCGATTTCTTTGAGCAACTTGTTGGCCAGCCCTGTGGCATCGGGCGCCTCCAACGGCGCGACCTCGATGGCCGCCATGTCGTTGGTGGGCGCGTTGGTGTAGCCCTGCGCCTTGAGCTGGCGCACGATGTGGTGCAGGCCGATGGAGCCGGTGAAGACCATGCACAGCTTGGCGTGCTGCTGGCGCAGGGCACGCAACACGTCCAGCAATTCCATGGCTTCCTGCGCGTCGGCGCGTGCGATGTTCTGGATCATCCAGGGGATCTCATCCCACAGGAAAACCACCCGATCCAGGTCTTTGGCGTCCTGGACGTGATCGAAGGTGTCGCACAGGGCCTGCTTCCAGTGTTTGCTCTGGAAATTGGGCAAGGTCAGCGGGCCTACCTTGGTGCCGCTGAGTTCTGTGACCATGGTGTGAACCCAGTCGCGGAACTGGGTGGTTTTGTCCAGGTGAGGGTGCAGGTCGGCGACGATCTTCTGCACGAATTCTGCGGCGCTGCGCACCCCTTCCACGTCGCGACGGAACACGACCCAGCCGTTCGGCGCCTCAGCGCTGAGCTTGGCGAGCACATGGGTTTTGCCCATGCGGCGCTCCGCCACCAGGATCACGCTTTGCAGGTCCAGGCGCGCGCAGATGTCTTTGACGAGCGCGTCACGACCCACGATGTCTTCCAGCGCCAGGGTTCCACCGGGATTGATCTTCATGATGTACGATGAATTTGATTTACGATGAAAACATCATACGATGAAGTCGTCGCACATCAAACCCTTGTGATCGTGTTCACGAGCGCACCAATACCGTCGATCTCGGTGACGATCACGTCGCCCGGCTGGCAGTCCACCACGCCGTCGGGCGTGCCGGTCAGGATCAGGTCACCGGGCATCAGCGTCATGAAGGCGCTGAAATATTCGATGAGCGTGGGCACGTCAAAAATCATGTCGCGCGTGTTCCCCTGCTGCGTGACGTGTCCGTTGACCGTGGTGCGCAGCGCCAGGGCTTGCGGGTCGGGCACGTCCGCCGCGTCCACCAGCCAGGGGCCGATGGGGGTGCAGGTGTCGCGGTTTTTCACCTTCAGATTGGGGCGGTACCAGTTCTCCAGGTAGTCGCGGATGGCGTAGTCGTTGGCCACGGTGTAGCCCGCCACGTACTGCAGCGCGTCGGCTTGTTTCACACGTTTGGCCACGCGGCCGATCACCACCGCCAGCTCGCATTCGTAGTGCATGAACTGCACGCCGTCGGGCCGCACGGTGAAGGCGCGGTGGCCGATCAGCGAGGCCTCGCCTTTCACAAACGCCAGCGGCTCGTCGGGTGCTTTGAAGGCGAGTTCCTTGGCGTGGTCGGCGTAGTTCAGGCCCAGCGCCAGCACGGTGCGCGGGCGCGGCACGGGCGCCAGCGGCGGCAGCCAGACCACCTCGTCAAAGCCGACGCGGTGGCCCAAAAAAGCGGGGGTGAGCAGTTGCAGTTGGCCATCGGCTTCGATGGCGTCGTGGACCGCGCCGGCCCAGGCGATGCGGGCTCTTTTCATGTCTGCTCCCCGGTGAAATGGTTGACCAACGGCTGAAATCCGGTGGCCGTGATCTCCACCGCATCGCCCACCCGGGCACGCGGTCGGCTGCCGTCGCTCAGGCAGTCGGTGCCCAACATCAGCACGTCGCCCGGGCGCAGGGTTTGAAAGGCGTTCACATCAGCCCAGAGCGTGGCGGCATCGCGCACCAGATCGGCCAGCGCCACGGTTTGTTTCAGCACGCCGTGTAACCGCAGCTCCAGCTGCAAGCCCGCCAAGCCCTCAAAACCGCCCACAGCATCCCAAGGCCGAAGCGCACGGCCCACGCCCAGAAAGCCATCGACACAGCGGAACTTCACCGGTGGGCGGTAATAGCTCGCGTGCGGCACCGCCACGTCGTTGAACAGCACACAGCCCGCCACCGCACCGCCCTCACCCGCCACCAGACCCAGCGATGCGCTCACGTCCACCTCGGCCACACCGCGTGGCAAGGCAATGGCCTGGCCCGCCGGCGTGAAGGTGTTGGCGGTTTTGATATAGAGCACCGGCGCCTGGGGCGGCGCCTTGTACGGCGGCTCGCCCATGCGCGGCACCCACAGCGCGTGCTCGCGCTGAAAGTTCAGCAGGGTGCCGTAAACCGTGCCGCTGGGAAGGTAGGGGGTTGTGTTCATTCGCATTGCTCCTCAGACAAACCATCGCCCTCGGGCGCTTCCAGCGCAATCACCGCATCCAGCAAGCCATAGAGCGCGGCCAGCTGCGCCTTGCCCAGTTGTTCCTCCATCCAGGCGTAGTGCGCCTCAATGGTCTGCGACAAGGTGTGCACCAGCTCCAGGCCCGCGGACGTGGCGCGCACCACGGTGCGGCGTGCGTCCTGCGGACACCGCGCGCGGGTGATGAGCCCATCGCGCTCCATGCGCGTGAGCACTCCGGTGAGGCTGGGGCCCAGCAGCAGCGCCTCGCGCGCCACACGGCCCGTTTCCACGCCACCGGGCTCGGCGGCGTGTTCGCCCAGCACGCGCAACACGCGCCACTGCTGGTCCGACAGGCCGTGCTCGCGCAGGCTGGGCCGGGTGTGCTGCATCACGGCCTCGCGCGCTTCGAGCAGCAGGCGCGGCAGGTTGCGGTGGACAAAGGGAGTTTGCTCGTTCATTTATTTAATATGTTAAATGATTTTTAAAAATCCAAAAGCCAGGGTTTTCCCTGCCATCGCGGTCCGGGCCACGCGGGCGGGACCCAACGGGAGACAATGCCCGCCATGAAAACCTTGACCGCCCTGCTGGGCACCACACATCCCTTGATCCAGGCGCCCATGGCCGGCGCGCAGGGCGCGGCGCTGACCATCGCCGTGAGCAACGCCGGCGGGCTGGGCTCGCTGCCCGGCGCCATGCTCACGCCCGAGGCGCTGCGAACCGAATTGGCCACCCTGAGCGGGGGCACACAACGCCCCTGGAACGTCAACTTTTTCTGCCACACGCCCCCGGTGCCCGACGCCGCCCACGAAGCGCGCTGGCGCGAGGCGCTGGCGCCTTTCTATGCCGAAGCCGGGCTGGAGGACATGGCGGCGGTGCCCGCCGGCGCCGGACGCGTGCCGTTCAGCCACGCGGTGGCCGATGTCATCGAGCCCTTTCGCCCGCCGGTGGTGAGCTTCCACTTTGGCCTGCCCGCGCCCGACCTGCTGGCCCGCGTGAAGGGCTGGGGCAGCGTGGTGCTGTCCAGCGCCACCACGGTGGACGAGGCGCGCTGGCTGGTGGCGCACGGCGCCGATGCCGTGATTGCGCAAGGCCTGGAAGCGGGTGGCCACCGGGGGCACTTTTTGTCGCACGACCTCAGCGCGCAGATGGGCACCTGGGCGCTGCTGCCGCAAATCGTGGCGGCGGTGGACGTGCCGGTGATCGCCGCTGGCGGCATCGCCAACGCGGCGGGCGTGGCCGCGGCCATGGCGCTGGGTGCTGCGGGCGTGCAGGTGGGCACGGCCTACCTGTGCAGCGTGGAAGCCACCACCAGCGCCCTGCACCGCGCCGCCCTGCACAGCGAGGCGGCGCGCCACACGGCGCTCACCAACGTGTTCACCGGCCGACCGGCGCGCGGCATCGTCAACCGCGCGATGCGCGAGCTGGGCCCCATGAGCCTGGCCGCGCCCGCCTTTCCGCTGGCCACCGCCACCATGGCGCCGCTGCGCGCGCACTTTGAAGCGCAGGGCTGTAGCGACTTTTCACCGCTGTGGGCGGGGCAGAACACGAACGGCTGCCACAGCCTGCCGGCCGCCGACATCACCCGCCAACTCACGCAAGGATTCGTATGTACGTTGTGATCTTCCGCGCCCAAGCCCGCGCGCTCGACGCCGAATACAGCGCCATGGCCGCGCAGATGCGCGAGCTGGCGCTGACGCAGTTCGGTTGCCTCGACTTCACCGCCGCCACCGAAGGCGAACAGGAGATTGCCGTGTCGTACTGGCCCGACGAAGCCAGCATCCGCGCCTGGAAACAGCACACCGACCACCTGGCGGCACAAAAACTGGGCCGCGAGCGCTGGTACGCCGCGTATTCGGTGGAGATTGCCGAGGTGAAGCGGCACTACCGCCACCCGGCGCCGTGAACCTGGACAGGCTGCACGATCAGCAATAGTCGTCGGGATCGCGGTCGCTGCGGTCGTGCTTCGGCTGGTTGTGCTGCGCATTCAACCAGCGCTTGAGCCCGGCCGGCTCCTGCATCTGGTCCAGGTCGCGCTCCAGCTGCGCCACATCCCGCTCCAGCGCCTCCACCTGCGCCAGCAGGCTTTGTTTGAGGGTGTTTGGGTTGGTCACGGCGCCGGGCGGCAGGTCAAACTCGGCGGCCAGGCGCTCCTGGCGGGCCGCGCGCTCGCGCTCCAGCTCGGCCACCTGCTGCTTGAGCAGCAGGGTGAGCGCGGCCAGCTTGTCGTCGGCCAGGCGCGACACCGCCGCCGGGTCGGCCAGTTCAGCGCGCAGCTGAATCTGCATCAGCGTCACCAGGTCTTTGCGGCCGTAAGCGGCGTTGGCCTCGCTCATCAGGGTGGTTTTGCGCAGGCGCTCTTGCGCATCGGGTTCGCGGTCGGGGTGCAAGGCGCTGGCCAGCTGGCGAAACAGCGTGCGCAGCTGCGTGTCGGCGTCGGCCTGTTGCGCCTGCGCTTGTGTCTGCTCGGCGCCCGGTTTCTGGCGGGCCTTGCGCGCATTTTTCTTGTCGCGGCGGCGCGCCTGCGCGGCGTCTTGCGCCTCGCGCCAGCGCGCCATGCCGACCCGCAGCAGCTCTTCCATCGGGGCGTCCGGGTCGGTGTTGGCCAGGGGCTCGCCCAGCACCGCTTCCAGCCTGGCGCGCATGGCCTCGGCTGCGGCCTGCTTTTTTTGCGCCAGCGTGAGGCGGCTGTGCCGGTCGTGCAGCACCGCCATGCTTGCATCGCCGTCGTCGGCCAGCGTTTGTGCCAGGCGGCACAGCGCTTCGGTGGCGGTGTCTTGTTGCAGCCGGCTCAGCGCTTTGCCCTGCAGGCATTCGGCCAGCCACAAGGCCATGTCGCGCGTGCGCTGACGCTGGCGCTGCTGCAAGGGTGCCACCCACTGGTGCAGTTCCACCCGGTGCGACTGGCCCAGGGCGTCCAGCGCGTCCAGCTGGGCCTTGAGCTTGTCGATGCGGGTGAGTTGCAGGTTGAAGGCCCGCGCAGCGGCGGACGCGGGCACGTCGCCCGGCGGCTGCACGCGCAAGGCCTGCGCCACCGCAGGCGGAAAAGAATCGGGGCTGGCTGACAAGGTGTGTCCCAAGGGTTCGGGCTGCGCCAAGGCGCGGCGGGACTCGACTATATTGCCAGCCACATGGCCAAAGAAAAAACCCTCTACACCTGCAACGAATGCGGTGGCACCAGCCCCAAGTGGCTGGGCAAGTGCCCGCACTGCAACGCCTGGAACACCTTGATTGAATCGGTGGCCGAGTCCGCCGCGCCCACCAAAAACCGCTTTGCCTCGCTGGCCAAAACCGCTGCGGTGACCGCGCTGGCCGACATTGAAGCCAGCGACGTGGAGCGCACGCCCACCGGCCACGACGAGCTGGACCGCGTGCTCGGCGGCGGCATCGTGGAAGGCGGCGTGGTGCTGATCGGCGGCGACCCGGGCATTGGCAAGTCCACCCTGCTGCTGCAAGCGCTGGATTCTTTGCAGCGCGCCTGGGAAGCTGCGCCGGGCCGTGCGGGGCAGCGCGGGGGCACGTTCCTGAGCGACGCCGGGCCGTCCCAAGGCGCGAAAGCCCCCTTGGGGGGCAGCGGACCTCGCGCAGCGGGGGAGCGTGGGGGCACGCTGTACGTCACCGGCGAAGAAAGCGGCGCCCAGGTGGCGCTGCGCGCGCGCCGGCTGGGGCTGGAGGGTTCGCGGGTCAACGTGTTGGCCGAAATTCAGCTCGAAAAAATACTCGCCACGCTGGACGCGCACCGCCCTTCCGTGGCCGTGATCGACTCGATCCATACCGTGTATTCCGAACAACTCACCAGCGCGCCCGGCTCGGTGGCGCAGGTGCGCGAATGCGCAGCGCACCTGACGCGCGCGGCCAAGGCCAGCGGCACGGCCATTGTGCTGGTGGGCCATGTGACCAAGGAAGGCGCACTGGCCGGCCCGCGCGTGCTGGAGCACATGGTGGACACGGTGCTGTATTTCGAGGGCGACACGCACAGCAGCTTTCGCCTGATCCGCGCCATCAAAAACCGCTTTGGCGCGGTGAACGAAATCGGCGTGTTTGCCATGACCGAAAAAGGCCTGAAAGGCGTGAGCAACCCGAGCGCCATCTTTCTCTCGCAACATTCGGAGCCCGTGCCGGGCAGTTGCGTGATGGTGACGCTGGAGGGCACGCGGCCGATGCTGGTGGAAATTCAGGCGCTGGTGGACACCGGCGGCCCCAGCCCCCGGCGTCTGAGCGTGGGCCTGGACCGCGACCGCCTGGCCATGCTGCTGGCGGTGCTGCACCGCCATGCGGGCGTGGCCTGCATGGACCAGGACGTGTTTGTGAACGCGGTGGGCGGCGTGCGCATCAGCGAGCCGGCGGCGGATTTGGCGGTGATGCTGGCCATCACCTCCAGCCTGCGCGGCAAACCGCTGCCCAAAGGCTTTCTGGCCTTCGGCGAGGTGGGGCTGGCCGGCGAGGTGCGCCCGGCTCCGCGCGGCCAGGAGCGGCTGAAAGAAGCCGCCAAACTCGGTTTCAGCGTGGCCGTGGTGCCCAAGGCCAACCTGCCCAAAAAGAACGACAAAGCCTTTGAAGGCCTGACGGTGCACGGCGTGGAGCGCATCGAAGAGGCCATGGAGCTGGCCCGCTCACTGACCTGAACCTGGCCTGCGCCACGCCCTGCGTACAAACCGCAATGCCCGGCCCCGCGCGGCGTTGGACAATCGGCGCATGACATTTCAGAAAATCCTGGTGGCCCTGGCGGGCATCGCGCTGGTGGCCATGGCGCACCAAACCTACGGCTGGCCCGGCGTGGCCGCAGCGCTGGGCGCCGTGATGATGTGGGTGATGCTGCATTTCACACGCCTCATGACCGTGCTCAAACGCGCCGCCAACCGCCCGATAGGCCACGTCGGCAGCGCCGTCATGTTCAACGCCAAGCTCAAACGCGGCGTCACGCTCATGCACGTGATCGCCATGACGCGCTCGCTGGGTGAACGCCTCTCGCCCGAGGGCGAAGAACCCGAGCGTTTTCGCTGGACCGACAGCGGCGGATCGGCCGTGAGCGCCGACTTTCAGGGCGGCAAGCTGGTGCAGTGGACCCTGCAGCGCCCCCCGCCCGACGGTGAGACGCCCGCGCCGGACACCGCCACGCGGCCCCTCCACCCAGCGCCGTAAAATCAGCAGGTTTGGCAGGGCACACTGCCACCACCCCACCACCTCCTCAAAGGACACCGCACATGAGCCCCGTAGTTCCCTCGATGTCAGACCGCGACGGCAAGATCTGGATGGACGGCCAGATGGTCGATTGGCGCGACGCCAAAATCCACGTGCTGACCCACACCCTGCACTACGGTTGCGGCGCCTTTGAGGGTGTGAGGGCCTACCAAACGGCCGACGGCGGCACCGCCATCTTCCGGCTGGAAGAGCACACCGAACGCCTGTTCAACAGCGCCAAAATTCTGCGCATGAAGCTGCCGTTCACCAAAGAGGAAGTGAACGAAGCGCAAAAAGCCGTGGTGCGCGAGAACCGGCTGGAAAGCGCCTACATTCGGCCCCTGACCTGGATCGGCGACAAAAAGCTCGGCGTATCCCCCAAAGGCAACACCATCCATCTGATGGTGGCCGCCTGGTCCTGGGGCGCTTACCTGGGTGAAGAGGGTTTGAAACGCGGCATTCGCGTCAAAACCAGCAGCTACACCCGCCACCACGTCAACATCACCATGACGCAGGCCAAGGCGGTGAGCAACTACACCAACAGCATCCTGGCCAACATGGAAGTGACCGACGAGGGTTACGACGAGGCCCTGCTGCTGGACAGCTCGGGCTTCGTGAGCGAAGGTGCCGGTGAAAACATCTTCATCGTCAAAAACGGTGTGATCTACACGCCCGACCTGTCGGCCGGCGCGCTCAACGGCATCACCCGCAACACGGTGTTCCACATCGCCAAAGACCTGGGCCTGGAGATCGTGCAAAAGCGCATCACGCGCGACGAGGTCTATATTGCCGACGAAGCCTTCTTCACCGGCACCGCCGCCGAAGTGACGCCCATCCGCGAACTCGACCGCATTGAACTCGGCGCAGGCAGCCGTGGCCCGATCACCGAAAAAATCCAGAGCGCGTTCTTCGACATCGTCGGTGGCCGCAACCCCCATTACGCCCACTGGCTCACCCAAGTCTGAGGTCCACACACCATGAGCAACGCTGCGATTGAACTGGCCGCCAAAGACCTCAACGCCCACGGCGGGGTGTTCTGCCCCAGCCCGCTGGCCGACATGAAACTGTGGAACACCCACCCCAAGGTGTACCTGGATGTGGCCAAAACCGGCGAAGCCCGCTGCCCGTATTGCGGCACGGTGTACCGGCTCAAGGCGGGCGAAACGGTGGGCCACGGCCATTAAAAAAGGCGTGGCGCCAAAGAGGCCCGTTCAAGCCAACCGATTGCGCTGATTCAGCGCAATACCACCCAATTGGCCTTGTTCCTTGTTAAGACAACGCAACAAGGCCAATCACGATTCATCGATCTGCAGACACTGCATACGATCTATTCAACGAAATAAAAATGGGGCCTTTAAGAGCCCCAAGTAGGTTAAATAATTGGTGCGAAGTAGTCTAGAAAAACCTACTCAACAGACACCAACAAGGGGAAACCACATGATTCTCGTCACCGGCGGCGCTGGCTTCATTGGCGCCAATTTTGTGCTCGACTGGCTCGCCCAGCACGACGAGCCCGTCATCAACCTCGACAAACTCACCTACGCAGGCAACCTGGAAACCCTGGCCAGACTGCAAGGCGATGCCCGCCATGTGTTCGTTCAAGGCGACATTGGCGACGCCGCTTTGGTCTCGCGCCTGCTGGCCGAGCACCGCCCGCGCGCCGTGGTCAACTTTGCGGCCGAAAGCCATGTGGACCGCTCCATCCACGGGCCTGAAGACTTCATCCAGACCAACATCGTTGGCACCTTCCATCTGCTGGAATCGGTGCGGGCTTATTGGGGCAGCTTGCCAGGCGCCGAGCGCGAAGCGTTCCGCTTTCTGCATGTGTCCACCGACGAGGTGTATGGCAGCCTGGGCAAAGACGACCCCGCCTTCACCGAGAACCACCGCTACGAGCCCAACAGCCCGTACAGCGCCAGCAAAGCCGCCAGCGACCACCTGGTGCGCGCCTACCACCACACCTACGGCCTGCCGGTGCTCACCACCAACTGCAGCAACAACTACGGCCCGTACCATTTCCCAGAAAAACTCATCCCGCTGATGATCGTCAACGCCCTCGCGGGCAAAGCCCTGCCGGTGTACGGCGACGGCATGCAAATCCGCGACTGGCTGTATGTGAAAGACCATTGCAGCGCCATCCGCCGCGTGCTCGAAGCGGGTCGCCTGGGCGAGGTCTACAACGTGGGCGGCTGGAACGAAAAGCCCAACATCGAGATCGTCCACACCGTGTGCGCCCTGCTCGACGAGCTGCGCCCGCGCGCCGGCGGCCAGCCCTATGCAGCCCAGATCAGCTACGTGACCGACCGCCCCGGCCACGACCGGCGCTACGCCATCGACGCACGCAAGCTCGAAGCCGAACTGGGCTGGAAGCCGGCCGAAACCTTCGAGTCCGGCATCCGCAAAACCGTGCAGTGGTACCTGGACAACCCCGACTGGGTGGCCCATGTGCAAAGCGGCGCTTACCGGGAATGGGTGGGCAAACAATACAGTGGCAGCGCAGCATGAAGATGTTGCTGCTGGGCAAAAACGGCCAGGTGGGCTGGGAACTGCAACGCAGCCTGGCCCCCTTGGGCGAACTGGTGGCGCTGGACCGCCACAGCACCGAGGCCGACGGCGGCTGCGGCGACCTGAGCCAGCTGGACGCCCTGCGCCAGACCGTGCTGGCGCTGCGCCCGGATGTGATCGTCAACGCCGCCGCACACACTGCTGTGGACAAGGCCGAAAGCGAGCCCGAACTGGCCCGCACCCTCAACGCGCTGGCCCCCGGTGTGCTGGCCGAGGCCGCGCACCGCGTGGGCGCGCTGCTGGTTCACTACTCCACCGACTACGTGTTCAACGGCAGCGGCACCACACCCTGGAGCGAAGACGCGCCCACCGGCCCGCTGAGCGTGTACGGCAGCACCAAGCTCGACGGCGAACGCGCCATACAAGCCAGCGGCTGCCGCCACCTGATTTTTCGCACCAGTTGGGTGTACGCGGCACGCGGCGGCAACTTTGCCAAAACCATGCTGCGCCTGGCCGCCGAGCGCGAACGCCTGACCGTGATCGACGACCAGTGGGGTGCCCCCACCGGTGCCGAGCTGATTGCCGACGTGACGGCCCACGCCATAAGGCAAGCGCAGCAAGACCCCGGCTGCAACGGCGTGTACCACCTGGCTGCTGCTGGCGAAACCAGCTGGAACGGCTACGCCCGCTTCGTCATCGACACTGCGCGCGCCCTCAAGCCCAGCCTGGCTCTGGCGGTGCAAGACGTGGCCCCGGTGCCCACCAGCGCCTTCCCCACGCCCGCCACGCGCCCGCTGAATTCGCGCCTGAACACCACCCACCTGCGCCAGACCTTTGGCCTGGTGCTGCCCGACTGGCAACACGGCGTGCGGCGCATGCTGAGCGAAATTCTCTGACCGCAACAGGAACACCCATGACCCAACGCAAAGGCATCATCCTCGCAGGCGGCTCCGGCACGCGGCTGCACCCGGCCACCCTCGCCATCAGCAAACAACTGCTGCCGGTGTACGACAAGCCCATGATTTATTACCCGCTGAGCACGCTCATGCTCGCGGGCATTCGCGATGTGCTCATCATCAGCACGCCGCAAGACACGCCGCGCTTTGCCCAATTGCTGGGCGACGGCAGCGCCTGGGGCATGAACCTGCAATACGCGGTGCAACCCAGCCCGGACGGCTTGGCGCAGGCCTTCATCATCGGCGAGCAGTTTGTGGGCAACGCGCCCAGCGCGCTGGTGCTGGGCGACAACATTTACTACGGTCACGACTTCACCCACCTGCTGGGCGATGCCGATGCACAAACCAGCGGCGCGGCCGTGTTCGCCTACCACGTGCAAGACCCCGAGCGCTACGGCGTGGTGGCGTTTGACGCCGCCGGCAAAGCCAGCAGCATCGAAGAAAAGCCCCTCAAGCCCAAGAGCAACTACGCCGTCACCGGGCTGTACTTCTACGACAACCAGGTGATGGACATTGCCAAAGCCGTCAAGCCCAGCGCTCGGGGAGAGCTGGAAATCACCGCCGTGAACCAAGTGTATCTGGACATGGACCAGCTCAACGTGCAGATCATGAAGCGCGGCTACGCCTGGCTGGACACCGGCACCCACGAGAGCCTGCTCGAAGCCGGTCAGTTCATTGCCACGCTGGAACACCGCCAGGGCCTGAAGATTGCCTGCCCGGAAGAAATTGCCTGGCGCCATGGCTGGATAAACAGCGCCGCGCTGGAAGCTCTGGCCCAGCCGCTGCTGAAGAACGGCTACGGCCAGTACCTCAAACGCATCTTGAACGAAAAGGTTTTTGTATGAAGGCCACACCCACCGCCATCCCCGACGTGATGGTGATTGAACCCAAGGTATTTGGTGATGCACGCGGCTTTTTCTTCGAAAGCTTCAACCAAAAAGCCTTCAACGAAGCCACCGGACTGAATGTGAACTTTGTGCAGGACAACCACAGCCGCAGCGCCAAGGGTGTGCTGCGCGGCTTGCATTACCAACTGCAGCAACCCCAGGGCAAGCTGGTGCGAGTGGTGCGCGGCGCGGTGTTTGATGTGGCGGTGGACATCCGCAAAAGCTCACCCACCTTTGGCCAGTGGGTTGGCGTGGAATTAACTGAAGAAAACCACAAGCAACTGTGGGTGCCGGCGGGTTTTGCGCATGGGTTTTTGGTATTGAGTGAGACGGCCGACTTTCTGTACAAGACCACCGATTACTACGCGCCTGCGCACGAGCGGTGTATTGCGTGGAACGATCCGACTATTGGCATTGAATGGCCTGCGGACATTGCACCAAAACTATCTGCCAAAGACCAAGCTGGTCTTATCCTTGCACGAGCTGAGGTATTTGCCTGATGCAAAATTTTTCTGCATCTCCTCGGGAGCTAGTGGTCAGCCTTTGGCGCAACAAAGCGCTAATCCGTAGCCTCGTAAAGCGCGAAGTGGTTGGCCGCTACAAAGGTTCCATGTTGGGCATTTTTTGGTCGCTGGCCAATCCCATCTTTATGTTGATGGTCTACACGTTTGTCTTCAGTGTCGTTTTTAAGGCGCGCTGGGGCTCGGGTGGCAGTGACTCCAAAACCGAATTTGCACTGGTTCTGTTTGCCGGTCTGATGGTGTTCAACCTCTTTGCTGAATGCATCAGCAAAGCACCCGGTCTGATTTTAGCCAATGCCAACTACGTTAAAAAGGTCATTTTTCCGCTGGAAGTGCTGCCTTGGGTCAACATGGGCAGCTCTTTGTTTCAGTTTGTCGTCAGCCTGGGTGTTTGGCTGGTGGCGTATGCAATCTTGTTTGGTTTGCCACATTGGCATGTGCTGCTGCTGCCCTTGGTGCTGATGCCGCTTGTGCTGTTTGTGATGGGTCTTAGCTGGGCGCTAGCCTCGTTGGGCGTATACCTGCGCGACGTAGGGCAGATCATTGGCGTGCTCATCACCATGCTGATGTTTTTGACCCCTATTTTTTACCCTGCCTCGTCTTTGCCGCCTGCGTACCAAAGCGTTATTTTCCTGAACCCACTCACCGCGCCTATAGAAATGGTTCGAGACTTGATGTACTGGGGCAAGTTCCCTAGCATCCGCCTTCTGACCATGTCCGCTTGCGGAGCCCTGGGCTTTTCCATGCTGGGCTTTGCCTGGTTCCAGAAGACACGCAAAGGGTTTGCCGATGTCATCTGAATACACCACCGAATACGCCATTGAGGTGAATAGCCTAAGTAAGTGTTATCAGATCTACGACAAGCCCAGCGACCGTCTCAAGCAAATGCTGGTGCGTGGGCGCAAGCAGTACTACAAAGAATTTTGGGCTCTCAGAGATGTCAGTTTCAAGATCAAAAAAGGCGAGACCGTCGGCATCATCGGCCGCAACGGCTCGGGCAAATCCACCCTACTGCAAATGATCTGCGGCACACTCAATCCCACAGCGGGCGAAATCACGATAAAAGGCCGTATAGCCGCGCTGCTGGAGTTGGGAGCGGGCTTCAACCCTGAGTTCAGCGGGGTTGAAAATGTCTACATGGCCGCATCCCTCTATGGGCTGAACAAAGCCGAAATCGATCAACGCTTTGATGCGATTGCTGCGTTTGCCGAAATAGGCGATCACATCTACCAACCCGTCAAAACTTACTCCAGCGGCATGTACGTTCGATTGGCTTTCGCCGTGATTGCGCACGTGGATGCTGACATTTTGGTGGTCGACGAGGCCCTTGCGGTGGGTGATGCGGTGTTTACACAGAAGTGCATGCGCTTCATCCGCAAATTCAAAGAAAACGGCACCTTGCTCTTTGTCAGCCACGACATGGGCTCTGTACTCAACTTGTGTGAGAACGCAGTGTGGCTGCACAGCAGCCAGGTGCGCGAGATAGGCGCCGCCAAGGACATCTCAGAAAATTATTTGCAGTACACACTTCAAGAAGTCTATGGGGGCGAAGCACAACTGCAAGCCATTGAAAAGCTGGGGATAAACCACAAAGGTCAACCTGAAGAAGCGCGCGCAATAGAACCGGAAAGAAGCCACACCACAGGTGCACCGCCCCTTTTGGACTACCACGCTCAAGCCCAGGTGCTGAGCAACCTGAATGAGGCCAACGGCTGGAAAAGCGGCGCTGGCGAAATAGTAGCAGTCAACTTGACGGTGGCCAGCCATCCCAAAAATAGCAATGGCGTCCTGCAAGGCGGGGAGATGGTCAAGATGTGCATCACAGCCGTCGCTCACGAAGACATGGACAGACCCATCCTTGGTTTTTTGGTGCGCGATAAATTGGGCCAAGATCTGTTTGGCGAAAACACATTGCCATTCACTAACCTGCAGCCACACCCCGTACTGGCAGGACATCGATTTCAGGCTGAGTTCAACTTCAGATTGCCCATGTTGCCCAATGGCGATTACACAGTCATGACTTCATTGGCCGATGGCGACCTATATAATCACGTTCAACACCATTGGCTGCACAACGCACTCATCATGCATGTGGTATCCAGCAAAGTCCGTTATGGATTGGTAGGGGTTGAGTTCAAAAATGTATGTATATCCAAAATATGAAAACACTGGCCGATCTATATCAAAACCACACTGGCAAAGTTTCTGACAAATGGTCACTCTATTTGAGTGAATACGACAGGCTTTTTACCCCCTACCGTGAGCAGCCTATATCTTTGTTGGAAATTGGTGTTCAGAATGGTGGGTCGCTGGAAATTTGGAGTCAGTTTTTGATCAATGGAACAAAATTTGTAGGCTGCGATATCAACCCTGACTGTGCAAAGCTGACTTATGAAGACCCACGCATTACCGTCATCGTGGGCGACGCCACCACTAACGACACCCAGCACAAAATACACCAACAATCAGCTACTTTTGACTTGATCATCGAAGACGGATCGCACACATCGGGTGACATCGTCAAAGCGTTTGCCCAATATTTTCCGGCACTTAGGGATGGCGGTCTATTTGTCGCCGAAGACCTGCACTGTAGCTATTGGCAAGAATTTGATGGTGCAATTTATTATCCATTTTCCTCCGTTAACTTCTTCAAGTTACTTGCCGATGTCATTAATCACGAGCATTGGGGAGTAGAAAAAACGCGCACCGCGTTAATTTCCGGATTCAAAGAAAAATTTCAAGTTGAAATTTCCGAGCGCACGCTTGCACAAATTCACTCCGTGGAATTCCTGAACTCAATGTGCGTAATTAAAAAAAATAACCCAAAAATAAACCAGTTAGGAAGTAGAATCATCGCAGGGACTGATGAATCGGTTGCTTCAGGACACTTATACTTTATAGACTCTGAAATAAACGTACAGCCGCAGTCCAATAACTATTGGGCCAATTTATCCACATCGCCAGCCGAAAGTTTTCAGGTCCTCACTGCAGCCATAGCAGAGCGTGATGGACTCATTCGCTGTTTAAACCATCAAAAATATGAACAACAGGAAGAGTTAAATAGACTTTATCTTAGCAATTCTTTAAAAATAACTAAGCCTTTTCGGTGGTTGCGCAGAAAAATTCACCTCTCCGCACATGCAATCAGACTTGCTAGGCAATATATTGGCAATCATGGGGGTCTTGTCTCGGGCGGTTTGATGATGCTTAGGCGTAGTCTTGACATCATTAGTGCGTCAGGCTTCAAGGGATTCATGCAGCGTCTGCGTGACTACTCTAACTCATCCAGCTCGCGATCGTATGTTTTACCAGTCCCTGCTACTGTTTCACCACTATCGTTATCAGATCAGGAGATAGAAAATTTAAGGTATCCATACCCAAATGATCAAGATCTTCTGCATCCTCAGACGCTTGGCCAAGGTTATCGATTTTGGAAAACTTACAATTTGCCAACTAGCGTAGACGTTATCGTTTGTGTGCATAACGCACTGGATGACGTAAGAAATTGTCTGAGCTCCATCGTGCGACATTCACCCTCGCAATGCGGGATTGTAATTGTGGACGATGGTAGTCGAGATGATACCCGAGACTATCTCCTGAATTTTTGCAAAGAGCAAGGTGCAATCTTATTGCGCAACGAAGAAGCCAAGGGATATACATTTGCGGCGAATCAGGGGATGCGGACATCAACGGCCGGATACCTGATCCTGCTAAACTCTGATACCATCGTGACGCCTGGATGGATTGAGAAGATGGTGGCATGCGCGGAATCCGATTCTAAAATTGGTTTGGTAGGTCCATTGAGCAATACTGCCTCTTGGCAATCAATTCCAGAAATTGAAAAAGATGGCGATTGGGCAACAAATCCGTTACCTGAAGCAGTTTCTATTGAAGAAATGGGGGGGCTTGTTGCAAAATACTCGGGACAAACCTATCCTCGCATGAGCTTCCTGAACGGATTTTGCCTTTTGATACGCCGAGACGTCATCGATAAAATCGGACAATTTGATGAGGAGACATTTGGCCGAGGATATGGCGAGGAGAACGACTATTGCCTCCGTGCGCGAAAAGCAGGCTGGTCTTTGGCGTTAGCCGACGATGCCTATGTATACCACGAACAATCTAAAAGTTACAGCCATGAGAAGCGAAAATTACTTGCTGATCACGCAGGAATGCAACTCACAGCCAAACATGGCAGCGAAATCATTGCGCAAGGAGTAGACCAATGCCGTTGGGATCGATCTCTGATTTCGATTCGTGCTAGAACAGCTGCCAACTTCATACGCGAGATGGTCACCTCGCGCGCACGCGCTGCATGGGAAGGAAAACGGATACTGTTTGTATTACCCATCATGCATGCCGGTGGTGGTGGCAATGTTGTGATCACAGAGGCTTTGACCATGATGCGCATGGGCGTTGGTGTCACTCTCTTGAATCTCGCCACCCACAAGCGGGCATTCGAGAAAAGTTATCCTAACTTGGATATACCTCTAATCTATGTTGACTCCGGTGCAGACATTCCTCGCCACGCGGTGGGATTCGACGCTGTGATAGCAACAGCCAATCATTCTGTTCAATGGATTGCGCCTCTGCAAACTGTTCCCAATGGTCCCGTTCTAGGTTACTACATTCAAGATTTCGAGCCTTATTTCTTTAACGTGGGGACCGATGCCTACAAGACAGCCTTGGCATCATATAGTCTTGTTCCCAAGATGCGTTTGTTCACCAAAACTGAGTGGAATCGGAACGAGGTCTTAGCCAAGACAGGTCGCAGCCCTGTCGTTGTGGGGGTTAGCTTTGATGCTGATTTATTCTTTCCGAGGCGGCGAGAACAGGGATTCCAGAACGGTGCTGTACATATAGTGGCAATGGTGCGTCCAAGTTCTCCACGTCGAAATGCGGAGGGAACGATTACGGCACTGGCCAAGATCAAGGCAGCGTTCGGCGACAGGGTTGCGGTATCAATCTTCGGCACCGAGAAGGATGGCCCCCCGATCCCCTGGGGCAATGCAGATACCAAGTTCGCAAACTACGGACAATTGACACCGCAGAAAACCGCGCAGCTACTCAGTTCTGCTGACCTGTTTATCGACATGTCACATTTCCAGGCAATGGGCCTGACTGCAATGGAGGCTATGGCATGCGGCGCTATTCCTATATTACCGCAGGCCGGTGGGGCAACGAGTTTTGCACAGCATAGTGTAAATGCGCTTATTGTTGATACGTCAGATATCGACGCCGTAGTTGCGGCTGCTTCAACCTTGATCAATTCTGACGATCAGCGCCGCAGAATGCAGAGTGTGGCTCTTGCTTCAGCGGCGCTATTCTTTCCAGAGAAACCTGCGAGTGTAATTCTTGAGACGCTGTTTCAATAAAGGAGACCACATGAGCCTAACTATAAATGTGCTTTTCGAACACGATCGTACGGGTGAAGCCCACGGCTGTTCCCATATTCGTCTATTGCGGCCGTTGGGCCATCCATCCCTGGCTGCGTCGGTGCGATTGATAACATCCCATCAACTTGCTCGGGAACCAGCGGACGTTGTGATCGTTGAGCGGTGGTGGAAGCCGGACCTGTGCGAGCAAGATGCGATTGAACTCGTCGCCGAGGTCAGGCAGCGTGGTGCCACATTGATTTACACTCTGGATGACAATCTGCTTGATCTCGGATTGGATGAGGAGGGCAATTCCATCGCCGAAGAGACGCTAAGAGCAACCCGATACTTCATCCGTACTGCACACGGTCTAATCGTTTCCACACCAGCGCTTGCTCAACGGCTTTCTGCACTCAATTCAAGAGTGATCGTCTTACCCAATGCTCTTGATGAACGTCTGTTCAAACCTAAAGAACGAGATGTCGTGCGCCCAGGTTCACGCCCGTTTAGTCGCGCAGAGAGTGATGACTTCATACGAATTGGTTACATGGGAACACTTACCCATGCCTATGATCTGAAAATCATCGTAGAGCCGTTGCGCAAGTTACTTTACCATTATGCAGATAGTGTGCGTTTAGAGATTGTGGGTGTGAGTGCTGAACAAGAACGAATAAAAAGACTATTTGGTACCGCAGTGAAATTCTTGGAACCCACTGACGGTGCCCACTATGAATGTTTTGCCAACTGGTTCCGATCCAATGTACATTGGGATATTGGACTGGCACCGCTATCATCCAGGCAATTCAACCAATACAAATCCGATATCAAATACTTAGACTATGGCATCTTGGGTATTCCGGGTATCTTTTCGAAGATCGGCCCATATCCCGCCTCAGTCCTTAACGGCGTCACTGGCATACTAGTTGACAATAACGTCGAAGCGTGGTATCGCGCCATGGAAGCACTGGTTCAGGATGAAGACATGCGCAAGCAGCTAGGAGAGCGCGCATTTAAGCACGTGCATACAGAGCGGACGCTTGAGGCACGGGCTGGTGATTGGATTCGCGCCATTAGTGAAATTCGATTGCTAGCGCGAAACGTGCACTGACCATTTAGGGAAACGCTGCAAAACCACCCCCGAGGTATGGCAGACGTAAGCCCAGTGCAGCACACTCAGTGACCATGAAACAAAGCAGCTTTGACCTGAACCTGAGCACGCGGCGCACCCGCAAACAGGCGTTTTTGCAGCAGATGGACACCGTGGTTCCCTGGGCTGCTTTG
>NZ_JAUSOO010000145.1 GCF_030656115.1 Hydrogenophaga sp.
TGGCTCCCAGCGCCCGGTGTGGCTGCGGAATGCGGCTGAGTAGGAGTTGCGCGCGAGTTCGGTGAGGCGTGCGATGGTGTCGACGTGTTCGTCGTTGTCGTCACTGGCGCCACTGTGCATCTGGATCAGCAGGTGCTTGCCATAGGGCCTGACGCGAGCGCGCTGGTGACCGGTGAGCGTAGCGAGTTGGCGCTGCAGCTCAGCGGCCTTTCTTTGTGCTTCCAACGTTGGCATGGTGTTTGAACCTCAGGGGTTCACCGGTTTGTAGCTCAAAGCCGGCGAAGGTCCATTTGAACGGCTTGGGCGCCTGGTTGCGCTGCGCCATGAAGGCCTCGGTGCGCTCGCGCAATTGTGCGATCGATGAATGACTGGCGTGGCGCAGGACGCTGCGCGAGTAGATGCCGAACAGCAGCTCGATCTGGTTGACCCAGCTCGCATGCAGCGGCGTGAAGTGAAAGACAAACCGGTGCCCGTGTCGGACGTTGAAAGCATCCCACACGGCCTGGGCGCGGTGGGTGTTCAGGTTGTCCCACACGATATGAACGCGCCCCTTGGGGTAAGCAAGCGCGACCTGCTCCATGAAGGCCAGGAGGTCGGCTTGGGTGCGCCGATCCGTGCAACTGCCCATCACGCGCCCGCAGTGCACGTCCAGGGCGGCGATCAGGGCCTGCGTGCCGTGGCGGATGTATTCGAACTCGCGCCGTCGCACACGTCCTGGCGCCGGCGGGTGGTCCGCGTGCTTGCGCTCGATGGCCTGGATTCCCGTCTTCTCATCGATCGACAGCACGACCGATCCCTTGGGGGCCTGACGGTACAGCTCACAGATGGCGTTGACCTTCTGGCGGAACTGCGGATCTGGGCTGTGCAGCCACTGCCGCACACGGTGCGGGCGCAAGTCGCCCGCCTGCAAAATGCGTTGCAGGTGGCTGCGGCTGATCTGCTTGACAACGCCACGCTCGACGGCGCGCTGCACCACCTCGTCCAGCGTCGGCGTAGCGCGCCCCTGCACTTCGGCGGGCTCACAGGCCAGAGAGAGCAATTCCAGCCGCTGCGCGGCGTCGATGCGCCGGGGTCGCCCGGGCCGCGCCACCTCGTTCAAGCCCTTGAGTCCTTGCCGGGCCAATCGGGTGCGCCAATGAGAGACCGTCTGCACGGAAACGCCCACGGCCTCTGCGATCGCCGTCGTCGACGCCCCCGCATGGCACATCAACGCGATCCGCGCTCGAATTACTTGGCGTTGTTCGGCGGTGCCTCGACGGATCAATCGCTCAAGGGTCTTGCAATCTTCTCGCGACAGCTGAATGACCTGCGGTTGGCGTCCTCGACTCATGCATCTGAGATTACTTCACTTTCAATTTATTTGAAAGATATTTATAGGATTTCGAACTAGGTTCGATTTTGCATTCGCAGGTCCTTAATCCGGATATTTTCCCGACAGTCGGCTGGTTGGCCATTGCGGCCAGCATGCTTGGAGCGCAGCACATGGCAGCTCGTGCGGGTGACGAACAGGCCGACTTGCGCCTCCTTGATCCGGTTCTCTGCCTCGCCGCGCTGGCAGTACAGGCCGTCGTACAATGCCCGGGGTTCACCAGACAGGTCGGTGACGATGAAACGCGGGTGTAGCCTTTCGGCCCCATTCAAGCCGTGGTGACCGCGCGCCGCTCGTGTGGCCAGTTCTGCTCGGCACAGTCGAACTCGTCGACCAAGCGCTGTTTGAGTTCCGTGCACCCGTACCTGTCCTTCATCGACAGTTCGGCATACGCCACCTGCGCCTGCAACCTCGCGTTGCGAGCCAAGCGCACGATGAAAGTCCCCGCCTGCGCGCTCGCACCAGTTGAGGGGGCGCTGGCGGCAAAAGCCCGAATCCCCACGGAACACGATGCGCACGTCGGGCCACTGCGTACGCAGCCGCCGTACCAGCAATCTGAGGATGGCCGCTGCATGTTGCACCCCGTCGATGTGGCTGGTCCGCAGGTAGGCGCACAGCAGTTGCTGGCCGCAGAACATGTACCGCGGAAGATAGCCGTAGCTGTCGTAGTAACCGTGAATGATGTGGCCCTCTTGTTGACTATGCAGCGGGTTGGCGGTGCCGTCGAAGTCCAGCACCAACTCCTTCGAAGCTGGCAATGAACTGATCTCCAGCAGCACCTCGTGCAGCCACCAAGCCGGGGCGCGATCGACCGATTTCTCAAGGCGACACCGGTGGGTGCACTGGCGGGTGACCTTTCGGTCCACGCCCATGACCATCTGCAGGGCCACGTCCTGGCGTAGCGTGGTCGTTGAGGTTTTCCAAGCCCAGTGCCAGCCCGTACACCCGCTGGCGCAAAATGTCGCGCATGCCGTGTTTGATCCGCAGCGGGCTGATCGGATCGGCGATGCAGTGCGCCGCCACGTCCATCACTCCCCGCTTGCGGTCCACCTGGCCGAGCAATATCACGCCGCCATCGCGGGTCATGCTGGCTCCGTCGAATCTGCTCCCCACCACGCGTCAGCCCAATCGGCCAAAGTTCAGCGATTCGGGCTCGCTATCAACCGGAAGCACCATTTTCGGGATGTTAGAAGAATCGCCAACCAAAGAAAAAACCCAAGTGAATCAATCACTTGGGTTCAATTCTGGCGGAGAGGGCGTCGTTCACATCATGGGCTGGAAGGCTCATGAAACCTCAGATTTCTCTAGTCTGAAGTTTGAGGTACCACCAAAAGTACCACCAAGCCTTTCAGCCTTGCTTTTGCAGCTTCTGAAACTCATCGCGCAGCAGGGTGACAACGTCCACTAGATTGAGCGCCTGCAGCCGGTTCTTTTTCAGGAACGCGATCCATTGCGCTGTCCTCACGGCATCCCGTGCAAATGCATCGCTCAAGCCAGAAGGTGTGGTGTCCGGCACCTGCAGTTGCCGCCGGGCAAAGGTGGCGTCGATGGCGCGGCGCAGTTCTGTCGATTCCAGGGCACCCTCGGTGAGCAGCACTCACAGATCGAAGTAGTCCTTCATCCGGGTGTTGGCCATGCCGAGCAGGCACACCGCATGAAACTTCTCGGCCACCACTGTGTATTTCGGGTACGAACGCAATTGCGGTGCTGGCAGGTCTTCAAGCAACACCGGGTAGCTCACCAATTCGGGCGCGGGTGTGACCGCATCGCCAAAACCGATGTCCACCTGCAGCGTGATGCGAGCGCCGTCCAGCTTCGCCAGCAGGTCGATCCGCACACCGCCATAGCCCGCCTCCTTGCGGATCACCGAGCCCTTGACCGAAGCGAGGTCAAACGCGATGCCGTCTTCCACCTCCATCGCACAGATCTCACGGAAGGCTGCAACGGCAGAATCGATGTCGTCCGGTCCAAAACCCAGCAGGTCCGCGTCGCGCGTCGGCCGGTGTGGCCGGTCGTACCACAGCGAAAACAGCAGCGCACCTTTGAGCAGGTAGTTGCCGGCAAGGGGTGAGATCGACAGGCGATACAGCAACCGCTCCAGCCCGTAGTGGGTGAGGATCAGGTTGAAGTCCTGCTTCCTGGCATCGGCACGTTGCTTCAAGCGGGCGCGGATGGAGGCGGCCAGGTTGCGGCTCATGCTGTCACGCTCTCCAGGTAGGGCCGCATCACATTGGCTACGCGGTTGACCGCGGCGTAGTGCCACAGCGCATCCATGGTCAGCTTGCGCTGCGCCCAGCCATCGCTCAGCGCCTCCAGCGCCACGTCCAGGCCGATCTTGTTGCGGTACTTGAAACAGTCGGCCACCGTCTTGTCCGGATTGAACACCGGGACTTGCACGCCATCGATGTCGATGGGTTCAACGCCTTCGGTCAGGGCCGGGCCAGACATGCGCACCACACGCAGCGCCGGCTGGTCTAGTCGGGGTGTGGGTGTGTGCGGAGGAATCGCCAACCAGACCTCGAACGGCGCCTGGGTGCCGATGCCATGGACGCGCAGCGCAGACAGCAGGCACACGACACCACGCGGCGCCCGCAGGGCTACTTCGGCCAGGGACCGGTGTTCGCTGAGTGCACGCCCCGGCAGGCTGTAGACGCCACGTGCCACACGCTCCAGCTTGCCTGCGGCGACCAGCCTGCTGAGCACAACGGTTGGCAGTGCCTGCGCGGTCAGGTCGCGCGCCCGCAGAAGAGGCCGGCGCTCGGCGAGTGCGAGCACGGCGTTTTCCATCGTTGAGTTTTTGCCATGGATCATTCATGCAGTTTGTTGCTAAAGCTAGTTATTTGTCAACAAATAACTAGATAAAGAAACAAACACCTGGATTCGGTCGAGCGTCTGGTTCAGTACCTATGCAGTGGCGATTCACTCCCTGTTCACTCCCTGTTCAGTTTGTGCACTGGCGGTTCGCTGGTGGTTCGGCTTGTTCAGTCGTCGTGCAGTTGAGTCGGCGGTATCGAGGGGTTGGGGCGATCTTAGATGCCTCAACGGCCCAGGTTCGAGCTGGATTTTGGCCCGAATCCAGCACGTCAGGGTGCTCGATCCAGGGGCAGACTGTCTGCATGGAGGAGTGCAGAGATAGGCGGCCCGCCGCCGTTTTCACAAACGACTCGCTTCGCTCTCGTTTGAACTTTGGGGGACCCATGAACACCCGCCACCCTGACTTCATCACGGTCGATCTGCGCGGCCTCAAGGCCGCGCTGGTGAGCTGCGCTCAGGCCCGCCGGGAGAGCGTGTCGGTGTTGGTTCGTCGGGCTGTGGCCCGCGAACTCGGACAGTCCGAGTCCGTCCCTCAGTTGGTCGTCAATACCGGGCGCCTTGGCGCGTCGCATGTGCCCCGGGTCAAGTTGTCAATCAGATTGACAACCGCCGAGGCCAGGCGGCTGGCTGTCGGTGCGCACACCGCGCAGATGTCGCGTGATGCCTACCTGGCAGGCTTGATCACGGGTGTTCCTGCCTTGACCACAGGCGCAAGCCGCACCGCGGAAATCGTTGAACTCATCAAGTCCAACGCGAAGCTCTCCAGTCTCAGCCGGAACATCCACACCCTCTCGCGTTTGATGGCCCAGAGCAACGTGCAAAAAGCAGTGGCCTACCGCGACATGCTCGACACGCTGGACGGAGACGTCCGGCGTCACCTCGCCCAGGCGGCGGCCCTGATGGCCGATCTGCACCCGCGTGGGTCATCCACCGAGACCACCCACTGGTCCAACCGGTGACTTCAAGGAGAACGCCATGAGCCAAGCGCCGAACATCGACGGGGTACTCGTCCAGTGGGGTGATCGCCTGTTCTACCCAGGCAACCGGGTGGTCAAGGTCAGGCCGCTACCCAAGCTGGGCGATGGGGGCATGCACCAGCGCGCGGACGCCATCCGCAAGCGCATTGAATCCACCGTGGTGAAGAGGGCGCCTCAGGTCATGGTCAAGGTCACCGGGGGAGGGCGGGGCATGCTGGCCATTGCGGCGCACTTCCGATACATCAGCAAGAACGGCCGTCTCGGCATGGAGAACGAACAGGGCGAGGTCCTGCAAGGTCGGTCCGCTGTCTACGAGCTGAGTGACGAGTGGCGCTATGGCGGCAGCCTGATCGGGGACGAAGGACACCGGCGCGAGGCGTTCAACATCATGCTGTCCATGCCACGCGGCACGGACCCGCGGATCGTCCAGCGGGCGGCGAGCGAGTTTGCAAAGACCGAGCTGGCGAACCACAAGTACGTGATGGTGTTGCACGACCACCAGGCGAACCCGCACGTGCACCTCAGCGTGCGGGCAGAGTCGATCTACGGAAAACGACTCAACCCGCGCAAGGCCGACCTGCAACGGTGGCGCGAGACCTTTGCCGAGAAACTGCGTGGTTACGGGGTGGAGGTTGAGGCCACCCGGCAGGCCACCCGGTTTCAGACCAGGAACTCGGAACATCTTTGGCGGCTGAAGGCCAGGGAGGACGGACGGTTGAGGAAAGTCAGACCAGAGGACAAGAACAGCCCGAAATCGCGGACCACCCGGACAGAGGCGCTGCGAGCCTGGCTGCACATTGGCCAGGCCCTGGCCAAGTCACCGGATGCCAGAGATGTGAAGCTGGCCAGGGCGATCGCATTGTTCTTGCAGGATTCAGCTCTTCCGGTCGGGTTGTCCAGGATTCCGCCAGACCGCACACAACCGATGCGAACGGGGGCGGTTGTAGATCATGAGGTCAGGCGATGATGGGGGGCAGGTCAGGGGTTGCACTTTGATGTTGACCTGAAACGAGGGTTCACCGGCACCAAGATATATGCCCGTTCCAGGCTGCTTGCTGTCGGTGGCGTAGCTCGCCTGAACGTCGGCGGCTTGAGGTCACCTGTCCTTCAAGGATGGAAGGGACGAACGACCGCTGCACCTCCGTCACCGGCCTCACAACACATGCCAGCCTGGCGCGCTTAGTGAACGACTCCTCGCGCCCGAGGTGAGCGACTGTGCGCGACCCACTAGCGACATCCTCGCCGTGCAACTTGTCGCCCTCAAGCAGTCAGTCGGCCTTGCCTGGGGCTTTTAGGTATCCTCTGCTCATCGGGGACCAGCGGGTACACCACATTGAGCACCTGCAGCGGAATGCGGCTGTTGCCGAAGGTATCCGCCAGACCCAGCTGCTGCAGTGCGCGGATCGTGCCGTTGTATAGACCGCCTGGAATGACCAGTCCCACGTCGGTGCAGTCGCCGCCAAAGCGCTCGTTGAGCTGGTGGTCCTTGATGAAGTTGACCGCAGCAGGCCAACGCGACTCGATCTTCAGTCGCTCGTGGGCGTATATGGACGGCGGCAGGTTGATGTTCGAGAAGTCGAACTTGGGTTGGTTGATGGTCTCGCGGGTCGATATCTCGGGCGCACGGTTGTCTTTACAGACAAAGGAGCCGTGCACGTGGCAGGCGTGGATGTGCAACTGCAGCATGACCGGCGTGTGGCTGGCTTCGGAGAGCTCAAAGCTCTTCTCAACCGCCTCGACGATGGAGGTCAGGTTGGGCCGGGGGTCCATCAGCCACATCTGCGACTTCATGGCGAACGCGTGGGTGCACTCCTGGATGATGCTGGAGCCCTCGCCGTAGTCCTCATCCAGGATCACCAGCGCCCCACCTTGAACACCGGCGGAGGCTAGGTTGGACAGGGCGTCCGAGGCGACGTTGGTGCCCACAGTGGACTTCCAGGTGACCGCACCGCGAACCGGGTAGTTGATGGAAGCGCCCAGCATGGCGGCGGCACCGGCTTCGGACGCGCTGTTCTCAAAATAGATGCCCAGCGTGTCCAACAACTCGCGTGCATCGCCGAGCACATCGATCAGGTGCGAAACCGGCACCCCTGGTATCTGCCGATGTAGCTCACACCGGACTGCAGCAGGGCTTTGGTGACGGCGAGGATGCCTTCACCATGAAATTTTTCTCCAGCGCCCAGCGACAGGCGTGAGAACTCTTCAGCGAACGAACGCTCCATGTTTGTCTCCTGTCGGAGGTGTCTAGACACCTCGACTTGTTGTGTTTTCCAGCCGTTCGGTGGCTGGGTTTTGACTGTTAGCGCGAGCTTAGGTGTCTTGTGAAAGTTGTCCTATCAATGCAAACGTTGTTGCATATCGATGGATTAAATTTTGTCTCGAAACCGCGCCGAGCCGACACCACAGGTGTGGGCATGAAGCTCAGGGTTCCGCTTGCAGCAGGCGGTGCACCCGGTGCCAGTCAATGCCCACCTCGTCGTTGCGGGCGGCCCGGAGCAGCACCTTCTCGCGGTACAGGCGGGCGACCACTCGGCTGGCGGCCACGTGGTTGATGTCCATCGTGTCGGCTATGTCTTGGCGGCTCGGTAGCCAGAGGGGCGTGGCTTCTCTGGGGTGGGCTTTTCTGAGCTGCTCCAGCAGCAACAGCACTCGGCGCCTGGCGCTTGAGCGGTGCAGCTCCACCCGAAAGTTTGTAATGTCCCGTAGCAGGTGTGATACGGCCATACCGGACCCTGACTGGATGCCCGCGTGGCGACCCGGGTCCGACCTGGCCTGGCTGCCGAATGGCTCCAACACGATATCTGTGCAGGCACGGGCATCGAAATACCGTGGCTCGCCCAGACAGGCTTCGTGGCCAATGAGCGCCCCCGGGCCAAGGAAATGAACGATGCAGCGCTCGCCCCTGTGATTGACGCTCTCCAGGCAGGCAATGCCCGATCGGATCACGAACGCGGTCGAGGAAGGTTCGCCCTGCTGATAGATGTAGCTTTTAGCCGGGAATCTGGCCAGCTTCGGGACCAGCTGGATGAGGGGGCGCGGTGTGTTGGATGCGCGCAGGCCCACGCTTCGAAACCTATCGCGGTACGATGAAGGTCGAAGGCTCGCGCACCGGCTCGAGCGACGGGTGGGCCGGATCGCTCACCTCGAAGTGGATGTCGATAATCTCTCCTGCCTTTGAGGCTGCGACCTGGTAGGACATGCGCGCCGTCACCGTGAAGGTGTGGGCCTGCGCGGGTTGTAAGACCACGGTGGAATGGTTGAGCAGGCGCAGCTCGGCGGCCGGTTGCACCGCGATGCTCAACGACTGCACACGGTCAGATGCGTTCATCAGTTGCAGGGTGTACACGTTTTCCACCGCGCCCTGGTCCACTGTGCGCGCCATCACGCTGCGGTCGCGCACGACGTTGAGCCGCACCTCCGAACGCGTCAGGAACGCGTTGGTCATGGCCGCCATGGCTATCAGGAGCAGCGTTCCGTAGACCACGACACGGGGTCGCAAGAACCGCTGCAGGGTCACCCCTGGCGCCGACGTTCTACCACCCAGCTCCCGCAGCGAGGCCATGCGGATCAGGCCCCGAGGTGCCTCGATCTTGTCCATCACCTGGTTGCATGCGTCGATGCACAGCCCACACCCGATGCAGGCCGCCTGCAGCCCCTGGCGGATGTCGATGCCCGTCGGGCAGACCTGAACGCAGAGCGTGCAGTCGATGCAGTGCCCGGCGGATTTGGCGCGGGTGTCGCTGTCGGCACCCGCCCGGCGCGGCTCGCCCCGGCGGTGGTCGTACGCGACATTCAGCGTGCGCTGATCCATCAGCGACCCCTGAAAGCGGCCGTAAGGGCACATGTGCAGGCACACGCTCTCGCGCAGGTAACCGGCGTTGCCGTAGGTGGCCAGGCCGTAGAAGCCGATCCAGAAACCCTCCCAGGGGCCCAACTCGTACGGCACGGCCAGGGCCAGTTCGCGGATAGGCGTGAAGTAGCCCACCAGCGTGAAGCCGGTCCACAGGGCGAGCAGCGCCCAGACCAGGTGTTTGCCGCCGCGCCGCGTGATCTTGTGGGCGTTCCAGGGGCTGCGGTCCAGCCGCAGGCGGGCCTGGCGGTCGCCCTCCGTGCGGTGCTCGATCCACTGGAACAGCTCGGTGTACACCGTCTGCGGGCAGGCGAAGCCGCACCACACGCGACCCGCCACGGTGGTCGCGAAAAACAGCAGCAGGGCGCTGATCACCAGCAGGCCGGCGAGGTAGATCAGGTCCTGCGGGTAGAGCACCGCACCGAACAGGAAAAATCGGCTCGCCTCCAGGTCGAACAGCACGGCCTGGCGGTCGTTCCAGGAGAGCCAAGGCAGGCCGTAGTACACCAGCTGCGTGATCCACACCATGGCCCAGCGCCAGCGGGTGAACACGCCGGTGATCGAGCGCACCTGGATCTTGTCTTCAGCGGGCCGGTTGTTGAACGGGACGATGGGGATGGTGCGATGGGTCATGGGATTCAAGTGTTCAAGGCGGCAGCGCTTGGCCGGCACGACGCCAGAGCCTCAGCCGCAGGGGTCAGGAGGTTCGCCAGGTCGCGTTCGCCCAGCCATTCGTCTTCGCGGAAGAAGACGCGATTCAGGTGGATCGAGGCATGGGACGATTCGTGTCCATGCGGGTGGGCTTCAGGTGCGGCATGAACCGACAGACCGTCTTCCTCGCTGCGCAGCAGCACCCAGCCCGCGTTGCCGTCACCGAGGAGCACCGGTGCGACCAGCGAGAAGCCCTCCCAGGGCAGGTTGGGCACCCCGTGCAATCGCCCGCTCAGCAGCCAGCCCCGGCCCGTGTCTTCAGCGGTGAGTTCACGGCAGCCTGGGGCCAGCGTGGCCGCCCGTGTGCCACTCAGGAATTCGGGCAGCCAGAGCTCACGCAGCCCCACGTTGAAGGTCTGCACCAGCGCCTCGATGGCCAGGCGCTGCGCCCACAGCACCGCCGCAGCCTCGGGGTCCTGTTGTTGCAGAAGCATCGCGGAATGCACCAGATCGTCGAGGCCGCCTTTGCCGCCCAGCGAGCGCGGGACGGCACAGCGCAGCAGGCCTGAGTCCACCACCCGCTGCAGGGGAGACGGTGAAGCGTGAAGCGCGTTCACAACGGGAGCGGTGCCAGGGAGTCCGGTGTCGGTGAGCATGGCCACGATGGTCGCCGGGGATCATCTGGTTGCACAGATTCAGTTGAAATGAAATCGAACCAGATCAGATACCGATGTTTATGGCATCTGATGCGCTGTTTCGGAAAAAGAGCCGTTTCTGAGCCGGGCCGGGAGGAGCGGCGCGCGGATGCTCGTTCCATGCCTGATTCACACATCCGCCGGTGGCCCCGGATCGCACGCCCCGCCAAAGCGCTGCTGGCCATGGCGGGTCTGGTGGCGCTGCAGTGGCTGGGTGATGCCCTGGTAGCGCGAACCGGCTGGCCGGTACCCAGTTCACTGGTGGGCTTGCTGCTGCTCCTGGCGGGCCTGGTGCTGCGGGGCCACGTACCCCAGGCGCTGGACGATGTGAGCGCGCCCCTGCTGCGCCACCTGATGCTGCTGCTCATCCCGTCGGTGGCGGCGGTGGGCCTGTACGCCGGGCTGCTGGCGCAACACGCGGTGGCGTTCCTGCTGGTGTCTGTGGGGGGCACGGCCCTGACCATTGTGGTCACCGCCTGGACCCTGCAGCGCCTCCTGAAGCGGGCGCGGCGTTGATGCTTTGGTCGCTCATCACGCTCGCCGCCTACCTGGCCGCGCTGTGGCTGTACCGTCGCAGTGGCCACCACCTGCTGTGCCTGCCCGTGCTCACCGGCACGGGCTTGGTGCTCGCCGCGCTGGCGCTGGCCGGCACCGGTTACCCGGTGTACGCCGAGGCTACCCGGGTGCTGCGCTGGCTGTCGGGGCCGGCTGTCATCGCACTGGCCGTGCCCCTGTACCGGCAGGCGGCCTTGCTGCGGCGGCTGGCCGTGACCTTGCTGGCGGCGCTGGCCGCGGGTTGCCTGGTGTCGGTGTTGGGCACGGTGGCGCTGTGCTGGCTTCTCGACACGCCCATGTCATTCGCCCTGTCGCTGGCGCCCAAGGCCGCGACCATGCCCATGGCCTTGCCGGCGGCCGAGCGTGCGGGCGGCGTGCCTGCGGTGGCGGCCATGGCGGTGGTGGCCACGGGCGTGCTGAGCCCCTTGCTGGCGGGGCCGCTACTGCGCTGGTTGTGGGTGGCGGAAGGAACCGAGGGCGGCGCGGACGGCGAGGTCGTGCGCAGTTTCACGCTCGGCCTGGTGGCACACGCCATCGGCGTCGCGCGGGTCTTGCAGACGCACCCCGGCAGCGTGGCCTTTGCGGCCTTGGCCCTCGGCGTGGCCACCTCGCTGGTGCTGGTGCTGCTGTCGCGTTGGGTGTGACGGTGCCGGTTCACTCGCCGAGTGTGTTGGAGCAGGATGGGCTTCCGGCCACGGCGTCCACCATCTGCGCTGTAATATACCCAGAAAACTGGACCTAGGAAGATCAGATGAGCGGCACCCGCCTGACCCGATACCAACAGCTGGCCGAAGACATGGCCGACGCGATCCGCGCCGGCCTGCTGCGCCCGGGTGAACGACTGCCTTCAGTGCGCGTCACCTGCGAGCAGCGGCGCGTGAGCCCGTCCACCGTGTTCCAGGCCTACGGCCACCTGGAGTCGCTGGGGCTGATCGAGGCGCGCCCCCGTTCAGGCTACTTCGTGCGCGCCACGCGCCGCCCGCTGCGGGCCGGCCCCGAGCCGGCGCCCCCGCGCAGCGAGGCCACGCCGGTGGCCATCAGCGAGCTGGTGTTCGACCTGCTGGGCTCCACCCGCGACGCCGACGTGGTGCCGCTGGGCTCGGCCTTTCCGGCGCCGCACCTGTTCCCATTCGACGAGCTGGCGCGCAGCGGCGCGCGCGCCATGCGCCGCCTGAAGGCCAGCCAGATCACCGGCGCACTGACCGCGGGCGACGAAGGCCTGCGCCTGGCGCTGCGCAAGCGCTACGCGCTGCAGGGCGTGCCGCTGGCCGACAACGAACTCATCATCACCAACGGCGCCATGGAAGCGCTCAACCTGTGCCTGCAGGCGGTCACGAAGCCCGGCGACGTGGTGGTGGTGGAGTCGCCCACGTTTTATGCCGCGCTGCAGGCGCTCGAGCGCTTGCACCTGAAGGCGGTGGAGGTGGCGACCGATCCGAAGGAGGGCGTGGACCTGGCCGCGCTGGGCGAGCTTCTGGCGCGGCAGACGGTGGCGGCCTGCTGGTTCATGCCCAGCTTCCAGAACCCGCTGGGCGCGCTCATGCCGGTGGCGCGGAGGCAGGCCCTGGTGGCGCTGCTGGCGCAGCACGGCGTGCCGCTGATCGAGGACGACGTGTACGGCGAGCTGCACGCGGGCGCGCGACGCCCGCCGCCGGCCAAGACCTTTGACCAGCAGGGCGGGGTGCTGCACTGCTCGTCGTTCTCCAAATGCCTGGCGCCGGGCTACCGCGTGGGCTGGGCGGCGGCCGGGCGCTACGCGCCACAGGTGGAGCGGCTGAAGATGATGACCTCGCTGGCCACGGCCATTCCCCCGCAGCTGGCGGTGGCCGACTACCTGGCCCAGGGTGGGTATGACCGCCACCTGCGCCGCCTGCGCGAGGCCCTGGCCGCGCAGCAGGCGCACGCGCTGAAGCTGGTGGAGCGGCACTTCCCGGCCGGTACCCGCGTCACCCGGCCCGAAGGCGGCTATTTCCTCTGGCTGGAACTGCCGCCCGAGGTGGACGCGCTGGCGCTGCACCAGCGGGGCAGGGCCTGCGCCATCAGCACCGCGCCGGGCGTGCTGTTCTCGGCCGACCACCGCTTCATCCACCACATGCGGCTGAACGTAGGGCACCCAGGCGACGCGCGGTTCGACGGCGCGATCAAGACGTTGGGGCGGCTGGCGGTGGATTTGATGGCGAGCCGCTGAGGCGCATGCTTCCGTGGCGTGATTCACGCCATGCGCTGAGGTCCCATCAAGGAAGCTGGACGGGCTCCGCGACCGGACGATCTGCCTGCGGGCACACCTCACGCAGAAAGCCCAGCAGCAGCGCGTTTAAGGCCTGCGGGTTGTCGCGGTGCACACCATGGCCGCTGTCGCCACTTCCGCCTGGCGCCCGTGTGATAGGTCGTGGGAGAGGGCCGGTGCGGTCGATCGGTGAACCTCCTGTGTGCAGTCGCCGTAGATGAGCAGCGCGGGAATCGTCAGTGCCTTGAGCGCGCTCCGGTCGAGCGCTGGATTGTCGCGCCACTGGGTGACCTGGACGCCTTCGAGCTGGCGATGCCTTGTGCAGCGTCAAACCACGGTGCCTTGTGGCTCATGGGTTGATCAGGCAGCAGGTTTTCCATGTACTGCGCGCCCGCTGATTACCTTTTCTTCCAGGTGCGAATCTCGTGATCCTCGCGGGACATCACCGTGTTGCCCAACATGGCTGCAGTTGTCTAGGTGGGGCACCAAAGAGGAACGCTTGTATCGGTCTGCTTGGCGTTTGCACATTGGACGACCAGTTTCTTGCTAGCTAAGCTCTGAGCCTCGACATCCCTGGCGCTTGGATGACCGCAATGTGGCCGTGATCGTGAATCACGGGCGCGACCCTCAACGACCGAGGTCACTGCGAAGCCGCACGCCAAATTGCGAAGGTCGCTCCAGGCTGGGTGCTGCCGGTGACATAGCACGGCTGAATGTCGGTCGCCGCAGTCAGCAATCTTTCGAGGATGCAAGGGTCAAACGACCGCTGGACCTCCGTCACCGGCCACTCAACCCTAGCCGGCTTGGCCGCGCTTCGAGAACGACTCGTCTCGCCTGAAGTGAGCGGCTGTGCCCGACCCTACGCGGATATACGGAAGTTTGACCAAGAGCTGTCAGTAAAGCTGCTACGGATGATCACATCTCACACGAACATGGTGTGTTCAGGGCAAGTAAACGGTTTTGTTCCTGAAGCTATAGTGCATGCAAAGTATCAGTTCGTGAACTGGTGCAGTAAGCGCTCGAACACCAGTGACGGCGTTTTAGTCGGATCTGCCAAGCATATAAAATATGAAGGGCAATCACATGATTTCGTAAGCATTTTCAGGTTCTGTTTTCTCATATTATTCGAAGGTTGCCGGACGCAAAATTTGATCTTGCGACTACATCAAAGTGTTTGAGGGGGTAAAGAATGGGGTCTAGACCTGAAATGAAATGAAATGAAATGAAATTATTCTAGTTGCTCTGTTGTTATTAGTTGCATCTTGATCTTTTGGTGATTGATTTAAACAATACAAGACCCAATCTCATAGCGACTTAAATAGAGGTGGCTTAATTTTGAGGGTTAAACTATGCAAAAAGTAAAACTGCTAAAAGTAAAATCAATTGTAAAAGAATCGCAGGCCGATTTTATCGGGATAACAGAGGGAGATTATGTTGTTGAATATAACGATACAGCCATAAGAACCGACGAAGAACTATCAAATCTAATACGACTAAGCAAAGCGTCTGGCAGGCACCGACAAAAGATAGGGTATTGGCACAACAACAAAAGAATAACGCGAAAGCTCACCAGCGAATCCATAGGCATTAATTGCGAAAATATCGAATTAAACATTGATGAGGTCATACTTAAATGCCGGATGCATCGTGATTTGAGCATTCTTCCACAAAACCTGATCACTGAATGCGCTGAGTCAGTACAGCTTTTCACAACCCCAACCATCTCCGATAAAGAAATTAGTGCTGAACTTGGTCTCGTAACAGCAGAATGCGTTTTCGGCATAAATTTCTTTTTTGACTTATTTAACTCGGTACGGGACTTGGTAGGCGGAAGAAGTAAAGCGCTTGAATCATTGATGAAGGAGGCAAAAGATGAGCTTTTGTCAGATATTAAACTTAAAGCAGCACTAATCGGTGCAGATGCCGTTATTTCTATTCATCTCAGCTTTAACGAGTTAGATGGCGGAGGAAAAAACGGAATGCTAATGGCAAATGCAGTTGGAACGGCAGTTCAACTTCGGAAATGATTAAGAGCAGCATTAGGGAGACCTCAACTATGTTTATTTAGCGGATCATTTTTTCGCTCAGTACACTCAAAGACATCCCATTCGGAATGACCACCGTCGAGGTATGGGTCTTCGGTCTATCCAATTGAACAGCAAAATGCATTGCACGGTTGGCTGCGGCTCACGCTCTGCGCATTAGCCACCGGCCCAATTTCGGTGAAGTCGACACCAACCGTTTTCACCCGCTTCTAGCTCTGATGCGTCTTACCGGTGGCGTTGAGCGTCAACTCCTTGTAAGGCCGGGACTTCCACTTCGCGGTCGGTGCCGGTAGCGGTTTTTGGTCATGCACCTGATCGAAGGACCGGTGTCGACGACCATGACCATCGCGAGACGACCCAGTGCGGGCTTTAGGATCTGGGTTGCAAAGCCGGCTTTCCAGCCGCTCCAGTCTTTTCAGATGCGGGTTACTAGGGCGTGGAAAAACGAGAAGAGACCAAATCAATGTCGATTGGCACGTGGCCATGCCCACGGGCAAGCGCAATGTGCTGGACAAGATCTCGCCCATGGGCGCGATCATGGGCAAGCGGGAGAACACCAAGGCGAGCATTAGGGCCAAGGTCGAACACCCGTTCCGGGTGATCAAGCGCCAGTTCGGGCATGCAAAGGTGTGTTACCACGGGCTGGCCAAGAACACGGCGCAGCTGTACACACTGTTTGGCTGTCCAACCTGTGGATGGTGCGACCCGCGTTGCGGTAGGAGGTGCGGGGATGCGTGCGCCTGCATGCGGGCTGAGCGCCGCGAATCGGGGCGCAATCAGCGTTGAAACGGGCCTAGTGAGCCGGTAGTCGCCATCATCCGAAACCGCGTGCATCAACTCACGCCGTGGCAGGTGTTGTGCAGACCGTCCCTAAGGCTCAAAAGCAACGCTCTGCGCCTTCCGCATCGACCGACCGGAGACTAAGGGGCATTAGGTTCTTGTCCCTCGTTAGGACTAAGAGAAGCGATAGACGTAAGCACTCCAGGCTTTCCTGCATTCAATATTATCTGTTTGGTCTCGTGATTAACCACTCGGTGTCGTGTCCAGCAATACTCCCTGCTCTTGAGTGAGTGGTCAATATCAAAGTAATAACTTGTGTAGCCGCGTAGTCGCTCGCCATTGCTCTCAAGCCTTAAGCTAAATGAGCCTGAATCTAGTGCTGTTTTGTCTGTGTTCCAGTAATATGCAGATAGTATTGTATTGCGAATAGTACCAATAAACTCATATGCATTACCTCTATCAACACCGTTGGTGCACTCAATGGTCCCGGCGACCCGATGTCCAACCTGCTTTATCTTCGCAACCTCTCGATAATCGGAGTCAAGATCGGTAATTAACTTTGTCTCCCATATGCCATCCACTCTAGCGTCCGAGTATGTGAGATTTTCCCACCAAGGAGATATGTGGGCAAGCCATACGGATTTTATAATCCAATTAAAACCCCCAAGCAAAATGGCGGCAACAACACCGGCTACAACTGACTCCGAAAAGGCCATCGCCCCACCGTTCAATGGCTGAACCAAATCAGCTTGCCCGTTGGCAGCTTGAACGACAGAAGTAGCCTGGGAGAACAGCATAACTACCGTGATTACTGAAAAATGGTTCATGGAAATTTTCTTATTGGAGATAGCTATCTTGAAAAATCCAAACACAAAATTAGCGAGCAGACTGGTTATTCCTCTCGTTTGCTTGATTAACAAACCACCCACAATTCTTTATCGAGCCACGCTGAAAAAATTCAATCAAGCCAGGTCTTCAACTGAATAATCGGAATTGCGCTTGGTGCTTGACTAAGACCGTCCCATTAAGATGGTATGAATTTTTCGATAACATATTCGGTACCAACACACGACCCGTTGCTGCCAGCTCGAACTGTTTTTGAGGAGCTAGCAACTATCCTCCATCCAGCCCCGGTAAATCGATCGATATCTTTATGTTTGGCGCTACAGTCAGCTTGCAAAACACCCATAACCATTCCACAATACTCCCCTTCGCACGATACAGAGTCTACGCTAAGAATGATCTTCTGAGTAATCGCTCCCTTTGGAGTCTGCGACTCCTTTTGTACCTCCTTAATTTCCCCATTGCAACCAACCAGCAATGCAGAACACGTCATGAATAAATATGAGAAGTATTTCACGAAAATTCCCTAAAAGCAATGAGATTAATTTGATATCCACCCAACGATTGACGCGCAGAAATCACACTTATTCACGTCAACTCCAAATGAATATTTGGGTAGAAATCAATCATGAATCTCTGTAACCCATCATTTGAACTGGCCTGATTCTTGAACTAGTTAGAGGCACATCCGACGCCTGCAGTATAGCTTCTACGAAAACAACTTTCTCCCGCATTCTCAAAGTTGTTGAACGAGCTTATAAAAGCTGGAATGAATCGTTTTGATGTTTTAGTTTGGGTGCTCACTCCGGGTAGGTGTGCCTGTTGGACAGATCAGTCAGCGGACGCTCGGTCGGCCTCGGCCCCATGGCTGCAGGGAACGTCAGCATTGCCCCGATGAACGGTCATCGGGCCAGCGATATCGCGGGTGCCTGGATGACAGCTCTGTGGACATGACTGTGAACTGCGGGCGCGACCATCAGCTTCCGGAGTCGCTGCGAAGCAGTCTCTGGTGCGCGGACAACGGCTATGCCCGCTTCCCTTTGAACGGCACCACGTTGCCAGCGACGCAGCCATCCAGGTAGTTACTCCAAGCCTGCATCATCTGGGCTCGCGGTTGCAGGTACATCGCATGGTTGTATGAAGCGCTGACCTGGTTGCGCTCCTGGTGAGCCAGTTGAAGCTCAATGTGCTCATGCGGCCAGCCCTGTTCGTGCAGCAGGGTGGAGGCGATGCCCCGGAAGCCGTGGCCGGTCATGCGCCCCGCGTAGCCCATGCGATCCAGCGCGCCCAGGATGGTGTTGTTGCTCATCGACTTTTGATGGTCACGTTCGCCAGGGAAAAGCAGTGGGCTGTGGCCGGTCAGGGTGTGCAAGCTCCGCAGCAGAGTGACCGCCTGGGTGGAAAGCGGCACCACGTGCGGCGTCTTCATCTTCATGCGTGACGCGGGTATGTCCCAGCGTCCGCCGTCGAGATCAAATTCTTCCCAGCGCGCGCCGATCAGTTCGCTGGTGCGCACGAAGGTCATGGCCATGAGCTTGATGGCCACACGGGTGACGGTACTGCCGTTGTAGACCTCAATCTTGCGCAGCAACTCGGGCAGTTCCTTGCTGTCCAACCTTGCGTAGTTCTCCTTTTTGCGCGAGGCGAGCACATCGCTCGGACGAATCTCCACGGCCGGGTTGCGCTTGGCCACGCCATGTGCAATGGCGTAGCGAAAGATCTGTGAGCAGGTCTGAAGGGCGCGTTTGGCGATGTCGAGGGCGCCACGTTTTTCGATGGCCTTCATCATCGCGACCAGTTCGGGTGCCTCGATTTCTGCGACCGGCCTTTTTCCAATGGCTGGAAAAACGTCAGCTTCCAGCCGGCGCCACACGTAGACGGTGTGGCTGTCGCTGCGCGCCGCCTTCCAGCTTTCCCACCATTTCTTCGCCACGGCAGCAAAGGTGTCTTCTACAGCCAGGCGGCGGGCGATCTTTTCGGACTTGCGGGTGGCCATCGGGTCAACACCCGTGGCAAGAAGCTTTCTGGCCAAGTCCGCTTTGTCTCGGGCCTGCGCAAGGGAAACATCCGGATAGACACCCAACGCCATGAGCTTTTGTTTGCCCTCATGACGATAGGCCCAGCGCCACAACCTGGAGCCCTGAGGCGTGATGTGCAGCTGAAGGCCGCGTCCGTCAGACAGCTTGAAAGCCGACTCACGTGGCTTGCTGGACTTGATCGCAATGTCGGTCAGGGCCATGTTCACCCCCGTTGGTAGAGGAAATACCAACACGGCACCTCCTGCGTACCACCAACAATACCAACAGAAACCCTTGGATGGCAAGAACCGATCCGGGACGTCCGGAAACAAAAAAGCCCCGGAACACTAGGGAAACCGGGGCTTTCAGGGTGTCTTGCGAGACGTCCTGGGACGCTCTGGGACTCATTATTGGCGGAGAGGGCGGGATTCGAACCCGCGGTGGGGATAAACCCACACACGCTTTCCAGGCGTGCGACTTAAACCGCTCATCCACCTCTCCAGTAAGCCTTATATTGTAGCAGGAGCCCAGGGTTGATTTGGTTATCCGAGTGCTAACAACCCCGGTAATCACAAGATTCAATGCAGTGAACGGCCATCAAGACGGTTTTGCCAAGCGTTTTTTTGCAGTACGTCAAGCGGCACATGGTCCAACGCTGCTTCATGCGTACTGTTCAGCACCACGGGTGGAGCCACGCCTACCTGAAGTGCTTCCAGCCAGCGCAGCACGCACAGACACCAGCGGTCACCGGGCTTTAGCCCGACGAAACGCCATTCTGGCCGTGGCGTCATCAGGTCGTTGCCCTGACTGAGCGAATAGTCCAGAAAGGCTTGGGTCACGCGGGCGCACACCACATGGGTGCCCAAGTCGTTTCCATCGGTTCGGCAGCAGCCGTCGCGAAAATACCCTGTCAAGGGGTCGTAAGAGCACGGCAGAAGCTCTTCACCCAAAACATTGCGACTCATGGTGCTTGGATGTTCGGTCTTTAGGTGGTTTTGCCGGTGCCGATCATCTTCATGGCGGAAGCGATCAGAGCAGATACTTCGGTCATGTTGCTCGGTACGATGAGGGTGGTGTTCGAATCGGCGGCCACTTTGCCGTAGGCATCCACTGCGCGTTCGGCCACCTTGAGCTGGACCGCCAACTCACCACCCGGCTGGCGTATGGCGGCTGCTACCCGCTCAATGGCGGTGGCGGTGGCGTTGGCCACTTCTGTGATGGCCGCGGCTTCGCCTTGTGCGTTGTTGATGGCGGCCTGCTTTTCGCCTTCGGAGCGGGCAATGAAAGCTTCGCGCTCGCCGGTGGCGATGTTGATCTGCTCTTGGCGGCGGCCCTCGGAGGCGGCGATCAGCGCGCGTTTTTCGCGTTCTGCGGTGATCTGGGCCTGCATGGCGTGCAGGATTTCTTTCGGCGGGGTCAGGTCCTTGATCTCGTAGCGGAGTACCTTCACGCCCCAGTTCAAAGCGGCTTCGTCAATGGCCTGGACCACTTGTGCGTTGATGATGTCGCGCTCTTCAAAGGTCTTGTCGAGTTCGAGTTTTCCAATGACCGAGCGCAACGAGGTCTGGGCGAGCTGGGTCACAGCCATGATATAGTTGGATGAGCCGTAACTGGCGCGCATGGGATCTGTGACCTGGAAATACAGAATTCCGTCCACCTGCAACTGGGTGTTGTCTCGTGTAATGCACACTTGGCTGGGCACGTCAAGTGGAATTTCCTTCAGACTGTGTTTGTAGGCCACCTTGTCGATAAAAGGCACGAGGAAATTGAGCCCGGGCGCCAGCGAGCCGTGGTATTTGCCCAGGCGCTCAACTACCCAAGAGTTTTGCTGGGGCACCACCTTGATGGATCGGGTGATGAAGATGGTGGCAATGACAAACAGGAGTACAGCAATTTCCATGGTGTGCGGGTTCTTTTTGGGTGTTGAGGAAGGGGCAGGGTAGCCGAATTTCGTGCCAGGTGGCGCACAACCGGATCTTGGTCAGACCTTTTCGACCAGCAGTCGGTTCCCCACCAGTTCGGTGACGCGGTAGGCACCCGGTACGGGATCATTGCCGGGACGCTGGAGCACGCTCCACTGGGCCCCGCGGTATTTGACGGTGGCAGAGCCATCGGACCGCCATTCATCTACCTGAATGATTTCGCCCACATCCAGGTTGACACTGCGCATGGAGCGGACCGATGGGGATGCCGGGTTGCGCTTTTTGATGGCGTACCAGCCGACGACGGCGGCTGAGCCCACCACGGCGGCACACACCAGCTGCACCGCCGTGCCAGCGCCGGCATGGGCGGCGAGGGCCGCAGCAGCCATTCCCACTGCCAGCATCAGCAGGTAAAACGTACCTGTGAAAAGCTCCAAGGCGATGGCCGAGCCAGCCAGCAGCCACCAGAGTGTTGAATCAGACATGTATTCGCCTTCCTATGGAGCAAAAAACCAGCAGGTGTCACGAAAACAAAACCTGTGGTTTGAAATGTCAAGCTTGCGCCACATTCTGCGACAAAAGCCTGCCCTCTTCACGATGAAGCCTTCTGATTTCCGTACACTTCGCGCCTGCTTTGCCGCTTTTGGCTGTGCTGTATTTTTTGCCTGCCCTTTTTCTTACCTGAGTGCCCCTAGCAAGGCTGGAGATTGCCATGAAATTTCGCTTCCCCATCGTCATCATTGACGAGGACTTCCGCTCTGAAAACACCTCGGGTCTGGGCATTCGGGCGCTCGCACAGGCCATCGAAACCGAGGGTTTTGAGGTGGTGGGCGTGACCAGCTACGGCGATCTTTCCCAGTTTGCCCAACAGCAGTCCCGCGCCAGTGCGTTCATTTTGTCGATCGACGACGAAGAATTCAGTCATGGCCCTGATCTGGACCCGGTGGTGCTCAACCTGCGCAAGTTCATTGAAGAGGTGCGCTGGAAAAACGCCGATGTGCCGATCTACATCTACGGCGAAACCAAAACCAGCCGTCATCTGCCCAACGACATCTTGCGTGAGCTGCACGGCTTCATCCACATGTTTGAAGACACGCCCGAGTTCGTGGCGCGCCACATCATCCGCGAAGCCAAGAGCTATTTGGAGGGCATCCAGCCGCCGTTCTTCAAGGCGCTGCTGGACTACGCCGAAGACGGATCCTATTCGTGGCACTGCCCTGGCCATTCGGGCGGAGTGGCGTTTCTCAAGAGTCCGGTGGGCCAGATGTTTCACCAGTTTTTTGGTGAAAACATGTTGCGCGCCGACGTGTGTAACGCGGTCGAAGAGCTGGGCCAGTTGCTGGACCACAACGGCGCCATTGGTGCCAGCGAACGCAACGCCGCGCGTATTTTCAACGCCGACCATTGCTTTTTTGTGACCAACGGCACCAGCACCAGCAACAAGATGGTGTGGCACCACACGGTGGCGCCGGGTGATGTGGTGGTAGTCGACCGCAACTGCCACAAGTCCATCCTGCACAGCATCATCATGACGGGCGCTATCCCCGTCTTTTTGAAGCCCACACGCAACCACTACGGCATCATCGGGCCGATCCCGCAGAGCGAGTTCGAGATCGAGTCCATCAAGGCCAAGATTCGGGCCAACCCACTGCTGGCTGGTGTGGATGCTGACGCCGTGAAACCCCGCGTGCTCACGCTTACCCAGTCCACCTACGACGGCGTGCTCTACAACACCGAGGCCATCAAGGAGATGCTGGATGGCTATGTGGCCAACCTGCATTTTGATGAAGCCTGGCTGCCACATGCGGCGTTTCATCCGTTCTACGGCAACTTCCACGCGATGGGCAAGAAGCGCGTGCGTCCGAAGGAGTCGGTGGTGTATGCCACGCAGTCCATCCATAAACTGCTGGCGGGCATCAGCCAGGCCAGCCATGTGCTGGTGCAAGACTCACAAAACGTGAAGCTGGACCGCCACCTCTTCAACGAGGCGTACCTGATGCACACCAGCACCAGCCCGCAGTACGCCATCATTGCCAGCTGCGACGTGGCCGCCGCCATGATGGAGCCGCCCGGTGGCCGCGCCCTGGTGGAAGAAAGCATCATGGAAGCGCTCAACTTCCGCCGCGCCATGCGCAAGGTGGAAGCCGAGTTTGGTGAAGACGACTGGTGGTTCCAGGTGTGGGGGCCGGAGACGCTGGAAGAAGAGGGCATGGGCGAGGCCAGCGACTGGGTTCTCAACCACAAACCCGACTGGCAACCCACCGACAACGACTGGCACGGTTTTGGCGACATGGCACCTAGCTTCAATATGCTGGACCCGATCAAGGCCACCATTGTCACGCCGGGCCTGAACCTCGACGGTCAGTTTGCGCAAACGGGCATTCCAGCCTCCATCGTGACCAAGTTCCTGGCCGAGCACGGTGTGGTCGTTGAAAAAACAGGCCTCTACAGCTTCTTCATCTTGTTCACCATCGGCATCACCAAGGGCCGCTGGAACACGCTGCTTACTGCCTTGCAGCAGTTCAAGGACGACTATGCCAAGAACCAGCCGATGTGGCGCATCCTGCCGGAGTTTTGCCAGAAGTACCCGCGTTACGAGCAAATGGGCCTGCGCGATCTGTGTCAGCATGTGCACACGCTGTACGCCAAGTACGATATTGCGCGCCTGACGACCGAGATGTACCTGAGCGATCTGACGCCCGCCATGAAGCCCACCGACGCGTTTGCGCACATTGCGCAGCGCACCACCGAGAGGGTGCCGATTGACGAGCTGGAAGGCCGCATTACCACGAGCCTGGTCACACCTTACCCGCCGGGTATTCCACTGTTGATTCCTGGCGAGGTGTTCAACAAGAAAATTGTGGACTACCTGAAGTTCGCTCGTGAATTCAACGCCCAGTGCCCCGGGTTCGAGACCGACATCCACGGTCTGGTCGAGGTGAAGGACGAAGAAGGTCGAAAACGTTACTTTGCCGATTGCGTCAAAGCGGGTTAACCTGTACCGCTCAAATCTGTCTTACAAGGAGTCTGAATGTTTCCCGAATACCGCGACTTGATTACCCAACTCAAGGGCCACGATCACCATTTCACCCGCCTTTTTGACAAACACAACGCGCTGGACCAGACCATCAAAAATATGGAAGCGGGCATTGAGCCCGGAACGCAGTTTGAGATTGAGCAGTTGAAAAAGGAAAAACTGCTGCTTAAAGATGAGCTGTACGATATTTTGCGAAAAGCAAGCGTCTGAATCACTGACGACCGTCGAGGCCCTTGAAGTTTCCGCAACGGTGCCTTCAAGGCTTTTTTTGTGTCTTCTGATCGGAAGATCAAGCGGCGCCAAGCGCCTATCAGGGTTGGCGTTGATTTGATGCGGGCTCGGATGGTGTGGGGTTCATATCGTCTCGCACCCGCAAAAAACTGGCGAAGCGAGGCAGACCGCTGGCGTGCAGGCCTCGAAACCGGTAGGTCACCCATGCGCCCAGGGCGGGAGGTTCTTGGCGTTGTGCGTCGGTGAAGCCCGAACCCAGGCGAAACCGCCGACCATCGGCGGTTTGCACCAGCAGCGCGCCCATGAGGCCTGTGTACTTCCCCTGACCGGGCACGTAGCCTGTCACGCGCGCCTCGGCGTCTTCGTAGGTCTTGACTTTCAGCAGGTCGTCGCTGCGCACAGCACGGTACAGCGCGTCTCCGTGGTGCAGCATCAGACCTTCACCCCCGCTGTTCACCATGTTGTCCAGCCGTGCCATCAAATCGGCGTGGCTGTTGACCTTTTCTTGGGGAACCGCTTGTACCCAGGGTTGGGCCAACGTTTTCACCAACTGTTGATATGCCGGAATGCGCTGGGTGAACGGACCAGTGTGGGCGGGCAGGTCAAACACCATGAAGCGGATGGCACGCCAAGCATCATCGTCGGGAGTTTGCTGGCGCACGGTGGAGAGCGCTTGTTCAAATCGGCCCCGGCCAGCCCACAGCTCGCCGTCCATAGGTACCGAAGGCCAGCCCGCGGTGAACCAGTTGGGCGCTTGAATGGGTTGCCCTCCGCGCGTCAGCAAGCGCTGACCGTCCCAATAGCCGCGCAGGCCATCGTATTTTTCGCTCAGCCAGTAGGCTTCGAGCGGAATACCCGGCCGATACACCCCTGACAGCATGAGCGCAGGAGGTTGGACCGGGTTGGCCCATGTCGAAGCGGTGGGCCACGGCAGTGCAACAAAGAACCCAGCCAGTAACAGGCGCCGTCGTGCGTTCATGGCTGGGAGCGTCCGCGAAGGATTTTGGGGACGCTTGCTGTAACCCTGTGATGGTTCATGGCTGCGTCCCTGCGGTGGTTCAGGTCACTGCGTCACTGTCGCGGCTTACACCTGCGGTGTGGCTGAAGCCACCGTCCACATAGGTGATTTCCGCGGTCACGCCGCTGGCCAGGTCGGACATCAAGAAGGCGGCCACATTGCCCACGTCTTCAATGGTGACGTTACGGCGCAGTGGCGACGCGCTGGCCACCATGCCCAGCAGTTTGCCAAAGTCCTTGATGCCGCTGGCGGCCAGGGTTTTGATGGGGCCGGCGCTGATGCCGTTGACCCGCATGCCCTGGGGGCCGAGCGCTTCGGCCAAGTAACGCACTGAGGCTTCCAGGCTGGCTTTGGCCAAGCCCATGGTGTTGTAGTTGGGTACCGTGCGCAAGGCGCCCAGGTAGGTCAGGGTCAGCAGAGCCGACTTGTCGTTGAGCATGGGCAGCGCGGCCTTGGCCATGGCAGGGAAGCTGTAGGCGCTGATGTCGTGGGCGATGCGGAAGTTTTCTCGCGAAAGACCGTCCAGAAAATTGCCTGCAATGGCTTCGCGCGGCGCAAAACCGATGCTGTGCACAAAACCGTCAAACTTGGGCCATACCAGCGACAGGTCGGCAAACATCTTGTCGATCTGCTCGTCAGAGCCCACATCGCAGTCAAAGATCAGCTTGGAGTCGAAGTCGGCGGCGAAGTCGGTGATGCGGTCCTTGAAGCGCTCACCCACGTAGCTGAACGCCAGTTCAGCACCCTGTTGGTGGCAAGCCTTGGCAATGCCATAGGCGATGGAGCGGTTCGATAGCACGCCCGTGATCAGCAATTTTTTGCCTGCGAGAAAACCCATTGTTCAATCTCCAAAGAAAATTCCAGCAGAATTGTCGCATGCGCTTGACATCCCACACCCTCCGTTCCCGTGCCATCTTGGTGCTGGTTGCGGTATGGCTGGCGCTGCTGAGCCCAATGGTTTGGGCGGCCCACGGCTATGCGTTGTGGGGCGATCTGAAGTACCCGGCGGGCTTTACACACTTTGATTATGTGAACCCCGCCGCACCCAAAGGCGGTGAATTGCGGCTGGTGAGCAACCTGCGGGTGTCTACCTTTGACAAGTACAACCCTTTTACCCTTCGCGGCAGCGCGCCGGCCTACCTGTCCAACCTGATGTTCGACACCTTGCTGGTGGGTGCGCTGGACGAAACCGGGGCCGGTTACGGGCTGCTGGCCGAAGACGTGAACGCGGCGGCTGACGGCTTGTCGGTCACCTTTCGTTTGCGCAGCAGTGCGCGTTTTCACAACGGCGACCCGGTGTTGGCGGCTGATGTGAAGCACAGTTTTGACACCCTCATGGGGCCGCACACCTCGCCCGCGTTCAAAACCATTTTGGAAGACGTTGCCGGGTTGGATGTGCTGGACGAGCGCACTGTGCGCTACCGCTTCAAAAAAACCAACCGCGAACTGCCCCTGACCGTAGGCGGTCTGCCCGTGTTCAGCCGGGCCTGGGGCAACGCCATCGACCCCAAAACCGGCCAGCGCAAAACCTTTGACCAGGTGGTGATGGACCCGCCCATTGGCAGTGGCCCTTACAAAATTGGGTCAGTCCGGTTTGGCAAAGACATTACCTATGTGCGCGACCCGGACTACTGGGCGCGTGACCTGCCGGTGCGCCGCGGCAGTGCCAATTTCGACCGTATTCTGGTCAAGATTTACAAGGACAACACCGCCAGGCTTGAAGCGCTGAAAGCGGGTGAATTTGATCTGATGCGCTTCTTTTCGGCCGGCGACTGGGCGCGCCGCGTCAATGGTAAGCGGTTTGATTCTGGTGAACTCGTCAAGGCCGAGTTCAAACACCGCCTGCCCACCGGTTTTCAGAGCTATGTGTTGAACACCCGCCGTGCGTCCTTGCAAGACCTGCGCGTGCGCGAGGCGCTGGGTCTGGCGATGGACTACGAGTGGATGAACCGCCAGATGTTCTACAACGCCTACCAGCGCGTGCAGGGCCTGTTTGGCAACACCGACTGCTCTCCCACCGGCACACCCGGCCCCGAAGAGCTCACGCTCATGACCCCCTGGCACGAACAGCTGCCACCGGCCGCGTTGGGTCCCATGCTGGTGCCGCCCCGCACCGATGGCGACAGCTCGCTGCGCGCCAACCTTCGGCGGGCGCAAGCCTTGCTGCGCGAGGCCGGCTGGACGGTGCAGGGTGGTCAGCTGCGCAATGCCCAGGGCGAAGCGATGGTGCTCGAATACCTGGACAGCAACGAAACTGGCGCGCGCGTGGTGACGCCGTGGGCGCGCAATCTGGAAAAACTCGGCATTGAACTCAGGTTCCGCCCGGTGGACTTTGCGCTGTACCAGCAGCGCTTGCGCACCTTTGATTTCGACATCATCTCCATTGCCTACGGCGGCACCCACAACCCTGGTGCAGAGTACGCCGACCTGTTTGGTAGCCAGGCCGCCCAGACCGAAGACTCGGGCAACTTTGCCGGTGTGGCCAGCCCGGCCGTGGACGCCCTGATTGCCCGCATGTCGAATGCACCATCGAAACCCGATTTTTTGGCTGCCTGCCGGGCGCTGGATCGCGTGATCAGCCACAGCCATTACCTGGTGCCGCAGTGGTCTGCCACCACGCACCGCATGGTGTATAACGGCTGGCGGCTGGCCCAGCCAGCAGAGATGCCGCCCTATGCGGCTGGTGAAACCTGGGCCATCGACACCTGGTGGAGCAAGCCGTGACCACCCTCATGGCTTGCTCGCTGAGCGTAGTGGCTCAGCCCATCAGTGGGCAATGCCGGCGGCCCGGCCATACTGGCTCCCCGGCGTTGCTCGTGCAGGCATTTCGCTCCCCCCCCCGTTGTTTGTTGTTGATCGGTTAAAACGCCTCCATGTGGGTCTACATCCTCAAGCGCCTCTTGCTCATGATCCCGACCTTGTTCGGGGTCTTGTTGCTCACGTTCGTGGTGATCCAATTTGTGCCCGGTGGCCCGGTGGAACAGTACCTGGCCGAGGCGCGGACCGGGCAGGGCGGTTCGGCCGAAGGCGGTTCGGTGTACCGCGGCGCCCAAGGGGTTGACCCGCAGCGACTGGAGCAAATCAAGGCGCTGTACGGTTTTGACAAACCCGCCCATGAGCGTTTTTTCCAGATGGTCGGGCAGTTTGCTCGGTTTGACCTGGGCACCAGCTTCTTTCAGAACAAGGCGGTGTCGGAGCTGATCGTGGAGAAGCTGCCGGTGTCCATCAGCCTGGGCTTGTGGACCTTTTTCATCAGCTACCTCGTGGCCGTGCCGCTGGGCGTGGCCAAAGCGGTGCGCGCGGGTTCCCGGTTCGACCTGGTCACCACCCTGCTTGTCCTCATTGGTTACGCCATTCCCGGCTTTGTGCTCGGCGTGGCCTTGCTGGTGATTTTTGGCGGCCAGCTGCAGTGGTTTCCGCTGCGCGGGCTCACCTCGTCCAACTGGGAAGAACTCAGCTGGGTGGCTCGCATCGTGGACTATCTGTGGCACATCACCTTGCCCATCACCGCCATGGTGCTGGGCAGTTTTGCGGTCACCACCATGCTGACCAAAAACGCGTTTCTGGAAGAAATCCGCAAGCAGTATGTGATGACAGCGCGGGCCAAGGGCTTGAGCGAGCGCCAGGTGCTGTGGAAACACATTTTTCGCAACGCGCTCATCCCCATCGTCACCGGCTTTCCCAGTGCCTTCATCGGTGCTTTTTTTGCAGGTTCGCTGCTGATCGAAACCTTGTTTTCGCTCGATGGCCTGGGCCTGCTGAGCTTTGAAAGCGTGATACGGCGCGATTACCCGGTGGTGCTGGGCACGCTGTTTTTGTTCACGCTGATCGGGTTGGTGACCAAGCTGATCTCCGATCTCTGCTACGTCTGGGTCGACCCCCGCGTGAAGTTCGACTGATGGCCAACACCCTTTCCGCTTCGCCTTCCCGCCGGGCCTGGCAGCGCTTCAAGCGCAACCGCCTGGGCTACTGGAGCCTGGTGATTTTCTGCGTGCTGGTGGTCGCCAGCCTGTTTGCCGAGCTGCTGTCCAACGACCGGCCGCTGGTGGTGCACTACGAGGGAAAAGTCTACTTTCCCATCGTGCAGGACTACCCGGAAACCACCTTCGGCGGTGACTTTGAAACCGCCACCGACTACCTGGACCCTTACATCCGTGAGCAAATCACCCGAGGCGACAACTGGGCCGTGTACGCGCCCAACCCTTACGGCCCCAAGACGCTCAATTACTTTGCCAAAGAGCCCAACCCCTCAGCGCCCACGCGCGACAACTGGCTGGGCACCGACGACCGGGGCCGTGACCTGCTGGCGCAGCTGATCTATGGATTTCGCGTCAGCGTGCTGTTTGCGCTGGCGCTCACCGTCATCGGTGTGATGCTGGGCGTGGTCACCGGCGCCATTCAGGGCTTTTTTGGCGGCAAGACCGACCTGGCTTTTCAGCGGTTCATTGAAATCTGGGGCTCCATGCCCGAGCTGTACCTGCTCATCATTTTTTCTGCCGTCTTCGCGCCCAGCATCAGCTTGCTGCTGATTTTGCTCAGCCTGTTTGGCTGGATGGGTCTGAGCGATTACGTGCGCGCCGAATTTTTGCGCAACCGCCAGCTCGACTACGTGCGCGCGGCCCGGGCCATGGGCCTGTCCAACTGGCAAATCATCTGGCGCCACGTCATGCCCAACAGTCTCACGCCGGTGGTCACGTTTCTGCCGTTTCGCATGAGTGCGGCCATTCTGGCGCTCACTTCGCTGGACTTTCTGGGTTTGGGCGTTCCGCCGGGCACACCATCGCTGGGCGAGCTGTTGAGCCAGGGCAAAAACAACATCGACGCCTGGTGGATTTCCATGTCCACTTTTGCGGTGCTGGTGATCACGCTGTTGCTGCTCACCTTCATGGGCGACGCGTTGCGCGATGCGCTTGACCCCCGAAAGGCCGACAAATGAGCGTCCCCACAAACACGGCAGGCCGTGCACCGCTGTTGCAGGTCAGTGGCTTGAGCGTGTCCTTCGGCGGGCAAGCCGTGGTGCGCGACATCGACTTTTCCATTGCAGCGGGAGAAAAGCTGGCCCTGGTGGGTGAATCCGGGTCGGGGAAAACCGTGTCTGCGCTGTCGCTGCTGCGCCTGGTGCACAACGCGCAAGTCAGCGGTTCGGCCCTGCTGCAGGGGCGCGACTTGCTGCAAATGACGGAGCACCAGCTGCGCGGTGTGCGCGGTGACGAAGTGGCCATCATTTTCCAGGAGCCCATGACGGCGCTCAACCCGCTCTACACCGTGGGCGACCAGATTGCCGAGGTGCTGCAGCTCAAAAAAGGCTTCACCCCACGCCAGGCCCTCGCCGGTGCCGTGGAACTGCTCGCGTCCACCGGTATCCCCGAGCCGGCCCGCCGTGCCGGCGCTTACCCGCACCAGCTCAGCGGTGGCCAGCGTCAGCGCGCCATGATTGCCATGGCGCTGGCGAGCCAGCCCAAGCTGTTGCTGGCCGACGAGCCCACCACGGCGCTCGACGTCAGCCTGCGCGGCCAAATACTGGATCTGTTGGCCGACCTGCAGCGCCAGCACGGCATGGCCGTCTTGCTGATCACCCACGACCTGAACCTGGTGCGGCGCTTTGCCGACCGCGTGGCGGTGATGGAGCGCGGGCTGCTGGTGGAGCAGGGCGCTGTGGCCGATGTGTTTGCCGCGCCGCAACACCCCTACACCCAGATGCTGCTGGCCAGCACCCCCGAGCGCAATGTGGTGGAATCCATGGCCGATCTCGCTGCAGCGCCGGTGCTGCAGGCCCGGCAGATGCGGGTCAGCTATCCCGTACCGGTGCCGGGCATCAAAGGCTGGTTCAAAAAAAGCGCTTATGTGGCGGTGCAGGGTGCCGACCTGGACCTGGCGCCCGGTCAGACGCTGGGCGTGATTGGCGAGTCCGGCTCCGGCAAGTCCACCCTGGCGCTGGCGGCACTGGGGCTGTTGCCACACCAGGGCAGCCTGCTGGTGACGGGCACCGATTGGGCCGAGGCACAGCGAAAAGGAGAGAGCCGGGCGCTGCGCCAGCGCATACAGGTGGTGTTTCAAGACCCGTTTTCATCACTCTCGCCGCGCATGACCATCGAGCAGATTGTGGGCGAGGGCTTGCTGGTGCACGAGCCACAGCTGCAGCAAGACGAGCGGCGCCAGCGCGTGGTGGCCGCCCTGGCAGAAGTGGGCCTGGTGCAAGACCCCAGCCAGGCCGGTGACTGGTTGCAACGCTATCCGCACGAATTTTCGGGGGGGCAACGGCAGCGCCTGGCCATTGCCCGCGCGCTCATCGTGGGCCCACACGTGTTGGTGCTCGACGAGCCCACCAGCGCGCTCGACGTGACGGTGCAAAAACAGGTGCTCGCCCTGCTGCAGCGGTTGCAGCGCGAGCGCAGGCTGAGCTATTTGCTGATCACGCACGACGTGGACGTGATTCGCGCCATGGCCCACGATGTGCTCGTCATGAAAGATGGGCAGGTGGTCGAGCATGGCACGGTGCAGCAGGTGCTTGAGCGGCCGGCCCATCCCTACACGCGCACGCTGGTTCAAGCCGCCGCTTGAACGACCGGGTGACCGCGTTTGCCCCTCGCCCGGGCCTCTGCACACCATTGCTGAACGACCCCTGCGCCGCTTCACCTGAACAGGGTTGTTCCGGTGTCGAGGTCATACTTGACTTTTATCAACTCCCAGCCTGCGCCAACCCACTATAAAGGCGGGTTCCGCCTGGCCAATGTGCCCCATGGAAATTCGAATGAACGACCACCCATCTTCTGCGCCCAACATGCCCGCCCCTGTTTCCCTGGGCTCACCCCTGCGCTGGCTGGCGCTGGGCTGGGCCGACTTGCGCCGAAACCCGGCGCCGGGGCTTTGGCACGGCTTGCTGCTGGCCGTCGGTGGCTGGGTACTTTTGTGGGGTGCACGCGACCAGTTCTGGCTGCTGGCTGGCGCTTTTTCGGGGTTTTTGATCGTCGCGCCCATCCTGGCCACCGGCCTGTACCACGTGAGCCGGGCCTGCAACAGCGGGCGCTGCGTGGGCATGCCTGAAGTGATTGCCCTGTGGCGCTCAGGCGATGGTCGTCTGGTGCGTTTCGGTTTGTTGCTCGGGCTGGCAGGTACCGGCTGGGTACTGACCTCGGCGGGTTTGATCACGGTCTGGTCGCCCGAGCCCATCCACAAGCCCATCGATTTCCTACGCCATGTGGTGTTGGTGCGTGAAATCGGCCTGTTTGAGGTCTGGTTGTTGCTAGGGGCCTTGCTGGCGGCGCCGGTGTTTGCTTCCAGTGTTGTGGCCATACCCATGCTTGTAGACACCTCGGTTCCGATCAGCATGGCTGTGGCCGATAGCTGGCGTGCGGTGGCCAACCATCCCGCTCCCATGGCTTTCTGGGCTGTGCTGATCGGATTGCTCGTGGGTGTGGGTATGTTCACCGCTCTGCTGGGTCTGATTGTGGTGATTCCCCTCATTGCCCACGCCAGTTGGCATGCTTACTGCGACCTTACGCAGAGGCCTGTTTCGCTGTCCGTTGGTGGCGAACCAACAGGCGGAGGCTGAGCTATGGAAACGACCCTGTTTGGCTACACCGAAGGGCAGATTGCCCAATTCGGCCTCACCTTTGGTGTGGGTGCCTTTATTTTGTACATGCTGTTCATCGTGTTAAATCTCGCGCTGGAATCCAAAGCCGGCAAGTTTGGCACCTTCATTCTGTTTCTGGTGCTTTCGTTTGGTATGTTGGGTTTTATGGCCAAGAACATCATTCAATGGGTCTTGGGAATCTGATCTGTCTCCAGGGTTATTCGCTCAGCGAACCATCTGCTTCAGGCCGCGCTGTACCGGAAATGCAGCGGTTTCGTCGGTGCTGCTGCTGTGTCGTGAAGGACGCAGAGGATGCTCTTCGGTTGAGCGCCTGCGAATCTTGCAGGTCACCTCTTAACCGGGTTATAATGCGAGCTTCACGACCAAATGGGCGGGTTACTACCGGCCCATTTTTTTTGGCCGAACGCTTTTACACCCACACAAACCCTTAGGGCAGACACCGCACACGATGGCCTGGCAAGAAACCGTTGAACAAACCGTCACTGGACTGGGTTTTGACCTGGTGGAGCTGGAGCGCTCTGGCAGTGGTTTATTGCGTGTGACCATCGACTGGCCTTGGCAGCCGCCCCAGGCTGGTGAGGAGTCCCCCATTGAGCGCTTTGTGACGGTTGAAGATTGTGAAAAAATCACCCGTCAGTTGCAGTATCTGCTGGAGGTCGAAGGCCTTGAATACCGCCGCCTGGAGGTGGGTTCGCCTGGTATCGATCGGCCGCTGAGGCGTGAAGCCGATTACGTGCGGTTTGAGGGTCATGTGGTTGATATCACCTTGAAGGCGCCTATCGGTGTCACCGGTTCGGATGTTTCGGCCAGCCGAAAGAAGTTTCGCGGTGTGCTGGAGCGTGCTGAGGATGGCGTGCAGTGGCAGGTGGTCTGGAGCGATGCGCCCGAAACAAAGCCTGGGGTTCGTGTGAGTAAAAAGCGCGTCCCGCCGCCCTTGCAGGCGCTGGTTTTTGCGCTGGATGATATCCAGCAAGCCAGGCTGGCACCTATTGTGAGTTTTAAGGGCCGACAGGCTGCGGGCACTTCAGTTCCCGAGTGATCTGCGTGTTGCACGCAAACGAATGCAAAAAACTGTGTTGACTCTGAGAAAAATATCCGGAAAGGTGGGCGAGTAAATGAACCGCGAAATGTTGATGCTGATAGATGCCATCTCCCGCGAGAAAAACGTCGAGCGCGACGTGGTGCTTGGTGCGGTGGAGTTGGCGTTGGCCTCGGCCACCAAAAAACTCTACAAAGGCGATGTGGATATCCGAGTGGCCATGGACCCTGACACAGGTGCCTATGAAACCTTCCGTCGCTGGTTGGTGGTGCCCGACGAAGCAGGGTTGCAAAACCCGGACGCCGAAGAGCTGCTGACCGATGCTCGCGACGAGCTTGCCGATATTGAAGAGGGCGACTTCATTGAGAAGCCCGTAGAAAGTGTGCCCATCGGTCGGATCGGTGCGATGGCGGCCAAACAGGTGATCTTGCAAAAAATTCGCGATGCCGAACGCGAGATGTTGCTGAACGACTTCATGTCGCGCGGTGACAAGATTTTTGTCGGTACCGTCAAACGCATGGACAAGGGTGACCTCATTGTGGAGAGTGGTCGCGTTGAGGGTCGTCTGCGTCGCAGTGAAATGATTCCCAAGGAGAACTTCCGCAATGGCGATCGTGTACGCGCCATGATCATGGAAGTGGATCTGACGCTGCGCGGTGCGCCCATTTTGCTGTCGCGCTCGGCGCCTGAGTTCATGATTGAACTCTTCCGCCTGGAAGTGCCAGAAATTGAGCAGGGCCTGCTGGAGATCAAGACCTGTGCCCGCGACCCCGGTTCGCGCGCCAAGATCGCTGTGCACACACTTGACAAGCGCATCGACCCTATCGGTACCTGTGTGGGTGTTCGCGGCTCACGCGTCAACGGTGTGACCAACGAGCTCGCAGGAGAGCGTGTGGACATCGTGTTGTGGAGTGCAGATCCGGCCCAGTTCGTGATTGGCGCTCTTGCTCCAGCCAACGTGCAATCCATTGTGGTTGATGAAGAGCGTCACGCCATGGATGTCGTGGTGGACGAGGAAAACCTGGCGATTGCCATTGGTCGCGGTGGTCAAAATGTCCGACTGGCGTCCGAGTTGACCGGTTGGCGCATCAATATCATGACGGCCGACGAGTCTGCTCAAAAGCAGGCCGAAGAAGCCGATGGCATTCGCAAGATCTTCATGGCCAAGCTGGACGTGGATCAGGAAATTGCCGACATTCTGATTGATGAAGGTTTCACCAGTCTTGAAGAAGTGGCTTATGTGCCTATTCAGGAAATGCTCGAGATCGAATCGTTCGATGAAGGCACCGTCAATGAGTTGCGCACCCGCGCCAAAGACGCTTTGCTCACGATGGAAATCGCCCGCGAAGAAAGCGTCGAAGAAGTCTCGCAGGATCTGCGCGACCTTGAGGGCGTCACGCCCGATCTGGTGGCCAAACTCGCCGATGGCGGGATTCACACCCGCGACGAGTTGGCCGATCTGGCCACCGACGAGTTGACCGAAATGACGGGTCAAACGCCTGAAGATGCTACTGCGCTGATCATGCTGGCCCGCGCTCACTGGTTTACCGGTGATGAAGCGCAACCCACGACCTGATCAACGGAGGCCCCTGCGGAGAAAAGAAACTATGACCAGTACCACTGTCGCCGAATTGGCTGCCGAGCTCAACAAGCCCACCTCCCTTTTGCTGGAGCAACTCTCCGCATCCGGGGTTCCCAAGAAGTCTGGATCCGATCCGGTCTCTGAGTCTGACAAACAAAGGCTATTGGGTCACCTCAAGACCAGTCACGGTACAGCGGCTGGTGAGCGCAAAAAAATCACCCTGATGAAGAAGTCCACCTCGGAGATCAAGCAAGCCGATGCCTCTGGTCGTGCGCGAACCATTCAAGTTGAAGTGCGCAAGAAGCGTACCTTCATCAAACGCGAGGACGAGATCGTTGCCCCCGTAGAGGAGCCGCCAGCGGTTGAGCGTGTGGAGTCGGTGGAGCCCGTGTCTCCCGTGGATACCGCCGAGTTGACTCGACGCGAAGAAGATGCTCGCCGACAGGCCGAGCTGCTGCGTCGCCAGGAAGAAGAGCTGGCCCAAAAACGCCGGGATCGCGAAGCCGAAGAAGCCAAGCGGGTCGAAGCGGAGAAAGCCCGTGCAGCGGCAGAAGCTGCGCAAGCCGCCGCCGCAGCCAAAGCGGCAGCCGCTGCCAAAGCTGCAGCGGCTGCCGCTGCAACCGAAGCGCCTGCTGCACCCACCGAAGAAGCGCTGGCCGCCGAAGCCGCCAAGCGGGCTCAGATCAAAACGAACACGCTGGAGCGGGAGTCCGCTGCCCGTGTGTTGGCTGAGAAGAATGCCGAAGCCAAGCGTGCTGAGGAATTGCGCGCGCAAGATCTTGTGGAGCGCCGCCGAAAGGCCGAAGCCGAGGCTGCCAATATTCGAGCCATGATGGCTGCACCCGCCAAGACGATGGTGGCGAAGAAACCTGAGCCCGCAGTCGATCTGAAAGCGGGTATCAAGGGTACGCTGCACAAGCCAGCGGGGACTCCGGGCAAACCGGCTGTCACCCCACCGGCTGCTGGAGCAGCCCCCGCCCCGGCCGCAGCGGGCAAGAAGGAAGTGAAGTCTGAGAATTTGTCTTCCACCTGGAAAGACGACGCAGCCAAGAAAAAAGAAATCAAGACGCGCGGTGATACCAGTGCCGGTCGTTCCAACTGGCGCGGTGGTCCCCGCGGGGGCGGTCGCCGTGGTGATCGCGATTCGCGCAGCGACCAGGGTCAAGGCCATTTTGTGGCGCCCACCGAAGTCAAGGTCATTGAGGTGCATGTGCCCGAGACCATCACGGTGGCGGAGTTGGCACACAAGATGAGTCTGAAGTCGTCCGAGGTCATCAAGCAGTTGATGAAACTGGGCCAAATGGTGACCATCAACCAGCCGCTGGACCAGGATACCGCCATGATCGTGGTGGAAGAACTCGGTCACAAAGCCGTCGTAGCAGCACTGGACGACCCAGAGGCTTTCACCGACGACGATTCAACCCAGCAGCAAGCCGAGTTGTTGCCGCGCGCTCCCGTCGTGACGGTGATGGGTCACGTTGACCACGGAAAAACCTCGCTGCTGGACTATATCCGTCGCGCCAAAGTGGCGGCAGGCGAAGCAGGTGGTATCACGCAGCACATTGGTGCCTACCATGTGGAAACCCCACGCGGTATGGTGTCGTTCCTCGATACCCCGGGCCACGAGGCGTTTACCGCCATGCGAGCCCGCGGTGCCCAGGCGACCGATATTGTGATTTTGGTCTGCGCAGCCGACGACGGTGTGATGCCTCAGACCAAAGAAGCCATCAAGCACGCGAAAGCGGCGGGTGTACCCATCGTTGTTGCATTGACGAAAATCGACAAACCCGGTATCAACCTGGAGCGCGTGCGCTCGGAGTTGGTGGCCGAGGACGTGGTACCTGAAGAGTTTGGTGGCGACGTTCCCTTTGTGGGCGTATCGGCCAAAACCGGTCAGGGTGTAGACGCTTTGCTGGAACAGGTCTTGTTGCAAGCCGAAGTGCTGGAATTGAAGGCCCCCGTGGAAGCCATGGCCAAAGGCCTGGTTATTGAAGCGCGTCTGGACAAGGGTCGTGGCTCGGTGGCCACGGTGCTGGTGCAGAGCGGTACGCTCAAAACCGGCGATGTGGTACTGGTGGGCCAGACCTCGGGCCGTGTGCGTGCCATGCTGGATGAAAACGGCAAAACCATCAAGTCCGCCGGGCCCTCGATTCCTGTGGAAATTCAGGGTCTGTCTGAAGTGCCGCAAGCAGGCGACGATTTCATGGTCATGACCGACGAGCGCCGTGCGCGCGAAATCGCCACCTACCGTGCGGGCAAGTTCCGCAACACCAAGCTGGCACGTCAACAGGCCGCCAAACTGGAGAACATGTTCACCGACATCTCTGCCGGTGAAGTCAAGGTGTTGCCGATCATCGTCAAGGCCGATGTGCAAGGCTCGCAAGAAGCGCTGGCATCTTCGCTGCTCAAGCTCTCTACCGACGAAGTCAAGGTTCAGTTGGTGTTCGCTGGTGTTGGCGGTATCAGCGAAAGCGACGTCAACCTGGCCATCGCCTCCAAGGCTGTTGTCATTGGCTTCAACGTGCGTGCCGATGTGGGCGCCCGCAAGCTGGCTGAAGGCAACGACGTTGATCTGCGCTACTACAACATCATTTACGACGCTGTGGACGAGTTGAAAGCGGCCATGTCCGGCATGCTGGCACCCGAAAAACGCGAAGAGGTCATCGGCTCTGCCGAGATCCGCACCGTGTTCGTGGCGACCAAGATTGGTACCGTGGCGGGCTGTATGGTCACATCGGGCCAGGTCAACCGCAACGCACACTTCCGCCTGCTGCGCGACAACGTGGTGATCTACACCGGCGAAATCGACACGCTCAAGCGCCTGAAGGACGACGTGCGCGAAGTCAAAGAAGGTTTCGAGTGCGGTATCAAGCTCAAGAACTACAACGACATCAAAGAAGGTGATCAGCTGGAGTTCTTCGAAGTCAAGGAAGTGG
>NZ_JAUSOO010000148.1 GCF_030656115.1 Hydrogenophaga sp.
CGGCTCATGATTTGCGCTCCACGCTTCCTTCCCACACTCGGTCGCCCTCATGCGGTTGCGCTTCGCTTCGCTCGTCTTGGTCAACTTGCGGCGGGACTTGCACCCGCAGGAGTGCGCCCATGCTGGGCGCACATGAAAAAAGGGCCTATCGGGCCCTTTTTTTCATGGTTTGCAGACCCGCATCAAGCCGGCCAGAAGCGCGCCAGTTCATCCATGTGGTGCAACACCCGCGCCACCGGCAAACCGGCAAACGCGCGGCCATGGCCTTCGGGGCAATAGCCCCATACGGTGGCGCCAGCGTCCAGCCCGGCGCGTGCGCCGGTGGCCGTGTCTTCAATCACCAGGCAGCGCGTCGGGTCGGCTCCCAGGTGGGCGGCGGCGGCCAGGTACACATCGGGCGCGGGTTTGGAGCGTGGCATGTCGTGGCCGCTGAAGATGCGGTCTTCAAAGTACGGCGACATGCCGGCCATGCCGATCTGCATCACCACTTTGGGCCGGTCGGCGCCCGAGGCGCAGGCGATGCGGCCCGCCGTGTGCGTGTGTGCGGCCACCACGGCGTGCAGCGCACCGTCCATGGCCCGCAGTTCGGCGCGCAGGCGCTGGTCGCGCCGGGCGTAAAAGGCGCGCATCCAGTCTTCGGTGAGCGGGCGGCCGGTTTCCAGCTCAATGCGGGCACGCTCGTCGCGCACCGCCTTCCCAATAAAAATCTGCATGCACTCGGCCTGGCTCAAGGCCCAGCCGGCCTCGTTGAGCATCTGGCGCAGCACACCGTTGGTGATGGGCTCGCTGTCCACCAGCACGCCATCGCAGTCGAACAACACAGCATCAAACCGTTCGCTCATTTCAGGTCTCCATCCACATACCACCAGCGCCCGCCCTCGCGCACGAAGCGGCTGTTTTCGTGCAAGCGCTGGCCGCGCCCGGCCACACGCGAGCGCGCCACAAACTCGACTTCGGCATGCTCGGCATCGATGGCGCGGTGGTTTTTCACCGCCAGCCCCAGCCATTTCACGCCAGGCTCCAAGGCCAGATCAGCAGGCCGGGAGCTGGCGTGCCAGCTGGCGGCCAGATAGTCCACCCGGCCCAGCACAAAGGCGCTGTAGCGCGAACGCATGAGGTGTTCGGCGTCGGGGGCGGGCGTGTCGTGGTCCAGAAAGCGGCCACAGCAGGCCGGGAAAGTGCAGGCTTTTCCGCGGGCATCCACCCGCCCGCAAGGGCAGGCCAGCGTCACGCCCGGGCCGCCTTGCTGCGCGCCTTGTGTGCCTCCAGCGTTTCGGTGGGCGCGCTCTGCTTCAGCCATTCGGCAAAGCCACCGTCGATGTGGGCCACGTTGGTCATGCCCATGTGTTGCAGCGCCTGGGTGGCCAGCGCACTGCGCCAGCCCGCGCCGCAAAACAGCACGAACTCTTTGCTTTCGTCGCCAAACACGGGCTTGTAATACGGCGATTCGGGGTCCACCCAAAACTCCAGCATGCCGCGCGGCGCGTGCAAAGCACCCGGCACCGTGCCCTCGCGCTCCAGCTCGCGCACATCGCGAATGTCCACGACTTGCAGGCTTGGGTCGGCGCCTAAACGCTCACAAACCTGCGCCACGGTGTAGGTGGTGATCTGCGCGGTGGCTTCGTCCACCAGTGCTCGAAATCCTTTGGTGATCGGCATGAAAGTCTCCTGTTGATACGGGCAGTTTATCGACGCGACAGCCGACACGCAGCCGGCGAGAAGTGCATCACCCCTTTGAGGGGATGACGCGCCGCAGGCGCGGCGCAGGGGTGGACTCATTTTCTCCAGAAATGCGCGGTGAACAGCACCAGCACCGTCAGCAACTCCAGGCGACCGAGCAGCATGGCAAAGGTCAGCACCCAGATTTGAAAGGGATGCAACCCCCCAAAGTTGCCGGCCGGCCCGACCGCACCCAGACCTGGGCCAATGTTGTTGACCGTGGCAACCACGGCAGAAAACGCGGTCACGATGTCCAGCCCGGTGAACAGCAACACCATGGTCAAGCCCATGATGGTGGCGCCGTAAATGAGCATGAAGCCGAGCACGGCCGTCATGACCGACATGGGAATGACAGCGCCGCCCAGCGTGACGGGGTTCACCACGCGCGGATGGATGATGCGCACCAGCTCGCGCCGCGCCTGCTTGATGAGCAAAATCATGCGCACCATCTTGATACCGCCACCGGTGGAACCGGCGCAAGACACAAAAGACCCCAGAAACAGCAGCAACACCGGTGCAAACACCGGCCACAACGAATAGTCGGTGGCCGCATACCCGGTGGTGGTGGCCAGCGACAGCACGTGAAAGGCACTGGCGCGCAAGGCCTCAAACAAGTCGTCGTACACGCTGTGCGCCAGCAGCAGCATGGCAATGAGCGCAATGGAACCCAGCAGCACGGCAAAGTAGGTCCTGATTTCGCGGTCGCTGGTGAGCGGTCTCAGCGAACGGCTGCGCAACACGATGAAATAGCGCATGAAGCTGATGCCGGCGAGCGCCATGAACACCACCGCCACCCATTCGATGGCGGGTGAATTGAAGTGGCCCAGGCTGGCATCGTGCGACGAAAATCCGCCCAAGCCCATGGTGGTGCACATGTGCATGAAGGCGTCGGCCCAGTCCATGCCGGCCCAGCGGTAGGCCAGAAAACACGCCCCGGAAAACAGGAAATACACGCCCCAGAGCCCGCGCGCGGTTTCGGCAATGCGGGGGGTGAATTTGGTGTCTTTCATGGGCCCCGGCGTTTCGGCCTTGTAGAGCTGCAAGCCGCCCAGCCCCAGCAAAGGCAGCACCGCCACCACCAGCAGCATGATGCCCAGCCCGCCAATGAGCTGCAGAAAACACCGCCAGACGTTGGCCGACACGGGCAAATCGTCCAGCCCCGACAGCGCGGTGGCACCGGTCGCGGTGAGCGCGCTCATGGCCTCGAAATAGGCCTTGGTCCAGGTGATGTCGGGCACGGTGAACATGAGTGGCACGGCCGCATACGTGGGCAGCACCAGCCACACCAGGTTGACCAGCATGAAGCCGTCTTTGGGCATGAGTTCGCGCCGGTGCCGCCGGGTGGCCCACCACAGCAACAAGCCGCTGGCCAATGTGATCGCAAAGCCTTTGGCCCAGATGAAGGTGTGGTGGTCCGCGTCCAGAAACCAGCCCCAGGCCAGCGGCACCAGAAAGGCCGAGGAAAACGCCACCAGAATGCGCGAGAGAACCGAGAGAACGGGCAGCAGGCTGTACATGTGTGAAATTACTTGCGCCAGAACCCGGGGGTGAACAGCACCAGGAAGGACAGCATTTCCAGCCGTCCCAGCAGCATGGCCAGTGAACAGACCCAGGTCTGGAAATCGGTCAGCCCGGCAAAGTTGCCGGCGGGGCCCACCTCGTTGAGCCCCGGGCCCATGTTGTTGACGCTGGCCACGATGGCGGTGAAGGCGGTGTCAAACGGCATGTCGGTGAGCAGCAGCACCATGGTCAGACCGATGATCACGCCACCGTACACCAGCATGAAACCCAGCACCGAGAAGATGGTGCTGTTGTCCACCGGGTGGCCACCCAGCGTGACCGGATGCACCGCGCGGGGGTGCACGATGCGGCGCATTTCCCGCCGGGCCTGCTTGACCAGAATGACCATGCGCGCCATTTTGATGCCGGCGCCGGTCGAGCCCGCGCTGGTGGCAATGCCCGACAGCATGATCATGTAAAGCGGCGCAAACACCGGCCACAGGGTGTAGTCCACCGTGGAATAACCGGTGGTGGAACCGATGGAAATGACATTGAACAAGGCCATGCGCAGCGCCTCCATGGGGTCGCTCTGGGTGCCTTTGACGAGCAGCAGGCCGGCCACAAAAACCCCCGATCCCACCAGCAAACCCACCGAGCCGCGCCACTCGGCGTCGCGCCAGATGCGCCCCGGCTGGCGCTTGGTGAGGGCCACGAAATACAGCGCAAAGTTGCAGCTGGCGATCAGCATGAACACAATGGCGACCCACTCCAATGCCGGCGACTGGAAATAGCCGAAGCTGCTGTCGTGCGACGACAGGCCACCCAGGCTCAGGGTGGAGAACATGTGCATCCAGGCGTCCAGCGGCGCCATACCCCCCAGCCAATACGCCAGCACGCAAGCCAGTGACAACAGGCAATACACGCTCCACAAGCCCTTGGCGGTTTCGGTGATGCGCGGCGTGAGCTTGGTGTCTTTCATGGGGCCGGTGGCCTCGGCCCGAAACAACTGGCTGCCGCCCACACCCAGCATCGGCAGAATCGCCACGGCCAGCACCAGAATGCCCATGCCGCCGAGCCACTGCAAAAAGCAGCGCCACAGGTTGATGGAGCCCGGCAGTCCGTCCAGCCCCACCAGCACCGTGGCGCCGGTGGTGGTCAGACCCGACATGGCCTCGAAATAGGCGTCGGTGAACGACATGGGCGAGGCCGTGCCTGAGAAATAGAGCATCAGTGGCAGGCTGGCGAAGAGCGGCAGCAGCGTCCAGACCAGGCCCACCAGCAAAATGCCGTCGCGCGACTGCAGCTCCAGATGGCGCCCCACGGCCCAGACCGCCGAGCGCATCAGCAGCCCACAGGCGAACGTGACCAGCATGGCCAGCGGGTACGCCGCCTCGGCCCCGTCATGGGTCCAGACCGAGACCCCCCAGGGAACCAGCAAGGTGAGCGCGAACACCATGACGATCGCCCCGAGCACGGGGAACACACGAAGGAACGGCATGGGGTTCAACCGAAGAAGGTGGCGCCAACCTGGAACAGCTTTTCGACCTCGCGCACCAGGCGCTTGTTGGGAATGAAAATGATGATGTGGTCGTCGGTTTCGATCACCGTGTCGTGGTGCGGCATCAGCACCTCGGACTTGCGGCCCTCACCGCGCACGATGGCGCCGATGCGCGTGCCCTTGGGCAGCTTGATCTCTTCCACCTTGCGGCCCACCAGTTTGGAGGTTTTCGCGTCGCCGCGCGCAATGCCTTCCAGCGCTTCGGCGGCACCCCGGCGCAGGCTGTGCACCGCCGCCACGTCGCCCCGGCGCAGGTGGGTCAACAGTTCGCCGATGACGGTCTGCGCCGGCGAAATGGCGATGTCGATGGTGCTGCCCTGCATCATGTCGGCGTAGGCGCGGCGGTTGATGAGCGCCATGACGCGGCCCGCCCCCAGCCGTTTGGCCAGCATGGACGACATTATGTTGTCTTCGTCGTCGCTGGTGAGCGCCAGAAACAGGTCCATCTCGCCCACGTTTTCTTCCAGCAGCAGATCTTCGTCGGCCCCGTCGCCATGCAGGATGAGCATGCTCGATGGCAACTGGCTGGCCAGGTATTCGCAGCGCTTTTGGTCTTGCTCGATGATTTTCACCTCGCACTGGCCCACCAGGCTGCGCGCCAGGCGCAGACCCACCTTGCCGCCGCCCGCAATCATCAGGCGCTGCACCGGCTTGTCGATGTTGTGAATGGCACCGAGCACGTAGCGGATCTTGCGGGTGTCGGCCAGCACAAACACCTCGTCGCCCGCCAGAATGCGCGTGGTTTTGGTGGCCTCCATTTCGGTGTCGAGCCGGTACAGCGCCACCACCCGCATTTCGGCATGGGGAAAGCGGTCGCGGAACTCGCCAATGGTGTGGCCCACCAGGGAGCCGCCGTGGGCCGCGCGCATGGCGATCAGGCTGGCGCGGCCGTCGGCAAACTCCAGCACCTGCAAGGCCTCGGGGTAGCTGATGAGCTGGTGGATGTAGCGCGTGACCGACTCTTCGGGGCAGATCACATGGTCCACGGCAAAGCCGTTTTTGCCCAGCAGCTCGTCGCCTTCCAGAAATTCGGGGGAGCGCAGCCGGGCAATGGTGCTGGGCACGTTGAAGATGTCGTGCGCCACCTTGCACACCACCAGGTTCGATTCGTCGGCAGCGGCGCAGGCGATCACCATGTCGGCGTCTTGCGCCCCAGCCTCGCGCAGCACCGAGGGCTGAATGCCGTTGCCCACCACGCCGCGCAGGTCCAGCCGGTCTTCCAGCAGCCGCAACCGCGCCGGGTCGTGGTCAATCACGGTGATGTCGTTTTGTTCGGAAACCAGGCTCTCGGCGACGCTCTCACCCACGCGGCCAGCGCCCAAAATGATGATGTTCATAAGGGCAGAATCTTACGCCTGCGGTGGCTCATCCCTGGCCACCGCGCCAGCCCGCTCAAGCCAGGGCGCGTTGGATGATGATCTTTTGCACGTCGCTGGTGCCTTCGTAAATCTGGCACACCCGCACGTCGCGGTAAATGCGCTCGACCGGGAAGTCGCTCACGTAGCCGTAGCCGCCAAACACCTGAATGGCAGCGGAGCACACTTTTTCGGCCATTTCGCTGGCGAACAGCTTGGCCATGGCGGCCTCTTTCAGGCAGGGCTGGCCGGCATCGCGCAGGGCGGCGGCGTGGTGCGTGAGGGCGCGCGCGGCTTCAATTTGCGTGGCCATGTCGGCCAGCCGAAAGCCCACCGCCTGGTGGTTGAAGATGGGCTGGCCAAAGCTCTCGCGCTCCTTGGCGTATTGCACGGCACATTCAAACGCACTGCGCGCCATGCCAATGGCCTGCGAAGCGATACCGATGCGCCCGCCTTCGAGCGCGCTCAGGGCAATTTTGTAGCCCTCGCCCTCACTGCCGATCAGGTTCTCGGCGGGGATGCGGCAGTGGTCAAAGTTGATCTGTGCCGTGTCGCTGCTGTGCTGGCCCAGCTTGTCTTCCAGCCGCGCCACCACATAACCCGGGGCGGTGGTCGGCACGATAAAGGCGCTCATGCCCTTCTTGCCCGCGCCCTTGTCGGTCACGGCAATCACAATGGCCACGTCGCCGTTTTTACCGCTGGTGATGAACTGCTTGACGCCGTGGATGACGTACTCACCGCCCTCTTTCACGGCCGTGGTGCGCAGCGCCGAAGCGTCAGACCCCACATGCGGCTCGGTCAGGCAAAAAGCACCCAACATCTGCCCGGCGGCCAGCGGGCGCAGCCATTGTTCTTGCTGCTGCGGGTTGCCGTAGCGCATCAAGATGGCGTTGACCGGGCAGTTGGTGACCGAGATCACGGTGCTGGTGCCACCGTCACCGGCGGCAATTTCTTCCAGCACCACGGCCAGGGTCACGTAGTCCAGCCCCGCGCCGCCCAGCGCCTCGGGCACGCAAATGCCATAGGCGCCCAGCTCGGCCAGACCCTGGTGCACGTCTTTCGGGAAGTGGTGTTCCTTGTCCCATTTCGCGGCGTTGGGCCAGAGCTGTTCCTGGGCAAAGGCGCGCACGGCGTCGCGGATCATCAATTGGTCTTGGGTCAGCAGCATGTTGTGTGTCTCGTTGGTTGTTTGAAAGTTTTGCCAGCGCTCGACATGGTGGCACGGGCGGAATCGATCACGCCAGCCCCACAGAGCGCCACATCCAGCCGCAGCAGCTCGTCACCCGGGTCACGCAGGCGGGCCAGACCTGCGTCGTCTCGCGTGGAGCGCCCATGACCGGCCCCGCGTTCATGGCGGTTCGTGGCAAGCCACGGCCAGCTTGTTGCCATCCGGGTCCCGGAAGTAGGCACCGTAGTAGTGGGCATGGTATTCGGGGCGCAACCCGGGCGGTCCTTCGCAACGCCCACCCTGCGCCAGTGCTTCGTGGTGCGCCGCGTCCACAGCAGCGCGGCTGCTGGCCATAAAGGCCGTCATTTGCCCGTTACCCGGTTGGTGCGCTTCGCCGTCGCGCGGATGCGCAATCACGAACAGCGGACGCTGCCCGCCCGCCGTTTGCCAACCGGCCCATGGCCGCTCAGGCTCGCAAAAACGCCGTGTGTGGCCCAGACACGCCATGACCGCACTGTAAAAACGCAGGGCGCGATCAAAGTCGGACACACCGACGAAGACATGGGACAGCATGCTCGGCCCGTCTGTTTCAAACCAGCTCAATCGCCATGGCCGTGGCCTCGCCGCCGCCAATGCACAAGGTGGCAACGCCCTTCTTGCCGCCTCGCGCCTGCAAAGCGTGCAGCAGCGTCACCAGAATGCGCGCACCGCTGGCACCAATGGGGTGACCGAGCGCGCAGGCGCCGCCGTTGACATTGACCTTGTCGTGCGGGATCGACAGCTCGGTCATGAGCGCCATGGGCACCACAGCGAAGGCTTCGTTGATCTCCCACAGGTCCACATCGCCCACGCTCCAGCCGGTCTTGGCCAGCAGCTTCTGCGTGGCGCCCACGGGCGCGGTGGCGAACCAGTTGGGTTCCTGTGCGTGCGTGGCGTGGCCTTGGATGCGGGCCAGCGGCTTCAGGCCTTGCGCCAGGGCGGTGGACTCGCGCATGAGCACCAGCGCGGCGGCACCGTCGTTGATGGACGAACTGCTGGCGGCGGTGATGGTGCCGTCTTTCTTGAAGGCGGGCTTCAAAGAGGTGACCTTGTCGAGCTTGACCTTGCCCGGGCCTTCGTCCACCGACACCACACGCGCGCCGCTGCGGTCTTTCACCGTCACGGGCGCGATTTCTTGGGCAAACGCGCCGCTCTCGGTGGCGGCCTTGGCGCGCGTCACCGAGGCGATGGCGAACGCGTCTTGCTGTTCGCGGGTGAAGCTGTATTTGGCGGCGCAGTCTTCGCCAAAGGTGCCCATGCTGCGGCCAGCTTCGTAGGCGTCTTCCAGGCCGTCGAGCATCATGTGGTCAAAAATTTTGTCGTGGCCCATGCGGTAGCCACCACGGCCTTTGAGCATGAGGTAAGGCGCGTTGGTCATGCTTTCCATGCCGCCCGACACCATCACGGTAGCGCTGCCGGCCAGCAGCATGTCGTGTGCCAGCATGGTGGCTTTCATGCCCGAGCCGCACATTTTGGACAGCGTGACCGCACCAGCGGAGAGCGGCAAGCCGGCTTTGAGCGCGGCCTGGCGTGCCGGGGCCTGGCCTTGTCCGGCCATGAGGCAGTTGCCAAACAGCACCTCGTCGATCAGCGCTTTGTCCACGCCGCTGCGCTCGACCGCCGCCTGGATCGCGACGCCGCCCAGATCGTGGGCGGACTGGGAAGCAAAGTCGCTCTGGAAGCTGCCCATGGGGGTGCGGGCGGCGCCGACGATGACGATGGGATCGGTGTGAACAGTCATGGGAATCTCCTTGGAAAAGGTCAATCGAGAAGGGCCTTGTCGGCTTGAATGTGAAAGCGCCTGTCGCGCTCGTAGGGGAAAACGTCGAACACATGGCCAGCGGCAATGCGTTCTTTCTGCGACTGCCAGAAGTCGCGGTCGAGCAGGTCGGCGTGGTGTTGCATGAACACCGCGCGCACCATCGGGTTGCCCAGCAGGAAGGGGCCAAAGGTCTCGGGGAACACATCGTGCGGGCCCACCGAATACCAGACCTCGCCCGACATTTCGTCCTCTTCGTTGCGCGGTGCGGGCACGCGGCGAAAGTTGCAGTCGGTGATGTATTCGATCTCGTCGTAGTCGTAAAACACCACCTTGCCGTGGCGCGTGATGCCGAAGTTTTTCCACAGCATGTCGCCGGGGAAGATGTTGGCGCCCACCAGGTCTTTGATGGCGTTGCCGTACTCCACCACCGCCCGCTCAATCTGCTCGCGCCCACGCGCCGCATCCGGGCCGGCGTCGAAGGCTTCTTGCAGGTACATGTTGAGCGGGATCATGCGGCGCTCGATGTAGCAATGCTTCAACACCACTTCGATGTGGCCGTCACCGTTGCGGTCGCTGATCTCCAGCTGGCTGGGTGCGAACTTTTCAATCTCGGCGATCAGCTCGTCGGTAAAGCGGTCGCGCGGAAAACCCACCTCGGAAAACTCCAGCGTGTCGGCCATGCGGCCCACGCGGTCGTGCTGCTTGACCAGCAGGTATTTGCCACGGATTTGCTCGCGCGTGGTGTCTTTTTGCGGCGGGTAAAAGTCTTTGATGACCTTGAAGACGAACGGGAAACTGGGCAGGTCAAACACCAGCATCACCATGCCCTTGATGCCGGGGGCGATGCGGAACTGGTCGGTGCTGTGCCGCATGTGGAACAAAAAGTCGCGGTAAAACAGCGTCTTGCCCTGCTTGGCCAGGCCCAGCGCGTTGTAAAACTCGGCGCGCGGTTTGCGCGGCATCATGCCGCGCAAGAACTGCACGTAGGCACTCGGAATCTCCATGTCCACCATGAAGGTGGCGCGCGCAAAGCTGAACAGCATCAGCAGGTCGTCTTCACCGAACAGGGCGGCGTCGATGACGAGCTGGCCCTGCTCGCTGTGCAGAACCGCCAACGCAAACGGCACCTCCTGGAAACCGTTGATGATCTTGCCGACCACATAGGCGCCCTTGTTGCGAAAGAACAGGCTTGAGAGCACCTGAAACTGGAAATTGGCACGCAGCTTCACATGGTCAAACTGCGGCTTCATGGCGGCCAGCACCAGGTGGGCGTCGCGCGCCAGGTCTTCAAACGGCACGCTCAGGCCAAAGTCTTGCAGCATGCGCAGCAGCTCGGCCTCCATGTTTTGCGCCGTGGGGTAGTAACAGCGGTAGGTGGGCCGGGCCTGCGGCTCTTCGTTTTCGATGTATTCGGTGGACACCGCCGGGCGCACAAAAATGAAGTCGTTCTGAAAATAGGCGCGCTGCAGAATCTTGGTGCTGACCGAGTTGAAAAACGTCTCGGCCAGCTCGGGCTGGTGGTGGTTGACCAACAGGCCGATGTAGTGCAGCTTCACCTGCTCCCACACGTCCATGGGCTGCTGCTCGGCCTTGAACTCCTTGCGCAGCCGCTTCACGCACTCGTTGACCCGCAGGTCGTAAAACTCGATGCGTTCGCGCTGCGCCCGCTGCTGACCGTGCCAGTCGCGGGTTTCAAAACGGTGCTTGGCGCGCGCCGACTCGGTACGGAACAACCGGTAATGGCGGTTGAAGCCATCCATCATGGCTTTGGCGATGCCGTAGGCCACGGTGGAGTCGAGTCGCTGGGGAAACATGGCGGAGGTTGCGCGGGCGTTGCGTCAGAGCGATGCGCCCCGGCGCTTGGCGGCCACACCGGCCAGCGCCGCCTGGTAGATCACATCCAGGCCGCCGGAGCCACCCACGGTCATGAGCATGTCGCGCAACAGGCCGTCGCTCAGGGCGTACACCCAGGCGTGCAGCGTGAGCGACTGGCCGCGGCTCCAGGCGTCTTGCACCACCGTGGTCTGCGCCACGTTCATCACCTGTTCAATGGCGTTGAGCTCGCACAACACCTCCACCCGGTGTTCAGGGGCCGTGGCGACCAGCAGCGCGGCGTGCCGGTCGCGCACGTCCTTGATGTGGCGCAGCCAGTTGTCGGCCAGCCCCACGCGTGTGTCGTTCAGCGCGGCCTTCACGCCGCCGCAGCCGTAGTGGCCCACCACCATCAGGTGCTTCACCTTGAGCTGGTCCACCGCGAACTGGATGGTGGACAGGCAGTTCAGGTCGGTCGGCACCACCACGTTGGCCACGTTGCGGTGCACAAACACCTCGCCCGGCGCCAGACCGGTGATCTGGTTGGCGGGCACGCGGCTGTCTGAGCAGCCGATCCACATGTACTGCGGGCTTTGCTGGGCCAGCAGGTCGGTGAAAAAGGTGGGCTTGTCGCGAACCATGGCCGCGGCCCATTCGCGGTTGTGGTCAAACAGGTCTTGCAGCGAGGCGCTCATGGGGAAATCCGGTGGTGTTGAAACGGTGCCGCCATTGTGGAACAAGCCCGTGGCGGCCAACCCTTCAGCCAACGGCTCAGCAGGTCTCGGCAAACAGCTCGCGGCCGATCAGCATGCGGCGGATTTCGCTGGTGCCCGCGCCAATCTCGTACAGCTTGGCGTCGCGCCACAGCCGACCCAGCGGGTATTCGTTGATGTAGCCGTTGCCACCAAAAATCTGCACGCCTTCACCGGCCATCCAGGTGGCTTTTTCGGCGGTCCACAAAATGACGGACGCGCAGTCCTTTCGCACCTGGCGCACATGCTCGGTGCCCAGCAGGTCGAGGTTCTTGGCCACGGTGTAGGCGAAACTGCGGCCCGCTTGCAGCACGGTGTACATGTCGGCCACCTTGCCCTGGATGAGCTGAAATTCACCGATGCTCTGGCCGAACTGCTTGCGGTCGTGGATGTAGGGGATCACGTTGTCCATGACCGACTGCATGATGCCCAGCGGCCCGCCGGTGAGCACGGCGCGCTCGTAGTCCAACCCGCTCATCAGCACCTTGGCGCCCATGTTCAGGCCACCCAGGATGTTCTGCGCCGGCACTTCGACGTTGTGGAACACCAGCTCGCCGGTGTGGCTGCCGCGCATGCCGAGCTTGTCGAGCTTCTGCGCAATGCTGAAGCCGGGCATGCCTTTTTCGATCAGGAAGGCGGTGACGCCGCGTGCGCCCATTTCGGGTTCGCTCTT
>NZ_JAUSOO010000149.1 GCF_030656115.1 Hydrogenophaga sp.
CGGCTCATGATTTGCGCTCCACGCTTCCTTCCCACACTCGGTCGCCCTCATGCGGTTGCGCTTCGCTTCGCTCGTCTTGGTCAACTTGCGGCGGGACTTGCACCCGCAGGAGTGCGCCCATGCTGGGCGCACATAAAAAAAACCGCGCCGTAGCGCGGTTTTTTTTCGCCTGGGCGAAGAGTCAATCAGTTGGCGCGGGTGCCGACAACTTCAACTTCAACGCGGCGGTTCTTGGCGCGGCCTTCACGGGTGCTGTTGTCAGCCACCGGCTGGGTCAGGCCCTTGCCTTCGGTGTAGATACGGTTGCTTTCGATGCCCTTGCTCACCAAGTAAGCCTTGACGGCTTCAGCACGGCGGTTCGACAGAGCCTGGTTGTAGCCCGCAGCGCCGGTGGAGTCGGTGTGACCCACAGCAATCACGACTTCCAGGTTGATGCCACCCACTTTGCCAGCCAGATCGTCCAGCTTGGCTTTGCCTTCTGGCTTCAGCACAGCCTTATCGAAGTCAAAGAAAGCGTCAGCTGCATACGTCACTTTTGCTGCAGCGGGCTTGGCCACTGGAGCTGGCGCTGGTGCGGGAGCTGGCGCCGGAGCAGGTGCGGGAGCTGGTGCAGCAGCGGGAGCTGGCGCCGGAGCAGGTGCCGGAGCGGGTGCAGCAGCCTTGGGCACGATGGCGCCGTCACAGGTTGCAGCTGCCGTAGCAGGCGTCCAGTTGGCATCGCGCCAGCAAAGTTCATTGGTGCCGTTCTTCCAAACAGTACCGTCTGCTGCGCGCCAGTTATCAATGGTCTGGGCGCCAGCGGCCGTTGCCATGGCGGCGGTTGCAATCAGCATTGCCACTTTGTTCAATTTTTTCATGGTATTCCTCTAGGTAAACCGCAGACAGACTGCGTAAATCGTTGACGCTGCGAGTGACCATCACTCAAAACGCTGGAATTTATTGTGCCACAAGCCGGCGAACGGCATGCCATTCGCGCCGAGCCCCTTTGTAAGCTGTTTTCGCTTGAAGACAAAATTCGTTGTTGATGCACCACAAACAGCAAAATTTCAGGTGGCATCTGGACACCACTAAAATGATCGGCTGCCTTTTGGCCCCAACTTGGACACCTGCACACGTTAATGACACAGTTTGCCAAAGAGACACTGCCCATCAGTCTTGAAGAAGAGATGCGTCGCAGCTACCTCGATTACGCCATGAGCGTGATCGTGGGGCGTGCCCTGCCCGATGCACGCGACGGCTTGAAGCCCGTGCACCGGCGGGTGCTGTTTGCCATGCACGAGCTGAACAACGATTGGAACCGTCCGTACAAAAAGTCGGCCCGTATCGTGGGCGACGTGATTGGTAAATACCATCCACACGGCGACAGCGCGGTGTACGACACCATCGTTCGCATGGCGCAAGACTTTTCGCTGCGTCACATGCTGGTGGACGGCCAGGGCAACTTCGGCTCGGTGGACGGCGACAACGCGGCTGCCATGCGCTACACGGAAATTCGCCTGTCGAAGATCGCGCACGAAATGCTCGCGGATATCGACAAAGAAACCGTTAACTTCGGGCCCAACTACGACGGCTCAGAAAAAGAGCCGCTGGTACTGCCATCGCGTCTACCCAATTTGTTGGTCAACGGGTCGTCAGGTATCGCTGTGGGTATGGCAACCAACATTCCGCCACACAACCTCAATGAGGTGGTGGACGCCTGCCTGCACATGCTCAAAAATCCGGAGGCGACGATCGACGATCTGATGGAGATCATCCCGGCGCCTGACTTCCCTACAGCCGGCATCATTTACGGCATCAACGGGGTCAAGGACGGCTACCGCACCGGCCGCGGTCGCGTGGTCATGCGCGCCAAATGCCATTTTGAAGACATTGACAAGGGCCAGCGCCAGTCAATCATCGTGGACGAGCTGCCCTACCAGGTCAACAAAAAGACACTGCAGGAACGCATTGCCGAGCTGGTACACGAGAAGAAAATTGAAGGCATCAGCCACATTCAGGACGAGTCGGACAAATCCGGCATGCGTCTGGTGATTGAGCTCAAACGCGGCGAAGTACCCGAGGTGGTGCTGAACAACCTGTACAAGCAAACCCAGCTGCAGGACACGTTCGGCATCAACATGGTGGCGCTGATTGACGGGCAACCGCGTCTGTGCAATTTAAGGGAGCTGATCCAGGTGTTCCTGGAGCACCGCCGCGAAGTGGTAACGCGCCGCACTGTGTTCAATCTGCGCAAGGCCCGCGAACGCGGCCATGTGCTGGAAGGCCTGGCTGTGGCGCTGGCCAATATCGACGAATTCATCAAAATCATCCGTGAGAGTCCCACGCCGCCGGTGGCCAAGGCCGAGTTGATGACCCGAAGCTGGGACAGTCAGTTGGTGCGCGAAATGCTGACCCGCACCCGCCAGGACGGCGGCGTGATCAACGCCGACGACTACCGCCCGGATGGCCTGGAAAAAGAATTCGGCATGGGCGGCGATGGCCTGTACAGGCTGTCAGAAACGCAGGCGCAAGAGATCCTGCAAATGCGCCTGCAACGCTTGACCGGTCTGGAGCAGGACAAGATCGTGGCCGAGTACAAGGAGGTCATGGGCGTCATCGACGACCTGCTGGACATTCTGGCCAAACCCGAGCGCGTGTCAACCATCATTGGCGATGAGCTGACCGAAGTGAAAATGGAGTTTGGCCAGACCAAACTGGGGGCGCGCCGCAGCGAGATTGAGCACAGCGCGCAAGACCTGAGCACGGAAGACCTGATCACGCCCACCGACATGGTGGTCACGCTGAGCCACAGTGGTTACATCAAGAGCCAGCCTTTGAGCGAATACCGCTCGCAAAAGCGTGGCGGGCGCGGCAAGCAGGCCACGGCCACCAAAGAAGACGACTGGATCGACCAGCTCTTCATCGCCAACACGCACGACTACATTCTGTGTTTTTCCAACCGGGGCCGGTTGTACTGGCTCAAGGTGTGGGAAGTGCCCGCCGGTTCGCGTGGGTCGCGCGGTCGCCCCATTGTGAACATGTTTCCGCTGCAGGAAGGCGAGAAAATCAACGTGGTGTTGCCGCTCACAGGCGCGGCGCGCAGCTTCCCTGAAGACCGCTTTGTATTCATGGCCACCAGCATGGGTACGGTGAAGAAAACCGCGCTCAACGAATTCAGCAACCCACGCAAAGCCGGCATCATTGCCGTGGACTTGGACGAAGGCGACTACCTGATTGGCGCCGCGCTGACCGATGGACAGCACGATGTGATGCTGTTCAGCGACGGTGGCAAGGCGGTGCGCTTCGATGAAAACGATGTGCGCCCCATGGGCCGCAACGCCCGCGGGGTGCGCGGCATGCTGATCGAAGAAAGCCAAAATGTGATCGCCATGCTCGTGGCCGAGCGCGACGAAGCCTCTGAAGGTGTTGCCCACGAAGCCGCCCGATTGAGCGTTCTGACGGCCACCATCAACGGCTACGGCAAGCGCACCCCGATTGCGGAATACACCCGCCATGGCCGTGGCACCAAAGGCATGATCGCCATCCAGCAAAGCGAGCGCAATGGCAAAGTGGTGGCAGCCACACTGGTGCACACCGACGACGAAATCATGCTGATCACGGACAAAGGTGTGTTGGTGCGTACGCGGGTGAGCGAGATCCGTGAAATGGGTCGAGCCACGCAAGGCGTGACCCTGATTTCGATGGACGAGGGGGCCGAACTTTCGGGCCTTCAACGCATCGTGGAAAACGATGCCAACGCCACGATCGACAGCATTGACGTGGCTGATGACATCGAGGGCAACGAGCCCAAAGGAACGCCATCCGTTTGATGAATCCACCGTGTGGCGGCTTCAACTCCGCCTCGCGCGGTGCCCTCTGCACCCCTTGGCCGCCCAACTGGTAGGGCTAAGCACTTGTTTTTTCACTATGAACCGCCCCTACAATTTTTCTGCCGGCCCAGCCGCCATGCCCGCTGAGGTACTGCAACAGGCAGCCGCCGACATGATGGACTGGCAAGGCAGTGGCATGGGCGTGATGGAAATGAGCCACCGAGGCAAGGAGTTCATGTCCATCATCGCGCAAGCCGAAGCCGACCTGCGCGAACTGCTGGCGGTGCCCGCACACTTCCGTATCCTGTTCATGCAGGGCGGTGGTCTGGCTGAAAATGCCATCGTGCCGCTGAACCTGTCGCGCGGGGGCGTGGTGGACTTTGTAGTGACCGGCAGCTGGAGCCAGAAATCGTTCAAAGAGGCGCGCAAATACAGTCAGCCGCACCTGGCCGCCAGCAACGAAGCAGACGCCCACACCACCCTGCCCGCCCCCAGTGCATGGCAACTGAGCTCGGACGCGCACTATGTGCATCTGTGCAGCAACGAAACCATCCACGGCGTGGAAACCCATGAGCTGCCCGACCTGAAAGCCCTGGGCAGTGACGCGCCGCTGGTGATCGACTTTTCTTCACACGTGGCCTCGCGCAGCGTGGACTGGTCGCGCGTGGGCCTGGCCTTTGGCGGTGCGCAGAAAAACCTGGGGCCAGCCGGCCTCACGCTGGTGGTGGTGCGCGAAGACCTGTTGGGCCATGCGCTGTCCATCTGCCCCAGCGCATTCGACTACAAGACCGTGGCCGACAACGGCTCGATGTACAACACGCCGCCCACCTACGCCATTTACATGGCAGGACTCACCTTTCAGTGGCTCAAACGCCAACGCGAAGGCAGCCTGAGCGGGGTGGCCGCCATGGAGCGGCGCAACATGGCGAAAGCGGCCCTGCTGTACGACTTCATCGACCATTCGCAGCTGTACCTGAACAAGGTGGCCAAAGACTGCCGCTCACGCATGAACATTCCATTCTTCCTCCGCGACGAGACCCGAAACGATGCTTTCCTGGCTGGAGCCCAGGCGCGTGGCCTGTTGCAGCTCAAGGGCCACAAGTCGGTGGGCGGCATGCGTGCCAGTCTCTACAACGCCATGCCGCTCGCGGGCGTGCAGGCACTGGTGACATACATGCGCGAATTTGAACAAACACAGGCCTGATTCAGGTCTCAGCCGCACCCAGGACCATGAGCCAACAACCCATTCAGTCCGAAGCCCTGGCGGGCCTTCGGGTACAGATCGACTCGATCGACAAACAACTGCTCAGCCTGCTCAACCAGCGCGCCCATGTGGCCGAACAGGTGGGCGAAATCAAACGGGCCGAAGGCTCGCCTTTTTTCCGCCCAGACCGCGTGGCCCAGGTCATCGACAAGATCACCCAAGCCAACACGGGGCCGCTGAAAAACGAGCATGTGGCGTCGATCTGGCGCGAAATCATGTCGGCCTGCCTGGCCCTCGAAGCGCCCCAGCGCGTGGCGGTTTTGGGGCCCCAGGGTACCTTTTGCGAACAAGCGGCCATTGAGTTTTTTGGCAGTGCAGCCAACCTGATTTACTGCGCCAACTTTGACGAAGTGTTTCACGCCACCGCAGCGGGCACCGCGCAGTACGGCGTCGTCGGCATGGAGAACTCAACCGAAGGCGTGGTGGCGCGCTCGCTCGACCTGTTCTTGCGCTCACCGGTGCACGTGGTGGGTGAAGTCAGCCTGCTGATTCGCCACAACCTGTTATGCCAAACCAATTCGGACGCCGGGATTCAAGTGGTCATGGCGCACCCGCAGGCTTTGGCACAGTGCCAGGGCTGGTTGAGCCAACACCTGCCGTTGGCCGAGCGCCGTGCGGTGTCCAGCAATGCCGAAGGCGCGCGCCTGGCCGCCACCAACCCAACTTGGGCGGCCTTGGCCAGCGAACGCGCGGCCAGTCAGTTTGGCCTGCACATCGTGCACCACGCCATCCAGGACGAGGCCTACAACCGCACCCGTTTTGCGGTGATCTGTTTGCCGCAAACCCTGGCCACGCCACCGGCTTCGGGCAAAGACTGCACCAGCCTGGTGGTGTCGGTGCCCAACCGTCCAGGTGCCGTGCACGATCTATTGGTTCCCCTGAAAAACAACGGCGTGTCCATGACGCGGTTCGAATCTCGGCCTGCCAAGTCGGGGCAGTGGGAATACTATTTTTATATTGACTTGGCTGGACATCCTTCGCAGCCACATGTAGCTGCGGCCCTTGAAGAACTCAAGAGCCTCTGCGCTTTTTACAAGGTGCTGGGCGCCTATCCGGTGAACGAATGAACTGGCGCACCGTTATCAACCCAAGTGCACCGCTCCCTGCGGTAGCCCATGCAACTTGGAGCACCACCATGGCACTCTGGATGAAATTTTATGTTTGAACAACTCGGCCTGATCGGCTGCGGCCTGATGGGTGGCTCGTTCGCACTCGCGCTTAAACGCGCCGGACTGGTGAAACGCGTGGTGGGTTACAGCAAGTCGCCATCCACCACCGAGCGCGCCCGGCAAATGGGCGTGATTGACGTGGAAGCTCCATCGGCCTTGCTGGCCGTATCAGGGGCCGACTTGGTGCTGCTGGCCGTACCGGTTGCAGCCACCGAAGCCACCTTCAAAGCCATTCGCCATTTGGTGCGCGGCAACACACTGGTCATGGACGTGGGATCGACCAAACGGGAGGTCATTGATGCGGCACGCCGGGTGCTTCGCGATCAGGTCGGCATGTTTGTGCCCGCCCACCCCATCACAGGCAAAGAACTCGCAGGGGTTGAGCACGCCGACGCCGACCTCTACACCGGCCGCCAGGTCATCCTGACCCCGATTGAGCGCACGCTCACGGTGCAGCTCAACAAAGCGCAAGCCGTCTGGACCGCACTGGGGTGCCACGTCAAGCAAATGTCGCCAGAGGCCCACGATGCAGCCTATGCAGCGGTCAGCCACCTGCCACACCTGATCGCTTTTGCCCTCATGAATGCCGTCAAGGGGCAAGCTCAGGCTGACGAGTTTTTGTCGCTCGCAGGGCCGGGGTTTCGCGATTTCACCCGCATCGCGGCCAGCGATCCCAGTGTCTGGCGCGATATCTTGGTGTCCAATCGGGAAGAATTGCTCGCGCAATCAAAGCATTTTCAGCGCGCCCTGCACACACTGGAAGTGGCCATTGCTTCAGGCAACCCGGACGCCCTAGAAGCCCTGATCCACCAAGCCAGCAGCACGCGTGCCAAATGGCGCATGACCGCCATCAAGCCCCAAAGCTGAACGCTCGATCAGCGTTACCCTCATCCATTTCCGCATGTTCTCCACCCATCACCTCGACATTCCACCGCTCGCCAGCGCGGGCGGAACGGTCCAGCTGCCAGGCTCCAAAAGCATTTCCAACCGGGTACTGCTGCTCGCTGCGCTCAGCGTAGGCCACACCGACATTGTTGATCTGCTCGACTCCGACGATACCCAGGTGATGCTGGCAGCGCTGGCCCAGTTGGGTTGCCGCCTGGAGCACCAACCCGATGGCGTCCTGCGTGTGCACGGCCTGGGTGGGCAACTGGCTGTGCGCGAAGCCCCACTCTTTTTGGGCAACGCCGGCACCGCCATGCGCCCTTTGACGGCAGCGCTGGCGCTGCTGGCTTCGGTGCACGGCGGCGCTTTTGAGCTCAGCGGCATCGCGCGCATGCACGAGCGGCCCATTGGCGATCTGGTGGACGCGCTGCGCCAGCTGGGCTGCCCCATCGAATGCCTGGGCACCGAAGGCTACCCGCCGCTCAAGCTGGGCAATGGTGTGCCGCACAGGCTCACGCTCGACCAGCCCATCCAGGTACGCGGCGACGTGTCCAGCCAATTCCTTACAGCTCTTTTGTTGGCTCTGCCGTTGGTGGCCCAGCAACAGCCCATCGTGATCGATGTGGTGGGTGAGCTGATTTCACGCCCCTACATTGAAATCACGCTGAATCTGCTGGAAAAATTTGGGGTTCGGGTGCAACGGGATGGCTGGCAACGCTTCACCATTCCTGCGGGCAGCCGCTACGCCTCGCCCGGCCGCATCCCGGTGGAAGGCGACGCCTCGTCGGCCAGCTACTTCATAGCGCTGGGCGCCATTGCACCGTCCTCACCGGACGCCGATGGGATCACCATCGAAGGCGTGGGCCTGGCGTCGATCCAGGGCGACATCCGCTTTGTCGAAGCCGCCCGGCTCATGGGTGCACAGATCACCGGTGACGCCAACACCCTGCGCGTGCGGCGCGGCGCCTGGCCCCTCAAAGCCATCGACCTGGACTGCAACCACATCCCCGATGCGGCCATGACGCTGGCCGTGATGGCGCTTTACGCCGATGGGACCACCACCCTGCACAACATTGCCAGCTGGCGCGTGAAGGAAACCGACCGCATTGCCGCCATGGCCACCGAATGCCGCAAACTCGGCGCCACCGTTGAAGAAGGTACCGACTTCATCCGCATCACCCCGCCCACGTCTTGGCGCGCGGCCAGCATTCACACCTACGACGACCACCGCGTCGCCATGTGCTTCTCGCTCGCGGCCTTTAACCCGGCCGGGCTGCCGGTGCGCATAGAAGACCCCAAGTGTGTCGGCAAAACCTTCCCGGACTATTTCGAAACCTTGTTCAGCGTCTGCCATACCGAGACAGCGTGCATTCCCGTCATTTGCGTGGACGGACCAACCGCTTCCGGCAAAGGCACGCTCTCGGCCGAAGTGGCGACGCGGCTGGGTTACCACCTGCTGGACTCGGGCGCCCTGTACCGGCTGGTTGGCCTGGCGGCAGAGCGCGCTGGATGCTCCACCGCTGAAGCCGATCTGCGCGAGCCCATCCACGCACAGCGCCTGGGCGCGCTGGCGGCGGGCCTGCAGGTGCGCTTCATCGGGCAACACATACTGCTGGACGGCGATGACGTGACCGATGCCGTGCGCACCGAGGCCGCAGGCATGGCCGCTTCGCGCGTGTCCGCCGTGCCCGAAGTGCGCGCGGCATTGCTCGCACTGCAACACGGCTTTCGCCAGCTGCCAGGCCTGGTGGCCGATGGCCGCGACATGGGCACGGTGATCTTTCCCGAAGCGCCGCTGAAGGTGTACCTCACTGCCAGTGCGGGGCAGCGCGCCGAGCGGCGGCACAAGCAATTGATATCAAAAGGAATTGCTGCTAACATCGACGACCTTTCGGCGGACTTGGAAAGGCGCGATTTGCAGGACTCAACCCGTGCACACGCACCGCTCAAGCCCGCCGCAGACGCCTTGTTACTGGACAACTCTCAACTCAACGTCGAGCAATCGGTGCAGCAGGTTTTGAGCTGGTGGCAAGGCAAAACGGTGTTTTCAGGCAACTGAAAACACACCCCTTGATGGCCCAGACGGCACAGCCGGGCGTTCCCAGCCCGCAGGCCTTATGGTTCTTTCACTTAACCCCGCGGTGCTGCGCACCGCATCGTCAACGCCGCCCATCCGTCGATCTCCATGCGAACCGCCGCAAGGCTGTGCTGCATCCCGACGCCTGAGTGGTTTTAGGAAATTCAATGTCTGAATCTTTTGCCGCCCTGTTCGAAGAGTCCTTGAAACGCGCTGAAATGCGCTCGGGCGAAGTCATCACCGCTGAAGTTGTGCGCATTGAGCACAGCCACGTGGTGGTCAACGCTGGCCTGAAGTCGGAAGCCTATGTGCCCCTGGCTGAATTCAAGAACGATCTGGGCGAACTCGAAGTCCAGGTGGGCGACTTTGTGTCGGTCGCCATCGACTCCGTGGAAAACGGCTTCGGCGACACCCTGCTGTCGC
>NZ_JAUSOO010000151.1 GCF_030656115.1 Hydrogenophaga sp.
AAGGCCGCCACGCCCACGCCCAACGCCAGGGGCGGTGGAGGGCCCGTCGGCAGATAGTGACGCATCAGGGTAGCCCATCACCACCCGATGCTGGTGTACTGCCGCCCGGCGACGAAACCACTCTGAATCCCGACACCAGTCAGCCCTGCAAGTGCCACTTCTGTGGCCGCTCGGTCTCGGCTTTTGTGCGTCTGGACTTCTTGCGCTGCCGCTTTCGCCATCCATCCCAACCATTCGTATGGAGGTCCGACTCACATGGCCATTTCACCTGAACTCACGGCGCAGATCCTGCGCTACCACCACGCCGAGCGCTGGCCGGTGGGCACCATCGCGGCCCAGCTGGGCGTGCACCGCGAGACCGTCATGCGCGTGCTCACCCAGGCCGGCGCAGCTCCTATCGTGCCCGCACAACGCCCCTCGGGCATCACCCCCTACCTGCCCTTTATTGAAGAGACCTTGAAGCAGTTCCCCAGCCTCACGGCCAGCCGGCTGCACACCATGGCCGCCGAGCGCGGTTACGAGGGGCGCCCCGACCACTTTCGCCACATCGTCGCCCGCCACCGTCCGCGCCCCCCAGCACAGGCCTACTTGCGCCTGCGCACCTTACCCGGTGAACAGGGGCAATGCGACTGGGGCCTATGCCGAGCTCGGCATAGGCCCCACTACGCCGAGTCCCCGAACATGCCGAGTATTTGCTTGACGTCCGAGTAGCGGGAGTGTCGTAGAAGAAGGTTTACTCGGCATTTCATTTTTCCTCCATGGTGGACACCCCCCCTTCATGGAGAATCAAATGGAACAGTCCGAAGTCAAGTTGTGGCCTTTGCTGCACCGGCCACAGGGCCCGTTGGCACCTCACATTGATGCTTTTGCCGTGTGCCTGAGCGAACAGGGATTCAAACGGCATTCAATCTCTCAGCAGATTCGTCTGATCGCCAAGCTCAGCCGGTGGATGAAGACGCAGGCGGTCGGCATGGACTTGCTAGCGGACGAGCACTTTGATCGATTCCGGCGGTTGACGGGGTCCCGCAATTCTGCTCACGCCGGAGATCGCTTATGCCTGAGCCGCTTGATGACGTTTCTACGGCAAACGGGCGTCGTCAGGCAACAGGCTGCGACCCCAGCCGTCGATGTCACGCCCATTCAGATTGTTATCGCCGCGTATAGGCAGCACTTGCGGCAAGCCCAAGCACTGTCGCCCGCGACGCTCAGACAATATATTCCCTTCGCCGAGCAATTTCTGGCTGAGCGCTTCGCCAGCGGTGCCGTCGAGCTCAGCGAGTTGCGGGCGGCCGATGTAGTTGGGTTCATCACGCGCCAAGCAGCCCGGTTGGGTCAGGCGCGGGCGAAGTGCTCGACCATCGCCTTGCGCTCGTTTTTGCGCTATCTGCGCCTGCGCGGTGACGTCACCCTTGATCTTGCCGCAGCGGTTCCAACAGTTCCCAACTGGTCGATGACAGGCGTTGCACGCGCGATCTCGGCCGAGGACTTGCGCGCCGTCTTGCAGAGCTGCCAGCGCGACACTGCCGCAGGCTGCCGAGACTACGCAATATTATTGCTGCTGGCGCGCCTGGGCCTTCGCGCCGGAGAGATCGTGGCGCTCACTCTGGAGAGCATCGACTGGGAACTGGGCAGCCTTACGGTGATCGGATCGAAAGGCGGCAAGAACACGCAGTTGCCCTTGCCGGCCGATGTCGGGGAGGCCACCTCCAGCTACCTCTTGCGCGCTCGGCCACGTAGCAGGGATCGAACCCTGTTCTTGCGTACGAACGCACCGATTCGCGGCCTTGGGTCACCAACCAGCATAGGCTCGATCGTCGGCGCTGCGATTGCCCGAACTGGACTGCAAATACGCCATGGCGGGGCACATCAGTTTCGTCATGCTCTGGCCTGCGAGATGTTGCGCCAGGGCGCCAGCTTGACCGAGATCGGCAGCTTGCTGCGACATCAGCACGTGAAGACGACCAGCATCTACGCGAAGGTGGACTTTGCTGCTCTACGTCCGCTCGCCCTGCCGTGGCCGGGAGTTCAATCATGAACACGCTGCGCACAATGATGCACGACTACCTCTGCACACGCCGCGGCCTCGGGTTCAAGTTGCACTCCGAGGGAACAGGCTTGGTGACCTTCGTCTCCTATATGGAAACCCACGGGCTCGATCACATCACGACCGAGATGGCGCTGAAGTGGGCACTGTTACCAACTTCCGTGCAGGCGGTCCAGCACGCCCGACGCCTGGGTTTCATACGCGGCTTCGCCCGGTATTGCAGTGCGATCGATCCGCGCACGCAGGTTCCGCCGGTGGACTTGATCCCCTGTGTACGCCTTCGACCGCAACCTCATCATTTCAGCGACGGCGATATCGAACGTTTGCTCCATGCGGCCCTGGAACTTCCCCCCGATGACGGCTTGCGTCGCTGGACCTTCCACTGCCTGTTCGGCTTGCTCTGCGTAACTGGACTGCGCATCGGTGAGGCGCGTGCCCTGACCTTTGGAGATGTGGATCTGCATGAGGCGATCCTCACCATCCGTTCGACCAAGTTTGGCAAGTCTCGACTGGTTCCATTACATCAGAGCGCACTCAAAGTCCTTGCCGACTACATGCGCCGACGCCAATCACTGGGGGTCACGTTGACGACCGATCACGTCTTTGTCAATGACCAGGGCAAGCCGCTGTCCCACGACTTGGCGCTCGACACCTTTCAGCGCCTGCTCAAGAAGATTGGCGTGGTCGAGCAGCGGGATCGACGCCGCCCGCACTTGCACGATCTACGGCATCGATTTGCTTTGCAGACCCTCTTGCAGTGGTATCGGGACGGACAGGACGTCGAGCGACGGTTGCCGGTGCTGTCGGCCTATCTCGGACATACCGAAGTTCGCGACACCTATTGGTACCTCAGCGCCCGGCCGGAACTCATGAGCTTGGCCCAGGAGCGACTCGAGCGGTATTGGGGGACGAGGTCATGATGCCCGCAGTCAGCTTTGCAAGCGTGCTCACGCGCTTCTTCACGCAACGTCTCATCGGACAGCGGCGCGCCAGCGCCCACACCGTGGCTTCATATCGCGACACCTTCCGGCTGCTGTTGAGGTTCAGCAAGACCCGTACCGGCAAGGCTCCATCAGGCCTTGCGTGGCAAGACATCGACGCCCCATTGATCAGCGCCTATTTGGACGATTTGGAGGAACTTCGCGGTATCACGCCTCGTACCCGCAATCTACGGCTCACGGCAATCCGATCACTATTCAAATACGCTGCCTTCGAGCTGCCTGAGCATGCCGATCAGATCCAGCGGGTATTGGCAATCCCGAGCAAGCGCTGCGCACATCGACAGATTGGCTATTTGAACCGCCCGGAGGTTGATGCGCTACTCGCAGCCCCGGACAGAACTACGTGGGCCGGTCGACGCGACTATGCATGGATCCTCCTTGCCGTTCAATCGGGGCTGCGCCTGTCGGAGCTCACTGGGCTCAGGCGTGACGACATATTTATTGGTGCCGGTGCGCATGTCCGCGTGATGGGCAAGGGGCGCAAGGAGCGCTGTACGCCGTTGACGAAGCAGACCGTTGCGGTTCTTCAGGCTTGGCTTCTGGAGCCGGCGCGAGGTGACGGTTTCGTCGTCTTCCCCGCCCGAGGTGGTGGACGATTGAGTAGTGACGGCGTCCAATACTTGCTTGCCAAGCACGTCGCCATGGCGGGCCAGACCTGCACGTCGCTTCGCAGCAAAAACGTCTCGCCACACGTGCTCAGGCACACCACGGCAATGGATCTCTTGCAGGCTGGTGTCGACACGACAGTCATCGCGATGTGGCTCGGCCATGAGTCGGTCGAGACGACTCACGTCTATCTCAGCGCGGACCTGGAATTGAAGCGCCGCGTCTTGGCCAAGACGGTTCCACCGGATTCCTCCCCGTCCACCTTCAGACCTGACGATGCCTTGCTGACTTTCCTGAAGAATCTGTAGGCATCCAGACTATGCCGAGTTTCCTTCCCTGTTCTGCGTGGACGCCACCCTGCAAACTGTGACGTCAAGCAAATACTCGGCATGTTCTGGGACTCGGCGTAGTGGGGCCACTTCGGCCACCTCCAGATCGGGCAAGCCCGCCGACCCCTGATGGCCTTCGTGATGGTCCTGTCCTGGTCCAGACGCATCTTCCTGCGCTTCTTCCTGGGCTCGCACATGGAGAACTTCCTGCGTGGCCACGTCCAGGCCTTTGAGTCCTGGGAGCACGTGCCCAGGGTCGTCCTCTATGACAACTTGAAGAGCGCGGTGCTCGAACGCCAGGGGCAGGCCATCCGATTCAATCCCACCCTGCTGGCACTCTCGGCCCACTACCGTTTCGAGGCCAGGCCCGTGGCCCCGGCCCGGGGCAATGAGAAAGGGCGCGTGGAGCGCGCCATCCGTTATATCCGCAGCGCCTTCTTTGAGGGCCGCAGCTTTGATGGCATTGAGGACCTCAATGCCCAGGCCGATGCCTGGGTGGCGGGTCCCGCCAGTGCTCGGCGTTGCCCCGAGGACACCCAGCTGTCGGTGCAGGAGGCCTTTGACCAAGAAACAGCGCACCTGATGGACCTCCCGGCCACACCGTTTTGTTGCGAAGAGATCCGCGGCGTGACAGCGGCCAAGACACCCTATGTGCGCTTTGACCTGAACGACTACTCCATCCCCCACACCCACGTGCAGCGCAGCCTCACCGTGCACGCCAATCTGCGTGAGGTGCGCATTCTGGACGGGCAGCAGGCGCTGGCCTCGCACCCGCGTTGCTGGGACAAGGCTCAGCAGATCGAGATCGAGGCCCATGTGCAGGACCTGGTGCAGCACAAGCGGGGTGCGCGCGCCCATCGCGACACGGACCGCCTGGTGCACGCGCTGCCTCAGGTGCAGGACTTGCTGACAGAGGCGGCCAAGCGCGGTGAGCCGCTGGGGCGGATCGCCCGTGAGTTGCAGGAGCTGCTGGATGTGCATGGACGCACGCAGATGATGGCTGCCGTCACGGACGCCATGGGCCGCGGTGTGCCACACCCCCATGCGGTTCGAATGGCGCTTGAGCGCCAGCGATCGGCGCAAACCCCGCCCCCGCTGGGCGTGGCCCTGTCAGCGCATGCAAAAGCGCGCGACATCGCCGTGCGCCCCCACAGCCTGGACGGCTACGACCGCCTCACGCAGGAGGGTGACGATGCCAACCCCTGATCCGAGCACACTCAAACTCCGCGCGCAGGCGCTGCAACTGCACGGGGTGCTGTCCCACTGGGATACCTGCTGCACAGAGGCCTGGGTGGGCACCTTGCTGGACTGGGAGGAGCAGGAGAGGACGCGGCGCTCCATGGAGAGGCGGCTGCACAGTGCGCGCATCGGGCGCTTCAAACCCTTGGTGGATTACGACTGGAGCTGGCCCGAGCAGATTGACCAGGCCAGCGTGAGCGAGCTGATGACGCTGCAGTTCCTGCACAGCGCGAGCAACGCCATCCTGGTGGGCCCCTCTGGCGTGGGCAAGACCACCATTGCCCAGAACATTGCACACCAGGCGGTGCTGCAAGGGCACACCGCCATGTTCACCACGGCTGGCAAGCTGCTGGGCGAGTTGGCCAGTCTGGACAGCGATTCGGCACTGCGCACCCGGCTGCGCCACTACGCCAGGCCCGATCTCCTGGTCATCGATGAGGTCGGGTACCTGTCGTATTCCAGCCGCTATGCCGATCTGCTGTTCGAGTTGATCAGCCGGCGCCACGAGCACAAGAGCACGCTGATCACCACGAACAAGTCCTTTGCCGAGTGGGGTGAGGTGTTTCCCAACGCGGCCTGCGTGGTCGCCCTCGTGGACCGACTGGTTCATCACGCCGAGATTGTGGGCATCAAGGGGCAGTCGTACCGCCGCAAGGAGGCGCAAGAGCACGCCCGGGCGCGAACGGCCAAGCGCAAGCCTTCAAAGGAGGCGACATGAAGCCGTGGCATCCCCCGTCTGGGCTGAACCGTGGGCTGCCCTTCGCGGTGGACGACACCTGGACACCGGAGCAGGCCTGGGCGGTGTTGGAGGTGCTGGATGATCTGCGCGATCGCGTCTGGACCCATTACGGCCTGGCGGTGCAGGAACTGCTGCGGGAGCAGCGCGTGAACAGGGTGAGCAGTGAATCACTGGAGGACTTTGAC
>NZ_JAUSOO010000153.1 GCF_030656115.1 Hydrogenophaga sp.
ATGTGGTGGCCAATGCGCAGACGGAGCCGCGCGGCACGATCCGCGTGGTGTGCCCGGTCACGCTGGCGCAGACGGTGCTGGCCGACGTGATGCCGATCTACCTCGCGCGGCACCCGCAGATGCGCGTGGAGATGGAGGTGAACAACCGCGTGGTGGATCTGGTGAAGGAAGGCGTGGACGTGGCGTTGCGCGTGCGCCTGTCGCTGGAGGAAAGCGGCAGCCTGGTCATCAAGCGGCTGGACGACGCCCGCTCCGTGCTGGTGGCCAGCCCGGCGCTGCTTGAAAGGCAGGGCACGCCAGTCACCCTTGAAGAAGCGAGCCAGCTCGACAGCGTGGCGATGTCGGCCGCGGATGGACAAGTCAGCGTCCGTCTGACGCATACCCAGGGCCGGGAGGCCGTGCTGCAGTACCGGCCACGCTACATTGCCGACGATCTGCTCACCCTGAAGCGGGCGGTGCTGGGCGGCAGCGGCATGTGCTGGCTGCCGGACTACATGTGCGAGGACGAGTTGCGCGACGGCCGTCTGATGCGCCTGCTGCCGGAATGGTCCATGCCGGTGGGCGTGGTCCACGCGGTGTTTCCCTCGCGCCGCGGCCTGTCGCCGGCGGTGCGCAGTTTTCTGGACTTCCTAGGCGAATACGTGCCGGTGTGCAGCAAACAGCTGCGCCAAGCGCCCATGTAACGGCCACCGAGCCGACCCGACGGTCACCCGTACAATGCGAGCTCGCCGGTTTTCGCCGCCATAGTTCAATGGATAGAACGAGCGCCTCCTAAGCGCTAGATACAGGTTCGATTCCTGTTGGTGGTACCACATTCGACCCCTGCGCGGGTCCACCGGGAGACACCGCATGCACACCGCCCCTCCCCGCTGTTTTGGCACGTCCACCGCCCTCGCCTGCTGCCTCGCAGCCCTCGCCGGTATGGCGCTGCAGCCGCCCAGCGCACAGGCGCAAGCCAAGTTCGTGCAAACGCCCTACAAAAACCCCAAAGCCCTGTTCGACATCTACCTGGACAACCCGGCCAAGATGGGGGCTGCACTGTACTGGCTGCGCTCGTTCATCAACCCGCTGACCGAGGCGCCTTACAGCCTGTTCAACGACGATATGAGCGTGGTCGTGGTACTGCACGGCACCGAGTTGGTGACGGTGGCGAAGAAGAACGAAGCCCAATACGAAGAAGTGGTGCAGCGCATGCGCTACTACGCCGAGCAGGGCGTGAAGTTCAAGGTCTGCGGGCTGGCGCTGCAAGACTTTGGCTACACGCTGGCCGATATGCAGCCCTTCGTGGAAGTGACCCCCTCGGCCATGACCGAGTTGGTGCACTGGCAAAACCAGGGCTATGGCCTGATCACGCCGGTGGTGACGGACAAGCGTTTTTCCATCGACGACATCCGCTGAACAGCGGCGCACAAGCCCATGTCAAGACGCGCAGCGGCTATGTACGCTGGCGCAGTGTGCGGCTCAGCAGGATCACAGGCACCAGGCCCACCAGCACCAGGGTGAGCGCGGGCAACGCCGCTTCGCCCAGGCGCTCGTCGCGCGCCAGCTGGTAGGTCACCACCGCCAGGGTGTCGCTGTTGAACGGGCGCAGCACCAGCGTGGCGGGCAGTTCTTTCATCACATCCACAAACACCAGCAACGCAGCGGCGGCGGTGGATCGTTTCAGCAGTGGCCAGTGCACCCGCGCCGCCAGACCGAAACCGGTGGTGCCCAGCATGCGGGCCGAATCGTCCAGGCTGGCGGGTATGCGCGCATAACCGCTTTGCACCGACTGCAAGGCCACCGCCGTGAAACGCACCAGGTACGCCCACACAATGCCCAACGCCGTGGCGGTGATCCAGTAACCCACGCTGGACTCGGGCCGCAGCATTTGCACCCAGCCCACCGGCAACAAGATGCCCACCACAATCACCGCGCCCGGCACGGCATAACCCAGGCTGGCCAGTTGCACCACGCCACGGGTCACCGGGCCAGGGCGAGCCCGCACCGCAAACGCCAGCGCCAGCGCCAGCGCGGTGGCCAGCGCGGCGCTGAGCCCGGCCAGCCACACGCTGTTGCGCGACCATTGCACAAAGGCGGTCCAGGGCAAGTCGTCCCAGCCGCCGATGAGGGGACGCAACATGAACAGCACCGGCAGCACGAAACCAAACAGAATGGGCAGCACACACACCAACACCGCCAGGGTGGCGCGACCACCGCGCAAACGCACTGGCTGGGCTTCGCTGCTGCCCGCGCGCTGGCCGCGCAGGGTGGCAAAACGCATGCGCTTTTGCGCCCGGTGTTCCAGCCACAGCAACAGCGCCACAGTGGCCAGCAGCATGGTGGCCAGTTGCGCGGCGGCCGAGCGGTTGTCCATGGCCAGCCAGGCTTTGTAGATGCCCGCTGTGAAGGTCTGGATGCCGAAATAGCTGGCCACACCAAAGTCGGCCAGGGTTTCCATGAGCGCCAGCGCCACACCCGCTGCCACGGCGGGGCGCGCCAGCGGCAGCGCCACCTCGCGGATGCGGCGCGACAGCGGCGCCCCCAACAAGCGGGCCGCCTCCATCAGCTGCGAGGCGCGCTCGGTCAGGGCGGTGCGCGCCAGCAGGTACACATAGGGATACAGCGAAAAGGTGAACACCCAGACCGCGCCGGGTGTGTTGCGAATCTCAGGAAATACGCGCCCGCGCCAGCCAAAGGCATCGCGCAAGCCCACCTGCAGCGGTCCGCTGAACTGCAGAAAGTCGGTGTAGGCGTAGGCCACCACATAGGCGGGCATGGCCAGTGGCAGCAGCAACGCCCATTCAAAAATGCGCCGGCCGGGAAAGTCAAACAGCGTGACCGCGCTGGCCGTGCCCATGCCCACCAGCGCCACGCCCACCGCCACACTCAGGCACAGCACCACGGTGGTGAGCGCGTAGTCGGGCAGCACGGTTTGCGCCATCTGGCTCAGCACATCGCGGGCGGCCGCGTCAAACTGCAGCCACGAACCGCCCAGCGACAGCACCGGCAGCGTGAGAAGCAGCGCAATCAGCATCAAGGAAGCCAAGGACAACCAGCGCAACATGGGCAAACCAAAGTTAGGAAGGGGAAAAGCGGTGCGGGCAAACCACCAGCCTACAGGGCACTGGACGGCGGTTGACCCACATCAACACAAATGAGAATTGTAGTTATCTACAATAAGTCCCATGTTTCTGAACGTCTCCCACCTCAGCGTGCAATACCCCGGCCAGCCGCAAGCGGCGGTGGACGGCGTTTCGTTGGGCCTGCGTGCCGGCGACATCGGCGTGCTCATTGGCCCCTCGGGCTGCGGCAAAACCACCCTGCTTCGCGCCGTGGCCGGGCTGGAGCGTGCCAGCAGCGGCAGCATCACCCTGCAAGGCGAAACCGTGAGCGACGGCCAGCACCACATGCCGGCCGAGCAGCGCCGCATTGGCATGGTGTTTCAAGATTACGCACTGTTCCCCCACCTTGAAGTGGGCCGCAACGTGGCCTTTGGCATCCACCGCCTGCCCCGCGCCGAGCGCGACCACCGCGTGGCCGAGGTGCTCAAGCTGGTGGGACTGGACGGCATGCAGGCGCGCTTTCCCCATGAACTCTCGGGCGGACAGCAGCAGCGCGTGGCGCTGGCCCGTGCGCTGGCCCCCAAACCGCGCCTGCTGCTGTTGGATGAGCCGTTTTCCAACCTCGACGTGGACCTGCGTGAGCGCCTGGCCCACGAAGTGCGCGCCATTTTGAAGGCCGCAGGCGCCACCGCGCTGTTCGTCACCCACGACCAGCTCGAAGCATTTGCCATTGGCGACGTGATCGGCGTCATGCACGAGGGCCACCTGCACCAGTGGGACGATGCCTACGCGCTGTACCACCGCCCGGCCACCCGCTTCGTGGCCGAGTTCATTGGCCACGGCGTGTTTGCGCCAGCACAAATACGGCTGGTGGGCAACGAGGTGTCGGTGCAGACGCCACTGGGCGCCCTGCAAGACGTGGAAGAATGCCCGCTGCCCAGCGCCTACGAGGCGGGCCTGTGCGACGTGTTGTTGCGGGCCGACGACATCGTGCACGACGACCATGCGCCGGTGAAGGCGCAAATCGTCCGCAAGGCGTTTCGTGGCTCTGAATTTCTCTACACCTTGCGTCTGATCAGCGGTGAAACGCTGATGACACATGTGCCTTCGCACCACAACCACGCGGTGGGCGAATGGATTGGCATTCGCGCCGAAGTGGACCACGTGGTCACGTTTGCACGCGGCGCGGGCGCCACCTCGGCGCCGGCGCCAGGCGTGGTGCGCCATCCGGCCGACCTGATCGGGCATTGACGGTTTGCCACCGGGCGCGGAACCCTCACGTTCGATGTGCAACACGCCCGTCAGACACCAGCTTTCTTGCCGTCAACGGCCACCGACAGGCATGGTGGCGTAGTTGAACACCAGCCGCACGGAGGCAAACGACACACGGGTTCCGCCCACCGATTCGCGGCCCGCTTCCACACGGACATCCGCCCAATCCGCCGGGCTGTAGCCCAGCATCAGGGTGTGGCGGTTCGACGGCGTGTAAGCGTTCAGCTGCGTTTCGCTGGCCAACAGGCTGGCGCCAGGACCGTTCAGCCGGTGCGAAGCGCTCAGGCGCTCACCGCGCCAACCCAGCTCCCACTGGGGCCGCACATGCCACAGCGCCTCCAGCCAGCCCCCGCGGTTGTTCCCTCGGTAGTCGGCCAAGCCATTGGCCGACTCGATGGCACCCGTCTCATGCCGAAGCCAGCCGGCAGCGGTCAATGTCACGGGCCAAGGCTGCTCGGCATTCAGGCCACTCCATCGCCAGCTGGCTGCGGCCAGTTGGCTGCGGCCGCTGAAACACACCACCTTGTTTAACGCAGCGTCGCACACCGGCGCGCTGTGGCTGTGCCCAGCCGTGCCGCCGATCGCGCTGCCACGCCCTTGGGGCTCGAAGCGAGCGGCCACAGCATCCACCGCCCAAGGGTCTTGCGTCCAGCCCGCATGCAAGCTGGGAGCCGCTCCGCCGTGTGCAGCCCCCGGGAAGGCCTGGCCACGCCAGAGCCCGGCATCCGCGCGCCAAGTGGATGCGCCCATGTCGCGGCGCCAGCCCAGCTGCAGTCCGTCGTCGATCCACTGGTCATTGACCGCCATGCGCACGGCCAACGGCACGAGGCCGAACCGGTCCAGATGGCCTGCACCGCCCAACACAGCGCCCATGGCGGGTTGCTGTCGACCTGCGCTGAACAACCACGTGGCATCGTCGGTGTCGTGTCGGGCCTGCAGCCAGGCCGCCTCCACATGAGCCGGATCGCTGCCGTGCTTGCCCAGCACCCATTGAGCGCCCCAGGTGCCGTCCAGCCGCACCGCCAGCCCCACCGTTCCGTGCTCCAACTGCGTACCACGCAGCGCCGGTCCGGCATCGCCCTGCAGCAAATAGCCGCTCAGGCGTGCAGATGGCAGCACCGCGTCAGCGCTCAGGTGGCGCAAGGCGGCAGCGGCTTCAAACACCACGCCGGGTTCGGTCGGCAGGACATCGTCCACCTCGCCATGCGCAAAGGCCGAACCAGCACACACCGCCAGGCCCACCAAGACAGCCCATCGCATGGCGGACACACCCACGCCATCAAGGTTTGGCGAACGGATCAGAGAACTTGGGATGGGTGAGGAATTCATGGTCGGTCAGTGTTTTGAGGAAGGCGACGATGTCGGCTTTTTCCTGTGCGTTGAGGTCGATGCGGCTGATCAGGTCACTTTTGTTGGGGTTGAGCCGCCCGTCGCCCGCTTGCGGGCCACTGGTGATGTGGCGGCCTCCGGCGGCGTAGAAGTCCAGCACCTCTTCCAGCGAGGCGATGCTGCCATCGTGCATATAGGGCGCGGTCACCTCGATGTTGCGCAAACTCGGCGCCCGGAACAGGCCCCGGTCGCCGGGCTTGTTGGTGAACTCGAACAAACCCTGATTGCCCTCGGGGAAATTGCCGGTTCCCCCAATGTTGTAGAGCCCGGTGTTGTGGAACGGGGTGTCCAGCACCTGGGTGGACGCATGCACCACCTGGTCGTTGAAGTTGAAGCCCGCGTGGCAGTGGAAGCATTCGGCCTTTTCGCCAAAAAACAGGGTCTGGCCGCGTTGCTCGGCAGCGGTCAGGGTTTCCTGGCCACGCTGGCTGCGGTCAAACTTGCTGTTGCCCGACATCAGCGTGCGCTGAAATGCTGAAATGGCCCGCCCGATGTTGCCCCACGACAGCGCATCGGCCTCAGACGGAAAAGCCGCAGCAAACATGGCCGGGTAACGCTGGTCTGTGTTGATGCGCTCCAGCACCTCGGCCTTGTTGTGGTCGTTGATGCCCATTTCCACCGGGTTCTCGCCAAACAATGGCACCTGCAACTGGGCCTCCAGGCTCAGCAGCGACGGGTTGGCCCAGGTCAGCGTGGGATGGTAGGCCGCATTGGCCAGGCTTTGGGCATTGCGGGGGTGCAGCTCGCCGGTGGATCCGCGTGACACGGTCAGCCCGTCGGTGAAAGCCTTGTTTTGGTGGTGACAACTGGCGCAGGCCTGGGTGCCATTGCCCGACAGGCGCTTGTCGTAAAACAGAAACCGCCCCAGCTCTGCCTTGGCTTCGCTCATGGGGTTGCTTTCGGGCACCCGGGGTGCCGGGAAGCCGCTGGGCAGCGCCCAGGCCCACGCACCCGGTTTGCCACCACCCAAGGTGGTATCCACCACGGTGGTGCCGCCGCCTCCACAACCGGCCAGCGTCACCGCTGCCAATGCAGCGGTGAGTCCCACCAGGCCGAGCAGCGTGTGAATCAGACGCCGCCCGTTTTTCATTTGGCGGCCACCTTGAACACCGTTTGCGCCGCACCACCCGCAATGGGCAGACCGTAGTTGGTGGCATCGCCCACCTTGCCAATGGTGTAGGTGGCACCGGTTGCGGCAGTGCCGTCGAAGCCGATTTGCAGCGCCTTGAACACGCCCGTGCATTCAAAGTCGGTCAGGCCAGACATGCAGCCCGTGGGGCCAGACATGTTGGCGGTGGCATCGTTCTCGGCCAGCAGCGCACGCACATCGACGTTGACTTTCTGTGTCTCGGGGTTGAAGGCCGCAAAACGCACTGTGGCGCGGTTGGGTTCGGTGCATTTATCCACCAAACCCGCAGCGGGGTTGGTGCCGGTGCAACCGGTAGAGCCCAAGTGCATGTTGAACACCGACGCAGCCCATTTGCCCGCCGTATCTGCGGGTTCAGCAGCCAGCACATCGGTCAACTCGATCTTGGCAAACTTGCGCCCACCGGCCCACGACCAAGCCATGCCAGGATGGACAGCGTTGTTGATGACGGCGGGGGTTTTGTCCAGCGCTGCCGTCTGGTCGGTGTGGTTGAGCGCAAACGGCACGCCCAGGGTCATGGTCACGCCCACATAGTTGCCCGCAGGCACCGTGCCTTTGAGGCTGGGGTTGGTATCCGTGGTGCCGTTGCAAGCGCCGGTTTTGTCTTCCAGGTCGATCAGCGTGACGCGGTCTGTGCCCACGGTGGCGTTCCAGTTGTTGTTGGCGGGCAATGTCACGGGCACTTCCACACCGTCGGCGCGGATCATGGCCACGTTGCTGACGTAAAAGCGTGCGTCGCGCAAACGGCCATTGGCATTGGTAGTACCCAAGCTGGGAATGGACGCGGTGTCGCAGTTGACAGCGGCACTACCCGCTACCGTGGCGAACTGGATGTCGATGGATTTCGGACTGCTGGGCTCAGCATCGCCGCCACCGCAAGCAGACAACAAGCCAGCGCCAGCCAGCGCAACGGCGATCAGGGAAAAACTGTGTTTCATAAAAATCTCTAGATGAAAAGGATAGATGTGCATGCCCGGCAGGGAACGATTGACAAATCGTTGGCCCAGGCACGCCAAACAAAATACGAAAGAAGGCTCAGACGGCCAGTGGCGGTGCCCGCATGGCGGACATGAGCAGCACCCGCTCCGCGCTGTCGCTGTGGGGGCCGGGGCGAACGTCCCCCTGGTCCAATGGGCTTGTGTGCCCGGGTGCGCGCAGCCGCAGCAGCGGCGGTGCCCACACCATGGCCGTATGCGCCGACGACCAGACACAGGGCTGTGCCAGCCCTTCCAGGTCCGATTCACCACCCGGCGCGCTGTTTTCCAGGGCAACCCATTGCATGCCCTGCGGCGTGCAAATCTCCACCGCTGCCTGGCCCGACCATACCGGCACCACCCACGCGCCCAAGGTGCCGTGCAACGCAGAAAACAGCGTGCACAGCCACAGCAGGTGCAGCCAGCGGCGCACCTGGGCGACCGGCATGGGCAGAAGGCGCACAGACGCCATGGATCAATGCCTGTGTTCGCTCGTTGGGGAAGCCGTGCCAATGCGCCGTGGCGTTTGCACCCAGACCGTCACCGCATGCGTACCCGCCCGCTCAAAACGCAACGTGACAGGAAAGCGATCGCCGTCTTTCAGGGGTGCGTTCAGCTCAAACAGCATCAGGTGGTGCCCATCTTGGGCGCCATGGCGCAGCTTTACCTCGGACTTGGCGGGCAGATCCACCGCGTCGACCGCGCGCATGCGCATCACGTCGCCATCCATTTGCATGCGGTGAATCTCCACCCGAGCGGCCACCGGCGTGCTGGCCGACAGCAGACGGTCGTTTTGCGCACCCCGGTTCCTGATGGCCCTGAAATACACCGTGCCGGTCTTCAGGCCGGGTGCGCTGGGCGTGGCGTAGGGATGGTCGACGCGCAACTCGCCGGCCTTGAAATCATGGGCCAGAACAGGCTCGACGAGCCCAAAGCCCAACAGGCCCAGCAACATGAAGCGCCGGTTCACGCCGCGGCACCCAGCGGTACCACGTTGGCAGCCCATGCGCTGGCCAGGCGGCCCGGCGCAGCGGCAGACCACTCGCGCACCGCGCGGACCGGTCCGCCCTTGCGGCTGCGTGGGGGCAGCAGTTGCGCGAGCGCACGGCACACCGTTTCGGTCTTGGCGTCCACCAACAGCGCCACCTCGCGCAGCGCTGGCAAGGCCTGTCGGATCGCGTCCGCCTCACCAGGCTGGGCGTACCCAAGGGATGTCACGTTCAAACCCATGAGTGCGAGCAAGTGAGCCAAGCGCTGCAACACGCTGCCGGTGCGCAACTGGGCCATGTCTTGGCTGCGTTCCATGTGCTGCAGCAGCGCCTGCTGCAGCAACGGCCGGTGCATGCTGAGGTCTTCCGAACACACCGCCTCCAGCCGGCAGGGCGTAAAGGCACTGGCGCCGAGCTGGTAGGGCTGATCGCACAGGGCCTCGATACCGATCAGATCACCGGGCAGGGCCAACTGCACCGGCTGGCAGACCGGGCCGCTGTGGCGGTCCAAACGCACAATGCCTTGAACCACGCGCCAAACCGGGCCGGATTCACCGGCCAGAAAAACCGATTGCTGGCCGGCACAAACCAGCTCGACAGAAGAAATTGCTGATGTCATGAAATGCTCCTGAGACGGGGCCGGCATTGGTGCCAAGCCACTGAACCTGCGAACCCAAGCGGGGTCGCACCGAAGGTTCAGCTCAGCAGCGGCGGACCACGGGCGCCTGGGCTGGGCGCATTCAGAACATGCCGCGCAGCGGCCAGGTAGGCGGGAGAGGCCCACACACCATCGCCGGCAGGCACGGCGGGCAAGCTGGGCTGCAGCGGCGCAAAGCGCTCCGCCGCCAACGCGCAATGACCACAATGGTCCAGCGCATGCTGCAGATCGCCTGCGTGGCCCGGTTGCGGCAAAGCGCCTCGATCCGCCAGTTGCACCCATTGCATGCCCTGAGCGCTGCAAACCTCGACCCAGTCGCCGGCCACCCGCGTGCTCGCCAGCACGCGCGAGAGCCCGGGCGCGAGCACGGCGAGCAGCATCGCGGCCAGCAGGACGCGGGTCAGCGAACGCTTCAGGTGGGTGGACATGCCAGGGGCGGCAGCTCAGGGCAGGAGGCCAGCGCTCAGCGCAAACCGTCCAGGTACAGCTTGCTGAGCTGTGCGAACTGCTCGGCACTCAAGACCTTGCGCAAGGCTTCGACGCAGCGGTCACGGCCCTTGAAATGCGCCACTTCGGCCTCGGCGATCTGTTGCATCAGCGCCTCGCGTTCAGCCGGAGGCTTGTTGTCCAGGATGGCCATGCGCAACTGGCCGCGCAACTCAACGATCTTCTTCTGCACTGCGATGCGGCCGGGCATGGCCTGTTTGCGGTAGTCCGCCAGCGCCTGGATTTGTTCGGCGCTGAGCTTGAGATCGGCCTCGTAACGCAGGGTGAGCGGCATCAACTCCACCACAGGAATGGCCGCATCGCCGGGCACGTTTTTGGCCACCGCGAGGCTGCCGGTCACCACCAGCGCCAGCAGCATGGCAGCACAGCGCACGGTACGGAAAGTGGTTTTCATTGGGATCTCCAAGGTCACCAAGGTCTATAGGGGTTGGGGGTCTCAATGCTTGTGGCTACCGTGGCCCATGTCGTTCTTCATGGGCGCAGGGCCATTGCCACCGCCCAGCGCGGTCACGGGGGCTTTGATTTCTTGCGTGAAGCGCTTCTTGGCATCGTCTTCAAACACCAGCGTGATGGCCACACTGTCGCCCCCCTTCATTTGTTGTTTCAGGTCCATCAGCATCACGTGGTAGCCGCCCGGCTTGAGCTCCAGGGTGCGGCCTGCCGCCAGGTCCAGACCTGGAATCTGGCGCATTTTCATCACGTCGTTTTCCATCGCCATTTCATGGATTTCAACCACGCCGGCCACAGGCGACTGGGCCGCCACCAGGCGGGCATTGGCCGAGGGCGTCAGGCGCATGAATGCGCCGGTGGCCTTTTGGGTGGAGACGGTGCCGCGCACCCAGGCGTCTTCTACTTTGACGGTGGTCTGGGCCCAGGCGCTGGCAGTGACGGCGAGCAAGGCGGTGATGAGCAATTTTTTCATGGTGACTCCTGTTGAAAGGGGAAAAAAGGAAAGAGAACGGTGCAACTCAGTGGGTCTTTTCGGCAAGCAACTTTTTGATGTCGAAGGCGTAGTCGTCGGCGCTCTGCTCGTGTCGCAGTGCCAGGCGCAAACGGCCCTGACGGTCAAACAGATAGGTCAGTGCCGTGTGGTCCATGGTGTAGCTGCTGCCGGTCGGAATCTTTTTGAAGAACACCCGAAATTCATCGGCCGCAGCCTTGATCTGCGCGGTGTCACCGGTCAGCGCCATGAATGAAGCGTCGAAGGCGGCCATGTACTCGCGCAACAAAGCCGGCGTGTCGCGCTCTGGGTCCACCGTCACAAACAGCAGTTGCACCTGGGCGGCGTCAGGCCCGAGCTGTTGCATCACGGCCGAAGCCCGTGTCAGCGCCGTCGGACACACATCGGGGCACTGCACAAAGCCGAAATACAGCATCACCACCTGGCCACGGTAATCGGCCAGGGTTCGCGGCTGGCCGTTGAAGTCGGTCAGGGCAAAGTCGCGGCCATACGGAGCGCCTGAGATATCGATGCCCTTGAAGCCCGCAGAGCCACCGGTGACAGAAGGACCATCGCACGCAGCCAACAACCCACTACAGACCACCGCACCCAACCACACGGCGGCCGAGCGGCGGCTCAGTCCGTGTTGCGCCTGCGGCGCCTTAGAAACCCAATGAGGCATGGGGCCTCCCTAAAAATCGTGAAACACACGCAGCACCCGCGAAAGGTGTGCGACCGTGGTGATTTCAGGTGGCGAGAGGAGGCGCTCGGGCGTGGGCAACGGCCCAAACCCCCGCGAGCGCGGCGGCGTAGAAAAAGGCGGGAGGGCGCTCCGTCTGGCGCGGCGGTGCTTCGGCCGCATCGACCGATGGCGGCAAGCCTGCCGCCCCACCGTGCAGGCTGCACCAGGCGCAGTGCATAGAAGCGTCGGACATTGGCGCGCTGTGCCCGCTGCTCTGCGGGTCTGCGGCGTCCAAACCGGTGTCGGCCTTGACCCAGACCATGCCGCTGGCACTGCACACCTCGACCCATTGAGCCCCGTCAGACGAGGCCACCACCGCCTGCGCCAGCGTAGGCGCCAGCGCGCTCAACACCATGGCGAGCATGGCCAGCCAGGCGGTGAATCGGCGGTGGACACGGGTCAAAGACATCTTCGCAGTGTATCAGCGTGCGCAGTCTTGCAAGCCCTGCGGGCCGTGTTGCCTGCGCGACGCCTGCACCAGCCAAGCCCGAACTACCATCGCGTCACCCATCCAACCAACGGAGACAACCGATGCTCACACTCTGCGGCTTCGCGGCCAGCAACTACTACAACAAGGTCAAACTTGCCCTGCTTGAAAAAGGCGTGCCGTTTGAAGAAGAGCTAGCCTGGGTGGGCCAGACCGACACCGACGCCAGCCCTCTCGGCAAGGTGCCCTACCTGAAAACCGACGAGGGAACGCTCTGCGAGTCCACCGTGATGCTGGAATATATTGAGGCCAAATATCCGCAGCATCCGCTGCTGCCAGCCGACCCCTTTGCGGCCGCCAAGGTGCGCGAATTGCTGCGCTACCTGGAACTGCACCTGGAACTGGTGGCGCGCAACCTGTACCCCGAGGCCTTTTTTGGCGGCAAGGTGAGCGACAGCACCAAGGAAAAGACGGGCCAGCAACTGGAGAAAAACGTGGCCGCCTTTGCCAAACTGACCCGGTTTTCGCCCTTCATTGCCGGCGATACCTTCACCCTGGCCGACTGCGCTGCACTGGTGCATCTGCCGCTGGTGGGCAGCGCCACCAAGATCATTTATGGCCGGGACTACCTGGCCGATTTGCCGGTACGCGCCTACCTTAAACACCTGGGCGAACGCCCCACGGTGCAGCGCGTGGGCGCTGACCGCAAGGCCAATACCGAACTGATGCTGCAACGCATGAAGGCCTGAGAAGCTTCAGCAGGGCAGCTGGCCAGATAGCTCAACGCGGGGGTGGGTCGGGCTGCAACAGCCGCTCCACCTCAGCGTGCAGGTCTTGCGCCCAGGTCCGGCGATCACGGCCGTTGTGGGTCTGCGACTCGCCGTAAACCACCACCGCTTGCAGGTTGTTGGCGCGCAGGGTGGTCCAGATCGATGCGATCAACGTGGTGTCACCGATGAAGACGGGGGCATGGCTGCGCTGGCCGCTGGCTCCATCCACAAACCGCAATGCCACCGGCACCACCGGCGCGTGGACCGCGATGGCAGCCTGAAATACGTTGGCATGAAAGGGCAGCATCGCGCGGCCATCGCCAGTGGTGCCTTCGGGGAAGACGGCCAGTATGTCGTGCGCCTGTAGCCGCTCGGCCATGTGGTGCACCACGCGCATGGCGTCGCGTCGGCTTTCGCGTTCAATGTAAAGCGTACCGGCCCCGGTGATGAGCGCGCCCAGCAACGGCCAATGTTTCACATCGGCCTTGGACACAAAGCGGGCGGGTTGCGCGGCGTTCATCACCAGAATATCAAGCCACGACACGTGGTTGGCCACCAGCAGCGCCGGACCTTGAGCGGGCGGTGTACCGCGCACCACCAGCGTCACGCCCATGATGTCCATCATCTGACGCGACCAAGCGCGCACCAGCAGTTGGGTTTGCGCTGGCGAGAGTTGGGCAAACTCGCTGCGGACGATCCACAGCCCGCGCAGCACGTGACCCAGGGCCCGTAGCGCGCGCCCCGTGGCGCGCAAACGGCTCACGCGGCGGTGGCCAGTACGGTGCCCGGGGCCAGGTGGGCCAATTGCCCACCCACCAGCGTTGCGCGCACCGACACCGGCATTTCATGCCCTTCAAAGGGCGTGTGCTTGCCTTGGCTGCGCAACGCGCTGCGCTGCACCGTCCAGCCCTGGTCAGGATCGAACACACACAAGTCGGCCACGCCGCCAACCGCCAGCCGGCCCACGCTGGCTTGCAGCGTACCCAGGCTGGTACCCAGCACCGCCTGCGGCCCGCTGGTGAGCACGGTCAACGCTTGCATGAGGCTGCGGCCGTCTTGCTGCGCCCACTTGCAGGCGAGACCCAGCAACAATTCCACGGCGGTGGCACCGGGTTCGGCTTCGGCAAACGGCAGAATCTTGGCATCGCTGTCCACAGGGTTGTGATCCGATACCAAGGCGTCAATCGTGCCGTCGGCCAGACCTGCGCGCAGCGCGTCGCGGTCGCGTTGCTGGCGCACCGGTGGCTGCAGGCGCAGGCGGCTGTCGTAAAAGCCAATGTCCACATCGGTCAGGTGCAGGTTGTGCACGCTCACATCGCAGGTGACTGGCAGGCCCTCGGCCTTGGCCTGGCGCACCAGGGCCAGACCGCCCGCGCTGCTGATGCGGCACAGGTGCACGCGCGCACCCGTGCTGCCCGCTGGCTTGCCCTGCACCGCGCGCATGAGTTCAAACAGGGTGTGCAGCGCAATGGTTTCGGCCGCCGCCGGAATGCCCGACAAGCCCAGCCGCGTGGCCAGCGGGCCGCTGGCGGCCACGCCTTTGCCCAGCCAGAAATCTTGCGGGCGCAGCCACACGGTGTAGCCAAACGTGGCCGCGTATTGCAGGGCACGCTGCAGCACCTGCACGTTGACAATGGGCACCTCGGCCTGACCGAAGCCAATACAACCGGATTCGGTCAACTCGGCCATTTCGGTCAGCACCTCGCCCTTGAGGCCGCGCGTGAGCGCACCCAGCGGAAACACCCGCGCCAGATGCAGCTTTTCAGCGCGGAACTTGAGCATGTCCACCAGACCAGGCTCGTCCAGCACGGGGTCGGTGTCGGGCGGGCACACCAACGAGGTGACGCCACCGGCCACCGCTGCAGCCATTTCGCTCTCCAGCATGCCGGCGTGCTCCTGGCCGGGTTCGCGCAGCCGCACCGACAAGTCCACCAGGCCGGGCACCACCACGCACCCGCTGGCATCAATGATGCGGTTGGGCTGGAACTCGGGTGCAACCTGCCCGATGGCAATGATGCGGCCTGCGGCAATGGCCACGTCGGCCAGTTCGTCGCGGCCCGTGGCAGGGTCAATGACGCGACCATTCTGAATCAGGATTTTCATTTTCTCGTCCTCATGCGTCGTGGCTGGCCACGATGCTCATCACCGCCATGCGCACCGCGATGCCGAATGTGACCTGCGGCAGGATCACACTCTGCGGTCCGTCCACCACGGCGGAATCGATCTCGACCCCACGGTTGATCGGGCCGGGGTGCATCACGATGGCATCGGGTTTGGCCCAGCGCAGACGCTCGGGTGTGAGGCCAAAGCTCTTGAAGTATTCCTGGCTGGAGGGCAGCAGCGCGCCGCTCATGCGCTCGTTTTGCAAGCGCAGGGTGATCACCACATCGCAGTCTTTGATGCCCTCCTCCAGCGTATGGCACACGCGCACGCCCATGTGCGAGAGGTCGCTGGGCACCAGGGTGCGCGGACCGACCACGCGCACATCGGGACAGCCCAGCGTGGTCAGCGCGTGGATGTCGGAGCGCGCCACGCGCGAGTGCAACACGTCGCCCACAATGGCTACCGACAGCTGGGTAAAGTCTTTCTTGTAGTGCCTGATGGTGTACATGTCCAGCAGGCCCTGCGTGGGGTGCGCATGGCGGCCATCGCCCGCGTTGACCACGTGCACATGCGGGGCCACGTGCTGGGCAATGAGGTAGGGCGCACCCGACTCGCTGTGGCGCACCACGAAGATGTCAGCGGCCATCGCGCTCAGGTTGGCGATGGTGTCCAGCAGGCTTTCGCCTTTGGAGGCGGACGAGCGCGCAATGTCGAGGTTGATGACGTCGGCACTCAGGCGTGTGGCCGCGATCTCGAAGGTGGTGCGGGTGCGGGTGCTGTTTTCAAAAAACAGGTTGAACACACTCTTGCCACGCAGCAGCGGCACTTTTTTCACATCGCGGCTGCTCACGCTCACAAAGTTGGTTGCGGTGTTCAGGATGTTGGTGAGGATGTCGCGCGACAAGCCTTCGGTGGACAGCAAGTGAATAAGCTCGCCATTTTTGTTGAGCTGGGGATTGCGTGGCACGGTCAGCCCCCCTTTCTTTCCAGCACGAAGCTCAAGCGTCCGCTGCTGTCGCACGCCAGTTCCAGCAACTGGTCTTCAGGCAAGCTCAGTGTGGCGGCAGACACATCGGCCTCAATGGGCAGTTCACGTCCACCACGGTCCACCAGCACCGCCAGCTTCACGCTGGCGGGTCGGCCGTAATCAAACAGCTCGTTGATCACCGCACGCAAGGTGCGCCCGGTGTAGAGCACATCGTCCACCAGCAGCACATGGGCACCGTTCACATCAAACGGCAGCACCGTTTGCGCGCTGAGCGCCAGGCCACGCTGCGCAAAGTCGTCGCGGTGCATGCTTGATGAGATCACGCCGGCGTCACCCTCCAGGCCCAGATCCTGTTGCAAGCGCACAGCCAGCCAAGCACCACCCGAGGTGATGCCCGCTAGGTAAACGGGCTGCGGCGCAACCGCCAGAAGCTTTTTCACGCCGCGCAAGAGCTCGGTATAGAGCGCTTCAGCGTCGAGCTGAATCGATTGGGTCAAGGCAAACTCCTCAAAAACTGTTCCAAAATAATGCAGGCTGATGCGGCATCGGCGTCTTTGGCACCCAGGGCATGGGCTTCGGTGGTGCTGTAACGCTCGTCCACCTCAAACACCGGCAGGCCGTAGCGACCTCGCAGCTGCCGGGCAAACTTCAGGGCACGGGCGGTGTTTTCGTGCGCCGCGCCGTCGGGGTGGTAGGGCACACCCACCACCAGAGCGTCGGGCTGCCATTCCTGGATGCGCGCGGCAATCGGTGCAAAGCGGGCGTCGCCCAAGGCCTGGATGGTGGCTTGGGGTGTGGCGGTGCCGGTCAGGCGGTTGCCACTGGCCACGCCGGTACGTTTAAGACCGAAGTCAAAAGCCAGAAAACGCTGGCAACGGGCCGAAACCTCTACCACCATCATGCGTGGCCTGCATCGGGCGAGAGCATCCACGGCTGCAGGCCCAGCAGGGCCATGGCCCGCTCGTAGCGCTCGGCCACCGGCGCGTCAAAAATCAGGCTCGGGTCGGCTTCCACGGTCAGCCAGCTGTTTTCGGTGATTTCGGATTCCAGCTGACCCTGGGCCCAGGAGGCATAACCCAACGTCACAAACACCTTGCGCGGACCAGCGCCCGAGGCCATGGCTTCAAGCACGTCTTTGGACGTGGTCATCTCCAGACCACCCGGAATGGACAAGGTAGAGGCGTACACCGACTCACCGTCACCGCCGGCCACGGCTTCGTGCAGCACAAAACCCCGCTCAGTTTGCACCGGACCGCCCTGAAACACCGGTTGCAAGGCCAGATCGCTGCGACCCATGGTGAGGTCCACTTTTTCAAACAAACGGGGCAACAAGATGTCGCTGGGCTTGTTGATCACCAAGCCAAGTGCCCCGCGCTCACTGTGTTCGCACATGAACACCACGCTGCGGCCAAATAGCGCATCGCTGAGATTGGGCATCGCAATCAGAAAGTGATTGGTCAGATTGATGGGGGCAAAATCAGCAAGCATGCGGTGATTTTAAGCCGCCCACCCCACCGCGCCCGTCCGCGCCGACTTTCGATTGAGATGCATGAACACGTACTCCAAAGGGCTGATGTGGTTCCGCCGCGATCTGCGTGCACAAGACAACGCCGCGCTGTACCACGCGCTCAAGGTCTGCCGCCAAGTGTGGTGCGTGTTCGTGTTCGACACCGACATTCTGGACCCCTTGCCCCGCGCCGACCGGCGGGTCGAGTTCATCCGCGAGTCGCTGGTGGAGCTCGATGCAAACCTTCGTGAACTCGGCCTGGCCAACGGCACGCAAGGCGTGGGTTTGATCGTGCTGCACGACCGGGCGGCAAAAGCCATAACCGCGCTGGCCCAGCGCCTGCAGGTGCAGGCGGTTTTTACCAACCACGACGACGAACCCGCTGCACTCGCTCGCGATGCCCACATTTTTGGCGACCTGGCCCACGCAGGCATCTTGTTGCACAGCCACAAAGACCATGTGATTTTTGAGCGGCGCGAGGTGCTGACACAGGCCGGCCACCCGTTTGGCGTGTTCACACCCTACAAAAACGCCTGGCTCAAACAGCTCACCCCTTACCACCTCAAGCCCTACCCCGTGACACGTTACACCCAGGCGCTGGCGGCTGTGCCCGCCGAATGGGCAGTACCCGTGCCAACACTGTCCAACATCGGCTTTGAGAAAACCAATCTCAGCCAATTGCCCATGCCCACCGGCACCAGCGGGGCACACCAGCTGTTTAAGGACTTCGTGCAGCGCATTGACCGCTACCACGAGGCGCGCAACTTCCCTGCGGTCAAAGGCCCCAGCTACCTCAGCGTGCACCTGCGCTTTGGCACGCTCTCGATGCGGCAAGTGGCGTCGGTGGCCCACCAGATGCACCTTCAAGGCATGGCCGGCGCGAGCACCTGGCTGTCGGAGCTGATCTGGCGCGACTTTTACCACCAGGTGCTGGCCAACTTCCCGCATGTGGTGGACAAAGCCTTCAAACCGGAATACGACCACATCAAATTCGAGCATGGCAAGCACAGCAAGGCGCTGTTTGCCGCGTGGTGCGAAGGACGCACCGGCTACCCGCTGGTGGACGCCGCCATGGCGCAGATCAACCAGACCGGCTACATGCACAACCGCTTGCGCATGGTGGTGGCCAGTTTCCTGGTGAAAGACCTCGGCATTGACTGGCGCTGGGGCGAGCGCTATTTCGCCGAACACCTGATCGATTTTGACCTGGCCGCCAACAACGGCGGCTGGCAGTGGGCCAGTTCCAGCGGCTGCGACGCCCAGCCCTACTTCCGCATCTTCAACCCAGTCACACAAAGCGAAAAGTTCGACCCCCACGGCAAGTTCATCCGGCGTTACCTGCCGCAACTCGCCGGCCTGCCCGACGCTGCGATTCACGCGCCCTGGAAGGCCAACGAAATCGAAATGGCCGAAGCCGGTGTGGTACTGGGCACCCACTACCCGGCGCCGGTGGTGGACCACGCCGAAGCGCGCGCGCGCACACTGCTGCGCTATGCGGTGGTAAAGAAACCGGGGGCCACCCCGAAATAAAAAACCCCGGGGAGGGTTCGTGCAGCGCAGGCGACATCCTGCTGCGAAGCAGCAGGGACTCTGTCTCAAACTTCTGCGGCGATCTTGGTGTAATGCGCGATCAGTGCCAGCAACTCGTCTTCAGGGTACGGCTTGCCAAGGTAGTGGTCCACCCCCAACTCGCGAGCATGTTCACGGTGTTTGTCGGCAATGCGTGACGTGATCATGATCACAGGCAAATCCGTCAGGCGCGGATCGCTGCGGATGTTTCGAACCAAATCGAATCCGTCCATGCGCGGCATCTCGATGTCGGACAGAACCACGTTAGGTCGCTCTTGCTGCAAGCGCTCCAGCGCCTGCAGACCGTCTGCAGCGAGCGACACGCGGTAGCCTTCTCGCTGCAATAGACGCTGGGTCACGCGGCGCACCGTGATGGAGTCGTCGACCACCAGCACGAGTGGCACCGCATTGGGCACCATGTCCATCGGAGTCTGCGCATCACCGGACACTTGCGGCGCTTGCCGCTGTTGCCTACCCAGCCATTCGCGCACCTGCGTTCCATACACTGTGGCCAGCGCCACAGGGTTGTAGATCAGTGCCACCGCACCCGATGCCAGTACCGACATACCCGCCAGACCCGGCAGACGCGAGAGCTGCGGCCCCAGATTCTTCACAACCACTTCCTGATTGCCCAGCACCTCGTCCACATGCATGGCCACACGTTGCGCAGCACTTCGGAAGATCACCACCGGCAAGGTACGGCCCTGGGCCTGCGTCGATTGTGCAGACGACAGCAACAGCGCACCACCCCAGTAGAAGGGCACTTCTTCAGTGCCCACCATGAGAAAGCCTTTGGCGTAAGCCTGAGCCAGTTCGTCGCTGGTGACTCGGCGCACCAATTCCACCAGGTTCGAGGGCACGCCCAGCGTAAGTGCACCTGCACGCAACATCACCACCTGGGTCACGGCGGTGGTCAGTGGCAATACCAGTTTGAACGTGGTGCTCTGACCTGGCTGGGTGCTGGTTTCAATGCGTCCACCCAGCGCCAACACGTCGTTGCGCACCACGTCCATGCCAATACCGCGGCCGGCCAATTCAGACACTTCGCGCACTGTACTGAGGCCCGCAGCAAACACCAACTGTGCTGCGGCTTCATCGCTGATGTGCGTGCCAGGCAACACATACCCCTGAGCGATGGCTTTTTCGCGCAGGAGCGGCAAATTCAGACCTGCACCGTCGTCGCGGAACACCACCGACACATCGTTGAGCTCCTGCACCAGCGCAATGGTGATATGGCCCTCTGCCGCCTTACCGGCAGCCAGACGGACCTCAGGAGCTTCAATCCCGTGAACCACGCTGTTGCGCAACAGGTGTTCAAAGGCGGCGGTCACTCGGTCCAGCACACCACGGTCCATTTCAATTTGACCGCCCGTAATGTCCAGACGCACCTGTTTGCCGGTCTCCTTGGAGGCCTGACGCACCACACGGTACAGCCGCTCGGAAATACCTTCGAACTCAACCATGCGCGTGCGCAACAGATCGCGCTGCAGTTCCCGGGTCTGGCGGGCCTGAGCAACCAAACCGTCTTCGGTCGACTCCACGGCACGCTGCAAATTGCGTTGCACGGTGGCCACGTCGTTCACCGACTCGGCCATCATGCGAGTAAGTTCCTGCACACGGGTAAATCGGTCGAACTCCAGCGGATCAAACGAGTGCTCAACATCACGCGCCTGGGCCAAACGCGACTGCATCTGGGTTTCAGCCTGCAATTCAATGTCTCTCAACTGCTGACGCAAACGATCCAAGTTACCGGTCAAATCTTTGAGGGAACCGCGCAAAGTGACCAACTCGGACTCCATGCGCGAACGCGTGGTCATGACCTCGCCGATCTGGTTGACAAGCCGGTCCAACAACTCTGAGCGCACGCGCACAGCCGCACCCGCACGGGCCTGAATGGGTGTCGGAAGTCTGGACAGCGACAAGCCGGTCAGCCCCTTGCCGGATACAAGAGTCGGTGCGGTGGACGCCATTGTGGCCAACGTTGACACATTGACCTGTTCAAGCAACGGCGGCGACATGGCATCCGCAGGCACCTGCTCTGGCGCCTGCTGAATCACATTCAGTGCTCCCAGGTCGGTGCGATTGAGCAGTTCAAAGCGGGCACTGATCGCATCAAAAGACGCCTCTAAAGGCTCCAGATCGGCACTGCGTTGCACGTCAGACCCCAAGCGCTCGGCCGTGGTTTCCATGCGGTGCACCATCTCACCCAGGCGCAAGGCACCCGAGAGACGCGCGCTGCCTTTGAGCGTGTGCAAGTGGCGCAAAACTTCTGACCGTGCACTGCCATTGTCAGGACGAGCAACCCACTGCCTCAGCGCCGCTCCCAATTGAGGCAGGAGCTCATGCGCTTCATCTGCGAATATGGGAAACAGGTCCGCATCAATGGTGTCGAGGACATCGATGTCATCATCAATGTCCTGCACCAAACCGGTCATGCGAGGGAGCAACTCAGACAAGCCGGCGGTCTCTACCGTAGGCAGCACCGCAGGAACATCCAACGGCATGGTTTCAGCAAGTACCTCAGGCGCTTGTGTGGCCACCGTAGGCGCAGCATCCCATGGCATGGAAGCTTCAATGTCAGCATCCTGCGCGACCGAATCATCCGCCAACTCGAAAGTTTCCTGCGGCAACTCATCTGGCACGGGTTCGTGCACCACCCGGTACAACGCTTCCAGCAACTCTGGCTTGGGTTCGTTCAAGAAACCAGCTGCAAATTGATGCAACAGGCGACGAATGTCCTCGGAAACCAAGACAAACAACTCGGCCTGCTCGGGCGTTGCCGCCCAACCTGCTTGTTGACGCAAACTCACCGATTCAAGGGCGTGCTCCAGCGCACGGGCAATATCCGAGAGCGACTGAAAACCCACCGTGGCCGAACTTCCTGCCAGCGAATGCGCCAACGCTTCGGCATGTGCAGGCACAGGCATGTGGCGCTCCAGCGCCCATTCGGCCATTTCGGTGTCCAAGCGACGAGACCATTCATCAGCCTCGTTCAGGTAGACGTTGTACAGCTTGATGCCAATGTGCAATGACCCAATGACCCGGGTTTGCTCGTCAGGCACCTCATCTTGGAATGACCCAGCCAACTCAACTGCACCGAGCGCCTCTGTTTCTTCTGTTTCCTGAATCTCAGAAAACGCTTCAACCGCCGCCCCCGTCTCAAGCAACACATGTGGTGCAAACACTTCATCCGTTGGTGAAACGGGAGGTTCAAGATGTTCGGTATCGTCCGGCGAACTTGAAACCACAGGCGCAGAGAGTTCTGACATCAGCCCATCAACGTCCTGTCCGGGCTCATCTGCACCAACGCGCGTACCACCGTCTAAAACCATTTCAGACAACGTATTCAACCGCAGGGCATCAGCATCGAGGTCGAAATCAATGCTGTCGCTGGTGCGTTCGGGATCGGATTGTGTATCCGAGACCAGGGACCGATCCTCGTCGAGATCCAGCGAAAGACCGTCCCAGACCAAAGACAGAGCGCTGGCGGGTTCATCGACCAATGCGGTTGGTCTCTCATCCGTTGGTGAAACGGGAGGTTCAAGATGTTCGGTATCGTCCGGCGCACTTGAAACCACAGGCGCAGAGAGGTCTGAGATCAGCCCATCAACGTCCTGTCCGGGCTCACCTGCACCAACGCGCGTACCACCGTCTAAAACCAATTCAGACAACGTATTCAACCGCAGGGCGTCGTCATCGAGGTCAAAATCAATGCTGTCGCTGGTGCGTTCGGGATCGGATTGTGTATCCGAGACCAGAGACCGATCCTCGTCGAGATCCAGCGAAAGGCCATCCCAGACCAAAGACAGAGCGCTGACGGGTTCATCGACCAATGCGGTTGGTCTTTCGCCTTCAGCCGCTTCAAACGCAGCCTCCTCATGCCCTGTCGCTGGCTGACTTGAGGACAACGCTTCAAGGCTACCGAAATTGATCTCTTCGAACGCCTGCTGCCCATGCACCGAGTCCGCAGCCTCGACAACAAAGAGGTCTGCGCGCTCGTGACCGACATCCCCAAACAACGGCATATCGGCAAATTCAACGGGCGTTTCGCTCAGCTCTGCTGCTTCAACGCCAACCTGAATTGGGGCTTGCTCCGTCGGCTCTTCTCGCATGTGGAGGAGCGGCGGTTCAGCCTCGGTAGGACGCTGCAGTTCAACAGCACCTTGTTCAGACACAGCATCGTCCTTGGCCGGATTTTTTGCTGAACCGTCTTCTAAATTTTCTGGCAAAGGAACCGAATCACCCAAGGCATCCGCTTCAGGCAACGGCTGGGCCGGCGCCAAAACAACCACCGCCGCAGAAACCGTGGGCGATGAACCAACCACAGGCCTCTCTGCTTGGCCCTCTTGCGCCGATGTTTGCAGATCAAGCGGTAGGTACTGCGCATGGTTGCGCCAAGCTTCGGCGCTGGTGCGGAACGGTTGGGCATGCCAACCGCCATCGGTGTGAGAGGCGATATCTTCAACCCAACGTGACAGCGCAACCATGGCATCGCCAGACAGGCTGAGCATATGGGAGTGCACCGCACGCTGCTCGGCCAAAGCGGCATTGACCAACTGCTCCATGGCCCAAGCCGCCTCACCGAACTCGGTCAACCCCACCATGCGTGAACTGCCTTTGAGGGTATGGAAAGCTCGGCGCAGCGTGGTGAGTTCTTCCAGGTTGGCTGGCTGCATTTTCAGCAGCCTCAGTGCTTCCAGGCCATTTCCGACCACTTCGCGCGCCTCTTCCAGGAAAATGTCTAAAAGCTCATCTTCTTCATTGTCTTCACTGGCCTGCGCGTTGGCAGCTGGGACGCTGACGGGAGACTCGGCCTGAGACAGATCAGTCGGCACCGATGCAGTCTCGACAGCGTCATCGGGCACCACAGTCTGGTCTGAACCGCTGACAACAAAATCCACATCGGGCTGAGAAGCCTCATGGTCCAGCGACTGGCTCCGATCGCTCAGACCAAACGCTTCGGGCAATCCCTCGGCTGCGTCCGGCATGCTGGCAAAAATGCCTTCACCGTCCTGGGGCGCAGACGCTTGGATTGCTTCAGGAGCCAGGTTGCGACCCATGAGGGGAAGCAACTCGCCTTTATCTTGATCGAAAACAAACAGTTTCTTGGCCAGCAAAGGCTGGTAGTTGAGCATGTCAACCAAAAAGCTCAAAGCACTCAAATTGTTGCCAAGCTGCTGGAAGGTACCCGCTTCACGCGCTTGATCTTTGTCCACATCGGTGTCCAGCATTTGATCGACCGTGGCGCGCATCCGCACAACGGTCTGCACCGCTTGATCAAGACCCAGCACCGACAGCACGCCGCGCATCTGCGCCAGCTGCGACACCGCGACATGCAGACAACCCTTTTCGTTGGGTGCACGGAAAAACTGATCCAGCGATTTTTCGGCCTCGCCCAGCGATACCTTGAGTTCACCCACAACGCTGCCCATCGTCTGACGATCGCTGACGCGGCGGTACAGTTGCTCCATCCAAGGGTCCAACGGCTGGGCAGCTGCACCTGCACGCACAAGCTCCAGTCTCGCGGCGAGCGCCTGAGTACGCTCGGTCATTTCAGCGTCGCTCGGATCAAAATCTTCGAATGCCGCCTCCAGATACAACGTCGTCGTAGCCACCTCCATGGCAAGCTCGGGACGAACGCCAGCCGGATCGTGGGCAGCCTGGTCTGCTGCTTTCAACAGTGCTTGTGCCAGCACGGTACTGGCTGGATGGAGCTTCAATAGCGAGTCGCCAATCAGACCGAACTGATCGACCACTTGACGCGCACGGCTGGCATCGCCACCAGAATACAGTGACCACGTTTCTTTCGCGGCGTTTATGCGTTTGCGTGCCTGGGCCAGAATGGCTGGGTCATAACGCCCAAGGGAAGCCAACTGATAGTCCACCGGCTCGGCGGCTTCCAGTCCGTATGCTTTGCGCACGGCCATCAGGTGCGGGGTATTTTCCAGCGTGCCCCCACGCGCTTGTGAACAGAAAAACAGCAGATCGTGGAGCAAAGTCTCCGAGACCTGGTTTTGCCCTTGGGCAAAAGACGCGAACTGCAGCAAAATGCGCGAAGCAGCACGCTTGACATACACATCGTCAGGCAGGAGTTGGTGTGCAACAGCTTCAAAATAAGCTGCCGTGACACGCCAGAACGTTTTTCTGCGAGCGTCGGCAGCACCAGCAGACAAACCCGCGCTGAATTTTGCCAACTGCTGCGCCCCGGCCGGGCTGTTCGTTTTGACAACCAACAAGACGAGCCGGTCAAACAACGATCGCATAGGGGCGTCGCAGTTCAAGGGTTGAATACCGGCAGGCGCTGCCACCTCAATGCCGCGTTGATCAAAAGACCACAAATCAGCCGGATGTATCCGCTCAGCTGCGGCCAACTCCTGGACTTCACGGTATTGGACGAACAAAGCCACCGGGTGTACAGGCTTGTTGTTGAGAACCGCTTCCAAATACTCAATGAGCGCGAAACTGGCTCGCTCAACCCTATTGGCTGCATCTTCGTCGCACACCAGCGGACGCCGTACAAAGCGCTGCACGGCGGCTTCCATGGAACGCAATACCTGAGCTGGAGCCGCAAGCCCGACCATTTCAAGAGCACCAACAGCTTGGTGCAACTGCTGACGCGCTACACGCAACGAACTGGGATCCACCGCCTCCAGATCGTTGTTGCGAGATTTTTCTGACTCACGGACGAAACGCTTGATCGCTTTGTTGGCAGCATCCAGCGATTTCCGTAACTCGTCAAACACCCAGGCCAGCGGACCGAGGTCGGCGATCGGAGCGTCCGTCTGCGAACTGTCGGTTCGTGTGGTGTCCAGCATGTTGGTGTGAAGTTGGGGCTCGAAAGTAAGTTAGGCGATCTTGAACCGTGCCACCGACTGGCGCAGATCCTCAGCCATGATGGACAGCTCGCGCACCTGCTGGGCCGTGGAGCGTGTACCCTCTCCGGTCTGTTCGGTTACAGCAAAAATGTGCTGAATGTTGCCTGCCACTTCGTTGGCAGAATCGGCTTCGCGGGAAGTGGAGTTAGAGATCTGCTCAATCAGATCAGCCAGCCGGCGTGACACACGGTCAATTTCAGACAGTGCGGTACCGGCGTTGTCCGACAGCTTGGCTCCCTCGACCACACCTTGTGTGGAGCGCTCCATAGCGGCCACAGCGTCTTGCGTATCGGTCTGAATCGCCTTCACCAGGGCAGCAATCTGACGGGTCGCGTCTGCGGATCGTTCAGCCAGTCGCTGCACCTCCTCAGCCACCACAGAGAAACCGCGCCCTGCTTCTCCTGCAGAGGCCGCCTGAATAGCAGCGTTGAGTGCCAATACGTTGGTCTGTTCGGTAATGTCAGAAATCAGCTCGGTAATTTCACCGATCTCCTGCGACGACTCACCCAGCCGCTTGATGCGCTTGGACGTTTCCTGAATCTGGTCGCGGATGGCATTCATACCACCAATGGCATCCTGCACCGCCTGCAGACCCGACTCGGCAGCCTGCAGAGAGACGCGAGCCACAGCAGCCGACTCTTGCGCCTGGCCAGACACTTGGTTGATTCGCTGCGCCATATCCACCACCGACTGACCAGTTTCGCGAATTTCGCGCAGCTGCTCGTTCGAAGCGGCCAACAGTTCGGTGGAGGTACTTTCCACCGCCGACGTGGTTTGCGCCACCCGTGTGGCCGTGGCCTGTACGTTGCCCACCAGCGAGCGCAACTCTTCCACCGTGTAGTTCACCGAGTCGGCAATGGCACCGGTGATGTCTTCGGTCACCGTAGCTTCTTGCGTCAGATCACCCTCGGCCACCGTTTGCAATTCGTTCATCAATCGCAAAATAGCCGCTTGGTTGGCATCATTGACTCGCTTGGCATCTTGTTCCAGCGACACGGCTGCTACACGCTGCGCTTCCGCCACGCCTTGGCGCTGGCGACTGTCCAGCAGCTGCACATAAGCCAGGCCCGCACCGCAAGACAACGCAAACAAAGCAGACAACAACAGCGCAGCAAGTGCACCGCCACCCAGACCGGAGCGCGAGGACAAATCGGTTTGCAAGGTTTGCAAGCCCAGACGCAGAGGTTCGCTGTCAGCAATGATGCTGGCCTGCGCCTCACGCGCCGAAACCAATCCCTGCAAGTTACCCAAAATAGCACCGGCTTCAGTTCGGGTTTCTTCATACAGTTTCAGCAGTGCGTCCAGACGCTCCCGAATCTGGTCATCGTCGGCAGGGGTCAAGCGCAACTCTTCACTGCCGTTAAGCAAACCTTCGGTAATTTCTTTGAAGGTGTTCAAATCTTTTCCAAGCAGAAATACCGCCTCGGGGCTCACGCCCTCCATGGTCAAGAACTCGTTGGCAGACTTGCCGATGCGCTGCGTCAACATCACCAACTGCCCCGATGCAGAAATTTCAGCAGCTGGCGCGTTTTTTTGGAGTTTGAGCGATGAAATGGTTTCAGCGATTTCCAGCAAGTCTGATGACTGTCGGTTGATCGTACGCAGCGCATTGCCCACCTGGGTCAGGATGGCTTGCTGGCTCAGCACCGCTGCCGCATTGCGTTCAGCGGCCTCCATTTTGGGCAGCAGCGTGTTCAGTTGCTCGCTGTATTGCTGGCCCAACGCGTCAATGGACAACTCAGCGTCGCCATCTTTAAGACCACGCAGGTTGCGCGCCAACACGTCAGAACTCTCACGCACTTCAGGAAATGCCGAAGGGCTGCCAATCAACGCTTGCGAAACGCTCTTGGCCAACCGCTGCGACTGCATCAGGGCCTGACCGCTGCTGGCCACTTGTTGACTGATTTTTTCTGTCTGGCTCAACGCAAAAAACGTTACGCCGCCGAGCACAATCAAGCCAAAAGCCAGCAAGGTGGCCAGCGTTCGTTGGTGCTGCTCAGCCGGCTTGCGACCCAGCAGCGGCACAGCCACCAAATCTGTCTGGACAGGAAAATCTTCATCATCGGCCATGCGACTTGCAGCAAAGTCGTCGTCGGATAGATTCGGCGCCAGCCGCACAGTGGCAAGGCTTGCCACCTCCTGATCGGTGGTGCCGCTCAGATCGGGTTCGTTCCCGGTTTTTTTCTTGAACAGTTCCTGGATTCGATCAAGCATGGCCATGAATAAACCTTCCAACAGAAAACAAAATACGTATCACCGGCATCAATCGACAGCTTTCAACCGTCATGCAGCGATGGCGAGGAATTCGGGTTTGGCCGCAAGTATCTGAAGATCAAGCTCCTGCCAAGGCAGGCCTTGGTGGTCTATCAGACGGCGGGTGAAGTAAGCGGGAGCACCTGCGGGGGTATCACCCAACTCGTGGAACATAGCGGGATTGCGCAAACCCTGCAAACGGTCGATCCATAAAACAGCATTAACCCCCAAGGCTGCATGCAAGCTGATCAAGCGTGACTCGGACGTGATACGTTCAGCAGAATGAGGCCACTCTGACGAAGGATCAATCAGTTGTCCAAGATCGATCACGCCATAGAGTCCCCCACGAAGGCTGGCTACGCCGGCATACCAAGGCTTGGTGAAAGGCACAACTTGCACCGAAGTCCAAGGGAAAATCTCACCAGATTGAACCAGAGGGAACAGGTAGCGCTGGCCCCGGGCTTCTACGGCCAACCACGATGCGGTAGCGGCTTCAGATTTGGCAGCGGTCAGACGTTGAGCCAGTCGTTCCTGCAAATCCCTAAGTGACTGTCGGTAGGCCATATGGGTGTTTATCAGGTCACGCGAAAGGTACGGCTTCGCTCAACCCAGCGCCCGCATTTTGGACAACAGCTCTTCAGCATTTACAGGTTTCGTGACATAGTCGCGCGCACCTTGCCGCATACCCCAGACGCGATCGGTTTCCTGATTTTTACTGGTACACATGATGATGGGAATGTCCGAATACTGAGGATCGCGGGTGATCGCTCGGGTCAGCTGAAAACCATTCTGACCGGGCAACACAACGTCCATCAAAATAAGCTCCGGCTTTTCCTCTCCTAGCCGACGAAAGGCCTCTTCCGCATTCTCGGCGGTGCGCACGCTGTATCCATTTTTAACCAACAAGTCCGACAAAACCATCAACTCGGTTTTCGAATCGTCCACGATCAACACTTTCTGGATAGACATCAAACAGCTCCGGTGTAATTAGCGCCAAACTGCTGCACCGCTTGCAACAACTGGTCTTTGGTAAAGGGTTTGGTGAGGTATTCCTGTGAGCCGACCATGCGACCACGCGCCTTGTCGAATACCCCATCTTTGGACGAGAGCATGACCACAGGAATATTGGAAAAACGAATGTTACGTTTGATGATGGCACAGGTCTGATAACCATCCAGACGCGGCATAAGTATGTCGCAGAAAACCAGATCAGGCTGGTAGTCATTGATCTTGGACAAAGCATCAAAGCCGTCGTCGGCCAACAGCACCTCGTGCCCACCCTGCTTGAGAAAAATCTCGGCGCTTCGGCGGATGGTATTGCTGTCATCAACCACCAAAACTTTCAGTGCAGGTGTCGTGCTCACAGTGGGATCGCTCCAGAAAACAGGTCAGAACAGGGGCCGCTTAACGGGCAGTAGACCCGATACCCGAACCACGAAGACTCACCACGGCATGGCGAATTAGCGTCAGATTTGTACCATTTCGAAATCTTCTTTGCGTGCACCGCACTCAGGGCATGTCCAGTTCATGGGCACCTGTGCCCACGGTGTTCCAGGCGCCACGCCATGCTCGGGATCGCCTGCAGCTTCGTCATAGATCCAACCACAGATCAGGCACATCCAAGTCTTGGTTTCAGTCATGGTTATAAGGGGCATTGTCATAGAATGCAATCATTGTATCGATCCCTACGAACCATCCGCAGGCCGCTTACAAGTCATTCTTGACCGGCCATCCGCTGGTTTTTTTCGTATGCACGCAAAGGCCCTTCAGGAACCTACCCGCGCTGCGCTTCACACAGCCCCCATGCCCGATACCCCTGAATCCCTTTCGCCGACCCCGGCCGGTGTGCCCAGCGAAACCAGCCTACCCTGCGTGATGGTGTTCAATGCCAACGACTCCAGTGGTGCAGGAGGTCTCAGCGCCGACATTACCGCCATGTCCAGCGCATCGGCCCATGTACTGTCGGTGGTGACGGGCGCTTACATCCGCGACACCACTGAGATTCACGACCACGTGACTTTCGATGAAGAGGCCGTGGGTGACCAGGCACGCTGTGCGCTGGAAGACATGCCCGTACAAGCCTTCAAAGTAGGCTTTGTGGGCAGCCCGGAAAACCTCAGCGTCATTGCCGAGATCACCTCCGACTACGCCGACGTGCCTGTGGTGACCTATATGCCCGACCTGTCGTGGTGGGACGAACTCGCCATTGAAACCTACCTCGATGCCTGCGCCGAACTGCTGCTGCCCCAGACCACCGTGCTGGTGGGCAACCACAGCACGCTGTGCCGCTGGCTGTTACCCGAATGGGAAGGCGACCGCGCACCGAGCCCGCGCGAGATTGCACGCGCTGCTGCAAACCATGGCGTACCCTATACCCTGGTCACCGGATTCAACGCCGCCGACCTTTACCTTGAGAGCCATCTGGCTTCGCCCGAAACGGTGCTAGCCACCGCCCGTTACGAGCGTTTTGAGGCCACATTTGCCGGGGCTGGAGACACATTGTCTGCAGCCTTGTGCGCGCTCATTGCTGGCGGCGCCGACCTGCAATCGGCTTGTGCCGAAGCCCTGACCTATCTGGACCAGTGTCTGGATGCCGGGTTTCAACCCGGCATGGGCCATGCTGTTCCAGACCGTCTGTTCTGGGCCCACGAAGATGAAATCGATAATGGCGATGTGGCGTCTCCATCCGAAACCGCACTGGATGCGAATGACTTTCCGTTGGACACCACCAGACACTGAGGGGATAGAAATGGAAGGGGATCCGCCATGCCCACTTTGACACCCCCTTGAAACCCTTACTGGCGACCTTGGCCAAGCGAGCCCCCCCCAAGCGGATACGTCCTACCCTGGCAATGCCCAGTATCCCAAGCCCCACGATTTGACGAGAACCGACCATGACCGATCGCAACCAAGACTTGTTTGAACGCGCCAAAGCCCTGATCCCGGGTGGCGTGAACTCCCCTGTGCGCGCCTTCAAGGCCGTGGGAGGCACGCCGCGTTTCGTGCAGCGCGCGCAAGGCGCCTACTTTTGGGACGCCAATGGCCAGAAATACATCGACTACATCGGCTCCTGGGGCCCGATGATTCTGGGCCACGGCCACCCGGCGGTGGTGGAAGCGGTACAAAAGGCCGTGCTGGAAGGCTTTTCCTACGGTGCGCCGACCGAGCGCGAGGTGGAACTGGCCGAAGAAATCATCAAGCTGGTGCCGTCCATCGACATGGTGCGCTTGGTCAGCTCGGGCACCGAAGCCGGGATGAGCACGATCCGCCTGGCGCGCGGCGCCACCGGGCGCAAGAAAATCATCAAATTTGAAGGCTGCTACCACGGCCATGCCGACGCCTTGCTGGTGAAAGCCGGTTCGGGTCTGGCCACGTTTGGCAACCCCACCAGCGCCGGTGTGCCACCCGAGGTGGTGCAGCACACCATCGTGCTCGAATACAACAACGTCGAGCAACTCGAAGCGGCCTTCGGTGAGCACGGCCCCGATGTGGCCTGCCTGATGATTGAGCCGATTGCCGGCAACATGAACTTCGTTCGAGCGAGCGTGCCATTCATGAAGCGCTGCCGAGAGCTGTGCACGCAACACGGCGCGCTGCTGGCGTTTGACGAGGTGATGACGGGCTTCCGTGTTGCACTCGGCGGCGCGCAAAGCGTGTACGCCCAGCTCATCCCCGGCTTCGAACCCGACATGACGGTGATGGGCAAAGTCATTGGCGGTGGCATGCCGTTGGCGGCCTTTGGCGCCAAGCGCGCGGTGATGGAACAGCTGGCTCCGCTGGGCGGCGTGTACCAGGCCGGCACGCTGAGCGGCAACCCGGTGGCCACGGCCTGTGGCTTGGCAACGCTGAAAGAAATCCAGAAACCCGGCTTTTTTGATGCGCTGTCGGCCACCACGCAGTCGCTGGTAAGCGGTCTGACCGCCGCAGCCACCGCAGAGGGCGTGACACTGTGCGGCGACAGCCAGGGCGGCATGTTCGGTTTCTTCCTGTTCGATCAACTGCCGCAGAACTACGCCAAGGTCATGACCACCGACGGCCCGCGTTTCAACACCCTGTTCCATGGCCTGCTGGACCGCGGCGTGTACATCGCCCCGGCGCTGTACGAAGCCGGGTTCGTGAGCGCAGCGCACACGGCGCAGGACATTGCGGACACCGTGTCAGCAGCCCGCGACGTGTTCAAGCTGCTGGCCAAATAGGCTGTGGGGTTGCTCCCTCTGGTAGAGGGAGTCAGACACTTTTCGGGAAGCGTCCGATGGTTCAGTGTCGGAAGTGGCGCACGCCGCTGTACACCATCACCACACCACGCTCGTTGGCCGCGTCGATCACCTCCTGATCGCGCATCGAGCCACCGGGCTGGATGACGCAGCTTGCACCCGCGTCCACCACCACATCCAGACCGTCGCGGAACGGGAAGAAGGCGTCGCTCGCCACCGCAGTGCCTTGCAGTGACAGGTTGGCATGACCGGCCTTGATGCTGGCGATGCGGGCCGAATCGAGGCGGCTCATCTGGCCAGCGCCCACGCCCATGGTCATGCCGTCCTTGCAGAACACAATGGCGTTGCTCTTCACGAACTTCGCCACCTTCCACGCGAACAGCAGGTCTTCCAGTTGTTGTTCGGTCGGCTGCAGCCGGGTCACGACCTTCAGATCGGCGCGCTGCAGCACGTGGTTGTCGGCGCTCTGCATCAGCAGGCCCGAGCCGATGCGCTTCACATCGGTGAGGTTCAGGCCCTTGTCCCACGCGGTGGGGCCACCCGGCGGCAGCGCAATCTCAAGCACGCGCACATTGGCCTTGGCCTTGAAGACCTCCAGCGCTTCGGGCGTGTAACCCGGTGCCATGAGCACCTCGACGAACTGCTTGCTGATGGCCTGGGCCCCGGCACCGTCGAGCACGCGGTTGCACGCGATGATGCCGCCGAAGGCGCTGGTCGGGTCGGTCTGGAAGGCTTTGCTGTAGGCCTCCAGCGCATCTTTGCCCACGGCCACGCCGCAGGGGTTGGCGTGTTTCACGATCACGCACGCGGGCACGTCGAAGCTCTTGACGCATTCCCAGGCGGCGTCGGCGTCGGCGATGTTGTTGTAGCTCAGCTCCTTGCCCTGCAGCTGTTTCGCAGTGACCAGCGAACCGGGCGCGGGGTACAGGTCGCGGTAGAAGGCGGCGGTCTGGTGCGGGTTCTCGCCGTAGCGCAGGTCCTGCAGCTTGACGAAACGGCCGTTGGCCTGGCCGGGGTACTCGGCGCGTTTCGGCACGCTGGCACCCTCTTCAAACTGAATCGACGAGAGGTAATCGCTGATCGCGCCGTCGTACTGGCTGATGCGGTTGAACGCGGCGACCGACAGGGCGAAGCGCGTCTTGTCGCTCAGCTTGCCGCTGGCTTTCAGCTCGTCGATCACGGCGGGGTACTGGGCCGCGTCGGTCAGCACCGCCACGTCTTTCCAGTTCTTGGCCGCGCTGCGCACCATGGCCGGGCCGCCGATGTCGATGTTCTCGATCGCGTCTTCCAGCGTGCAGCCGGCCTTGGCCACGGTGGCCTCAAACGGGTAGAGGTTGACGATCAGGATGTCGATGGTGTCGATGCCGTGCGTCTTCAAGGCAGCCATGTGCTCAGGCACATCGCGGCGCGCCAGCAGGCCGCCATGCACCTTGGGGTGCAGGGTCTTGACACGGCCATCGAGCATTTCAGGAAATGCCGTCACTTCAGCCACTTCGGTGACCGGCAAGCCGTTTTCAGCCAGCAGCTTGGCGGTACCACCGGTGGAAATGAGGGCCACACCCAGACCGTGCAGGGTCTGGGCCAGTTCGACGATGCCGGTTTTGTCAGAGACGGAGATGAGTGCGCGCATGGGATGGTTCAGCGTTAAGGAAAAAGGTAGGGCCAGAAGAAGACCGCAGCAAAGTGCCGGGCTTCACAGCAGATGGTGTTCGAGCAGTTTTTTGCGCAACGTGTTGCGGTTCAGGCCGAGCCATTGGGCGGCACGGGACTGGTTGTTTTGGGCCTGTTCCATCACCACTTCGAGCAGCGGCTTTTCGACCGCCTTGACCAGCATGTCGTGCAGGCCGGCCGGGTCGGTGCCGTTGAGATCGCGAAAGTAATCTTCCAGGCTAGCACGAACACAGTCGTGCAGGTTGTTGTGGGAGCTCATGCGGCCAGTTTCCAGTTGTCTTCTCGGGTCGTGTCTTGTTCGGGCCGGGCGCAGGCCCAGGCATCGAGGTGCTCGCGCACGCAGTCCAGCTGCGCCTGCGCTGTGGTCAGGGTGTTGATCTGTGCGCGGAACAACGCAGCAGCACCCATGGGCAAAGGCAGCGCTTGCGCGTACCAGCCCAGGTGCTTGCGGGCGCTGCGCACGCCGGTGAATTCGCCGTACAGGTGGTAGTGGTCTTCAAGATGGTCCAGCAGCCAGGTTTTCACCTCGGGCAGTTCGGGCGGGGGCAGGTGTTCGCCGGTGGCCAGAAAGTGGGCGATTTCACGAAAAATCCAGGGTCTGCCCTGCGCCGCGCGGCCCACCATGACGGCGTCAGCCCCGGTGCGGGCGAGCACCTCGCGGGCCTTTTCGGGACTGTCGATATCGCCGTTGGCCACCACCGGAATCTTCACCCGGCTCTTGATGTGGGCCACGGTGTCGTGTTCGGCCCAGCCTTTGTAACCTTGTTCGCGGGTGCGGCCATGCACGGTGAGCATCTGCACGCCCGCCGACTCGGCGGCCAGCGCAATGGTCGGCGCATTCTTGCCTTGGGCAGACCAGCCGGTGCGCATTTTCAGCGTCACCGGCACGCCGTGTGGCGCACAGGCGTTCACCACGGCTTGCACGATCTCGATGGCCAGCGCTTCGTCTTGCATCAGGGCCGAACCGGCCCATTTGTTGCACACTTTCTTGGCCGGGCAGCCCATGTTGATGTCGATGATCTGGGCGCCGCGGTCGATGTTGTAGCGCGCGGCGTCGGCCATCATTTGCGCGTCGGTGCCGGCGATCTGCACCGCGATCGGGCCGGGCTCGCCGCTGTGGTCGGCGCGGCGCGAGGTCTTCAGGCTGTCCTGCAAATCGGGGCGCGAGGTCACCATTTCGCTCACCGCATAGCCCGCGCCCAGCCGTTTGCAAAGTTTGCGAAACGGGCGGTCGGTCACGCCCGCCATGGGTGCGACAAACAAAGCGTTGGGCAGGGTATACGGACCCAGTTGCATGGTGATGGGAGAATGGTTGGTGCACAGCCGCACAGAACCCGGTCAAAGCGGGGGGAAAGGGATGGGCATTGTATCTGCCTGTTTTTTCAGCAGGCGATATGCTGTACCACGCCGTTCTTGACGCTCCCACCGCCCAACACTCCACCCATGCCCGACTGGATCCTTTCCTTGTTGCAACTGCTGGCCTTGCCCGAGGTCGGCTTGAGCACCGTGTTTGTGGTGGCCTTCTTGTCGGCCACGCTGCTGCCCATGGGCTCCGAGCCGGCGGTGTTTGGGCTCATCAAGCTCAGTCCCGAACTGTTCTGGCCTGTCATTTTCGTGGCCACGGCCGGCAACACACTGGGCGGCGCGGTGAGCTGGGCCATGGGTCTGGGCGCGCACAACGTGGTGGACAAAGCCAGCCACGGCCACACGCCGCACCCGCGTGCCCTGCGCTGGCTGGAGCGCTTTGGACCCAAGGCCTGCCTGCTGTCGTGGCTGCCGGTGGTGGGCGACCCGCTGTGCGCCGTGGCTGGTTGGCTCAAATTTCCGTTCTGGCCCTGCGTGGCCTACATGGCGGTGGGCAAGTTCGCCCGCTATCTCACCATGACGGCCGCCCTGCTCTGGGTGTTCCCTGGGGGACTCCCGTTCTGATGCCACCGGCGCTGCAGGGCGATACTTGAACGCTCTTCACCCTGTTCCCACCGCTCCCACATGACCCACCCCCAACGCGACGCCGCCCTGCCGCGCGCCCTCTGGGCGCTGATGATGGGCAATTTCGTCATCGGCACCGGCATCATGGTGGTGCCAGGCACGCTCAACGACATCAGCCAGTCGCTGGGCGTGTCCATTCCACAAGCCGGCCAGCTCATCACGGCGGGTGCAATTCTGATGGGCCTGGGCGCGCCCACCTTTGCCACCCTGGTGGCCGGCTGGGACCGCCGGCGCCTGCTCACGCTCTCGCTGGTCTGGTACGCGCTGCTCATGGGCATCTGTGCGCTGGCGCCCAGCTACACCGCCCTGCTGCCGCTGCGGGTGCTGGCGGTCATTTCGCCCGCCATCTTCACGCCGCAGGCCGCCGCCAGCATCGGCCTGATGGTGTCGTCCGAACGCCGCGGGCGCGCCATCACGTTTGTCTTCATGGGCTGGTCGGTGGCGTCGGTCCTGGGCATGCCGCTGTCGGCCTGGATCGGCGGCGCCTTCGGCTGGCGCTGGGCCTTCGGCCTGGTGAGCCTGATGGCGGTGGTGAGCGCGGTCTGGGTCTGGCGCGCCATGCCCGACGGCATCCGACCCGCCGCGCTGTCGCGCGACGCCTGGCGCCAGACCCTGGGCTCGGCACAGCTGATGCTCGCCCTGGGCGTGACCCTGCTCTCGGGTTTCGGACAGTTCATCCTGTTTTCGTATTTCGCGCCCTACCTGCAGCAGACGCTGGCCACCAGCGCCACCACGCTCTCGCTGCTGTTCCTGTGGTTCGGCGCCTTCGGCCTGGCGGGCACCCTGGGGCTCACGCGCTGGGTCGACCGCATGGGCGCACCGCGCGCGGTGTTGCTCACCCTGGGTCTGATGGCGCTGAGTCTGGCGATCTGGCCGTTGGGCCGACAAGGCCTGTGGGTCCAGGCGCTGGTGATGGTGCCCTGGGCACTGGGCTGCTTTGCCGCCAACTCGGCCCAGCAGGCGCGGCTGGTGCACCTCTCGCCGATCCTGGCACCGGCCACTGTGGCCCTCAACACCTCGGCCATCTACGCCGGCCAGGGTCTGGGGGCTGCGCTGGGCGGCCTGCTGATCGCGCAGGGCCACATGCTGAACCTGCACAGCGTGGGCCTGGCGCTCATGCTGCTGGCCATGGGCCTGAGCGTGTGGGCTCAGAAGCGCTCGGTGGGCAGCAGGTCTTGATCTGCGCAGAATGGCGTCGTCAGCCGGCCTGACGGCAGTCCACAAAGGCCCTGGGAGCCAGCATCTCGGTGGGCAACAGATCGAAGTAGCGCCGGATCGCCCGGGACGCGTGCGACGCGTCGTAGAAGCCCCCGGCGCTGACCAGCTCCGTGGCGCTGTGCGGTTGCCCGCGCTGCTGTGCCTCGCACGCCCCGACGGCCACCAGATAAAGCCTGACCCACGACTGGTAGCTCGAAAGGGTCATGCCGACCTGTTGCCGAAACAGCTTGCGCACATGCTCGGCCGACAGGCCCAGTTCACGGGCCATGGTGGCCGGACTTGCCCTGCCCTCACCTCGCTGATGCAGGCGCTCACGCAAGCCGGCCAGCCGTGGGTCCATGCGAGTCGAACCACCGCAAAGATCTGCCACTTCGGCCAGCACCCCGGCCACCCACCGCCCGGCCTGCGCGGCGTGCACTGCACCGCCGCACAGGTCTTCCAGGTCAACACCGTTGCGATGCATCAGGTCGGCATCTGGCCATGGCGCCACGCTGTCCTGCGCGCGCTGCTGCAGGCTGACGCCCACGTCGGACAAGGGGTCCACGTAGAGGAAGGCCATGGCGCTGCGCCCGGTCATGCAGCTCCAGGCCCCGCTGGCATGCAAGAGCACCGGCGCGCAGACCTCGCTGCCATTGCGCAGCGTCAGCGTGGCAGGGCGCAGCGGCGGCCCGAAAACCAGCGCCGGCGCAACGTTCTGGGACAGGTTGAACCGCAGATCCGGATCGGCATACAGAAGCCAGTCGTGGCCCAGATAGACCACCCCGGGAATGGCATGACTGCCCAGCATTGGTGATTACCCCCGGTTCCCCGTGGCGTACAAGACGCCGGAATCTTCTCTTCCTAGCATGGGCCACGTTCGTCGCATCAGGCCAGATGCCTTGACCGGCCCGGTGGTGCGCGAGCGGTCCCCTCTTTGCAAGGAAGTACATTGATGAAACACCCATCCAGCATAAACCCAGCCCTGCCCCAAGGGGTCCGCGCCCGGGCTCTGACCGGCTCTCTGCTCGGCACCCTCCTGCTCGCCGCCTGCGGCGGGAGCGACACGCCGCCACCCCCCTCATCCCGGCCGCTCGCCCAATCGTGCGCGGCGTATGTGCCCAGCAACCTGCCAGTCAATGCCACCTTCCTGCGCACCGAGCTGCGGGAAACCCAGACCGTGACAGAAACGCACTATGCCACCGGGGAGCCCATCACCATGCCCAGGGCCTGCATCGTGCGGGGCACCATCGCGTCCGGCCCCGGCTCCACCATCCACTGGGCCGTGGAGCTGCCCGAGGGCGCCGACTGGAACGGCAAGACCATGACGCTGGGTGGCGGCGGCTTCGACGGCTTCATGCCCACCGACGACCCGTGGCACGTGAAGTACGTGCAGAGCGATGCGGCGTTGTCGTTCGTGCGCATCAGCTCCGACTCGGGCCACCAGACGGAAGACTTTGCCTGGGCCACGGACCCTGTCGCCCTGCAAAACCACGCCGACGAAGCCAACCACCTGGCCTTGCAGGTGGGCACGCACATCGCCACCCAGTTCTACGGCAAGGCCCCCACGCGCCGCTACATGGTCGGCCACTCCAATGGCGGGCGTTCGGGCCTGATCGCAGCCGACCGCTACCCCAACGACTACGACGGCGTGCTGGCCATGGCCCCGGCCATCAGCCAGCAGGCGCATCAGGTGAACATGGGAGGATTCAACCGCTGGATCTATGGTCGCCACGCGGACGGCAACCCGGACACCAGCCTGCCCGCGCAAGCCAACTGGATCAGCCCCGGCAAGTCGGCCCTGTACGCCGCCGCCGAGATCGCGGCCTGCGACGCGCTGGACGGACTGACCGACGGCATCATCGGCAACGTCGAGGCCTGCACCTACGTGCCCACCGACCTGCAGTGCGCGGACGATGTCGCAGGCGCCCAGGACGACAGCTGTCTCACCACGGGCCAGATCGAAGCCATTCGCCTGAACTACGCCGACAAGACCGTGCCCCTCACCCTGGCCAACGGCATGACCGGCTATGAACGCTACGGACGCGGTGGCGCCGCCACCGGCGACTGGCAGGTTTACGCCTTCGGCTTCGAGTACGACGGCGGCTTCCTGAGCAAGGGCTTCAGCTACATCGCACCGACCTCTGTCATCCAGGCCCTGACGGGTTCCGAGTCAGCCGACTCGATGAACCACGACCCGCTGGGCATGGCCACGCAATGGCAGGCCCTGGCCAACACCATGGAGCCTTCCACCGACCTGGTCAACTTCGGCCAGCGCAGCAAACTGCTGGTCTGGTACGGCATGGCCGACACCTGCGTCTCGGTCTACCGCACCGCCGCCTATCTGGACCAGGTGCGTCAGACCAGCGGCAGCGCCGCCTTCGACCGCTTCGCGCGTTTTGTCACCTCGCCGGGTGTGGGGCACGACCTGACCGGCCCGGGGGCGGCCAAGGCCGACCTGATCACCGCACTGGTGGATTGGGTGGAAAAAGACGTCGCACCCGACCAGCTGGTGGCGACCGGCTCCTCCGACGCTGGCACGTTCGAGCGGCCGCTGTGCCCCTTCCCCAGCTTCCCCAAATACACAGGCAGCGGCGACACCAGCAAGGCCACCAGCTTCACCTGCTCGGTCAGCTGAGACTGCCGACGCGCAAGCACTCGGCATGAGGCACCCCACCCGGGGATGCCCCGTGCCGGGCCACCGCGAGCGCCCCCTGACCAGAATCAGAAGCGCTCGTAGCCCAGCAGGTAGCGCCACTCGCCCACGGGCAGACCGGCCAGAGAAATGCGGCCCAGCCGCAAGCGGCGCAAGGCGGTGAGCTGCAGGCCCGCGCGCTCGCACAGGTGCGCCACCTGGCCTGGCCGGTTGCCTTTGATCGCCAGGCGCAAGCGCAGCTCGCTCTGCCAGCTGGCACGCGCCGAAGGCACGGCCCAGCCGTCAAAGAACAGGGCTTTGCCCAGCGAGCGGAGCACCGCCTCGCGGCGGGCGTCGTCTTCCAAATCCGGATCGGCCGCCACCTCGGCCAGCCACTCGTGCTCCAGCTGCGCTGCGTCGTCCGTCATCTTGCGTGCCACGCCCGGGTTCTGGGTGAACACCATCAGGCCGCTGGCCTTGGTGCCCAGCGGCGCCACGGGCAGCAGCTTGTGCAGGTGCGCCTTGAGCGGGCGCACACCCGAGCGGTCGCCCTTGAAGCGGTTGCTGTCGGTGAACCATTTGGCGGCCAGCGCGTCGGGCAGCAGCGGTTCGTCGGGCAGTACCCGGTTGGCCGGCTTGTGCCAGATCAGCGTGATCGACTCCAGTGGCTCCATCTTGGCCTTGGGGTCCAGCGCCACCGTCTGGTCGTCGCGAACCCGCTCCATCGGTTCTTCCACCACCACGCCGTCCACCCGCACCCAGCCCCCGGCGATGTAGTTTTCGGCGTCGCTGCGCGAACAGGGCAGCTGCGCCGCCAGGCGCTTGGACAGGCGTTGGGCTTCGGGCCGCTGGGCGTGGGTCATGCTCAGCTGCTGAACAAGAAGTTCAGCACGTCACCGTCTTTGACCACGTAGTCTTTGCCTTCGGCGCGCATCTTGCCGGCGTCTTTGGAGCCATGCTCGCCTTTGTAGGTGATGTAGTCGTCAAAACCGATGGTCTGGGCGCGGATGTAGCCCTTCTCGAAGTCGGTATGGATCACGCCAGCGGCCTGCGGGCCGGTGTCGCCCACGTGAATGGTCCAGGCGCGCACCTCTTTCACGCCGGCGGTGAAATAGGTTTGCAAACCCAGCAGCTTGTAGGCGGCGCGAATCAGGCGGTTCAGGCCCGGTTCGCTCTGGCCCAGCTCTTCCAGAAACATCTGGCGGTCTTCGTCGCTCATCTCGCTCATTTCGGCTTCGAGCTTGGCGCAAATGGCCACCACCGGCGCATTTTGCGCATCGGCAAACGCCTTCAGCCGGTCCAGCAACGGGTTGTTTTCAAACCCGTCTTCGGCCACATTGGCCACAAACATGGCTGGCTTGGCCGTGATCAGGAAAAACTGTTTCAGCAGCGGGCGCTCTTCTTTGCTGAAGTCGATCGTGCGCACCGGCTTGACCTCGTTCAGCGCCGCCTGGCACTTTTCCAGAATCGCCACCAGCTTGATGGACTCCTTGTCGCCCGAGCGCGCCGTTTTCTGCACGCGGTGCAAGGCTTTTTCCACCGCCGCCAGGTCGGCCAGGCACAGCTCGGTCTGAATGACCTCAATGTCGGCGATCGGGTCCACCTTG
>NZ_JAUSOO010000154.1 GCF_030656115.1 Hydrogenophaga sp.
GAAGGTGCCGGGTCGCCGCGCCTCAAATTCATACACAAAGGTCTTGCCCACGGGAATCGCGCGTTGGTTCAGACCCCCGACGCCGTCCATGCCACTGGGCAGACGCTGACCGTGCCAGTGGATGGTGGTGTGCTCGGGCAGCTTGTTGGTCACAAAGATGCGGACGCGGTCGCCTTCGACCACTTCGATGGTGGGTCCCGGGCTCTGGCCGTTGTAACCCCACATGTTGACCTTGAAGCCTGGCGAAACCTCACGCACCACCGGCTCAGCCACCAGGTGGAATTCCTTGACGCCATCGTTCATGCGCCATGGCAGCGTCCAGCCGTTGAGGGTCACCACTGGGTTGTAGGGCCGACCGGTGGTCGGAATCAAGGGCGGCGCGGTTTCTACCGACGTCTGGATGACGGGCTCCGGCAAACCTGCCAGGGCGGAGCGGGCAACGGCCAGGCCTGCCACGGAAGCGGCTGCGCCTGCGAAAAACTGGCGTCTGGAATTGGTGTTGGTCATGTGTTGTGTCCTTTCAATGTGCGGCTGCGGTTGGGGCATCTCCACCGGCACCACCCAGCGAGACGAAGCTGTCGGGCTCTCCGCCTTGCAATACCCACTGCAGATCGGCTTCAGCGAGCCAGAAGTCGCGCTGTGCACCGATGGCATCCACCGTCGCCTGGGACTGGTTGCGCACTTCGTCCAGCAGGTCCCAAACGCTCTTGAGCATGCCGTTGTAGTGCAGCACCGTCTCTTCGGTGATGAACTCACGGGTTTTCAGAATGTCTCCCTGGCTGTCCTGCGCCAAGGCATGGGCGGCCCAGTAAACGTTCATGGCCGACTTCGACAGAGCACGGTTGCGCAGGCTTTCTGCATCTGGCAAATGACTGCGAACCGCTTCAGCCCGTTTCTGCAGTTCGGCCGCTGTCATGGGTTGCACCGGGATGGCAGGCAGCTGGTCCGGCAGCGCAAAGCCATCCTGAAGGCCTGTTTGCCCCATCGTCTTGACCAGATTGGCCTGGGCCTGGGCGGCGGCTTGCTGTGCTCGCCGCAGATTCATGCGTGCGTTGGACGCAGCCAGTTGTACGGGAGACAGTTGCAGCTTGCTCCAGTTGCCCACCGTCACCATGCGCTGCCCCAGTTCATAGGCAGCCTGAGCCGCCTCCAGCATGTCACGCTGGTGCTTCAGCACCTGTTGAGCGGCTACAGCTTCGATCCAGGCTTTGCGGCCGGCCGCAGCCACCTCCAGCACCTCACTGGCATCCTTGACGCGGCGTTGCAGGCTGGGGTCGAGTTCTGTCCAGCGGCCTTCTGCGATCAGCTGTTCGTTCTTCGGACCCAGCCGAGCCAAAGCACGGGCCAGATCGCGGTGCACCGTCCAGGCCATGCGAACCGCAGCCTCTGCGGTGGGGATGGCAACACCCATGGTGCTGCCTGGCGTCGCGGTGACTGCACTGACGTTGGCCTGCTCCCACTTGAGCACGTCGGCATGGCCGCGCTTGAGCGCTCCCACCGCGTCGTTGGCCCGGCGCCAGTCGGCCTCCTGCGTCGGGCTGGCCGTCTGGGCAGCCAGCGCGACTGGCAGGGCCAACAGGCCCGCTGCCAGCAGCTGGCTCGTGGTTCCATAACTGAACAAAGGTTTCACTGCAATCGCTCCTTTTGATGTGGATCAAGTGGTGCGGATTCTGGCGAGGCGAGTTCGTCACTTCCCTGTCGGCCGGATTACAAAAATGTCAGCTTTCGTCACGCCCGCTCCGGTACGGGCAAACTTGCGGTCAGGAGAATGTGAACGTGAAAATTTTGATCGTTGAAGATGAGTCCAAAGCGGGTGACTACCTCAGACAAGGCCTGCGCGAGGCCGGCTTTGCCGTGGACCTCGTCACCAACGGTGTGGACGGTCTGCACCATGGCCTGGAGGGGGACCACGATCTGGTGATCCTGGATGTCATGCTGCCAGGCATGGACGGATGGCAGGTGCTCAAGAACCTGCGCAGTCAGGGGCGCCAGATGCCGGTGCTGTTCCTTACGGCACGCGATCAGGTTGAAGACCGCGTCAAGGGCCTGGAACTGGGGGCCGACGATTACCTGGTCAAGCCATTTTCGTTCGCCGAGCTGCTGGCCAGGGTCCGGACGATTCTCAGGCGTGGCCGCACGGGTATGGAACCCACTTCGATGAAAGTAGCCGATCTGGAGCTCGACCTGCTGCGCCGGCGGGTGACCCGGTCCGGAAAACGCATCGATCTGACGGCCAAGGAATTCGGCCTGCTGGAGCTGCTGATGCGCCGCCATGGCGAGGTGCTGCCGCGCTCCCTGATCGCCTCGCAGGTGTGGGACGTGAACTTCGACAGCGACACCAATGTGATCGAAGTGGCCATGCGGCGCTTGCGGGCCAAGGTGGACGATGCATTTGAACCGCGCCTGATCCAGACCGTGCGCGGCATGGGCTACGTTCTCGAAGCACCCGAGGACGCCCACTGATGCTCGGCCGGCTGTCGCTGACGGCGCGCTTGACCGCGCTGTATACCCTGGTATCGGCCTGCGTTCTGGTCGGGCTGGGTCTTCTGGTCTCGATAGCCGTAGGTCGGCACTTTGTCGACCTCGATAGGGATTTCCTGAAGGACAAGATCGAACTGGTGCAAACCATCGTCGGTGAGGCATCGTCATCGGAGATGCTGGTCCCTCGACTGGATGAGCTTTTGACCAGTCACCACGGATTGTTCATCGAGCTGCGCAACAGCACCGGCCTGGTCTATGGAGAAGCGAGCTCGGTGTTCTCCCGTCTGCCGTCATCCATCGGCATAGATGGGCACGCCTTCGACTGGATGGCCGGTGACCAAACGCTGCGAGGTCTGAGGGCGGCCATTCGGCCTCCCTCCACATGGACGGGCCAGGCCACTGACGGCGCATCCCTTGAACTTCTGATCGCGCTGGACACAGCGCACCACACCCATTTCATGCAGTCGCTCAGGCAGACCCTGGCGCTCTACCTGGTAGGCGCGATCCTGATCAGCGGTCTGCTGGGCTGGTGGGCCGCCCGCCGTGGCCTGGAGCCCTTGCGTGTCATGAGAGCGCGCGCCATGACGGTCACGGCCCACAAGCTGGACCAGCGCATGCCAGTGGACGCAGTCCCGGCGGAGTTCGCTGACCTGGCGCAGAGCCTGAACACCATGCTGGAACGCCTGCAATCGGACTTTGCGCGCCTGCAGGAATTCTCCAGCGACCTGGCGCACGAGTTGCGGACCCCCATCAACAACCTGCTGACCCAGACCCAGGTGTCGCTGGCGCAGAAGCGGGAGGTGGGCGTGTACCAGGACATCCTGGCGTCCAATGCCGAGGAGTTGCAGCGGATGGCCCGCATGGTCTCCGACATGCTGTTCCTCGCCAAGACCGAACACGGGATCGAACTGCCGCACCGCGAGACCGTGTCGCTGATCGACGAAGTGCTGGACCTGTTCGACTTCTACGAAGCGCTGGCAGAAGAAAAGCACATTGCCCTCGAAGCGAATGGCAATGCGCATATCGTGTGCGACCGGCTGATGATCCGCCGCGCGATCAGCAACCTGCTGTCCAATGCGATACGGTACTCGCCGCCGAACGCACCCGTACGGGTGTCGGTGACTCCTGGCGACGGTCAGATCCAGCTTTGCGTGCACAACGCCGGTCCCGCAATCCCCGCAGCCGACCTGCCGCGTCTGTTCGACCGCTTCTACCGAGCCGAGAAGTCGCGCAGCAACCCCGACTCAGAAGGCACGGGTCTGGGCCTGTCCATTACCAGAGCCATCATGCAAGCCCACAGCGGATCGGCATCGGTGGCGTCCACCGAACAGACGACCACCTTCTGCCTGAGCTTTCCCACGCAGGACGCATCGTCCTAGAATCCGCCCATGCGCCTGTTCCTGGCTCTCCTGTTGTGCTTGGCCCTGCCTCTGCAGGGTTGGGGTGGTGGTTTGCGCCTGCAGCCGCCATGCCCAATGGAAGCCGCCATGGCCATGCAAGGCGACTCGTTCAACGCCGGCCCGGAGATGGCAATGGACGATTGCTGCAACGACGCTGAGACCTTTCAGCTCACCGGAAAGATGTGCAAGACCGGGCAGGAATGCCAGGCACCCACGGGCTTTGTGGCGCCGCCGGTCATGGCCTTGGCGCAATCGCTTCCCGTAAGCGAGCTGCACGCACCCGCCCCCCCCGAGCCACTGCGTGGCTCTCCCGCCAGCATCTGGCGTCCGCCCTCCCTGCTCTGAGGTTTCCACCCTGACACTACTCGGCCTCTGAAGCCAGGTCGGTGGTCAGCCAGCGGCAGCCGCGCGTCCCTGTGCGTGCTCAGCCCGTGTGCATTCTTTCGGAGCAGAAACATGGAACCCCTTTCACCGGCCTTCGGTGGGCTGGACCGCCGTCGCGGCCACTTCATCGCCCGCTGCCGCACCGCGATCACACCTGTACACATGGCAGTCCTGATCGGCCTTGCGACGTCCCCCATCACGCAGGCCGCAGAGCCGCTATCGCTGCCGCAAGCCGTCCAGGCGGCGCTGGCTCGTTCACCCGCGCTGGTCGCCCAGGACGCTGCAGCCCGTGCGGCAAGAGAAACGGCCGTGGCGGCTGGCCAGCGCCCAGACCCTGTCTTGCGTCTGTCGCTTGACAACGTCCCGCTGTCCGGGCCCGACCGGTACAGCACCACCCGCGACTTCATGACCGCCAAATCGGTTTCGCTGATGCAAACCTTGCCCAGCGCGGCCAAGCGCCAGGCACGCGCAGCGCGCTTTGAACGCGAAGCGCAAACCGCTGAAGCTGGGCGCCTGGAGCAAACCGCCACCATTGGCCGAGATACCGCCATGGCGTGGTTGGAGCGCCAGGCCTTGGAGCAGCGTCTGGGGTTGTTGAACAAGCAACTGGGCGAAGCCCGCCTGCTCGTGCAGGCCAGCGAATCGGCCGCACGCAGCGGCAGCGGGTCCCCCGCCGACTGGATTGCTGCTCGGGAGTCTGTCGCTCAGTTGCAGCAAACCCTGCTGGGCGTCGAGGCAGAGCGCCGCAACGCGCGCCTCACCCTGGCCCGCTGGACCGGCAGCGACCCCGAACAGCCGTTGGCCACCCCGCCCGATGTGACCTCTTCACCCACGGGGGTGGGCAATGGAGCCGAGCGCCTGGCGCACCACCCCGAACTGGTGCGGCTCTCGGCGCAGGAAGCGGCCATGGCCGCCGAAGCGGAAGTCGCGCGACAGGAGCGCGACCCCGACTGGAGCACAGAGCTCATGCTCAGCCTGCGCGGCCCGGGTTACCCGAACATGGTCTCGCTGGCGGTTTCGGTGCCACTGACCTGGGATCGCCCCCAGCGGCAGGACCGCGAACTCGCGGCCCGACTCGCCCAAGTGGACGCCTTGCGGGCCGAACGCGAGGAGCGTGCTCGGGAACACCTGGCCGAAATCCGTCGCTGGGAGGAAGGCTGGCGAGCCGGTCTGGCCCAACTCGCCCTTATCGATGCCGAGCGGCTGCCGCTGGCCGAGCAGCGCATCCAGACGACGCTGGCCGCCTACCGGGGCGGCAGAACGCCCTTGAGCGAGGTGCTGGCCGCACGGCGCATGGCACTGGACCTGCGAATGGAGCGGATCGACCTGCACCTCTCGACCGCCCGCCTGTGGGCCCAACTCGCCTACCTCATCCCCGCCGAACCGGCCGCTGCACAAGGAATGACACCATGAACAATCGAACCAGCATCGGCCTGGGTGTCGCGGCCTTGGCGGCCCTGGGCGCGGTGGGCTACGGTGCGTGGACCGCCGGCATGCGCTCGGGCATGGAGATGGGCTCGCCGCCGTCATCACCCAGCGCCACCAGCGCCCCGCAAAACCCGGACGCCTGGACGGTGGTTCAAGGCGGTGAAGCCACCGCCCGCCACCTGCGCGACGGCCTCAAGGCGGGCGACATGGACCCGGTGACCGGCCGGATGATCCTGAACTACCACGACCCCATGGTGCCCGGCAAAAACTTCGAGGCCCCAGGCAAATCGCCCTTCATGGACATGATGCTGGTGCCGCGCTACTCGGGCGGCGCGAGCGCCAGCGCAGGTGCCGACACCGGCGCCGTGGCGGTGAGTCCGCGCATCCAGCAAAGCCTGGGCCTTCGCACGGTGGAAGTGGTTCAAGGATCGCTGAATGGCGGCTTCTCGGTGGCGGGCAACGTGGCCTGGAACGAGCGCAACCAGGTCGTGGTCAGCGCGAGGTCCATGGGCTTCGTGGAGAAGCTCCACGTCCGGGCTGCACTGGACCGCGTGGCGGCCAGTGCGCCGCTGGCCGAGATCTACGTCCCGGACTGGGTGGCGGCCCAGGAAGAGTACCTGGCGGTCGCGCGCATGCCGGGCGCCGACCTCGGGCCGCTGCGCGACGCCGCGACCCAGCGCATGCGACAGGCCGGTATGGACGCGGCACAGATCGAACAGGTGGTTCGGACCGGTGCGGTGCAATCCCGTTTCACGCTGCGCGCGCCGATCGGTGGCACTCTGACCGAGCTGATGGTGCGCGAGGGCGCGACCGTGATGCCGGGCATGCCGCTGATGCGCCTGCAAAGCACGGCAACGGTGTGGGCCGAGGGCCAGGTGCCCGAGAGCCAGGTGGCACGGCTTCAACCCGGCGCAAAGGTCAGCGCCACCAGCCCGGCGGCGCCGGGGCAATCCTTTGAGGGCCAGGTACAGGCGATCCTGCCCGAGGTGGACCCCGCCACGCGCACGCTCAAGGCGCGGCTGGAGCTGAACAACCCCGGCGGACGCCTGGTGCCGGGCATGTTCGTGCAGATGCGGTTCGCCGAACCGGCAGGCCAGCCGGCCTTACTGGTGCCCAGTGACGCGGTGATCCACACCGGTCGCCGCAGCGTGGTGATGCTGGCCGAAGACGGTGGGCATTTCCGTCCCGTGGAGGTGCGTGCAGGGCGTGAGGCTGGTGGTCTGACCGAAATCGTGCAAGGCCTGCAGGCCGGCCAGCGGGTGGTGCTGTCGGGCCAGTTCCTGATCGACTCCGAAGCCAGCCTGCGTGGGCTGGAGACGCGCCTGAACCAGGCCCCGACGACTGCTGCGGCCCATGCGGCGGCTGTGTATCTGCACCGCACCAATGCCGTGATCGACGCCGTGGACGGGGACAGCGTGACCCTCACCCATCCTGCCATCCCGGCGCTCAAGTGGCCCGGGATGACGATGGCGTTTCGCCTGCCGCCTCTCGAACAGCGGCCCAGCGGACTGTCCCGAGGTGACCCGGTGCGCATCGAGTTCCGCACACAGGATGGGGCCGAACCGCAGATCACCCGGATTGAACGCCTTGCGCCGAGTGCTCAAGGAGCGAAGCCATGATCGCGCGGCTTATCCACTGGAGCATCGGCAACCGTTTCCTGGTGCTGCTGGCCACTGTGATGCTCACCGCCTGGGGCGTGGTGTCGATGCTGCGCACACCGCTGGACGCGCTGCCCGACCTCTCGGACACCCAGGTCATCATCCGCACCAGCTGGCCCGGCCAGGCGCCGCAGATCGTCGAGAACCAGGTCACCTACCCGCTGACCACGACCATGCTGTCGGTGCCCGGTGCCAAGGCGGTGCGCGGCTACTCCATGTTCGGGGACAGCTTCGTCTACGTGCTGTTTGACGACGGCGTGGACCTGTACTGGGCGCGCTCGCGCGTGCTGGAGTACCTCAACCAGGTGCAGTCGCGGCTGCCGCCGTCGGCCAAGTCCTCTCTCGGGCCCGACGCCACCGGCGTGGGCTGGATCTACCAGTACGCTCTGGTGGACCGAAGTGGCCGCCAGAGCTTGGACCAACTGCGTTCTCTGCAGGACTGGTTCCTGCGCTTTGAGCTCAAGACCGTGCCGGACGTGGCCGAGGTGGCCAGCCTGGGCGGCATGGTGCGCCAGTACCAGATCGTGCTCGACCCCGACAAGCTGGCCGCCTACCGCATCACGCAGACGGTGGTGAGCGAGGCGATCGGTCGCGCCAACCAGGAGGCCGGTGGATCGGTGCTCGAACGGGGCGAAGCCGAATACGCGGTGCGCGCCAGCGGCTACCTCAAAACCCTGGACGATTTCCGGGCCATCCCGCTGATGACAACCGACCTGGGCATCTCGGTGCGCCTGGGCGACGTGGCCCGGGTGCAACTCGGGCCGGAGATGCGGCGCGGCATTGGCGAACTCGACGGAGAGGGTGAAGCGGCCGGTGGCCTGATCGTGATGCGTTCGGGCAAGAACGCGCTGCAGACCATCAAGGCCGTCAAAGCCAAGCTGGCCGAACTGCAAAGCGGCTTGCCCAAGGGCGTGGAGATCGTCCCGGTGTACGACCGCTCCGCGCTGATCGAGCGTGCAGTGGACAACCTGGGGTTCAAGCTGTTGGAAGAGTTTCTGGTGGTGGCCGTGGTCTGCGCGCTGTTCTTGTTCCACCTGCGCAGTGCCCTGGTGGCCATCGTCTCGCTGCCGCTGGGCATCCTGATGGCGTTCATCGTCATGCAGCAGCAGGGCGTCAACGCCAACATCATGTCGCTGGGCGGCATCGCGATCGCCATCGGTGCGATGGTGGACGCTGCGGTGGTGATGATCGAGAACGCGCACAAGCACCTGGAGCGCTGGGGCCACGAGCACCCGGGGCAGGTCCTCGCGGGCGAACCGCGCTGGCGCGTGATTGGTGAGGCCGCCGCCGAAGTCGGGCCCGCGCTGTTCTTTTCTCTGTTGATCATCACGTTGAGCTTCATTCCTGTGTTTACGCTGCAGGCACAGGAGGGACGGTTGTTCGCGCCCCTGGCCTACACCAAGACCTATGCCATGGCGGCGGCGGCAGGGCTGGCCGTCACGCTGATCCCGGTACTGATGGGCTACCTGATCCGGGGACGCATCCCTGATGAACACGCCAACCCGTTGAACCGCCTGCTGATCGCGCTCTACCGCCCCTGCCTGAACGCGGTGTTGCGTGCACCGAAGCTGACGCTGGTGGTGGCCACCGTGTTGCTGCTGGCCAGCCTGTGGCCGCTCAAGCACATCGGCGCCGAGTTCATGCCCAGGCTGGACGAGGGGGACCTGCTGTACATGCCGACCGCACTGCCCGGCCTGTCGGCCGGCAAGGCCGCCGAGTTGTTGCAGCAGACCGACCGCCTGATCAAGACCGTGCCCGAGGTGCAGAGCGTCTACGGCAAGGCCGGCCGCTCGGACAGCGCCACCGACCCGGCTCCGCTGGAGATGTTCGAGACCACCATCCAGTTCAAGCCGCGCAGCCAGTGGCGCGCCGGCATGACGCCCGACCGGCTGGTCGAGGAGCTGGACCGCACGGTGCGCGTGCCGGGCCTGTCCAACATCTGGGTGCCCCCGATCCGCAATCGCATCGACATGCTCGCTACCGGCATCAAGAGCCCGGTGGGCGTGAAGGTGGCCGGCGCCGACCTGGCCACTATCGACGGGCTCACGGGCCAGATCGAGACGGCCATCAAACAGGTGCCCGGGGTCAGCAGTGCGCTGGCCGAGCGCCTGACTGGCGGTCGCTACATCGATGTGGACATCCGGCGGGACGACGCGGCGCGCTACGGACTGAACATCGCCGACGTACAGGACGTGGTGGCCGGTGCCTTGGGTGGCATGGAAGTCGGACAGACTGTCGAAGGCCTGCAGCGCTATTCCATCAATGTGCGCTATCCGCGCGCACTGCGTGACTCGCTGGAGGCACTACGTGCCTTGCCCATAGTGAGCCCACGGGGCCAGCGCCTAGTGCTGTCGGACGTCGCCCGCATCGCCATCTCGGATGGCCCGCCCATGCTGCGCAGCGAGAACGCCCGGCTGGCCGGTTTCGTGTACGTGGACATCCGTGGGCGCGACCTGCTTGGCGCAGTAAAGGAGATGCAGCGCGTGGTAGCCGAGCAGGTGGATCTGCCACCCGGCTATTCGGTGTCGTGGTCCGGGCAGTTCGAATTCCTGGAGCGGGCCGCCGCCCAACTCAAGCTGGTGGTGCCGTTCACGCTGTTGATCATCTTCGTGCTGCTGTACCTCACCTTCCGGCGCTTCGACGAGGCGCTGCTGATCATGACGACACTGCCGTTTGCGCTGGTGGGCGGTGTGTGGCTGCTGTGGGCGCTGGGACACAACCTGTCTGTGGCAAGCGCGGTGGGCTTCATCGCGTTGGCGGGCGTGGCGGCCGAGTTCGGCGTGATCATGCTGCTGTACCTCAAGCAGGCCTGGGCGGCGCGCGAAGCGGCGGGCCAGATCGCCGATGCCGATCTACTTGATGCGATCCGCGAAGGCGCGGTTCTGAGGGTGCGTCCCAAAGCCATGACGGTGGCGGTGATCGTGGTAGGCCTTCTGCCCTTGTTCTGGGGCGACGGCACGGGCAGCGAGGTGATGCAGCGCATCGCAGCGCCCATGGTGGGGGGCATGATCAGCGCGCCCCTACTGTCGATGCTGGTGATCCCAGCGGTGTACCGGTTGATGCGGCGGCACAGGGGGTAGTCGCTTCGTTTGTGCGCGCGCGTCGCTTGAGTCTCGATGCCATCGAGTTTGATGCGCGTGCACAACAGGTTTTTGCACCCTGAACAACTGGCTTTCACCAGAAGAAACAGAACACCAAAAGGGGCATCGACCGCTTTAGAGTGATAACTCGTATCGTCAAACTAGGCGCAGAGTTTGAATGGAAAGGGTTCCATTCACTGTCAGTGTTCACAAAGGATTGATCATGATTCCTGGCTTCACAAAGGCAGCCATACTCAAAGCCGTTATAAACGGATCGACCCTAGCAGAAGCAGCCCGTCAAGAGCGCATCACAAATGCGCGGGCACGCTCCGCCCTCCAGCTCCTGTGCCGCCGATTTCGTCTACCTGCTGAGGTTTCGGACATCCAAGCGCATCCCGAGCGCTATGCACAGGCTCTGGGGGAATTCGAGGCGAGCCCGGAGATTGGACTGGGCCGAGCGCTGGCCACGAAGCTGACCGAAGCGCTGAAGCTGTCCTCGCCGAAGCAGGTGACGCCAGCGTATCTGTCCAACATTTCTGCAACGCAGTTGCTGGAACGCGGACTCACGATCATCAACCTGCATCAGATCGAAACATGGCTTTCGAGCAGTGGGAAAGAACTCAAACGCAGTCCGCCCAGGACGGACTGGGAAATACAGGAAGTCAACAAGGCCATCTCATTGCTGCACACGTTCTTTTTCGACGTTTCAGCAGCCAAGGGTCAGTTTGAAAAGTTGCTCTCTCGTTCAGAGTCACAGCCCGTGATGGCGGATGAGTGAGAGATGCCCTCGTGTCATAAGGGTGTACCGGTCGCAACCAGCCGCGACTGGTTTTCGGCACGCAAGCTTGCCTTTTGGTCAGGCGCCCGTGCAGGACAGCGGCGAGGTCATCGGCGAGGCTTGTGGTCTCGCGTTCGTGAAATTCTCGTTTCGGCTATTTCAAGCGCTTGTCTGATGCGCCAGCATGATGTGCCCCAGCACAACGTCCTTCTGTCCCTTGTGATCCCGAGCGTGGCGCGTCTCGAAGTTGCAGGCTTGGAAGACCAGATCGCTGGCTGTGAGGGTCGTCCTTCCCTTTGGATTGGCAATCGATCTCAGCAGCCTGGCCATGTCGGGTTGCTGAATGGCCCGCTTGAGGCCGTCCAGCAACCCGGGTAGATCGGCATCGCACGCCACCAGGGCCACCATGAAACCTACCTCCTCGTTGCGCGCATAGGTCGCATTCACGAACCGCAACATGCCGTCCTTGCAGTACGCCAGCCTGGATGCATTTGCGCCGGTCTGTGACTTCATCTTCTTGAACTCCAGCACGAATTCAAGGGGAGGATCGATGCGGTCACTCAGGTAGGTGAGATCTGTGCGCCCCCGCGACTCCAGGACCTGACGCACTTCATCGATGTCCCCCACGACATGCTCGGGAACGAAGAACCCGAAGATGCCATGCGCGCGGGCAGACTTCTTGAGCGACAGCCCAAAATACTTCGTGATGTGCGGCTCGCTCTGACTGAATTCCATGTCTGGCGGCGGACGCTTCTGCAACTGCTGCCAATGCGTCACCACGAACTCCAGAACGTTTTGGATGGTGGCCTGCCTGCCGAAGGCCCTGCCCCAATGCTCATCGCTCATGGCCTGGTGAAATCGCGATGGAGTCCTCATCTCGTCAGTGCCCCCCTTCAACCGAACGCACCGTCTGCACGATCCGCAACGCGTCATGAGCCGCCGCACTGGCCAGCCAGAGACGCTTGACCATCGGCTTGACGAAGAAGTAGTCGCCACCATGGAACAGCAGGAAGTCTGACGCCACGCTCATGACCTCGCTGCCGACAGTCGGATAGTTGTTCAGGCCGCGCAGCTCACGCATCACCAGTTCGACCTCGTGTGGAGTCTGCTTGCGACTCGAAGAGGCCTTGTCGGTCAGGCTGATTTGCACGACGCCGTTCGCGCCCGAATGCCGGGAGGTCGGTGGCGACCACTGGACCGAAAACCGACCCTCCCCCTTGAGTCGCTCGCGCCACAGTTCGAGCTCGCTGCGCAGCAGTGCCGAGTAGGCCTTGCAGTCAGCCTCCGTGGGCGCGTGGTGCAGCGGTTGAGACAAAGACGCAAGCGAGCTGGGTTGCATGCTCGGCACGAGGAAATCGCAAGTGTCGTTGACGACCTGGCGCTCCGTTGGAGTCAACTCGAAGTAGTCGAAGACCAGCTCGTCCAGCGCCGGGCGGATGCTTGCAAAGGCCGCTTCCTCTGCACTGTCCTTGCGTGAGCGAGTACCTGCTGCACAGAGCCCTGGGTGGGCACCTTGCTGGACTGGGAGGAGCAGGAGAGGACGCGGCGCTCCATGGAGCGCCGGCTGCACAGTGCACGCATCGGGCGCTTCAAACCCTTGGTGGATTACGACTGGAGCTGGCCCGAGCAGATTGATCAGGCCAGCGTGAGCGAGCTGATGACACTGCAGTTCCTGCAAAGCGCGAGCAACGCCATCCTGGTGGGCCCCTCGGGTGTGGGCAAGACCACCATCGCGCAGAACATTGCACACCAAGCTGTGCTGCAAGGGCACACCGTCATGTTCACCACCGCCGGCAAGCTGCTGGGCGAGTTGGCCAGTCTGGACAGCGATTCGGCACTGCGCACCCGGCTGCGCCACTACGCCAGGCCCGATCTCCTGGTCGTTGATGAGGTCGGGTAGCCGTAGCAGCGGTGATTGCTCTGGAACACATCGACCATAGCAACACGTGCGTCCGCGTATTTGTCCGGCCTTCGCAGCTGGGCGCAGTGATAGATGGAGTTCATCGGGAGGGCTTTCTGAGGTAAACGATGAGAAGGAACGCCAGCACCATGAACGCGGCCAGCGACAGCCATGGAATCTGGACGCCATTGAGGACTTCGAGCTTCTGGTCCGTACAGGACACCCCGGCGCTGCAGGGCACCCATGCTTTGGGTATGAGTCCGGCGACCAGCAGGGTGTGGTACCCGGCCACGACCAGACCGCCCAGGGCCAGTGCGAGGGCATATACGGCACCCCTGCGGTCGTCGAAGTAGGCCGCCATCCCCAGCACGATGACCAGCGGAAACATAAAGATGCGCTGGTACCAACACAGCACACAGGGCGTCATACCCATGACCTCGCCCAGGAACAGCGCACCCAGGGTGGCGGTGGTGGCCACCATCCAGGCCAGGAGAAGCAGGGTCCACGGACGGTTCATCGGGTCGTCTCCAAAGATGCTTTGGCAGGGGGCCAGGACATCAGGATCCAGGCGCCTGCCGCCGCCACGATGAACACGTCGGCCAGGTTGAAGGCAGGCCAGTGCAGCCCGCGCCAGTGCAGGTCGAGGAAATCGGTGACCGCGCCGCTGGCGATGCGATCAATCAGGTTGCCGCTGCCACCGGCCACGAGCAGTGTCCCCGCGGTCCGCTCCAGTGGCTCCACCTGGCGCGCGAGACAGACGAAGGTGATCGGCACCACCACCATGAAACCGATGACGATGAAGAACACCCGCTGCCAGCCACCCGCTTCAGCCAGCAAGGAGAACGCGGCGCCGGTATTGAGCACATGGACCAGGTTGAACCAGGTTGTGACTTCAACCGCTGTGCCCAGCGCAATGGTGCTGGCGAACCAGGCTTTGCTGAACTGGTCCAGCGCCAGAAGAACGGCCACAGCAACCAGCCAGGCCAGACGGGGACGACCCCGCCAGGGAAATGCAGACATGAAAAGACCCTGGAAAAACGAACATCACCAGCCGCGAGGGCTGGCACGTTTCACAGGGATCGGAGAAGCACGGCGATGGGCGCCGTCAAAGAAGCCGAACCCTGGTCAGGCCAGGGTGGTCCACTGCGGCCGTTCGGGCCGCTCCACGAGCAGGATCTCGGTCCAGAGACGGGCCACTGCGTGCAGACGGTCGGCGTCGTTGCTCGGAACAAAGGGCGTACTGGCCGACAAGGCCAGGGCGCCGGAGTGGCAGCTTCCACAGTGGGAGTGCTGCGCATGGGATTCGCCGACGTGGTCGTCGGTCTCGGCCTGTCCAGAGGTATCCGCCAGGTTCGCATGCACCGAGGCACAGGGCTCGTGCACACAAGGCTCGCGCTCGGCCGCGCCCGCCCACTGCAGGGGCAGGCAGAACAGCATCAAGAGGGTGAGCAGAACGGCGCGCATGATGCAAGGATTTTACGGCGCTGGCACTGGGGTGGAAACGCCGCCCTGGTGTGCTTCAGGTTGTTCAGCGGTCCGGTGGAGACTGGAACTGGCGAATCGTGGTCCACAGTTCCGGGGCCACCGCCATGGGCTGGAACGCGCTGATGTATGCACGTCCGGTGTTCCCCAGCGGGAGGCGACCGAACAGATGGCCAAACGGCACCAGGAGCAGCCTCAGGAGTTGCCCGCTCAACTCGGACAGGTTTCGCGTCTGCCAGGCCAGCCTGAGCATGTACCAGTGCGAGCGTGCATGCGGGACCAGGCGCGTCTGTCCCAGCACGTGCATGGCTTCGAGCAGGTGCCAGGCTTGGCCCAAGTCACGATGGTCGAGACGTTGGTAAGCCTGTGACAGCCGCTCGAAGGTGTGCGGGTCGAACGCCATCGTGTTCACGGACTCAGTGGGCATGGCCATGGTGGTCGTGCCCGTGGTCACTGGCATCTGCGGTTCCGAGTTCACTCCTGGACTGGCGCATCACCTGCCAGCCGCCGTGCAAGGCCAGACCCGCCATCAGGGCCGCCACGAGCAGGTCTGGCCAGGCCGTGCCTGTTCCAAAGACCCCCAGTGCGGCCAAGAACACGGCCACGTTGCCGATCGCATCGTTGCGCGAGCACAGCCAGACGCTGCGCATGTTGGCGTCACCCTCGCGGAAGGCATACAGCATCCAGGCCACCGACACGTTGGCCAGCAGCGCCAGCAATGCAACAACCCCCATGGTCGGTGCATCAGGCACCCGACCGTTCCAGACCGCCCACAGCGCGCTGCCCAGCACGTAGAGGCCGAAGCCCATCATGCTGAAGGCTTTGAGCATGGCGGCCCTGGCACGCCAGGCCAGCGCCGATGCCAGCACCGCCAGCGAAACACCGTAGTTCAGCGCGTCACCGGCGAAGTCGATGGCGTCCGCGAGCAGCGACAGCGAGCCGGACGAGAAGCCCGCACCCAACTCGACCAGGAACATGGCGGCATTGACGATGAGTGCGACCCAGAGCACGCGGCGGTAGCGCGCCAGGTTGGCGATCTGGCCGGGAGCGGGGCATTCGTGTTCACAACAGTGGGCTGACATGGGATCTCCTGCAGGTTCAGAATGCCGGTATTGAAAACCCTGGAGCGGCTCCAGAGTCAAGCCCTGAACCCCACCGACCGGAGAAACCCCATGCGCATCAAGGAACTGGCCGAGGCCACAGGCGTGGACGTGGACACCATCCGCTACTACGAAAAACAAGGCCTCCTACCGGAGCCGGCCCGGCAGGACAACGGCTACCGCGACTACGCGAGCACCCATCTGGAACGTCTGGCCTTCATCCGCCACTGCCGCGCGCTGGAAATGCCGCTGGCCGATATCCGCCGGCTGCTGGGCGCGCTGGACGCACCGGGCGAGCCGCATCCGGACGTGGACAGGCTGGTGCAGGAGCAGATCGACAAGGTGCGAGCGCGGCTCAAGAGCATGCGCGCGCTGGAAAAGCAGCTGTTGCTGCTCCAGGCCAGCTGTGGCCGTTGTGACGGCGAAGGGACAGAATGCGGCATCCTCAAGGAACTGGTGGCTGCTGCGCATGGTGAGGCCTGTGCGTGCCATGCTCATCTTGCGCAATGACCGACCAGGGGATCATTGCGTTCCAGCCGCGCTGACCAGTTCAGCAGCCACATCAATCTCCAGGGGCGGCAGGTTCGCAGTCAACTAGCAGTCAAAACTGTCATCGGAAGGCAAGCCTGCGGTCACCCGCCCGTCACTATATTGCACCTGTACACGGTACCTCGTTGCATCACCCGATCAACGTGAAACTTTCAGGAGCAACCATGATTCGCAAGTTCAACGTCCTCGTCCTTTCACTCGCCGCAACCCTCCCGGCTTTTGCCATGGATGCAGCTCAATCCGAGGCCAAGCAGACGGTCCCACTGGTCAATGGTGAAACGCTGTACGTCTTCAAGGACGGGAACATGGCAAAAGCCAACCAATATGGACGCACTGCATACCTTGCCAAGGGAGAGGTCGTTCAATCCGTGGATGGTCAGAAGATCAGCACAGTGGGCAACGAAGTCGCTCGCCTCGACTACCTGGCGCGCAAGGGTCATCAAAACTGATGGCGTCACTCGCGTGAAGACGGCCACCCTGTCTTGGGTGGCTTTTTTACTTGCGACGAAAGATCAATGCAAAAGCGATCAACATGGCCAGATAGTTCATCACCATGAACCACGTGTTGTTCCACGCGACGCCATCGAACCCCCAGTAGGTCACCGGATAGAAAACCGGGGATGGATAGAAATCGGCCGAATGGGTGAACACGTCGATCAGCACGTGGGACCACCAACCCAACAGCGGCAACCAGAAGCGGTTCAGCCAAAGCCAGATTACCCCAGTGACGGCCCCCGCCACCAGCGCGCTATGCATCACGCAATGCAGGTGGTGGGTCAGGCCGGCGAGCAGCGGCGACATTGCGGGCTCGTACCCGGGCAGCGCATTGGCGTAGGCCAGCAGCACACGCCAGCCCTCAGACGACGACAGCGTCAGTGCGACCAGCGGCGCAAGCTGGACCAGATCGGGCAACACCGCAAGGCCCACTGCCAGACCGATGGTGCGGCGGTCCTGCGGCCGGTGCCGGTGCCAGGCCGCGGCGCCCAGGCCCACCCACAGTCCGTGCGCAAGGATGTCCATGGCGCATGCCCTCTTGTGCAGTGAATCTGTCCGCTATCGGTTACGCAACCGCAGCGCATTGCCGATCACCGACACCGAGCTCAGGCTCATGGCCAGCGCAGCAATCAAGGGTGACAGCAGCCAACCCGTCAACGGGTACAACACGCCGGCAGCAATCGGGATGCCCAGTGCGTTGTACAAAAAGGCAAACACCAGGTTCTGCTTCATGTTGCCCACGGTCGCTTCGGACAGCGCCCGCGCGATCGCGATCCCGCGCAGATCGCCCTTGACCAGCGTCACCTGCGCGCTGTTCATCGCCACGTCGGTCCCGGTGCCCATGGCCACGCCCACATCGGCCTTGGCCAGTGCCGGCGCATCGTTGATGCCGTCACCGGCCATGGCCACCATGCGGCCTTCCTTTTGCAACCTTTCCACCAGCAGCAGCTTGTCGGCCGGCTTGACCTCGCCGTGCACTTCATCGATGCCCAGGCGGGCTGCAACAGCCTTGGCCGTGGTCAGTCCGTCGCCAGTTGCCATCACGATGCGCAGACCGGATGCCTTGAGGGTGGCTAAGGCCTCCGGTGTGCTGGCCTTGACCGGATCGGACACTGCCAACAGGCCCATCAGCTGTCCATCAACAGCCAGGTGCATCACGCTGGCACCTTCTGCGCGCAA
>NZ_JAUSOO010000132.1 GCF_030656115.1 Hydrogenophaga sp.
CAGCCAGGGCCGCATCGTGGCGCACGAGAAACACGTGCTGAGCATGAAAGACAACAACCCGAGCGACAACCTGCGCGCGCTGGTGGACGCCGGCGCCCGCAGCTTCAAAATTGAAGGCCGCTACAAAGACATGGGCTATGTGAAGAACATCACCGCCCACTACCGCGTGCTGCTCGACGAGATCCTGGAAGACCGCCAGGCGTCGGCCCAACCGCTGGCCCGCGCATCCAGCGGGAGCTGCACCCTGCACTTCCAGCCCGACCCCGACCAGAACTTCAACCGCGAATTCACCGACTATTTTGTGCAGGGCCGCAAAGAAGACATTGGCGCCTTTGACACCCCCAAAAACCCCGGCCGACCCATCGGCTACGTCACCCAGGTGGGCCCCAACTTCGTGGAGCTGGAAACCGACGACCCCGCCACCGTGATCCACAACGGCGATGGCCTGTGCTACCTGGACCTGCAAAAAGAACTCACCGGCCTGCAGATCAACCGCGCCGAGCGCTTGCCCGCGCCCCAGCGCTGGCGCGTCTACCCCAAAGACGCCATCGACACCCTCAAAGACCTGCGCAAAAACACCGTGGTCAACCGCAACCGCGACATGGACTGGGTGCGCAGTCTGGAGAAAAAGTCGGCCGAGCGGCGCATCGGCGCCTGGCTGCAACTGGACGAAACGCCCCAAGGCCTGAGCCTGACCGCCACCGACGAAGACGGCCACAGCGCCACGGCCACCCTGGCCTGCACCCTGGAACCCGCCAAAGACGCGACCCAGGCGCAGAGCAAACTGCGCGAAGCCCTGGCACGGCTGGGCGACACGGTTTTTGAGCCCATCGACGTGTCGCTCAACCTCTCACAACCCTGGTTCGTGCCCGCGTCGCTGCTCAACCCGCTGCGCCGCGAAGCCATGGACAAGCTGGAAGCCGCCCGCGCCGCCGCCTGGCAACGCCTGCCCCGTGCCCAGCCGGTGCAGCCCCCCGCGCCTTACCCCGAAGACACCCTGACCTACCTGGCCAATGTGTTCAACCACAAAGCCCGCGACTTCTACGCCAAGCACGGCGTCAAAGTCATCGCCGCCGCCTACGAGAGCCAGGAAGAACCCGGTGAAGTGAGTTTGATGATCACCAAACACTGCGTGCGTTTTTCACTCAGCCTCTGCCCCAAACAGGCCAAAGGCGTCACCGGTGTGCAAGGCACCGTGCGCGCCGAACCCATGCAACTCATCCACGGCGACGAAAAACTCACGCTGCGCTTTGACTGCAAACCCTGCGAAATGCACGTGGTCGGCAAGATGAAACCGGCGGTGCTCAAAGCCGGGCAAAGCAGCCCGCTGAAGTTTTACCGGACGCGGCCTGGGAACGCGGTGGCTGGGTGAACCGGCCTCTAATCTCCACCGCCACAACCCGAACCGCCATCCGATCCACCGTCTGATCCGCTATCTGTTGGGGTATCGCCCAGACCATCACAGGTGCCGTCCACGCTGGGATCAGAAAAGCTGCCGCCGCAGTGAACGGGGCCACCGCTTTCACGGTCAGCAACGCCTTTGCAATCGGGCACGTAGGTAAAACCATCGGGAATATTCAGTTTTCCATCAATGGCAAAAAGCAAGGGCAAGCGCAGTGGTTTTCTGGGATCGATATTCTCTTCAACACAAGCAAACCACCAGCAGCGCCGCAACCCCTCGTTGCTTTTGGTGTTGGAGCCCAACACCACCGCCGGCGTGTGGTGCATAAACCGACCAAATGCACCTCGACAAAACTTGGCATAGTCGCGGGTGTTCAATATGAAGTCGTGCCAAACCTCGTCCACCGCCTGCGAAGGCATCGACACGTATTTTCTGCCGCTCTTCAAATGCGCCAGAAAAAAGAGCCGCAAAGCACGGGAAACCAAGTGGCAGTCTTTGGGTTCCAAATGCGGGTATTTGCGCTGAAGGCTGTCAAAAATCCCTTTGGGGAGGCGGTAGTTTCGGATGAACTCGGCACGGACGGCTTGAATCCATTTTTTCCAGAGAATTGCTGAAACTGCAACGCAAAACAGGATTGTGATGACTGCAGTCATTGGCAATGTGAGTTCATCAGCAGCGAGCGCCGCGCGGCGTGGGACGGCCGCTGCACTTTTTCAGCTTAGCTGGCCCAAAAGATTTTAAATATACGCGTTGACCGGCTTCACATGCCGCATGTGCAGCGACAGGCCCAGCGCGGCCATGTGGTTGCTGTTGCGGCTCAGAATTTTTTCGGACAGCGGCAAGAACTCGGCTTCTTCAAAGGCGGCGTGGGCGGTGTATTCGCTCACCAGGCGTTGCACTTCTGACACATCCAGATCGGTGCTCTGGCCTTTGGCCACGCGTTTGAGGCCGCTTTCCAGCCCTTTCCACAGCGCTTCCACCATGCGGTGTTCTTGCGTGAGGCGCTGGGCCATGGCTTTCACCCGGTCCAGTTCTTCGCCGGGGGTTGCGCTGGCGATCACGGCGGGGAAGAGTTCGCGCTCTTCTTCCAGGTGGTGTTCAAAAATGGCTTCGCGGAAGAATTCGAGCGATTGTTCAGCGATTTGGCGGGCTTTGGCTGCGGGGGCCAGCAAGGCGGGCAATTCGTCCAGCGCGCTCAGGCGTTTGAGAATGCCGCCGTGGCAGTTGGTGAAGTTGGTCAGCGGGGCGGCTGCGTCAACCGGGTTGCTGGGTGCTTGGGGGGCTGTCATGGTGTGGCTCCTGTTATGGGGTCACCGTGAGCGCTGGGGCAAATCTTCAGCACACTCACGATTGATGGGCGCCAGTCTAGAGACCGCCAGCGCGTGCGCCCTTGATGCAGGTCAAGCCTGCGTGCGTTGGCGCAGGCGTTTCCAGCCGGTAAACAGCAGCACCACCGCACCGCCTGCCAGCAGACCCGCCACCGCCCCGGCCAGACTCGACACCACAGCGCCCAGCCAGCCGAGGTTGGCGGTGAAGGCCTCTACCGCGTGGCCCAGAGCGGGAATGCCGTGCAACAAAATGCCGCCACCCACCAGAAACATGGCAGCGGTGCCCACCACGGAGAGGGTCTTCATGAGCCAGGGCGCCGCGGTGAGGATGCCCCGGCCCAGCGACTGTTGCCAGGCTGCGCTTTGGCGGCTCAGGTACAGGCCGGCGTCGTCGAGCTTGACGATGCCAGCGACCAGGCCATAAACGCCCACCGTCATGATGATGGAGATACCCACCAGCACCGACACCTGGCGCGCAAAGGTGGCCGCAGCCACGGTGCCCAGGGTGATGACGATGATTTCGGCGGACAAGATGAAGTCGGTGCGCACCGCGCCTTTGATTTTTTCTTTTTCAAACGCAACCAGGTCCACGTTGTCGTCGGCCACGGCTTTCACCAGTTCGGCGCGGTGGGCGTCGTCGTCGGTTTTGGGGTGCAAAAACGCATGCAGCAGTTTTTCAGCACCTTCAAAGCACAGAAACAGGCCGCCGAGCATGAGCAAGGGCGTGATGGCCCAGGGCGCAATGGCACTGATGGCCAGCGCCGCCGGCACCAGGATGGCTTTGTTCATGAGCGAGCCCTTGGCCACCGCCCAGACCACGGGCAGTTCGCGATCGGCTTTGACGCCGGTAACCTGCTGGGCATTGAGCGCCAGATCGTCGCCCAGCACACCCGCGGTTTTCTTGGCGGCCAGTTGCGTCATGGCGGCCACGTCGTCGGCAGCGGCCATGCCCTGGCGGGCAGCCACTTTGGTCATCACGGCCACATCGTCCAGCACGGTGGCGATGTCGTCGAGCAGCATGAGAAGACTGGTGGCCATGGGGTGTACCTGTGTTGGCTCGATCAGAAAACGGTTGAAGCACCTACGCCCACAGCTGCTGGCGAGCGAGAAGGCGCCTCAAAGTGCCTCGTCCTATCAACTCAGCCAACCCATTTGCGGGCGTTGCGCCAGATCTGCATCCAGGGGCTGTGCGCGCTCTGTCCACCGGCTTTTTCAACGTCGATCCAGCTCATCTGGATGTTGCGGAACACGCGCTCGGGGTGCGGCATCATGGCCGTGAAGCGGCCGTCGGCGGTGGTCACCGCCGTCAGGCCGCCCGGGCTGCCGTTGGGGTTGAACGGGTATTGCTCGGTGGCAGCACCGGTGTTGTCCACGAAGCGCATGGCGGCCAGGGCTTGGCTGGGGTTGCCGCGGTGCTTGAAGTTGGCAAAGCCTTCGCCATGCGCCACCGCAATGGGCAGGCGGCTGCCGGCCATGCCCTGCAGGAACAGGCTGGGCGATTCGAGCACTTCCACCATCGACAGGCGCGCCTCGAAGCGCTCGCTCTGGTTGGTGGTGAAACGCGGCCAGGCTTGGGCGCCGGGGATGATGTCGGCCAGTTCGGCAAACATCTGGCAGCCGTTGCACACGCCCAGACCAAAGGTGTCCTGGCGGGCAAAGAAGCCCTGGAACTGCTCAGACAGCAGCGGGTTGAAGGTGATGCTGCGCGCCCAGCCGATGCCGGCGCCCAGCGTGTCGCCGTAGCTGAAGCCGCCGCAGGCCACCACGCCCTGGAAATTCTCCAACCTGGCACGGCCGCTCTGCAGGTCGGTCATGTGCACGTCGAAGGCTTCAAAACCAGCTTGCGTGAAGGCGTAGGCCATTTCAACATGCGAGTTGACGCCTTGTTCGCGCAGGATGGCAACTTTGGGTTTGGCTTGCAGGAAGGCGGGCGCGCCCGCGCTGGGGTCGAAGGTCAAATGCACATGCAGGCCCGGGTCGGCGGGCAGGCCGGCGGCGGCGTGTTCGGCGTCGGCGCAGGCAGGGTTGTCGCGCTGCTGGTTGATGCGCCAGCTCACGCTGTCCCAGACCTGGTGCAGGTCAAACAGGCTGGCGCTGAACACGGCTTTGGTGTCGCGCCAGACCTGCAACTGTCCTTTGCCCACGTCCATGCCAGACGATTCGGGGCGGGTTTTGCCGACAAAGTGGCTGTGTTTGCTCAGGCCGTGTTCGCGCAGGGTTTGCATGACGGCGTTGCGCTCGGCGGTGCGCACCTGCAGCAGCACGCCCAGCTCTTCGCTGAACAGGGCTTTGAGCGTGAGCTCCTGGCGGCGGGCACCGACTTGGGTGGCCCAGTTTTTGGCGTCGCCGCTGTCCATGCGGCTGTCGCTGATGCCATCACCCTCGGTCACCAGCATGTCCACATTCAGCGCCACGCCCACATGGCCGGCAAAAACCATTTCGGCCGCAGCGGCCAGCAGGCCACCGTCGCTGCGGTCGTGGTAAGCCAATAGCTTGCCGTCAGCGCGCAGCGCGTTGACAGCGTTCACCAGCCGCACCAGGTCTTGCGGATCGTCCAGGTCGGGCACGCTGCCGCCGGGCTGGCCCAACACCTGGGCCAGGATGCTGCCACCCATGCGGTGCTGGCCTTTGCCCAGGTCCACCAGCACCAGCGTGGTGTCTTCGATGTCGCGGTTGAGCTGCGGGGTGAGCGTGCTGCGCACATCGGCCAGGGTGGCAAAGGCGGTCACGATCAGGCTGACGGGCGAGGTCACTTTGTGTTTGTCGGCGCCGTCTTGCCACTGGGTGCGCATGGACAGGCTGTCTTTGCCCACCGGAATGGAAATGCCCAGCGCCGGGCACAGCTCCATGCCCACGGCCTTCACGGTGTCGAACAGCGCGGCGTCTTCGCCGGGTTCGCCGCAGGCGGCCATCCAGTTGGCGGACGGTTTCACGCGCGGCAGCTCAATGGGCGCGGCCAGCAGGTTGGTGATGGCTTCGGCCACCGCCATGCGGCCCGACGCAGCCGCGTCAA
>NZ_JAUSOO010000173.1 GCF_030656115.1 Hydrogenophaga sp.
GTGGGCCAGAGCGGCGAGTCGCAGCAGTGGATCACCTCCACCATGCGCATGCTGTCGCTGGCCGCGCGCGGCGGCTTTTTGGAACGCGCCCTGGGCGACATGCGCAAAGTGGCCTGGGACCGCGGCCCGGTGCGCCTGGGCACCTACCAGAAGGCCGACGGCACGCACGTGCCGATGTGGCACGACTCCGAGGTGGCGGCGATTGCGTTTGCGCTGCAAAACATCATTGCGCGGCGCGCCCAGCAGGGTGTGGCGGCGGTGATGCCCGAGCCGGTGGCGGTGGCAGCGGGCACACCCGCGGGCGTGATGGCCGGCAAGAAATGCCCCGAGTGCGGCGCGCACGCCATGATCCGCAAAGACGGCTGCGACTACTGCACCCAGTGCGGGCATTTGGGCACGTGTGGCTGAGCGGCCAGTGGCCTTCGGTTTCAGCTTGAACAGCTGAAACCAGAGCGATTCGAGACCGCTACAGCGCAGGCTGCAGCGGTTTCTTTTTATATACGCCGCTACAGGTCATAAACTTGTCAGGGTGACAAGATTAAGCCCTATTCTTGTCATTTGACAAGAATCACCACGCCATGACGACCCCACCCCTGTCACCACGTCACGCAGCGTTGCTGCGCCTGGTTCTTGCCGCCAGGGAACCCCTACAGCCTGGTGCACTGGAGCAAGCCCTCCAGGCTTCGCGACCCACCATCAACCGGGCCTTGCGAGCCCTCTTGGCCTTGGGCTTTCTGGAGAAGCTGGGGGACGGCCGGTCCACCCGCTATGGGGCCACAGAGGCGGCCAGGGCTGCCCTGGGAGCCTCGTCCTCAGCGGTTCCGCCGCCCGTGGGGCCTGGCCTGCTGCAGTGGTCGCCAGCTGCGCTGCAACTGGTTGAAACGCTTCGCGCACCTCTGGGAACCCGCATCCCGGTCGGCTACGAAAGCAGCTTTGTGGGCGACTACGTCCCGAACCAGTCCAGCTTGCTGCCGCCGCAGCTGGCCACGGACTTGTTCAACGCCGGCCGCGGCCGGGACCAGCAACCTGCGGGAACCTATGCCCGCGAGGTTCTGGAGCAGCTGCTTATCGACCTGTCCTGGTCGTCATCGCGCCTGGAGGGTAACAACAAGAGCTTGCTCGACACCCAGCAACTCTTCGAGCTCGGGGAGCAAGCAGACCCCCTCGACGAAGACACCCTGATGCTGCTCAACCACAAGAACGCCATCGAGTTCATGGTCGACGCTGTGCCAACAGAGGGCATCACAGTCACCGGAATCGTTGACCTGCAGGCCAAGTTGATGAAGGACCTCTTGAAGGACTCGCGGGACATTGGCAGCATCCGCCGACGCGTGGTGAACATTGAGGGCTCTGTGTACTCCCCGAGCAACATCCCCGCACGCTTGGAAGAAACGCTGAGGTCCATCGTCGACAAGGTCCGCCACATCAGAAACCCGGTGGAGGCCGCCTTCTTCCTTTGGGTCAACGTGGCCTACCTTCAGCCCTTTGCGGATGGCAACAAGCGCACCAGTCGGCTCAGCGCCAACATGCCGCTCCTGCTGTACAACTGCGCGCCCCTGTCCTTCATGGACGTGGAGCGCACGGACTATGCGACAGCCATGCTCGGCGTCTACGAACAGCGCAATGTCGCCGCAGCCGTGGAGCTGTTTGAATTCATCTACCGTCGCTCGATTCAGAAATACAGCGTGCTGCGGGCCTCCCTGGCTGTGCCCGACCCGCTTCGAGCCCGGTACCGGCAGGCCCTGAATGAGCTCATGCAGTTCGTCGTCTTCTACGGCCGAACGCTGGAAGACGCATTTTCGGAAGTGTCCGTCAGCGCCGCTGACCTGGCGGGGTTGCGCGCCATTGCGAACACCGAACTGGACCACCTGGAGCCCTACAACTGCGCCCGCTACAACCTCGCGCGAGGCATGACGCAGAGGTGGATTGACGGCGGACGGCGCCGATAACCTGCCTGAAATGCCCTACACAAGTGGCTTCGCGCCACCGCGCCAGGCGCTCGCATCGTTCTTCGGTAGTAGCCCTTTTGCACCTGGGCGCGCGGGTTTTTTGCCGTCTAATCCATACGGCAGGTGGGGCCCGTGCCATGGCCCGCCTGGCCAAGCACCGCCGGTGCAACCCCTTTGACAACGCAGTCTGCGCCCACCCTGGAATGGTCCCGAGTGAAACTTGCCACCGATGCCCAGCCCCACCCGGTCCGAACGGTTTCCCCCGTCCCGACCGAGGCGTTGGCGCATGCGCCAAGACCCGCGCGAGCGCCTCGCCCTGAACCGCTCGCTTCGCAGCCCTGGCGCCCGTCGCACCTGCTGCTGGCGCCGCACCGGCTGGGCTTTGCGCTGGCGGTGTTGCTGCTGCTGGCCTCGGGCGTCTGGTGGGCGCTGGTGCAGGTGGACCGGGTCACCGGTGCGCTGGGTCTGGGCTACGCGGTGTCGCCCTCGCTGGGCCACGCGGCGGTCATGACGTTTGGCTTCATTCCCCTCTTTTTCACGGGTTTTCTGTTCACCGCCGGCCCCAAGTGGCTGGGTGTGAAAGGGCCCGAAGCCCGCACCCTGCTGGTGCCTTTGCTGCTGCAAGCCGCTGGCTGGCTGGTCTGGCTGGCGGGCATTCACACGGCCTTGTGGCTGGGCCTGGCCGGTGCCGCCGCCGCCTTGCTGGGGCTGGGCTGGGTGGTGGTTTTGTTTGCGCAACTGGTGCGCCGCAGCACGCTGGACGACCGCCTGCACGCGCGCACCGTGGCGGTGGCCGGCGCTGTGGGCGTGGCCAGCCTGGCCCTGCTGCTGCTGGCGCTGGTGGCGGGCGCTGACGGCGTGGCGCATGCCGCCGTGCTCACCGGCCTGTGGGGCTTTGTGGTGGTGGTCTACCTGGTGGTGGCGCACCGCATGATCCCGTTTTTCACCTCCAGCGCGGTGCCCATGATCGACGTGTGGCGCCCGTTCTGGGTGCTCTGGATGCTGTTGGGCGCGGTGGCCCTCGAACTGGCCGCCCTCTGGGTGCCTTTGCTGCTGTCGTGGCTGGGCGAGCCCGCAGGGCGCGGTGGCCGCGCCTGGATGCTGGCCCTGGGGCTGCTGCAATTGGCCGCGGGCAGTGTCATTTTGTGGCTGGCCTTTGTGTGGGGCCTGGTGCAGAGCCTGAGCATCCGGCTGCTGGCCATGCTGCACCTGGGTTTGCTGTGGCTGGGTGTGTCGTTTGTGCTGGCCGGTGTGTCGCAGCTGCTGGGCCTGCGGCTGGGCACGCCGGTGCTGGGCCTGGGCGCGCTGCACGCGCTCACCATGGGCTGCCTGGGCTCGCTCATGCTGGCCATGGTCACGCGGGTGTCGTGTGGCCACAGCGGGCGCACCCTGGTGGCCGACAACACGGTCTGGGCGCTGTTCTGGCTGTTGCAACTGGCGGTGCTGCTGCGCATTGGCGCCACGCTGCCCCAGGCACCGGTCTGGCTGCTCATGGCCGCGGCCCTGCTGTGGGTCGGTGTCATGGCGGTATGGGGTTTGCGCATGCTGGGCTGGTACGGCCGCCAGCGCGCCGATGGCCGCCCCGGCTGAACGCACGTGGCCCCGATGCCGCCCCGACCGAACCGATGAGCCTCGCATGTTGAACGCACCCCAAACGCCCGCCCACACCACGACCGAGGCCACCGCACCCGCCACCAGCGACTGGCCGGCGGTGGCCAGCGAGCTGATTCAGGCCCGCCAGACCGTGCTGCCCAAGCGCCTGCTGGGCCCCGGCCCCGACGCTGCGCAGCAACACAGCATCCTCGCCGCCGCGGCGGCTGCGCCCGACCACGGCCAGCTGCTGCCCTGGCGCTTTGTGGCCGTGCCCGAGGCCCAGCGCGAGCACCTGGCCGAGGTGTTTGCCCAGGCCCTGCTGGAGCGCGATGCCAGCGCCACACCCGAACAGGTGGCGCAAGCGCGCGAAAAAGCCCACCGCGCGCCCTGGCTCCTGCTGCTGGTGGTGGACGGCCTGCGCGGCGACCCGGCGGTGGACCTGTCCGAACGCATTCTCTCGGCCGGCTGCGCGGTGCAAAACGCGCTGCTGATGGCCACCGCGCTGGGCTTTGGCTCGGCACTCACCAGCGGCAAAGCGCTCAAGTCGGCCAGCCTGCGCACCCTGTTTGGCCTGCACAGCGGCGAGCATGCGCTGTGTTTTGTCAGCGTTGGCACGGTGCGTTCGCGCAAGCCCGCCCGGGTGCGGCCGGCCGTGGCCGACTACCTGAGCACCCTGGGCGATCCTCCGAGCCCCTGATTTTTCTCCAACACCCCACCATGAACATTGCCACCTTTGACGACCTGCTGAGCGCCGCCCGCGCCCAGCCCCTGCCGCAGCGCCTGCTGCTGGTGTTTGCCGGCATCGAGCTGCCCGACGACGCCACCCCCACCGAGCGCGCCGGCTTCGAGCGCGGCGAAGGCGGTGCGCTGGTGCCGCAGATGTGCGTGGACAAAACCCCCGACGAACTGGTCTCGTTTCACCAACTCAAGCAGGAAGCCAGCCAGATGGGCCCCGCCTGGGGCATGGTGTTTGCCGCCGCCCTGTCGGGCCAAGCGGGCCGCGCACCCAGCAGCGAAGACGCCGAAAAGCCCCTGCAAGACATGGTGGAAGCCATCCGCCTGGGCCGCTTGCAGGCCTTCATTCCGTTCAACCCGCAGGGCGAAGCGGTTCAGCTCGGCTGACCGAACCATCCCAGAACAGGACTTGCGCAAAGGCACCCACCATGGCCACCTCCATCCCGCTGAGCCAGATCACGCTGCCCGGCCACCGCGCGCCCGGTGCCGGTTTTGACGCACCGTTCGAGATGCTCGAAGCCTGCCACGAGCGCGTGCAACGCATGCTGGCGCTGCTGGCCCGGCTGCAGCAACACGCGCTGGTGCATGGCTGGAGCGAGCAAGTTGCGCAGGCCGCCGTGGACGTGATGCGCTACTTTGACCAGGCCGCGCCGCGCCACCACGAAGACGAAGAACGGCACGTGTTCCCGCCGCTGCTGGCCGGCCCCGACCCGGTGTTGCGCGCCCTGGTGCAGCGGCTGCAACAAGACCACCGCGACATGGAAGCCGCCTGGGCGCAGGCGCGCGAGGTGCTGGTCTTCGCCAGCCAGCCGCCCCCGGCCGGCTGGGCGCATTTCACGCCGGCACAAACGGCGCTGCTGCACCACTTTGCCAGCCTGTACCAGCGCCACATCGCCGACGAAGACGGCACCGTCTACCCCGCCGCCCAGGCCCAGCTGGGCGCCGAAGCGCTGCAGGCCATGAGCGCCGACATGGTGCGCCGCCGGGGGCTGGAGCCGCGCTGAGGGCGGGGTATTGGACTGTCCCGTGGGCATGGCTGATGTGTCAATTCGTCCAGCAGATGGATGAATTGACGGTTGAGGGGTCCAAGGCGTCGGGGAAAACCCGACAAGGACTAACCCGAAAATTGTCATTGGAATGACAAATTATTGTCAATCTGAGCGTTAAGGTGGGTGCCCTCGCTGGCTTGACCAAGCCCTCCAACCCAATCCCTTGCCCGCCCATGCTGTCTGCCCACACCCCCCATGCCCCGTCCCTGATTCGCCGCCGCACCTGGCTCCAGGCTGCGGCATGTGGTGCGGCGTCTGCTGCCGGGCTGCCAGCGTGGGCGCAAGATGCCGGTTCGGTGGTGCGCCTGGGGCAGTCCATTGCCCTCACCGGGCCGTTGGGCGACCTGGGGCAGGCCATGCACCAGGGCGCCCGGGCGTGCTTCGAAGCCGTCAACGCCCGGGGCGGCGTGCAGGGCCGCAAGATCGACCTCGTGACCCAGGACGATGGCTACGACGTGAAACGCGCCGTGGCCAACGTGGACGGCTTTCTGGCCAACAACAGCATCTTCGGGCTGTTCAACTGCATGGGCACGCCCATGGTCGAGGCCATGCTGCCCAAGGTCACTGCCAGCGGCATCCCGTTCATTGCGCCCTTCACCGGGGCTTTGCTGGCCCGCACCAAGGCGCGCAACGTGTTCAACGTGCGCGCCAGCTACCCCGACGAAGCCGAGCAACTGGTGCAACACCTGGCCACCATCGGCATCAAACGCATCGGCATTGCCTACCAGAACAACACCTTTGGCAAGGAAGTGTTCGACGGCGCCCGTCTGGCCATGGAGCGCCACCGCCTGGGCGATGCCGGTGTGGCCACCGTGGAGAGCTCCGGCGCCGACGCCGCGGCCGCCGTGACCAAGCTGCTGGCGTCTGGCCCCGAAGCCGTGCTGCTGGGCCTGGCCGGCAAACCCACCGTGGACTTTGTGAAAGCCATGCGCCAACAGCGCAAGGGCATGCCCATGTACGCCTTGTCGATCATGGGCTCTGCCGCCACCTTGCAGGCGCTGGGCGACGATGCGGTGGGCATCGCCGTGTCGCAGGTGGTGCCGCTGCCCACCGCCACCGGCGTGCCGGTGGTGCGGGACTTCTTGCAGGCCTGGAAGCAGGCCGACGTGAAGCTGGAGCCCTCGCATCTGGCGCTGGAGGGCTACATCAACGCCCGCGTGCTGGTGGAGGGTTTGCGCCGTGCAGGCCCCCAGCTCACGCGCGACACACTGCTCGATGCGCTGTGGTCGCTCAAGCGCCTGGACCTGGGCGGTTTCGAAGTCAACGCCAGCGAACCGGGCCGCAGCGCCTCCCGGTTCATTGAACTCACCATGGTGGGCCGGGGCGGGCGTTTCATCCGCTGAACCGCTCCCCGCTGACCGCGCTTACCCGGCGGTGAGCGCCGGCAGCCAGGTGGACAGCTCGGGCACCGCCGCAATCAGCACCAGCGTGAGCAGCACCGCCAGCAAAAACGGCACCGTGGCCTTGAACAGCGGGCCCATGCGGATGTTGGCCTGCACCATGGCGATGTAGAGGCCCGGCCCCACCGGTGGCGTCACCAGGCCAATGACGGTGGCCACCGTGCACACCACGCCGAAGTGGATCGGGTCGATACCCAGCGTGTTCACCACCGGCATCAGCAGCGGCACCACCACGATCAGCACGCTGATGCTTTCCAGGAACATGCCCAGCACCATCAGCATCAGCATCACCAGCAGCAGGAACACGAAGGGCGACTGGGTCAGGTCCTGTATGGTTTCCACCACCAGATCGGGCACGCCCTGAAAAGCCAGCACCCAGCCCAGCACCGAGGCCGCGGCAATCAGGCCGGTGATGGTGGCGGTGTTGGTGGCCACGCCCAGCAAAATGGGGCCCAGGTCGCGGACCTGGATCTCGCGGTACACAAAGCCCAGCGCCAGCGCGATGATGGCGGCCACCGCGCCCGACTCGGTGGGCGTCATCACGCCGAGCATGATGCCGGCGATGACCACCACCGGAATCACCGCCGGCACCAGGCCTTCCAGCAACACCTTGATGGAATTGGCGCGCTCGCTCTTGGCGCCCGCCGGCAAACCCGGGCCGAACACGCCGTGCAGAAAGATCACCAGCGCCAGCGCCGCCACGATCAGCAGGCCGGGCACGATGCCGGCAATGAACAGCGGCGCAATGGGCTGCACCGCCACCACGCCGTAAATGATCATCAGCATGGACGGCGGGATGATGGGGCCCAGCAGGCCGGACGTGACCGTGACCGCGCCCGAAAACGCGCGGTTGTAGCCCATGCGCTCCATGGCCGGGATCATCACCTTGCTCATGACACCGATCTGCGCCACCGCCGAGCCCAGAATGGACGCGGCCATGGCGTTGGTGAACAGGTTGGCGTAGGCCAGTCCGCCCTTGAGGTTGCCCACCAGCACCTCGGCCACGGCAATCAGGCGCTGCGTCAGGCCGGCCTTGTTCATGATCTCGCCCACCAGCAAAAACAGCGGAATCGCCAGCAGGCTGTTGATCTCCAGCGCGCCGTAAAACTGGATCGGCACCGAGTCGTACAGCACCGCCAGGTCGTTGGTGGCCATGAAGGCCAGCGCGCCCGCCAGGATGGCACCCACAATGGGCAGGCCCGCAAACAGCAGGCCAAAGAAGACGATCAGGGTGATCATGCGGCGGCTCCTTTGAGCGCGGCGCGCGCGTGGCGCAAGATGGCCGCCAACTGGTGAAAGGCCATGCAGGCCATGGCCAGCGGCAGCACCGAATAGTTGTACCAGCGCGGCAGCTGGGTGGTGGCACCCAGTTCCATGCGCACTTCGGGCCGGTTGACCCATTCCCAGCCCAGCACCGCCAGGAACAGCAGCAGCGCCAGCAGCACCGCGCCCAGCACGGCCATCAGGGCGTGGCGGGCGCGCTCAGGCAGGGCGGCGGGAAAAAAGTCAATGCTCACCAGCTGGCCACTCTGCACCAGCAGCGACAGGCCAAACAGCGTCACGAACACCAGCAGCTGCACCGAAATTTCTTCGGCCCAGAAGATCGGCGCACTGAAGAAATAGCGCATCACCACCTGCGTCATCATGATGCCGGCAATGCCTGCGGTCAGCGCGATCACCGCGCCGCGTTCCAGCTGCATCAGCCAACGGTCCAGGGTTTGTATGGGGGCGTACAAGGGCACTCTCCTTCAGATGGTCCAAAGCAGACAGGGCCCTGTGGGGGCGCTGTCTGCCGTGCGGGCGGAATCGGGCCGGTGGTTCGGGCCGGTTTACAGGCCCTTGGCCTGTTTGTAGAAGTCCGCAATCAGCGGGTTTTTGGCGGTGTATTTGTCGCGGATCGGGCCCGCCACTTTCTGGAACGAGGCGATGTCGGCGTTGACCACCTGGGCGCCGTCGGCCTTGGCTTTCACCAGGTTGCTGGCGTCGGCGTCAATCGCGGTCTTGAAGCCCCACTGTTCGGCATCGGCCACCACCTTGATCAGCATGGCGCGTTCGGCCTCGCTGCGCGTGGCCAGCCACTTTTTGGACACCACGATCACGGCCGGGAAGGCCATGTGGTTGGTCAGCGTCAGGTTGGGCGCCTGCTGGTGAAACTTCAGGCCCACCAGCGCGTCCAGGTCCACGTCCACCGCGTCGAGCAGCTTGGTGGTCAACGAGGGTGCCACTTCCGACAGTGGCATGGCCGTGGGTGCGGCGCCGTTGGCGTTCCACCAGTCGTTGTAAATGGGGCTGGGGAAGGAGCGCACCTTCTTGTTGGCCAGGTCTTTGGCCGAGGCCACCGGCTGCAGCGACAGCACATGGCGCATGCCGGCAAAGGTGTAGCCCAGGCCCACCAGACCGTGCTGGTCCAGGCGCTTGAGCATTTCCTTGGCGGCCGGCGTGCTGGCGGCGCGGGTGGCGTGGGCCACGTCCTTGAACACATAGGGCAGCGACCAGGCCAGGAACGACTCTTCGCGGTTGGACAGGCCGCCCACGGTGAACACGCCGAGCTGCTGCGCACCGGCCTGCATCAGGTTGATCATCTGGGCTTCGTTGCCCAGCTTCTGCAGCGGGCTCACGGCCACTTTCATCTTGCCGCCCGAGGCTTTTTCCAGGTCGGTGGCGATCTTTTCCGACACCTGGTGCCACACGTGCGTGGGCGGCGTGATGTGGCCGAGCTTCAGGGTCTGGGCGCTGGCGCCGCTGGCCACGGCGGTGAACGCGAAGGCGGCAGCAAGGCCGCGCAGGGTCTGGGCGAATGTCATCATGGGTTTCATGAACGGTGTTTGAACAATGCGGCGGCCTCAGCGCGCGTGGCGCCGAAGCCTGGTGCCGGGAAAAAAGAAGCGGTTGAGCGGGGCTCAGGCCGCGTCGGGTTGCGCGGCCGGGGCCGCACGCTGGAACGCATCCAGCGCGCTGCAGGCCTGGTCGATGGCGCTGATCAGCGGCCAGCGCGCCAGGTCCACCTTGAAGCGGCGCGCGCTTTCCACCTGGGGAATCAGGTACACGTCGGCCACGGTGGGCGTGTGGCCAACGCTGAACGCGCCGCGCGCCGTGTCGGCCGCCAGCAGCGCTTCGTAGGCGTCAAAACCGGCGCCAATCCAGGTGGCGCACCAGGCGTTCACCGTGGCTTCGTCGGCGCCGAACTGCTTGCGCAGCGCTTCCAGAATGCGGCGGTTGTTGATCGGGTGGATGTCGCAACCCACGATGGATGCCAGCGCGCGCACACGGGCGCGCTCGCTGGCACCGGCCGGCAGCAGCGCGGGCGTGGGGTGCGTTTCCTCCAGCCACTCGATGATGGCGGGCGACTGGATCAGCACCTCGCCATTGTCCAGTTCCAGCGCGGGCACCAGCATCTGCGGGTTCACCGCTTTGAAGGCGTCTTTCAGATGCTCTTCCTTGCCCAGGTGCACCGCCAGGTACTCGGCGCTCAGGCCCTTGAGGTTGAGCGCAATGCGCAGGCGGTGCGAGGTGCCGCTGCGCCAGAAGTTGTAGAGCTTCATTCGGCCGGTCCCACGGTCAGTGCGACGTCGGCCACGCCTTCGACGCGGCCAGTGATCTGGTCACCCGCCACCACCGCACCCACGCCTTCGGGCGTGCCGGTGTAGATCAGGTCGCCGGGTTGCAGGTGGTAGAACAGCGACAGGTCGGCGATGATTTCGCGGATGTTCCAGATCAGCTTGTTCACGTCGGAACACTG
>NZ_JAUSOO010000180.1 GCF_030656115.1 Hydrogenophaga sp.
CGGCGGCCAGGCTGCGCTGGCGCCAGGCGGCGTTGGCGGACACCGGCAGCATCAGTGGTCCGCGCCCAGGGGCGCGATGACCGGGTCGCCGGCCTGCGGCCCGGCGGGTTCGCTGCGGGTCTCGACGATGCGGTTGGCGGCATCGGGGAACACCAGCCTGGGTACGACCTCGTCGAGCTTGTCTTCATGGACCATGCCGAAGGCCGCGATGATCACCAGGTCGCCCACGCTGGCGCGCCGGGCGGCCGAACCGTTGAGCGAAATGATGCCGCTGCCGCGAGGCGACTTGATGGCGTAGGTGATGAAACGTTCGCCGTTGTTGACGTTCCAGATGTGCACCTGTTCGTTGGGGCGGATGTTGCTCGCCTCCAGCAGGTCTTCGTCGATGCCGCAGGAGCCTTCGTAGTGCAGCTCGCAGTGGGTGACGGTGGCGCGGTGGATCTTGGACTTCAGCAGGGTGCGGAACATGGGGAATCTCCTTGGAATGAAAGGGGTTCGGCCATCGACATGGCCAGGCTGGCCCGCTGGCGTGGTCCTCCTTGAAGGGCACGCGCGCAGCGGCACAGGGGCATGTCAGGCATGCGCGCGCGTGGTTTGCATGCCCATACGGGCGAGCAACTGCTGGTCTGCCTCCACGTCGGCGTTGCCTGTCACCAGCAGCTTGTCGCCGTAAAAGATGGAGTTGGCCCCGGCCAGGAAACACAGGGCCTGGGTCGATTCGCCCATCTGCCGCCGCCCGGCCGACAGCCGCACCTTGGCTTTGGGCATGGTGATGCGGGCCACCGCCACGGTGCGCACGAACTCCAGCGGGTCGAGGTCGGGCTCGTCGGCCAGCGGCGTGCCGGGCACCTTGACCAGGTGGTTGATCGGCACCGACTCGGGGTACGGCGCGAGGTTGGCCAGCTGCGCGATCAGGCCGGCGCGGCCCGCGCGCGATTCGCCCATGCCCACGATGCCGCCGCTGCAGACGTGGATGCCCGCCTCGCGCACATGGCCCAGCGTGTCCAGGCGGTCCTGGTAGTCGCGGGTGGTGATCACGCTGCCGTACAGCTCGGGCGCGGTGTCCAGGTTGTGGTTGTAGTAGTCCAGGCCAGCGCCCTTGAGGCGCTGGGCCTGGTCGCCCGAGAGCATGCCCAGGGTGCAGCAGGCCTCCAGGCCTTCGGCCTTGACCACCCGCACCAGTTCCTCGACCTTCTCCAGGTCGCGGTCGTTGGGCGCGCGCCAGGCCGCGCCCATGCAGAAGCGCGAGGCACCCGCCGCCTTGGCACCCAGCACCGCCTCACGCACGGCGTCGGGCGTCATCATTTTGGTGGCTTCCACGCCGGTTTCGTGGTGCACCGACTGCGGGCAGTAACCGCAGTCCTCCGGGCAACCGCCGGTCTTGATGGACAGCAGCGTGGCCAGCTCCATGTGGGTCGGGTCGTGGTGCTCGCGGTGCACGGTCTGCGCGCGGTGCATCAGCTCAGGAAATGGCAAATCCAGCAGGGCCTGCACCTCGGTCACGGGCCAGGCCTGCTGGCCGGCATCGACCGGCGGCGCCGGCGCTTGGCGCGGGGCGTGGAAATGCAGGGGCTGTTCGGTGGCAGCCAGGGCGGGGGTGATCGTGGTCATCTTGGGTCTCCTAAGGTTCAAACAAAGGCAGGGGCCGAAGCCTCCACTGTCTCGCACGGGGCCAGGGGCTGGCCCCAGTTGTCTTCAAACGGCATATTGTCCAGTGCGCAGCGCTGGGCCCAGCGTTGCAGCGGGAGCATCGGCGCCTCATACAAGTGGTACACCGGGCCGATGCACAACAAGGCCACGGGCTCGGCACCATCGGACATACCCAGCAACGAGGCCACCGCCACCGGGTCGAACATGGACACCCAGCCCATGCCCAGGCCCTCGGCGCGCGCGGCCAGCCACAGGTTCGGGAGCGCTCAGGCCACCGAGACGAGGTCCATCTGCGGCATCGGCCGTCGGCCAAACACGTGCCGCTCGCGTCCCGCTGGCGAAATGGCGCATGCCGTTCACCCGGATCCTCATGGGTGCTCGGAGCCGGTGGTCAGGTTGGGCGGCAAACGGCACAGGATGCCGTTGCGCAGCAGCGGTGGGCGCGCATCGCGGGCGAGGTTGCCGTCGGGCGCCCGGTGGTGCAGCACGGCGCAGTCCAGCAGTTGTCGGGCAACGTCCGCTGCGGGTGCGAGGTCGCCGAACTGGTAGCTGTGTTTGCCCGGTGCCTGGAAAGCCACGGTGCAGGCGCGCGAGCAGCCTGCGGTGCAGGCGACGCCGCGCACCTGGATGTGGGCCCATTCGGGTTGTTCGCCAAAAGCCTGTTCGGCCTGCACGGCTTCGTACAGCAGGTCGCCCGCTGCGCGTTGCTCGCGCGGGTTGCCGGCGGGGCGGCAGGTGGTGCAGACGATGAGTTCGGTCATGAAGGAATCCGTGTGTGTGGCGGGCGCTCGGCGACGGCATTCAACCCGGTGGCTGATGGGGTTGGCGGGTGTCAGTCTTCAATGCCGCGCTGCGCCGGAATGCCCGCTTTGAACGCGTGCTTGACCAGCGTCATTTCGGTCACGGTGTCGGCCAGCTCAATGATCTCGGGCGGACAGCGCCGCCCGGTGATGACCACATGGGTGTGCTTCGGGCGATCACGCAGGGTTTGCAACACGCCCTCCAGCGGCAGCCAGCCGTAGATCAGCGGGTAGGTCAGTTCGTCCAGCGTGACCATGAAGCAGTCGCCGCTGAGGATGGCGGCACGGGCTTTTTCCCAGCCGTCGCGGGCCAGCTGGGCCGAGTGCGCCAGGTCGGCGCTTTTCCAGCTGAAGCCGTCGCCCAGGCCTTCGATCGGAATACCGATCTGCTCAAACATGCGGTGCTCGCCAAAGCGGGCCGAGGGCACTTTCATGAACTGGAAAATTTTTACCAGTCTGCCGTGCACGTGCGTGCGCCCGAACGCGCGCAGGGCCAGGCCAAAGGCGGCTGTGCTTTTGCCCTTGCCGTCGCCGGTGTGCACGATCACCAGCCCGCGGCGCTCGCCCTTGGGCTTTTCGTAGCGTTTCTCGGTGGGTGCGGATTCAATTTCCATGGCTTTCTTCCAGTGAAACGTACTTTGGTATTCATTCAGGCAAGGCCACCCAGCGCGGGCCCAGCGCATGGATGGCGATGCGGTGTTCAAACACCGCCTCCAGCGCCCGGTGCGCTGCGGCCTGGTGCGTGGGGCCTGCGTGAGCAATGCGGCCCTGCTGCATCACCACCACCTCGTCGGCCATCAGCGCCAGCGTGATTTCGTGCAACACGCTGACCACGGTTTTGCCCTGCGCCACCAGGCTGCGCACCAGCGCGATCCAGTCGGCCTGGTGGGGTGGGTCCAGGTTGGCCAGGGGTTCGTCCATCAGCATCACGTCGGCCTCGACCGCCAGCAGCCGCGCCAGCAGCACGCGCTGGCGCTCGCCACCCGACAAGGCACCCAGCGGGCGGCACTGCCAGTCCCAGGCCTGGGTTTGGCGCAGGGCGCGCTCCACGGCGGCGTGGTCGGCCGGGCCGGGTGGTGCCAGCCAGGCCTGGTGCGGCAGGCGGCCCAGCAGGGCCACGTCGTACACCGTGAGGTCGTCGGCGCTGGCTTCACCGGCGCCGCTTTGCGCCAGCCAGGCCAGGGCGCGGGCACGCTCGCGTGGTGCCATGCGCGCCAGGGGCTGGCCGTGCAGCAGCACCTCGCCTTGGTGCGGCAGCACGCCCGCCAGGGCGCGCAGCAGGGTGGATTTGCCCGCGCCGTTGGGGCCGACGATGCTGGTCCAGCGGTTGCGCGCCAGGCTCAGGTTCACGCCCTGCAACACATGGCGCTGGTTGTGGCCCAGGCCCAGGGTGGCGTGCAGGTCCAGCGTCTGCAGCGCAGGGCTGGCAAGGCGGGTGTCTGTGTTCAACATCGCGTCAGCCCACCCGCTTGCGCATGAGCCACAGCAAATAGCCGCCGCCCAGCACCGCGGTCAGCACGCCCACCGGCAGTTCCTGCGGCGCCAGCAGGCCACGCGCCAGGGTGTCGGCCAGCATCAGCAACACGCCGCCCATCAAGCTGGCCAGCAGCACCAGCCAGGCGTGGGTGGTTTTCACCACGGCGCGCACCAAATGCGGCGCGGCCAGGCCGACAAAGGCAATCAGCCCGGTTTGCGCCACGGCGGTGCCGGTGGCCAAGGCCAACACACCCACCAGCGCCGCACGCAGCGGGCCCAGCGGCAGGCCCAGGCTGAGCGCGGTCGATTCGCCCAGCGCCAGCCCATCGAGCACCCGCGACAAGCCCCAGGCCAGCAGCAGGCACACGCAACCAATACCCCCCATCAAAACGCAAGACGCCCAGCCCACGAAGCCGGTAGAGCCCAGCATGAAGGCCTGCATGGCCTGCAAAAGGTCGGGCGTGGTGAGCGTGACCAGCGAGGTGAGCGCACCCAACACCACGCCCACCACCACACCGGCCAGCAGCAGACGCAGCGTGTGCTGCACGCCACGGGCCAGCGCCAGCGTGAGCAGCACCGCCAGCACCGCGCCCACAAAGGCCGCGCCGGTGAGCCCCAGGCGCACCACCCACTGCGTGGCAAACGGTGACACGCCCAAGCCCGCCAGCGCCAACGCCACACCCAGCGAAGCGCCTGAGGCGCTGCCGAGCAAAAACGGATCGGCCAGCGGGTTGCGAAACAGGCCCTGCGCCACCGCACCGGCCAGGCCCAGCAAAGCGCCAGCGGCAAACGCGCCCACGGTGCGCGGAGCGCGAATCTCCCACACAATTTGCGCCGCCACCGGGTCGGCCAGCATGTGCCACACCGCCTCCAGACCCGTGCTGCCCACGCCCAGCCCCAGCAGCGCCAACACCGCACCGCCCAGCACCAGCGCAGCAGCCAGCCACAGCGGGCGCGCCGACTGCGCACGCGCTGCAGCCAGCGGCGGGGCCAGGGTGGTGGTGTTCAAGGCGCTTTCTCCTGCAAGCAGCGCGCCATCAGGCGGGCGGCCTCGGCCATGCGCGGGCCGGGGCGCACCAGCACATCCGACTCGTCGTTGGGAAACACGCACAAGCGCTCTTCGCGCACGGCGCGGATGCTGCGCCAGCCCGGGCGCTGCGTCATGCCCTCAAAGTTGCGGTCGCCCACCATGATCACGTCCGGGTTGGCCCGCACCACAAATTCGGGGTTGAGCTTCGGGAACGGCCCCAGGCTCGCCGGCAGAATGTTTTGCACACCCAGGCGGGTGAGCGTTTCACCCATGAAAGACGAGGTGCCCGCACCATAAGGCGCCCGATTCACCTCGAAGTACACCCGCGTGTTTTTCACCCGCGCCGGCAGCGACTGCGCCGCCGCCGACACCGCCGCGTCAATGTGGCGCCAGATGCGCTGCGTGGCCTGCGCGTCCACCCCCAGCACCTGCGCCACCTTGCCCAGCACGCGCTGCACATCGGCGTGGCTTTTGGGCTCCAGCGCCACCACCTTCAGCCCCAAGGCCTCCAGCCGCTGCACCACCCGCGACGACTGCGCGAGCAACACCGCATCGGGCCGCAGCGCCACGATGGCTTCCACGTTCGGGTCAATGCCGCCACCCACACGCGGCAGCGCGGCGATGGACGCGGGCCAGTTGGAATAGCGGTCCACCCCCACCAGCCGGTGGCACTGGCCCAGTTCGCACACCGTTTCGGTGAGCGAAGGCAGCAGCGTCACGATGCGCTGCGGGGGCGCGTCCCAGCGCACGGTCACGCCCCGGTCGTCGGTCACTTGCAGACCTGCGGCCTGTGCGCTGCCCAGCCCAAAAGCCCAGACCAACAGGCACGCGGCCAGCCCGCGCAAGCCTCGGTTTGGCAAGCCTCGGTTTGCCATGGTTTTCATGGGGAGACTCCGGGTAAAGAAGGTGTGAACGGAACGGAACGGCCCTTGCGCGCCTGCCCGGCGAGCCATTTCGCAACCAAAACGCTTGCGCCGTGGGTTGTCATGCCGCACCTTTCAACACCAGCGGCAGGCCCGCCGCCATCAGCGTCACGCGCTCGCAGGCAGCGGCCACCTGCTGATTCATTCGGCCCAGCGCGTCTACAAAAGCGCGCACCTCGCGCCCCATCGGGATCACGCCCAAGCCAATTTCATTGCCCACCAGCACCACCGGCCCGGGTGCAGCGGCGATGGCCGCACACAGCGCTTCTGCGGCGGCAACCACGCCCGCCTCGTCGCTGGCCAGTGCTGGGTCAACCGGCATCATCAGGTTGGTCAGCCACAGCGTCAGGCAATCGACCACGGTCAGTGTTTGCTCATCGCTGTGTTGCCGCAAGGCCTCCGCCAGCGCCCGGGGCTCTTCCACCGTGGCCATGCCGGGCACGCGCTGCGCCCGGTCCAGCTGGTGGCGGGTGATGCGCTCGCGCATTTCGCCGTCCCAGGCTTGCGCGGTGGCGATCATCACGGCACGGTGGCTGGGTGACGCATCCAGCCATGCCGCTGCCAAGGTTTCAGCCCGGCGCGACTTGCCACTCTTCTGGCCGCCCAAAATGAATTCCGTGCGCGTCATATACACCGAGCCCCACCCACGCCCCAGCGCGGCTCCACACGCACCATCCAGTCCGTCACGATGCGGTGCATCTGCGCCACGCCGTCGGTGAGCGCGGCGGGGCCGGGTTGCAAAATGTCGGCGGATTTGATCTCGAACAACTGCCCGGTTTTCACCGCCGCCACGTCTTGCCAACCCGCACGAGAGGCCACGTTTTCGGGCCGAAACTTCTTGCCGCACCACGAGCCGATGATGATGTCCGGGTTGCGCCGCACGATCTCTGCGCCGTCGGCAATGATGCGATCTTTGCCCAGCGACTGCACCGCCAGTTCGGGAAACACATCGTCACCGCCCGCGATGCCCAGCAGCTCCGACACCCAGCGAATGCCGCTGATGTGCGGCTCGTCCCATTCCTCAAAAAACACCCGGGGCCGGCGCTGGCCCGCCGCCTCGCGGGCGGCCACGTCGGCGCGCATGGCATCCAGTTGCTGGCGCATGGCGGCGATGCGCGCCAGCCCCGCATCGGCACAGCCCACCATGGCCGCCACCTGAAACAGCATGGAAAAAATCTCGTCCACGCTGCGCTGGTTGAACACGGTGACCTGCACGCCCGCCCGAATCAGCGACGCCGCAATGTCGGCCTGCAGGTCGGAAAAGCCGAACACGCAGTCGGGCTGCAGGGCCAAGATTTTGTCCACCTTGGCCGTGAGGAAGGCGCTCACCTTGGGTTTTTCCTCCCGCGCCCGGCGTGGGCGCACGGTGTAGCCGCTGATGCCCACAATGCGCGCCTCCTGCCCCAGCAGGTACAGCCACTCGGTCGTCTCCTCGGTGAGGCAGACGATGCGTTGTGGTCCGGTCATGACGGTGCCCCCACGCTCGGCACTGCGTGTACTTCGCTGCCCCCCAAGGGGGCGCGAGCTTGCTTGGGGCGGCCCGGCGCGGCGCTCAACGTGGCCTCCTGCAGAAACAGTCGAGCGGTCGCATCGGGGTTCGACGCGAACCAGGCGTGGAAATAGCTCGCGCGCACCGGGCCCTGGCGGTAGATCGCTTCGGGCTTGCCGAACCGGCCGCCCGGCGCGGTCTGGGCCACGGGCGCCAGCGGCGATGTGGTCAGCGAATAATGAAAGGTGTGGCCACGCAGTTCGCCCTGCGCCGTGTCCCAGCGCTGCGGGCCGAGGGCCGCCAGGCGCGGCTGCATGGCCACCTCGCCCGGCAGCAGGCCCCACATGGGCACGCGAGTGCCATCGGCCAGCGTCAGGCCGTCGAACAGCGGCATCATGCCGCCGCACTCGGCCCAGACCGGCTTGCCGGCTGCGATGTGCGCCGCCAGCGAGGCGCGGCAACGTGTGCCGTTCACCAGTGCCTGTGCGTGCAGCTCGGGGTAGCCGCCGGGCAACCAGACCGCGTCGCAGTCGGGCACCGGCTCATCGGCCACCGGCGAGAAGAAGACCCGCTCGGCGCCCAGGGCACGCAGCGTGTCCAGGTTCGCCGGGTAGATGAAACAGAAGGCCGTGTCGCGCGCCACGGCCACGGTGCGACCCTTCAGCCGCGGTGCCACGGTCTGCGGCGTCGGCGCATCGAACGCCACCGCCCAGCGCTGCCAGCCCGCAGCGTCGAGCCGCCCCAGCGGCGTGGTCGCCATCGCGTCGGCCAGCGCATCCAGCCGCGCCGTGGCATCCGGCAGTTCCGACGCCACCGTCAGGCCCAGGTGCCGCTCGGGCAGCGCAAAGCCGGCGTCGCGCCGCAGGCCGCCCAGCCAGCCGGCGTCGATGCCGCCCGGCTCAGCGCCCAGGTCATCGCCGCGCACCGAGGCCTGCAGCATCTTCTCGTGGCCCTCGCTGGCGACGCGGTTGGCCAGCACGCCCGCCCAGGGCAGGCCGGGCCGGTAGTGGCGCAGGCCGTGCACCAGCGCACCGAAGGTGCCCGCCATGGACCCGGCGTCGATCACCGCCAGCACCGGAATGTCCAGCTTCTGCGCCAGGTCGGCCGCACTCGGCTCGCCATCGAACAGCCCCATCACCCCCTCGATCAGGATCAGGTCGCTGTTCAACGCCGCCTCGTGCAGCCGAGCGCGGATGTCCGCCTCACCGTTGAGCCAGAGGTCCAGGTTGTGCACCGGGTGGCCGCTGGCCAGCTGGTGCCAGTGCGGGTCGAGAAAGTCCGGCCCGCACTTGAACACCCGCACCCGCCGACCCTGGCGCGCGTGCAAACGCGCCAGGGCCGCGGTGACGGTGGTCTTGCCCTGGCCCGATGCGGGGGCGGCGATCAGGATCGC
>NZ_JAUSOO010000186.1 GCF_030656115.1 Hydrogenophaga sp.
CTGGGGGCGTCCGATGATGTGGCAAACCAAGTGGCGGGCAACTGCCATAGATGGTGGCGCAACAGCAACGGGGTGATCAAAACCGTGCTGACCGTTGCGTACTTTGACGGGCTGGGGTTACCAAGACTGTCCTGACCTCAAGCTCTCGAACCGCCCGGTGCGGACCCGCATGCCGGGTGGTGTGGCAGGGGTGCAGCCGATAATGGCTGCCCCCTATGCCGATATCTGTTGTTTCTGTGACCGTGCCATGTCCAGGCGTTTGTGCGCGGTGGCTTGAACCAGGGGCGATGGGTGGCGGCTACACTGCGTCCATGCTTTGGGTCAAATCGTTCCACATCGTTTTCATCGCCAGCTGGTTTGCTGGACTGTTCTACCTGCCACGCATTTTTGTCAACCTGGCCATGGTGCCGCCTGAAAGTGTGGCCGAGCGGCAGCGCCTGCTGCTCATGGCCCGCAAGTTGATGCGTTTCACAACGCTGTTGGCTGTGCCCGCACTGGCTTTGGGCTTGTGGATGTGGCTTCCCGCGCCGGTGGGTTGGGGGTTCGGTTGGGGGCCTGGCAACGGCTGGATGCACGCCAAATTGTTGGTGGTGCTCTTGGTCATTGGTTACCACCACGCTTGCAGCGTCATGCTGCGCCAGTTCGAGAGTGGCCGCAACCGGCGCAACCACGTCTGGTACCGCTGGTTCAACGAGGCGCCTGTCATCATGCTGGTGGTGGTGGTGGTTCTGGTGGTCGTCAAGCCTTTCTGATGCGTTGAGCGCCCGTTCGTCTGCTTGGCCGCTGGCCCTGCTGTTTGCGGGCTTGGTGGTGTACGCCAGCCTTTATCCGTTCACAGGATGGCGGTTTCAGGGGGTGGCACCCTGGGCGTTTTTGCTGGCGCCGTTGCCTCAGTACTGGACCGGCTTTGATCTGACCGCCAATCTGATTGGCTACGCCCCCTTGGGTTTTCTGCTGGCCTTGGCCCTGTTGCGCTCTGGCTGGCGACGCGGTGCCTGGCTGTTGGCGGTGTGTCTGTCGGCGTTGCTCTCGCTGTGGGTGGAAACGCTGCAAAACTACCTGCCCGTGCGGGTACCGTCCAATGTGGACCTGGCTTTGAATGTGGCAGGCGCCACCGTGGGGGCCACCACGGCCTGGATACTGGAGCGGTTGGGTGGTTTGCGTCGCTGGAGCCAGTTTCGTTCCGACTGGTTTGATCGGGATGCCCATGGCGGGCTGGTTTTGTTGGCTTTGTGGCCGCTTGCTTTGCTGTACCCCGTGTCTGTACCCTTCGGTTTGGGGCAGGTGGCGGATCGGCTGGAATCGGGGCTGCGGCGTCTGTTGGCAGACACACCGTTGCTGGAGTGGTTGCCGTTGCGTGCGCAGGCGCCTTTGCCGTTGAGTCCGTTGGCCGAGGTGTTCTGTGTAGCGCTGTGTTTGTTGGCCCCCTTGCTCATGGGGTATGCCGATATGCGTTCGGTGATGCGCCGCTTGGTCTTTGCCGCCCTGTTCTTTTTTTGCGCGGTCTCCACCGCCTCCCTGTCCTCGGCGCTCACTTACGGGCCAGCCCATGTCTGGTCATGGATCAGCCCACCAGCGGGTGTGGGGTTGATCCTGGCGGTGTTGGGTGCCTTGGCGCTGTTGGCGCTGCCGCGCCGGGTATGCACGGTGGGCATGTTGTTGAGTCTGGCGGTCTCGCTGAGCCTGCTGAACCGGGCGCCTGCCAGCCCGTATTTCGCACAATCGCTGGAAGTGTGGGAGCAGGGTCGCTTCATTCGGTTTCATGGGCTCTCTCAGTGGCTGGGCTGGTTGTGGCCGTTTGCCGCGCTGGTGTTTGGGGTGCGGGCGGTTGTGCGCCATCCCGCTGGGCGCTGAGGGTGCCGACACGTTCTAAAATTCATCCATGCCTGAAAACAAGTCTTATTACGAGCGACACATTTTTTTCTGCCTGAACCAGCGCGAGGGTGGCGAGGATTGTTGTGCCCAGCACAAGGCGCAGGCGGCGTTTGACCGCTGCAAGTCGCAGGCCAAAGCGCAGGGCTTGTTGGGCCCGGGCAAAGTGCGCGTCAACAAGGCCGGTTGTCTGGACCGCTGCGCCGGTGGGCCGATTGCCGTGGTTTACCCCGAAGCGGTTTGGTACAGCTATGTCGATGAAAGCGATATCGACGAAATTGTGCAATCGCACTTGCGCGACGGTGTGGTGGTGCAGCGTCTGGTGACACCGCCCGACGTCGGCCGCTGACTTCATTGTTCTTTGCGCCCCGCCTGCCGCCGCAGGCTTGTACTGTTATTTCCGGAGTTCGCCCATGAATGCCCAGACCGAAACCCTGCTGCAGGACGGCCCAGCGGGTCGGCTGGAGGTCGCTATTGACCGGCCGGCAGGTGCCTCGGTGGGTATGGCGGTGGTTGCGCACCCGCACCCGTTGTTTGCCGGCACGATGTCCAACAAAGTGGTGCAGACCGTGGCGCGTGCCTGCGTGCAGGCTGGGTGGACCGCTGTGCGGTTCAACTTCCGAGGCGTGGGTCGCAGCGAGGGTGTTTACGGCGAAGGGAAGGGGGAGTTGGACGATCTGTTGGCCGTGATCGCAGCGCAAGCACCCGATGGCCCGTTGTGCCTGGCCGGCTTTTCGTTTGGGGCTTTTGTGACCAGCCACGCCGCTGCCCGGGTGCAGGCCACGCGCGACCTGCAGCGCCTGGTGCTGGTCGGTACCGCTGCCAGCCGTTTCGCCGTGGCCGATGTGGCTGCGGAACTCCATGGCCGTACGCTGGTCATTCATGGCGAGCACGACGATACCGTGCCGCTTGCAGCTGTGCTGGACTGGGCCCGGCCTCAGGTGTTGCCGGTGATGGTGGTGCCCGGTGGCGGCCATTTCTTTCACGGTCAGTTGCCGTTGCTGCGCGAACTGGTGTTGCGCCATGTGCGTGTCTGACCGCGGTTTACCCCGTTTCTTTTTTTTCATTCAAGGACAGCGTTTTGTTGCGTCGATTGTTTCTCCGAGTGTTGTTCTTTTCTTTGTCGGCCTGGGTCGTTTTTCCCGCTGCGGCCCAGCTGTCACAGCCGCCCGAGATCGCGGCCAAAGCCTATTTGCTGGTGGATCTCACGTCGGGGCAGGTGCTGGCGGCCAAAGACCCTGACCAGGCGGTGGAGCCCGCCTCTCTCACCAAGCTCATGTCGGCCTATTTGGTGTTTGACGCGCTCAAGGCCGGCAAGATCAGCCTGACGCAAACCTTTCCTGTGAGTGAACGGGCCTGGAAAATGCCGGGTTCGCGCATGTTCATTGACCCCAAGATGCAGGTTCCAGTAGAAGACCTCATCAAAGGCATGATTGTTCAATCGGGCAACGACGCCACCGTGGCCCTGGCCGAGGGGGTGGGCGGCTCCGTTGAGCGCTTCGTTCAGATGATGAATGAGCAGGCCAAGGCCCTGGGCATGGGTAGCAGCAGCTTCAAAAACCCGGAAGGTCTGACCGTGGCGGGTCACACCACCACGGCGCGTGATTTGGCCACCCTGGCCACCCGCCTGATGCGCGATTTCCCTGAATATGTGCCTTACTACGCCATCCAACGCTACCGTTACCCGGGAACCCCTGCCGCCAACGACACCAACCGCAACGTGCTGCTGTTTCGCGACCCCAGCGTCGATGGGCTGAAGACGGGTCACACCAACGCCGCAGGTTACTGCCTGGTGACCACCGCCCGTCGCCAGGTGCCTGCTCTGGGTTCGGGCCCGGAGGGGCAGCGCCGTCTGCTCAGTGTTCTGCTGGGTGCTTCCAGCGAGAACGCGCGAGCCGCTGAAACCCAGAAGCTGTTGAATTGGGGTTATACCGCCTTTGATGCGGTGCGCCTGTTTCCCGTGGGTACGCCTGTGGCCACGCCGAGGGTCTGGAAGGGCAAGGCACCGGTGGTGAAACTGGGTCAGCCTGGTGGCGTTGTGGTTTCGGTGCCTGCGGGTGAGGCGGGGCGTCTGAAAACCGAGGTGGTACGACCCGACCCGCTGGTTGCTCCGCTTTTGCAAGGGCAATCGGTGGGTGTGTTGCGCGTCAGCCTGGCCAGCGGCGCGTTGGTGGCTGAGCTGCCACTCACAGTGCTTGAAACCGTTGAAGAAAGCGGTCTGCTGGGCCGTGCCTGGGATGCGCTGCGCTTGTGGATCCAATGAAGTTCAGGGGGTGAACGTTCAATGGATTTCCCCTGCTTATGGGCCATCCTGATAGCCACACCCGCGCAGCCTCGAATCATTTGATTTGCCAGAAAAGAGGGGGCGTGCTACAGTCGAGGGCTTTTCGGAATCTTCCGGGAAGTATCCGTTTTTGCTTTTTTCTAAACGTTTAGGGACGTTTCATGCCAACCATCAATCAACTCGTGCGCCACGGCCGGGAGGTCGAAAAGACCAAATCCAAGAGCCCGGCCATGGAAAACTCTCCGCAGCGTCGCGGTGTGTGCACCCGTGTGTACACCACGACCCCCAAGAAGCCCAACTCC
>NZ_JAUSOO010000006.1 GCF_030656115.1 Hydrogenophaga sp.
GGCCGTGGCCAGATCGCGGATGGACGCCACACCCAGGCCGGCCGACTGCAAGGTCGCATCGAGCTGGCGGTTCTTCATCAGCTCCACCGACTCACCAAACGGCAGGTACTCCACCTTGGCCATGTCGCTGTAGGCCAGGCCGGCGGCCTTGAAAATGGCGCGGGCGTTCAGCTCGGTACCCGACTTGGCCGCGCCCACCGAAATGCGCTTGCCCTTCAGGTCGGCCAGCGTTTTGATGCCCGAGTCGGCGTTGGCCACGATCTGGATGTAGTTGTTGTAGGTGGCCGAGAGGCCGCGCAGCTTGTCCAGCTTGTTGGGAAAGCCTGCTTCGGCGTCGCCCTTCCAGGCGTCGGACACGGAGTCGGCCAGCGCCAGGGCCAGCTCGCCGCGGCCGGCCTGCAACAGATTCAGGTTTTCGGCCGAAGCCTTGGTCACCTGCGCGGTGGAGCGCACATTGGGAATGTCTTTGGCGAAGATCTGCGACAGCGCAACGCCCATGGGGTAATACACGCCGCTTTGGCCGCCGGTGAGCACGTTGACGAACTGCTGCTGGGCGTTGGCATGGCCCGAGATGAGCGCCATGCCGACAGACGCGACCAAAGCGCAGCGGCTGGCCAGGGTACGGAAATTTTTCATGAGGTCTCCAATCGTGTTTTAAAAAAGTCCGCCAGCGCGGTTGTGCGCCAGGGACGGGTCAACAGGTAGCAATTTGCCGGCCAGCATTGTTTGAACTTCAAGCCTTTGATTTTTAAGCAAATGCTGCTTTGGGTGTGTGCGGTTATCCCGAATGGCGTTACCCGATTGGGCGGAAATCCGCTCAAACACGCGGTGCTCTGAACGCGGCCGGGTCGATCTTCAGGCGCGCGATTTTGTCGTACAGCGTTTTGCGCGGCACCTGCAGGCGCTCCGCCGCCAGCGACACCTGGCCCTGGCATTCGCGCAGGGCCTGCGTGAGAAGGCGCCACTCAAAAGCGTCCAGCTGGGTGCTGAGCGAGGCGGCTTCTGCGGCCACCGGCTCACACGGGCCCATGCCCGGCTCCAGGCCCAGGCACATCCGCTCGGCGGCATTGTGCAACTCACGCACATTGCCCGGCCAGTCGTGTGCCATCCAGTGGCTCAGTTCGGCCTGGCTCAGGGTGGGCGGTGGGGTGTGGTACCGGTCTGCAGACAGCCGAAGGCAATGCGCCAGCAGCAGGGGAATGTCGTCGCGGCGCTCGCGCAGGGGCGGCAGTTCAATGGTGGCCACATGCAGCCGGTAATACAGGTCGTGCCGAAACTGACCGGCATCCGACAAGGCCTTCAGGTCTGACTTGGCGGCTGCAATGAAGCGGCAGTCGATGCGCACCGGGTCGTTGCCGCCCAGCCGCTCGATCACGCGCTCCTGCAGCACGCGCAGCAGCTTGACCTGCTGAGACATCGGCAGACTCTCGATCTCGTCGAGCAGCACCGTGCCGCCGCGTGCATGCTCCAGCTTGCCCACGCGCCGGCGCGTGGCGCCGGTGAAGGCGCCCGCTTCGTGGCCGAACATCTCGCTCTCGAAAATGGACTCGGGCAGGGCACCGCAGTTGATGGCCACAAACGGGCCTGTGCGGCCCGACGCTTCGTGAATGGCCCGGGCCACCACCTCTTTGCCCGTGCCGGTTTCGCCGCGCAGCAGCACATCCACCTGGGTCGGCGCCAAGGCCACCACGCGGCGGCGCACCTCGTTCATCGCCGTGGTCTGGCCCACCAGCCCTTGTCCGTGCTGTGCCTCCACCAGGGCTTGCAGACGCCGGTTCTCCAGCACCAGCCCGCGCTTTTCAAGCGCCCGCCGAACCACGTCGGCCAAGCGGTCCGACGAAAAAGGTTTTTCCAGAAAATCGTAGGCGCCCAGGTGCATGGCCTCCACCGCCATGCGAATGTCGCCGTGCCCGGTCATCAGGATCACGGGCAACTCGCTGTCGAGTTCGCGCACGCGGCGCAGCAAGGCAAAGCCATCCGCGCCCGGCAGGCGCACATCGCTCAGTATGGCCGCCGGGCGCTCGCTGGCGAACTGGTTCAGTGCGGCCTCCACGCTGGTGGCTTGGCGCGTTTCCATGTTCGCCAGCCGCAGCGCCTGGGTGGCTCCGATCATGACGATGGGATCGTCTTCAATCAGCAGTACATGCATAAAAGGGTGTCCGGTTCAGCTGGGGGTGTTCAGACGGTGCCGTGGCGTCAGGGGGCGTCGCGGTTCGCCGCATGGTCACGTCGAAACGCGCGCCCGGCCCGGCGTTGTGGGCGCTGATCTGTCCGCCCATTTCGCGCACGATCGCCTGTGACAGCGACAACCCCAGGCCCAGCCCTTTGCCGCTGGGCTTGGTGGTGAAGAAAGGCTCAAACAAGTGGGCGCGGGCAGCGTCGCTCAGCCCCGGCCCGTGGTCTCGAACCGACAGGGTCACGGTTTCGCCGGTGGCGCTCACGCGAATGTCAATCCGCCGCTCCGCCTGGCCTTCCATCGCGTCTATGCCGTTGCGCAGCAGGTTCACCAGCACCTGTTCCAGGCGAATGCCGTCGCCCAGCACGGCCAGCCCGGCGTCCAGGGTTTCGGTCTCTATGCGCGTTTGGCTGGCGTGGCGCAAAGGCTCCATCAGCATCAGCGTGCTGGCCACCACCTCTGCCAGCCGCACAGGCTCCAGGCGGGCCGGCTCTTTGCGGGCAAAGGCCTTGAGCTCGCCCACAATGTTGCCCATGCGGGTGCACAGCCCGCCGATCAGTTGCAGGTTGCTGCTGGCGTTGTCGGGGTCTTGGCGCTTGAGGAACTCCGCCGCGTTGTCGGCCAGCGTGTGCAGCGCCGCCAGCGGTTGCGAAAGCTCGTGGCTGATGCCCGCCGCCATTTGGCCCAGCAGCGCCAGTTTGCCGGTTTGTACCGCCGCATCGTTGGCCGCGGTGAGCTCGGCCGTGCGCTCGGCAATGCGGCGTTCCAGCGCTTCAATGGCCCGGGCCCGCTCACGCGCCATCGCGCGCCGCTCCGACATGCGCCTGCGGTATTGCCAGGCAAAAGCCAGTGCCAGCAACACCACCGCCAGGCTCAGCCCGACCAGACCCGCCGCCAGCGCGCCTTGCCGCCTCGCCGGGCCAGGGTCTGCAAACAGCAGCAGTTGCCAGCCAAAGTGCTCCAGCGGCCGGGCTTGCACCAGGTAGTGGCCACCATCGACCACCTGCAGCGCGGTGGGGGCTTGCGCTGCGTCAAGGCCTTGTGGGCTCAGGGCCTCGGTGAGCGTGCCCCCGTACTGCCGTGTCTCCCGGAGCTTGGCCCGTGCAGGCTCGGCCAGGGGGTACAGGCTGCGGTAGCGCCAGTCGCGCTGCGCCGACAGAAACATCACACCCGCCTCATCGGCCAGCGCCAGCGGCAGGCCGGCTTCGCGCCAGCGCTCTTCCAGCGGTGTCAGGTCCACCTTGACCGCCACGACGCCTTCGATGCGGTTGTTTTGCAACAGCGGTGCTGCGATGAAAAAGCCCGGTTCGCCCGTGGTCACGCCCACACCATAAAACCGGCCCGCACCGCCTTCCATGGCCTGCTGAAAATAAGGCCGAAACCGGTAGTTGCGCCCCACAAAACTGCCTGGCGTGGACCAATTGCTCGCGGCCAGCGTGTGGCCCGTGGTGTCCATGAGGTAAATGGCGGCCACGCCCGTGCGGTGCTGGGCAAATTGCAGGTAGCGGTTGGCCGCGTTCAGCCGCAGGGGGTCTTGTGGCGCGCTCAGCACCTGGGCCAGCGCCTGATCTGCGCCGACCAGGTAGGGCAGGTGCTCGAACTTTTCTACCGAGCCCAGCAACTCGCGCGCCTGCAGCTGCATCTGGGCCTGGCCCCGTTGCCCCGCCTCTTGCAGGGCTGCGCGGTAGACCGCTGTGTAAGACAGCCAGACGGCCAGGGTCAGCACAAGAGCGGCCCCGGCAGGCCAAGCCGAAGGGCTTCGCCACAGGGCTTGGAGCTTCATGGCGCGACGCAAAAAAAAGGCCCCTGGCGTGCGCCGGAGCCGTGGGTCGGGCAGCGCCGGCAGCGGCGCTGCACGGCGATCACTTGATCAGGCCCACTTCTTTGTAGTAGCGCTCGGCACCGGGGTGCAGCGGCACCGGCATGCCCTTGATGGCGTTCTCGCGCTTGATGCTCTTGGCCGCGTTGTGCGCGGCGTACAGCGTGTCGATGTTGTCGTACATGG
>NZ_JAUSOO010000020.1 GCF_030656115.1 Hydrogenophaga sp.
AAAGCAGCGCCTGCCAAGAAGGCTGCTGCACCCGCCAAGGAGGCTGCTCCAGCCAAGAAGGCGGTGGCTCCCGCGAAGAAAGCAGTGCCAGCCAAAAAGGCTGCTACACTCGCCAAGGAAGCCGCCCCGGCCAAGAAGGCGGTGGCTGCTCCTGCGAAGAAGGCGGTGGCTGCTGCTCCCGCGAAGAAAGCAGCGCCTGCCAAGAAGGCTGCTGCACCCGCCAAGGAGGCTGCTCCAGCCAAGAAGGCGGTGGCTCCCGCGAAGAAAGCAGTGCCAGCCAAAAAGGCTGCTGCACCCGCCAAGGAAGCCGCTCCGGCCAAGAAGGCGGTGGCTGCTCCTGCGAAGAAAGCAACGCCTGTCAAGAAGGCTGCTGCACCTGTGAAGAAAGCAGCAGCGACCAAGAAATCGGTTGCACCTGCCGCCCCAGCAGCACAGACCAAGCTGACGCCTCAAGCAGCCTGGCCATTTCCGACCTCCAGCAAACCCTGAAGCCGTCGGCAAAACAACAAGCCCGGTGCTTTGGCCCCGGGCTTTTTTCATTTGTCGCCCGGCAAAAAGAATCCAGGAACGAGCTGACAACCTTGCCAGGGTCGCCAACGCGCGTTAAACCAAGAAACGGCAGTTGGACAGGTCCGAGTGGGCTGTCAGGGTATTTGCTGGCAAGGCGCGACGACGCAGCGGGCTACTGCCCGCCAGGAGGAACAACGCCGCAGCGCGCGCCCTGGCGGCTCAATCGGGCCTGAACCTGTAGCGCACTCCCCACAAGGTGAGCTTGCCCGTGGGCAAAATTCTCAGCATTCACAGGTATCCCCAGCGGTTGAGCGCGGTCAACTGCCGTTTCTAGGTTGAACGCTGAACAGGTAGTTCTGGCCACCGCGGCTGGCAATTTTGGCGGCCCCCATGCGGTTCCCCAATTCGGCACAGCGTTGCAACGCCCAACCCAGCTCAAGACCGTGCAGCAAAGCGGCGCGAAACGCATCGCCACAACCGGTCGGGTCCACCACATCGGCAACAGACAAACCGGGCACCACCGTTTTCTGCCCACCCTCCCAAACCTCGCAACCCTGCGCACCCAGGGTCACAATGAGGCCCTGCACACGCGCCGCCAGGTCTTCCAGCGAGAAACCGGTACGGTCCGACAGCATGCGGGCTTCGTAATCGTTCACCGCGACCCAGGTGGCCAGTTCGACGAATTGCAACAACTCTTCCCCGTTGAACATGGGCAGGCCCTGGCCTGGATCGAACACAAACGGCACACCCGCTGCGTGCAGCTGACGGGCGTGGCTCAGCATCGCTTCACGGCCATCGGGCGAAATGATGCCCAAGGAGATATCGGTCCGTGCGGGCACCGGGTTGTCGTGCGCCTGGGACATCGCACCGGGATGAAAAGCGGTGATCTGGTTGTTGTCACGGTCGGTCATGATCATGGCCTGGGCGGTGTAGCAGTCGGCCGAAGAGCCCACGTGCTGCGTGTCCACACCCAAGGCCTGCAGGCGCGCCAGGTAGTCTTGACCATCGTTACCCAGCATGGCCAACGGCACGGCTTGCGCACCCAGCTGGCGCAGACCGTAGGCAATGTTGCCGGCACACCCCCCGTATTCGCGGCGCAAACCGGGCACCAGAAAAGAGACGTTGAGAATGTGCAGCTGACTGGGCAGGATCTGCTCGGCAAAGCGACCCTCAAAGGTCATGATGGTGTCAAAGGCCAGCGAACCGCAAACGAGGATGGACATGAAGCGTTGTTTCCAGAATCAAGGGTAAAAAACCAGGGCTCGATAGCCTGCCATCGGCATGGATGCACCCACCGCAAGCGAGAGACGCAGGCTGATGGTCACCGAATCTTGTGGCGGCAACAGCACCAGCGCTCCAGGCAGTTCCTCGGGCAAGAAAACGCGCCTCGCAATCACCGCATCGTGGGTGTCGGTCAGGCTCAGTTCAAGGGCAGGCACCGCCAGCGGTATCGACGCGGTGTTTTTCAGCACCAAGTCAAAAGAGTAAAAGTTGCCCAACCGACGCACCAGCGTCGAACTGTCGATGACGATGGCATCGATTCGGCGCACCGGTGCCACTTCGCAACCCAGCGGTGCACACAGCTGCTTGAGCGTGGGCGCCCACCGGGGCTGCCAAGCCGCCAGGGTATCGCGCTCGTGCAAGACCCACTGCAAACCCAGAGCCAGGGTGAGCAACAGCACGAACACCGACAACAACACCCGTATTCCAGGCGAATGCCAAAACGCCCGGCGGCGCGCCTGCCTGACAAAACTGGGCTCAGGTTCCACCAATTTCGGATGGTCAGCGGGCTGCGAGGCCTGCTGCGCACGGTCAACCCCATCCGGTCCTGCAGGGCCCAAACCCAAATCAACCGGCATCTGATCTGCGACCGCACCCAACGTGCTGGCAGAGAAACCCGGGATATCGGTCTGGTGATCCGCGTCTGGCGTTGGAGGCACCGCGGTAACACGGGTTTCTGGAGATTCATCCACCAGCCGCTGCGGTGCTGGCGCTGCAGACCTGTCACTCGCGAAGGTGTGTGGCGAATTTTCGGCAGAGACCAATGCAGGAGTTGGTGCAACCACAGAATGCGGCTGGAACACGCCCCCCGCAAGCCGCGCTTCTGCGCTGGGGTCTACAGCCAACACCTCACGCTCCCTCAGCACAGTCGTTTCGATGCGCTCCAGAGAATGGACAGCAGGCCGGTGCCCGTTGGAAGTCGCATCCAGACCAGACGGCGTGACCTCACCTGAGGACCCCGACCGCTGCCTGCGGCTGACGGGATCGCCTGTGGTTGAAGGTGCTGGAGGCACCCAGGTTTCGAGGTACAGCGTGGCGTCAAACACGTCAGCACAATGGCCACACCGGACCCAGCCATCGGAAATTTTGAGCTGGTCGGGAACAACCCTGAACATCGTGCCGCAAGCGGGACAGCGGGTGGTGAAATGCATGGGCAGATTATTCCGCACCGGCGATGACAACACCCAAGGCACCGGTACGCCATGAAAAGAGGGGCCGCTGCATGACCGACCCCAACAGCGTGCGGATCACCATGAAAAAACGCTCAGCCTTTGACCGCGGTCATGAGAATCCAGCCGTCGGTTTCGTCGCTCACCTCCAGCGCCATCCAAGGCGCGTAGGCCTCACGCAACTCGTCGGCCTGGCGCGCCAAAATACCGGCCAGCACCAAATGCCCGCCAGAACGCACATGGGCGCACAGCAAGGGTGCCAACACCTTGAGCGGCGTGGCCAGAATATTGGCCAGCACCAGATCAAACGCCCCCGCAGCCAACTCGGGCAAGCCCGCGGCCAGCGTCACATGGTTGGCCGCGGCATTGAGTTGGGTCGATTCGACCGCAGCGGGGTCGATGTCCACCGCGACGATGTCGTGCGCCCCAAACTTGGCCGCGCCAATGGCCAAAATACCCGAGCCACAGCCGTAATCGAGCACCCGCTGCCCTGCCCAGTCGTGCTGTGCCGTCCAGCGCAGGCACATGCGGGTGGTGGGGTGGGTGCCGGTGCCAAACGCCAGACCAGGGTCCAGACGAATCACCTGCTCTGCCGCTGCCGGCGGTTCGTGCCAGGTGGGCACGATCCAGAAACTGGGGGTGATTTCAACCGGTGCAAACTGCGATTGGGTCAAACGCACCCAGTCCTGTTCGGGCACCGCCTGCACGCCTTGCACCGCACAGCCTTCAAAGAAGTCTTGCAGCAGCAGCAAGCCAGCCGCCTCTCGGGCCGCTGCTTCGGTGGGGAACAGCGCCACCACGCGGGAACGCTGCCAACCGGCTTTGGGCGGCGGCATGCCCGGCTCGCCAAACAAGGCCGACTCGGCAGCCGTCATGGCATCGGCGTCTTCCACCGACACGCTCAAGGCATCCAGCGCCACCAACGCATCGCCCACCGACTCCACGGCAGATTCGGGCGCCAGCAACACCAGCTCAAACAAGCTTCCTGCCGACGGGGAAGTGTTTTCCAATTCAACGCTCACGCTGTGACAACCATTCTTCAAGGTAATGGATATTGGTACCGCCAGCGATGAAGCTCGCGTCCACCATCAGTTCGCGGTGCAGCGGGATGTTGGTCTTGATGCCTTCGATCACCGTCTCGGCCAACGCGGTGCGCATGCGGGCCAGCGCTTGCTCGCGGGTATCGCCGTGCACGATGATCTTGCCGATCATGGAGTCGTAGTTCGGCGGCACAAAGTAATTGGTGTAGGCGTGCGAATCGACGCGCACACCGGGGCCGCCGGGTGCGTGCCAGGTGGTGATGCGACCGGGCGACGGCGTGAACTTGTAAGGGTCCTCGGCGTTGATCCGGCACTCGATCGAATGCCCACGCAGCTCCACCTGGCGCTGTGTGAACGGCAATTTTTCGCCAGCGGCCACCGCAATTTGGGTGCGAACAATGTCCACCCCCGAAATCCACTCGGTCACCGGGTGCTCGACCTGCACACGGGTGTTCATTTCAATGAAATAAAACTCGCCGTTTTCGTAGAGGAACTCAAAGGTACCAGCGCCCCGGTAACTGATTTTTTTACAGGCTGCCGCGCAACGCTCACCAATTTTCTGAATCAGGCGGCGCGGAATGCCCGGCGCGGGCGCTTCTTCAATGACCTTCTGGTGACGGCGTTGCATGGAGCAGTCGCGCTCGCCCAGATACACCGCGTTGCGGTGCGTGTCGGCCAGAATCTGAATTTCGATGTGGCGCGGGTTCTGGAGAAACTTCTCCATGTACACCTCAGGGTTGCCAAACGCTGCCCCAGCTTCGGCCTTGGTGGTCTGCACCGCGTGCAGCAGGGCTGCCTCGGTGTGCACCACGCGCATGCCACGCCCACCGCCGCCGCCAGCAGCCTTGATGATCACCGGGTAACCGACCGCCTTGGCGGTGCGTTTGATGATCACCGGGTCGTCGGGCAGAGCGCCTTCGGAACCGGGAACACAAGGCACGCCAGCGCGGATCATGGCCTGCTTGGCCGAGACCTTGTCACCCATCAGGCGGATGGACTCAGGCGAAGGGCCGATGAAAGTGAAGCCGCTTTTTTCCACACGCTCGGCAAAGTCGGCGTTTTCCGACAGAAAACCGTAGCCAGGATGAATCGCCTCGGCGTCGGTCACCTCGGCTGCAGAAATGATGGCCGGCATGTTGAGGTAGCTGTGCGTGCTCGATGCGGGCCCGATGCAGACGGCCTCGTCGGCCAGGCGCACGTATTTGGCGTCGCGGTCGGCTTCGGAATAGACCATCACCGCTTTGATGCCCATCTCCCGGCAAGCCCGCTGCACCCGCAGTGCAATCTCTCCCCGGTTGGCTATCAGAATTTTCTTGAACATGCGCGCCAAGCCCTTTATTCGATCACGTACAAGGGCTGGCCGTACTCCACGGCCTGGCCGTTGTCCACCAGAATCTTGGTTACCGTGCCGGACTTGTCGGCCTCGATTTCGTTGAGAATTTTCATGGCTTCAACGATGCAGATGGTCTCGCCCTCCTTGATGGAGTCACCCAATTCAACAAAAGGCTTGGCACCTGGACTGGAAGCACGGTAGAACGTACCAACCATGGGCGACTTCACAATATGGCCTGTGGGCTCTGCGACGGGTGTGGGCACCACAGGTGCCGCTGACTCAGCCACGATCACCGCAGGTGCCGCCTGGGGCGCTGGTGCCATGGTATAGGCCATGGGCGCTGCAAACCCAACAGGCGCGCTCTTGACGATGCGCACCTTGCCTTCGGCTTCGGTGATTTCCAGCTCCGACACGTTCGACTCTGACACGAGATCGATCAGGGTTTTCAGTTTTCTCAAATCCATGGTTTCTCCAACGAAAATCGCTTAAGTTGACCCAAATACCACCAAATTCACACAAATTGGGGCATATCAACCCATCGGGTGGCGCAGTGTACACGATGGCAGCACCGTTGAGAGCGCCGTGTATCGGCTGAAAAAGACGCCATTTTCTTGGGCCAGCAAGCCCTGAGCGACGGTGTTGGCGAACTTTAACCGTTTTTCAAAGAACGTTGCCGGATGTAACAAGAAGACGCTCCTTGGGCGCCAGACGGGCCTGAGAAAACTGCGTACGCAGCCACGCTCAGGCCAGCAAGGCCCATTGGGCCAGATCGGCCTCGGACACCTTGCCGATTTTTCGGTGCAGCACGGCACCGTCTGCACCCATGACCACGGTGTAAGGCAGTCCCCCGGTGGGGTTGCCCAGTTCGCGGCTAAGCTGGGTGCCCGCCAAGCCTGCCATGCCCACCGGAAAGTCCAACGGCAGTTTCTGCAGGAAACTGCGCACCGCACTGGGCTGGTCCACCGCCAGCCCCAGCACCTGCCAACCCCGAGCCGCGTGGGTGCGGTAAAAGGCGTTGAGCAGCGGCAGCTCTTCCACACACGGCGGGCACCAGGTGGCCCAAAAATTCACCAGCAGCGGTTTGCCACGCCAAGCCGCCAGGTTCAATGCATCGCCATGGGGATCTTCAAACTGGCTGGCCCAGAAGGTGGCCTCGGCGTCGGTGGCGACCGCGTTGGGCTGGTAGCGCCACCAGGCCACACCGACACCCGCTGCACCCGCCGCAGTGGCCACCCCCGTCATCCAAATTGTGCGTCGGTTCAGGGTCATGGCATGTGCTCTTGTGTTTCTGTAAGGGTTTGGGCCATCAGCGCACGCAGAGCGGGTGCATCACCCCGGGGCTTGCGGCCTTGGGCGTCGGGCTTCAGGGCGCCGCGCAGGTCGTCGAGGTCGTGCACCATCAGGTGCACCAGCACCCATTGCCCCAGCGCATTGCAACGGGTTCGCAGCGTGAGCGATTGCACCGGCTCGCCGCGCCAGCCGTTGACCGTGCCCGGGTGGTATTCCACGCGGTGGTCCAGCAGCGCGAATTCGGCAGACTTGGGATCGTCGCAAAACAGCTGCACATAAATATCGCTGTGCCGGGTGGCGGTACCGTGCCAGACCGCACCGCCCAGGTGCGGGCGGAACGCGGCCAGACGGCCCATCCACAACAGCGCCACCTCGCGCAGAGCCCGCAGCTCGGCGGCCTGGGTTTCCGGGCAGAACACCGCAATGTATTCGCGCACCGCCGCGTCCATGGCAGCGTTGTCGGGCAAAGGCGCCCGTGCCTGCAGGCCCAACTGTTTAACAGCGCGGCGCTTCGCGGCAGCGTATTCCAGCCCCTCCTCCACCACCAGACGGGCGGCCACGGCGGCAATATCGTTGTGGTTGCTGTCTCGATTCCAATCCATGGTGCCATTGTGCCCGCTGCACTGCAGGCCTGCGGCACCCGCCCGCCATACCCGGTATGGGCGCCTAAAATCGCCGGATGCATATTCATATTCTGGGCATTTGTGGCACGTTCATGGGCGGCTTGGCCGCGCTGGCGCGCGAGGCTGGACACCGGGTGACCGGCTGTGACACTGGCGTTTACCCGCCGATGAGCGACCAGCTGCGTGCACTGGGCATTGACCTGGTGGAAGGCTTTGAGGCCGACCAGATGGCCTTGGCACCCGACATGTACGTGGTGGGCAACGTGGTCAGCCGAGCCCGGCGCCCCGATGGCAGCCCCAAATTCCCGCTCATGGAAGCCATCCTGGAAGCCGGTGCACCCTACACCAGTGGCCCACAGTGGCTGGCCGAGCACGTGTTGCAAGGGCGCCATGTGATGGCGGTCGCGGGCACCCACGGCAAAACCACCACCACCGCCATGCTCACCTGGATTCTGGAATCGGCGGGTCTGGAACCGGGCTTTCTGATTGGCGGCGTGCCCATGAATTTTGGCGTTTCAGCCAGACTAGGCGCAGCACAGCGCCCGCAAGGCGCGGCTTCGATAAGCGATGGCTCCGGAGCAAAAGCACCTGTTTTCGTGATCGAGGCCGACGAATACGACACCGCGTTTTTCGACAAACGCAGCAAGTTTGTGCACTACCGGCCACGCACCGCCATTTTGAACAACCTGGAGTTCGATCACGCCGATATTTTTGACGACCTGGCGGCGATTGAACGCCAGTTTCACCATCTGGTGCGCACCGTGCCCGGCTCGGGTCGGGTGGTGGTGAATGGGCTGGAAGAGTCGCTGGACCGGGTGCTGCACACGGGGCTGTGGAGCGAACTGCGCAGCTTTGGCGCAGCGGTGAGCGACTTCACGGCCCAAGGCGAACCACACGCCTTTGACGTGCTGCAGCGCGGCCAGGTGGTGGCCCGGGTGGAATGGGCGCTGAGCGGCACCCACAACCAGCTCAATGCGCTGGCAGCCATTGCGGCGGCCGACCACGTGGGCGTGCCCCCAGCGTTGGCGGCCCAGGCCTTGGCCCGTTTTGAAAACGTTCGCCGCCGCATGGAGGTTCGCGGCACGGTGACGCAGCAAGGACAAGCCATCACCGTATACGACGACTTTGCCCACCACCCCACAGCCATCCGCACCACGCTGGACGGGCTGAAGCGCCGGTTGCAGCAGAACCCAGGCCCGTCAGGCCGCATCCTGGCGGTGTTTGAACCTCGCAGCAACACGATGAAACTCGGCACCATGAAATCGCAATTGCCCTGGAGCCTGGAAGCCGCTGACCTGGCTTTTTGCCACGCGGGCGGGCTGGACTGGGATGCCAATGACGCCCTGAAACCCATGGGTGCGCGTGCGCGGGTGGCGCACAACATAGACGAGCTGGTAACGCAGGTGAGCGTTGCCGCGCAGCCCGGCGATCACATTGTGTGCATGAGCAACGGTGGCTTTGGCGGCGTGCATGCCCGCCTGCTGAGCGCGTTGACCCAGTCCTGCACCTGATCAAGCAGCCCGGCAACCCCGCTGGACGCGAATCAGTAAGACAGCGTCATGGCCTGCACGTCCACCGACACCACAGGCTTTGCCAATGCGGCACTGGCCGCTTTGGCAAAGGCCACGGCCCACGCGTGGTGCGCCTCATCGCGAAAACGCGCTTCGCCAGCGGCCTGCGCCACACACAGCACCTTGTCGGCGGTCAGTACCTTGCCGGTGGCCCGGATCGGTTCGCAGCCCAGAAAGGTGAACTGCTCGTCCAGCCAGCTGCGGGCCATGTCGTGCGGCATGGGCTGGACTTCTTCCAGATCAAAGCGGTAGGTGAATGGCTCACCCCAGATCACGGTCACGTGGCTGCGCATAAAAACGACTCCTTGGATACGTTAGAGGGTATTGAAAGACACGCCCACATTGTGCCTTGAGCAACCCGCCAGGAAGCGCTCCATCGCCGACGAGTACAAGCCACAAGGCAATCAAACACCCGATTCATCCATGGCGATCGGGGTCAACAAAGGCCTTCAGCCGGCTTGACCACCGGCGCTGCGGCGGGCAACCGCTTGCGACAGCACCTCCAAGGCTTGCAGAGAGTCCTCCCAGCCGAGACAGGCGTCTGTGATGCTCTGACCGTAAGTCAGGGTATCCATACCATCCTTGCCAGGGGTGAATTTTTGTGCGCCGGCCTCAATGTGGCTTTCAATCATGACGCCAAATACGCTGCTCGAGCCAGCGGTGATCTGGCCTGCAATGTCGCGCGCCACATCCAACTGCTTTTGGTGCTGTTTGCTGCTGTTGGCGTGGCTGCAGTCGACCATCAAACGTGCCGGTAACTTGGCGGCTTCGAGGTCCTTCACCGCAGCGGCCACGCTGGCGGCGTCGTAGTTGGGCGCTTTGCCACCGCGCAAGATCACATGACAGTCCGGGTTGCCATTGGTCTGCACGATGGCCACCTGGCCATTTTTGTGCACCGACAGAAAGTGGTGACCGCGCGCCGCTGCCTGAATGGCGTCGGTGGCAATCTTGATGTTGCCGTCGGTCCCGTTTTTGAAACCGATGGGCGCCGACAGGCCGGAGGCCAGTTCACGGTGCACCTGGCTTTCGGTGGTACGCGCCCCAATGGCCCCCCAACTGATCAGGTCGCCAATGTATTGCGGCGAGATCACGTCCAGAAATTCGCTGCCGGCAGGCAGACCCAGTCGGTTGATTTCAATCAGCAACTGGCGCGCAATGCGCAGGCCCTCATCAATGCGGAAGCTCTCGTCCAGGTAGGGGTCGTTGATGAGGCCTTTCCAGCCCACCGTGGTGCGCGGTTTTTCAAAGTACACGCGCATGACGATCTCCAGCGTGTCGGCGTACTTTTCACGCAGCGGCTTCAAGCGACGGGCGTAGTCGATGGCGGCAGCCGGATCGTGGATCGAACAAGGCCCGATCACCACCAGCAAGCGCTGGTCCTGGCCGTGCAAGATGTTGTGAATGCGCTGGCGGGTCTGGCTGATCAGCGCCTCCACCGGTGTGCCGCCAATGGGGAAGAAGCGGATCAAATGTTCTGGAGGCGGTAGCACGGTGATGTCCTTGATGCGTTCGTCGTCGGTCTGGCTGGTTTTGTCGACAGGACGGGCATGCCAGGCATCGCTGCTGGCCGGGGTGGTCTGTGCATTCATCGCGGGACTCCTCAAGTGCGGTTGGTACAAAAAGTGGGAACAGCAGGGGCGAAAAAAAACCGCCGGGCTGGTGGCTCCGGCGGTTTGATCGAGATTCGGTGATGCGCTTACAGCCTCGCCTCTCGTCCGCCAGGGACTGAGAACCAAAAATAAAAGGCAAAAGCGAAACGCGTTTTCATGGGTGGCCAATGTAGCACAGACGGTATGACACCTGTCTTACAGCGCCCCTCAGGCGGTGCCGCCCACGGTCAGGCCTTCGATGCGCAAGGTGGGCTGGCCCACGCCCACGGGCACGCTTTGGCCTTCTTTGCCGCAGGTACCCACGCCGCTGTCGAGCTTCATGTCGTTGCCGATCATGCTGACGCGGGTGAGCGAGTCGGGGCCGTTGCCCACCAAGGTGGCACCTTTGACCGGGTATTGGATTTGGCCGTTTTCCACCCAATAGGCTTGGCTGGCCGAAAACACAAATTTGCCGCTGGTGATGTCCACCTGCCCGCCGCCGAAGTTCACGGCGTACAGGCCTTTTTTGATGCTGGCCACAATTTCCTCGGGCGCTTTGTCACCGCCGAGCATGTAGGTGTTGGTCATGCGCGGCATGGGCACATGGGCGTAGCTTTCGCGCCGACCATTGCCGGTGGGCTTCACGCCCATGAGGCGCGCGTTCATCGAGTCTTGGATGTAGCCGCGCAAAATGCCGTCTTCAATCAACACGTTTTTCTGCGACGGGTGGCCCTCGTCGTCCACATTGAGCGAACCCCGGCGGTCGGCGATGGTGCCGTCGTCGAGCACCGTCACGCCCTTGGCCGCCACACGCTGGCCGATGCGCCCGGCGAAAGCGCTGGAGCCCTTGCGGTTGAAGTCGCCCTCCAAGCCGTGACCCACCGCTTCGTGCAACAAAATACCGGGCCAGCCCGAACCCAGCACCACCACCATTTCACCAGCCGGTGCGGGGCGTGCATCCAGGTTGGTCAGCGCCGACGATACGGCTTCGTCCACATAGGTTTGCACCATGGCTTCGTCAAAGTAGGCCAAACCAAAGCGACCGCCGCCGCCCGACGAGCCCACTTCACGGCGGCCTTTTTGCTCGGCAATCACCGTCACCGACAGGCGGATCAGCGGGCGCACATCGGCGGCCAGGGTGCCGTCGGCGCGGGCCACCAGCACCACGTCGTATTCACTGGCCAGCCCGGCCATGACTTGCACCACGCGCGGGTCTTTGGCCTTGGCCATGCGCTCGACCTGCTCCAGCAAGGCCACTTTGGCGGTGCTGTCCAGCGTGCCAATGGGGTCCAGGCCGGGGTACAGCGAGCGCGATTGGGCCACTTTGGTGCTGGGTTTTCGCACCCGGCGGCCCTGGCCTTGGGCGGATATGGAGCGCACAGTGTGCGCCGCATCGATCAAGGAGTCCCAGGACAAATCGTCCGAATAAGCGAACGCGGTTTTTTCACCGCTGACCGCGCGCACGCCCACGCCTTGGTCGATGCTGAAGCTGCCCGTCTTGACGATGCCCTCCTCCAGGCTCCAGCCCTCGCTGCGGGTGTACTGAAAGTACAGGTCGGCGTCGTCCACGCCGTGCGACATGATGTCGCCCAGCGCACGCTGCAGGTGCGTGGTGGTCAAGCCATAGGGATCGAGCAGAAGGCTCTGGGCGCTGGCCAGTCGGGCCAAGGTGGGTTCACGTGCAATCATGGCCCCATTGTAAGAAGGACCGGGGGGACGCGCCGGGGGCATGGTCTTGGCGCCGCGTCTGCGCAGCGCCACACCCAACATTCAGGACTGCATCAGCCGCTTGGACTTGGCAATCGACATCAACATGCCCAGCCCCACGCCCAGGGTGATCATGGCTGTGCCGCCGTAGCTCACGAAAGGCAGCGGCACGCCCACCACGGGCAAGATGCCACTGACCATGCCCATGTTGACAAAGGCGTACACAAAGATATTGAGCGTGAGCGCACCCGCCAGCAAGCGGGAGAACAAGGTGGGCGCCTCCAGGGCAATCATGAGGCCGCGCACCACCAGGAAAATGAATGCGGCCATGAGACCCAGGGTGCCCATCAGGCCGAATTCCTCCGAAAAAGCCGCGTAAATGAAGTCGGTGGTGCGCTCGGGAATGAATTCCAGGTGCGTCTGGGTGCCCTGCATGAAACCTTTGCCCCACACGCCACCCGAACCGATGGCGATCATGCCCTGGATGATGTGAAACCCTTTGCCCAACGGGTCTTTGGAGGGGTCCAGCAGCGTGCACACCCGCTGGCGCTGGTATTCGCGCAAAATTTTCCAGTCCACATCGGGGCCGCACCATTGGGGTTCCATCGCAATCAGCACGATGATGCCCACCGCACCGATGAGCAGAGGCGGCACGATCAGCTTCCAGCTCAGGCCGGCAAAAAAAATCACAAACAGGCCCGAAGCCACCACCAGCAGGGTGGTACCCAGATCGGGTTGTTTCAAAATCAGCGCCGCCGGAACCGCCAGCAACAAGCCGGCGACCACAAAATCCAGTGTTTTCAACTGCCCCTCGCGACGCTGGAACCACCACGCCAACATCAGCGGCATGGCAATTTTGAGCAACTCGCTGGGCTGAATCACGACGCCCATATTGAGCCAGCGCTGAGCCCCTTTTTTCTCAATACCGAACAGAAACACCGCCAGCAGCAGGGCCACACCCAACACATACATGGGCACCGCCAGTGCCATGAGCCGCTGCGGCGGCACTTGCGCCACCAAAAACAACACGCCAGCGGCCATCAACATGTTGCGCCCATGGGTGGCGAACCGTGTGCCGTGGTCAAAACCCACCGAATACATGGTCATGAGGCCCAGCCCGGCCAACAGCACAATCGCCAACACCAAAGGGCCATCGAACCCCTGAAAAATAGGTGCGATGCGTTGCAGCGGGTTGGGCTTGTCGAAGGCGGTGGACATACCGCGATTATCCCGTGCCCAAGGCCACCAAGATGGGGGTCGACCCCACCACACCTCCCGCACAGAGACATTTTTCGTCCGTATCATCGCCCCCATGACCACCACCCACCTGCTCTACCTGCACGGTTTTCGTTCCTCGCCCCAATCGATGAAGGCGCAAAAAGTGGCCAACCGGGTGGCCGCGCAGCACCCGGGTGTGGTCTGGTGGTGCCCACAGTTGCCCCCTTCGCCCAAGGAAGCCATGGCGCTGGTGATGGATGGCGTGCGCGACTGGCCCCGCGAATCGATGGCGGTGGCTGGGTCGTCGCTGGGTGGTTTCTATGCCCGCTGGCTGGCCCTGCAAACCGGCTGCGCCAAGGCCCTGCTGCTCAACCCGGCCGTGTTTCCCGCGCGCGACCTGCTCAAGTACGTGGGCGAACAGACCAGCTGGCACGACCCAAGCGAACGCTTCGTTTTTCAGCCAACTTACGTGGACGAACTGCGCGCCCTGGAAAGCGACATTGCCAGCCTCGCGGCGCTGCGGCCGGCCACGCCAGAACGCCAATGGGCCATCGTGGCGCAGGGTGACGAGGTGCTGGACTGGCGTGAAATGCAAGCGTTTTGCGCCGGCGGTGCGGTGCGTCTGCTGCCGGGGAGCGACCACGCCATCAGCAACTTTGAGGAACACATCGACGCCGTGTTCGACTTTCTGAACTTGCACCGCTGAGACCGGCGGAGCAAAACCGCCCGCATGGGACAATCTCGCCCATGCACATTTTGTTTGACGAAGCCGGCAAACTGCTGACCGGCCGCCTCCTGTCAGAGGCCGAAAGCTCGCTCCAGGTTGAGCTGGATACCGGTAAGCGCGTGAAGGTCAAGGCGGCCAACGCCTTGCTGCGCTTTGAAAAACCTGCCCCGGCCCAGCTCATGCCCGCCGCCACCGCGCTGGCCGAGAGCATGGAACTGGAAATGGCTTACGAGTTTGCCCCGGAGGACGAGTTCGGCTTTGCCGACCTGGCGCGAGAGTACTTCAGTGCCAGCGCGGGTACCGAACAGCAGGTGGCGGCGCTGCTGTGCCTGCACGGCTCACCGCATTACTTTCGCCGTGCCGGCAAAGGTCGCTACAAAAAGGCGCCTGCCGACATCCTGGCGCAGGCGCTGGCCGCGATCGAAAAGAAAAAACAGGTTCAGGCACAGATTGAGGCCTGGGCCGCCGAGCTGGCCAACGGCCAATGCCCCGAGCCGGTGCGCCAGCAGCTGTACAAAATTTTGTTCAAACCCGACAAAAACGCGCCCGAGTACAAGGCGGTGGTGGAGGCCGCCCGCAACAGCCACACCGCCCCACTGGCGCTGCTGCAAAACGCGGGCGCCATCAGCAGCGCCTACCAGTTCCACTGGCAGCGGTTTTTGTTCGACCAGTTCCCCAAAGGCACGGGCTTTCCGGCGCTGCAGGCCCCGGTCATTGCAGACGATTTGCCTCTGGCGCCGGTGCAGGCGTTTTCCATTGACGACTCGCACACCACCGAAATCGACGACGCGCTCTCGATTCAAGGCCTGGGCACGGGCACCGTCACGCTGGGCATTCACATTGCCGCGCCTGGGTTGGTGGTGCTGCCCGACGGCCCCATTGACCAGGTGGCGCGCAACCGCCTGTCCACGGTGTACATGCCGGGCCACAAAATCACCATGCTGCCCGACGAGGTGGTGCAGGCCTACACGCTCGAAGCCGGGCGCGACTGCCCTGCCCTGTCGCTGTATGTGACGCTGGACGAAGCCACGCTGACCATTCAAGACCGGCGCACCGCGCTGGAACGTGTGCCGATCGCCCACAACCTGCGCCACGACAAGCTGGACACCGTGATCACCGAAGAGTGGCTGAACGGCGCAGCCCCCGCCAGCGAGGCCCTTGTTGAAGCGCACATTGAAGCGCTGCAACCCCAGTTGGCCTTCATCTTCAGGCTGGCGCGCCACCTGAAAGCGCAGCGCGAGGTGGTGCGCGGCAAGCCCGAAAACTTCTCTCGGCCCGACTACACCTTCCGCCTCGAAGGCGTCTCGGGCAGCGAGCCTGCGGGCCATGAGACGGTGGTGATCGGCACGCGCCAGCGCGGTGCGCCACTGGACCTGATGGTGGCCGAGGCCATGATTTTGGCCAACAGCAGTTGGGGCCAGTGGCTGGCCGAATGCGGTGTGCCCGGCATTTACCGCAGCCAGGCCAGCCTGCAACCCGGCGTAAAGGTGCGCATGGGCACCAAAGCGCAGCCGCACGCCGGCATTGGTGTGCCCAGCTACGCCTGGAGCACCTCGCCCCTGCGCCGCTATGTGGACATGGTGAACCAGTGGCAGATCATTGCCTGTGTGCGCCACGGAAAAACCGCTGCGTTGGCTGCACCGTTCAAGCCCAAAGACGCGCAATTGTTTGCGGTGATCAGCGCGTTTGACGCTGCTTACACCGCCTACAACGGCTTCCAGAACGGCATGGAGCGCTACTGGACGCTGCAATACCTGAAGCAAAACAACATTGGCGAACTGACCGCCACCCTGTTCAAAGACAACCTGGTGCGCGCCGACAACCTGCCCCTGGTGCTGCCGGTGATGGGTGCCGATGGCCTGCCGCGCGGCGCCCATGTGCGCGTGCGGCTGGGTGCGGTGGACGACATCACGCTGGACATTCACGGCACGGTGGTCGAGCGCCTGGACCTGCCGGGAGAAGACCTGGCCGATGACAGCAGCGACTCGGGTGAAGACGACGAAGCACTGGCGGCGCCGCTGGCGTTGGCGATTGACGTGGACGACGCGGGCACACCGGCCGAGGCGACGACCACCGAGAATGCCGTCTGACCCTCCGGGATTCAGACGCCCCGCAGCACCGATAATTCTGGCGTGAAACCCGCCCTGACGTTCCTCCAAAAACTGAGCACGCTGCAGCTCGCGCTGGGCATTTCGGTGGCCGTGCATGCGGCCTTGCTGACCGTGCGTTTTGTGGACCCCGAAGGCTTCAACCGGGTGTTTCAGGACACGCCGCTGGAAGTCATTTTGGTCAACGCCAAAAGCGACGAACGCCCGGACCAGGCCAAAGCCATTGCCCAGGCATCGCTCGCGGGCGGTGGTGAGGCGGCCACAGGCCGAGCCACCTCGCCGCTGCCGCCCAACACGCAAGTGCGCATGGGTGACACCACCGAAGAAGACGAACAGCGGATTGAAGCACTCAAGAAGCGGCAAAACCAAATTTTGGCGCAGGTTCGCCAGCAACTGGCCAGCATGCCGCCGCCCGATCTGGACGCGCTGAACACCAACCCGGCCGTGATTGAGCGCGAGCGAAAACGCCAGGCACTGATCAAAATCCTGGCCGAGATTGAAAAACGCATCAACGAAGAAAACGCTCGCCCGAAGAAGCGCTACATCAGCCCAGCCACACGGGAAGAGGTTTATGCCATTTATTACGATGCGCTGCGCCGCAAGATAGAAGACCGTGGCACCAGCAACTTCCCGGAGGCTGGGGGCCGCAAACTCTACGGCGAGCTCACCATGATCATCACCGTCAACCACACGGGCAACGTATTGAACACCGAAGTGGTGCAAACCTCGGGCAACGCCACGCTGGATCGCCGAGCCCAGGCTATCGTGCGCGGACTGGACTTTGGCCGCTTCAGCGACGCCATGCGTCGCCGAGCCGATGAGATTGTGGTCGTCTCACGCTTTCGATTCATGCGCGACGAAACGCTGCAAACCCAGCTTTCAAGCCAATAAGAACGCCCCATGAAATCTTTCGGACGCTGGGTGTTGTGGTTGTTGCTGGCCGGCGCAGCACTGCAGCTCTTTTTTGTGTTGCGGGTGGCGCTCATGGTGGTGGTGAATCCCCACAGCACAGCGTTCATGCGCTCCGAGGCCTGGCGCATCGCGGGTGCCAGCCTGGGCAGCGAGAAAGAGGGGCGCTGGTCGCACCAGTGGGTGGACTACGACCAGATCAGCCCACACCTCAAGCGCGCGGTGATGGCCTCGGAAGATGCGGGCTTTGTCACCCACGGTGGCGTGGACTGGGGCGCGATCGAAGCAGCCTGGAAAAAAAATGAGAAGCGGCAGGAACTGGCCGACAAGCGCGCCGAACAGATCGAACGGCGTCTGGCCAAAAAACCCGAAGCTGCCGAGGCCGCAGTCAAGGCGATCAAGCCCGCCAAGGTGGTGGGTGGCTCCACCATCACCCAACAACTGGCCAAGAACCTGTTGCTCTCGGGCGAGCGCAACCTGCTGCGCAAGGGGCAAGAATTGCTGCTCACGCTCACGCTCGAAGCGCTGCTGAGCAAGCAGCGCATTCTGGAGATTTACCTCAACAGTGTGGAGTGGGGCGAGGGCGTTTTTGGCGCTGAAGCCGCGGCCCAGCGGTATTTCAAGAAGTCGGCCGCCCAGCTCAGCCCGCACGAGGCCGCGCGGCTCGCCGTGATGCTGCCCAGCCCGAAGTTTTTTGAGAACCGCCAGAACTCGGCCTATCTCGCACGCCGCACCGGCACCATCGTGGCGCGCATGGGCGCGGTGAACGCGCCGTGAACAAGCGCTCGGGCATGCCGTATGGGCCCAAAGAGAGGGCACTGTGAGGCTGGCGGCCCACGCCATGGGCACGTTCCTATTGGGCTTTGTGCGCCTGCTCACCGGCGCACAAGCGCGCTGGCACGGCTGCCCACCCAAGGCCGAACAACGCATTTATTTCGCCAACCACCAAAGCCACGCCGACCTGGTGCTGATCTGGGCGGCGCTGCCCACCGCGCTGCGCAGCATCACCCGCCCCATCGCGGCCAAAGATTACTGGACCGCGTCCCGGTTCAAGCGCTGGATGACCACCGAGGTATTCAACGCGGTGTATGTGGAGCGTGAACGCAAGGGCGACGAAGACCCGCTGCAACCGCTGATCAGCGCCCTGGAAAGCGGCGACTCGTTGATTTTGTTTCCCGAAGGCACGCGCGGTTTTGAAGAAGATCCGCAGCCGTTCAAAAGCGGTTTGTACAACCTGGCCCAGCGCTTTCCCGACGTGGTGCTGGTGCCCACCTGGATCCACAACGTGCAACGCGTCATGCCCAAGGGCGAAGTGGTGCCGGTGCCGGTGCTGTGCTCGGTCACCTTTGGTGAGCCCATGAAGCTGGCGCCTGGCGAGCCCCGTGCCGACTTTCTGCAGCGCGCCCGGGCCGCCGTCATGGCCTTGCGGGAGGTCTGAATGGGCTCCTTTTTGCGCAGCCTCACGCCGGAACAACAGGTCAGCCTGCTGTTTGTGGGGGTGTTCGGCTTGCTGGTGTTGGCCAGCGTTGGGGCGGTGTTGCTGTCGCTCCGTGAGCGGCACCCCCCCAGCGACGAAGAAGCCCGCCGCGCCCTGCGCCGGCACGACAACCGTGCCCTGCTGCGCACCTCGTGGGTGATGGCCTGGGTGTTCTGGATCGGCTGGGCGCTGGGCGATGGCGCGGGCATTGTGCTGTTTGGCCTGCTCTCGTTTTTTGTGCTGCGTGAGTTCATCAGCCTGTCACCCACGCGCCGCAGCGACCACCGCAGCCTGGTGCTGGCGTTCTTTCTGGTGCTGCCGCTGCAATATGCGCTGGTCTGGACCCAACATTTCAACCTCTTCACCGTGTTCATTCCGGTGTATGTGTTTCTCGCCATTCCCGTGGTGAGTGCGCTGGGCAACGATCCACAGCGTTTCCTGGAGCGCAACGCCAAGCTGCAGTGGGGCATCATGGTGTGCGTGTACGGCATGAGCCACGTGCCGGCCCTGATGCTGCTGAACTTCCCCCGGTTTGCCGGACGCGAAGCGTTTTTGGTCTTTTTTCTGGTGCTGGTGGTGCAAACCTGCATGCTGGTGCAACACCTGGCGGCGCGCGGGCTCAGCCGTCCCGCCGCGCCCGCCATCAGCGCCAGCTTTCACTGGCGCAGCTGGGTCTGGGGGTTGCTGGCCGGCGGGCTGGTGGGCGCCCTGCTCTCGGGATTCACGCCGTTCAAACCGCTGCAGGCGCTGGGTATGGCCTTGGTGGCGTGTGTGGCGGGCTCGTTGGGCCACCTTGTCATGAAAGCCATCAAACGCGACCGTGGCGTTACGCACTGGGGCAGCGCGGGTCGCTCGGTCACCGGCGCCAGCGGCTTGCTGGACCGGGTGGACGCGCTCTGTTTTGCAGCCCCGGTGTTCTTCCACTCGGTGCGCTGGACCTTCAACCTATGAGAATTCTCGGCATCGACCCCGGACTGCAGTGCACCGGTTTCGGCGTGGTTGATGCCGAAGGCGCCGACCTGCACTACGTGGCCAGCGGCACCATTCAAACCAGCCCCAAAGACGGCGCGCTGCTGCCCGAGCGGCTGAAGATTCTGTTTGACGGCATCAGCGAGGTGGTGGCGCGCTACCAGCCCGGGGTGTCCGTCTGCGAAATCGTGTTTGTGAACGTGAACCCGCAAGCCACGCTGCTCCTGGGCCAGGCGCGCGGATGCTGCCTCACCGCGCTGGTGGCCAATGGCCTGAATGTGGCCGAGTACACCGCGTTGCAACTGAAAAAGGCGGTGGTGGGCTACGGCCGGGCCGACAAGGCGCAGATGCAAGAGATGGTGAAACGCTTGCTGCAACTGCCCGGCCTGCCCGGCAAAGACGCCGCCGACGCCCTGGGCCTGTGCATCACCCACGCGCAGGTGGCACGCTCGGTGGCGGCCATCAACAAAGTGTCGGCCTTGCAGGCGCGCACGCACGCGGCTTACAAAGGTGGGCGCAGCTACTGAACCCCAGCACCCGATGCGGTTCTACAACAGCCGCTCCAGCACCAAAACGCCGAAAAAGCCCAGCGCGGCAATCACGGTCCACTTCAGGATGATCAAGCCCCACTGGCGAAAGTAGGCTTTGCCGGTGCCGATGTAAAACGCAAAGCACACGCCCGCGGCGATGAGCAAAAAGAATATGGTGAAGCGAAACAACAGCATGTCCGCAGGCCTTACCAGGCCGGAGCCAATTGTGCAAAGCCGGCCGGGGCGTCGCGGTCGCGCTCAAAACTGACCACCTCATACGCATCTGGGCGGGCCAGCAAAGCGCGCAGCAACTGGTTGTTCATGCCGTGGCCGCTGCGAAACGCGCTGTAGGCGGCCAGCAGCGGTTTGCCCACAATGTACAAGTCGCCAATGGCGTCCAGGATCTTGTGTTTCACGAACTCGTCCTGGTAGCGCAGGCCGTCGGCGTTGAGCACTTTCACATCGTCCATCACGATGGCGTTGTCCAGCCCGCCGCCCATGGCCAGACCGTGTGAGCGCATCATTTCCACATCGCGCGTGAAACCGAAGGTGCGGGCCCGCGCGATCTCGCGGGCGTAGGTACCGCTGCCCATGTCAAACTCCACGCGCTGCCCCGTTGACGTGACCGCCGGGTGATCAAACTCAATTTCAAAAGCGAGCTTGTAGCCGTGGTATGGGTCGAGCCGCGCCCACTTGAGCGTGCGGCCCTCACCCTCGCGCACCTCCACCGGCTGGGTCACCCGAATAAAGCGCTTGGGCGCTTTCTGCATCACGATACCCGCGCTTTGCAGCAGGTAGACAAACGAAGCCGATGAACCGTCGAGAATGGGCACCTCTTCGGCGGTGATATCCACATACAGGTTGTCCAGCCCCAGCCCGGCGGCTGCACTCATCAGGTGCTCAATGGTGTAGACCTTCACACCGCCGTTGGAGATGGTCGATGCCAGCTTGGTGTCCGACACCGCCTGCGCCGTGACCGCGATCTCCACCGGCTCGGGCAGATCGACGCGCCGAAACACAATCCCGGTGTCTGGCGGCGCAGGGCGCAACGTCAACTCCACCCGCTGACCGCTGTGCAAGCCCACGCCAACGGCTTTGGTCAGGGATTTGAGGGTACGTTGTGCAAGCATCCAGTGATTTTAATTTTTTGAACGGTTTCGCGCTCGGCAGGAAAACTATCCCGGTGATGGACACCACCGATGGCCAGAGAGGCCCCGAGCCAAGAACACCGCGGAACCGGCTTTGCCGGGCCGCAGGTGTTGCCCCTGGGGGTGACGCCGCAGGCGGCGCGGGGGGAGCTTTTCAATCGGCTTGTTTGCGCAGGAAGGCAGGGATCTCGAAGTCGTCCATACCGCCTGAAGACAAGGCGTCCACCTTGGCTGCAGCCTGGGTGCGGTTGGTGCGCCAGACGCTCGGCACGGTCATGGGGTTGTAGTCGGGCTGGGAGGCGCCAGCGCCCGCACCACCCACCACCGTGTTGACGGTGGGTACGTTGTTGAACGGCACGTTGTCGGTGCCGGTACGCAGCACCTGCAACGGTGGCGCGGTGCGGCGCATACTGCCCTGACGGCTCAGGCCGGTGGCCACCACGGTCACGCGCATGCTGTCGCCCAAGCCCTCATCGTAGGCGGCACCAAAGATCACATGGGCGTCGGGTGACGCGTAGGCCTTGATGGCGGTCATGGCTTCCTTGGATTCCTTGAGCTTCAGGGAGTCTTTGGATGCCGTCACCAACACCAGCACGCCCTTGGCACCTGAGAGGTCCACACCTTCCAGCAGCGGGCAGGCCACCGCCTGCTCGGCCGCAATGCGGGCCCGGTCCGGACCGGAGGCCACAGCGGTGCCCATCATGGCTTTGCCGGGCTCACCCATCACGGTGCGCACGTCTTCAAAGTCCACGTTGACATTGCCGTACTCGTTGATGATTTCGGCTATGCCGCCCACGGCGTTTTTCAACACGTCGTTGGCGTGTGCAAAAGCCTCGTCCTGGGTCACGTCATCGCCCAGCACGTCCAACAGCTTTTCGTTGAGCACCACGATCAGCGAATCCACATTGGCTTCGAGTTCGGTCAGACCGCTGTCGGCATTGCTCATGCGGCGACCACCTTCCCAGTCGAACGGTTTGGTGACCACGCCCACGGTCAAGATGCCCATTTCCTTGGCCACACGGGCGATCACGGGTGCTGCACCGGTGCCGGTGCCGCCACCCATGCCGGCGGTGATGAACAGCATATGGGCGCCTTCGATGGCTGAGCGGATTTCGTCCACGGCCAGTTCAGCGGCGTTGCGGCCCTTTTCAGGTTTGCTGCCAGCACCCAGACCGGTGGCACCGAGCTGGATGGTTTTGTGCGCCGTGCTGCGGGACAAAGACTGCGCGTCGGTGTTGGCGCAAATGAATTCGACACCCTGCACACTGCGCGAAATCATGTGCTCCACCGCGTTGGCACCACCACCACCCACACCAATCACCTTGATCTGGGTGCCTTGGTTGAATTCTTCAATTTCAATCATGTCGATGCTCATTTCTCTCTCCTGTTGGTACCCGGTAACCTATCTGTATCGGGCAGCTATCAATAAAAAATCTCAGCGATTCGGCGAAAAAAGGGCCGGATGGTGACATAGGCATCACCCTGGCGGCCCGGTGTACTCGGAATATCGGTGGACCGGGTAGAGCCCGGCAAAACGGCAGTGCGATGAAGCAGGAACAGCCGTCCGAAAGCGAAGGTTCAGCGTGTGCATACCGTGCATCAGAAGGTCCCCACAAACCAGTTTTTCATGCGCTCCAGCACGCCCTGCATGGAACCTGCTTTTTGCGCCACCTTGTGCCCTCGCACACGGGCCAGCCGGGCCTCTTCCAGCAAACCCATGACCGTGGCTGCGCGCGTCTGCGCCACCATGTCGGACAGGGCACTGTTGTAGTTGGGAACGCCCCGACGCACCGGCTTCAGAAAAATGTCTTCGCCCAGTTCTACCATGCCCGGCATGACGGCACTGCCCCCCGTGAGCACGATGCCCGAAGACAAAATCTCTTCGTAGCCCGAATCGCGCACCACTTGTTGCACCAAGGCAAAGATTTCTTCCACCCGGGGCTCGATCACACCGGCCAGCGCCTGGCGGCTGAGCATGCGCGGGGCGCGGTCGCCCAGACCGGGCACCTCCACCTGGGTGTCGGGGTTGGCCAGCAGCTGCTTTGCGCAGCCGTGCTCCACTTTGATGTCTTCGGCGTCTTTGGTGGGGGTGCGCAGCGCCATGGCAATGTCGCTGGTAATGAGGTCGCCCGCAATCGGAATCACAGCGGTGTGGCGGATGGCGCCTCCGGCAAAAATGGCCACGTCGGTGGTACCCGCGCCAATGTCCACCAGCGCCACACCCAGCTCTTTTTCGTCGTCGGTCAGCACGGCCTGGCTGGAAGCCAGTGGATTGAGCATCAGCTGGTCCACCTCCAGACCGCAGCGGCGCACGCATTTGATGATGTTTTCGGCCGCGCTCTGCGCACCGGTGACGATGTGCACCTTGGCCTCCAGGCGAATGCCGCTCATGCCAATGGGCTCTTTCACCTCTTGGTTGTCGATGACGAATTCTTGCGGCTCCACCAGCAGCAGGCGCTGGTCGGTGGAGATGTTGATGGCCTTGGCGGTTTCAATCACGCGGGCCACGTCGGCAGGCGTGACCTCGCGGTCTTTGATGGCCACCATGCCGCTGGAGTTGATGCCGCGGATGTGGCTGCCGGTGATGCCGGTGTAAACCCGTGCAATGCGGCAGTCGGCCATCAGCTCGGCCTCCTTCAGCGCGGCCTGGATGCTCTGCACGGTGGCGTCGATGTTGACCACCACGCCGCGCTTCAAACCGTGGCTGGCCGACACGCCCAGTCCGGCCAGCTTGAGTTGGCCGTTGGCTTGGACCTCGGCCACCACCACCATGATCTTGGCGGTGCCAATGTCAAGTCCGACCACCAAATCCTTGTATTCCTTGGCCATGATTGTTTTTGGTTACCTGGTTCTCGGTGTGGAGGTCACGGTGTTTTCGGTGACCGTGGTCACGCCGCGCATGCGCAGCGCGTAACCGTTGGGGTAGCGCAAGTCCACCGACTGCACCGCGCCAGCGTAGCGTTGGGTCAACTGGCTCAATGTGGCTGTGAAGCGCTGTGTGCGTGCCACCAGCTCGTCGGGGGTGCCGCGCCCGAGTTCCAAGCGAGCGCCATTGTCCAGCTCAGCGCGCCAGCTGCCTCGCTCGGTGAGTTCCAACCGGGCCAGGCCCAGCTCCAGCCGGGCCAGTTCCGCACTGAGCCGCTGGTACAGCGCCCACAACTCGGCCGACTGTGCGGCAGGACCCGCCAGTTCGGGCAGGCCATCGCTGTCGTCGGGGCTGGCGTCAAACACCTCGCCCAGGCGGCTCACCAGTTGGCCAGAGCCCGATGATCCCCACCAGGCCACCGCCTCGTGTTCCTGCAGCGTGACACGCAAACGGTTGGGAAACTCGCGCTGCACCACCGCCTGACGCACCCAAGGCACCGATTCAAACAGGCGCTTGACCTGCTGCAGGTCCACGGTGAGGAAGCTGGCTGACAAACTGCTTTTCATCTGGGTGGCCAATTGCGCACGGAAGGTCACGGCATTCTGGTGCGCCACATCGCCGTGCACGGTGATGGCCTGGACCGACCACACCGGATGGCGCACCGCCCAGGCACCCAGTACGACCAGGCACAGCATGGCAAACAGCGCGACCAAAGCATGGGTGGCCGCGGTCATGAGCTTGACATCGATGGGCAGGACGGGCTGGGTCATGGCTGAGGGCTCAGACCGTGGTGGGCGCCGCGTTGTCCAACGCGGCGCTGGCCAGCACGCTCAGACACAGGTCTTCGTAAGACAGGCCGGTGGCGCGGGCCGACATGGGCACCAGCGAATGGCTGGTCATGCCCGGCGAGGTGTTGATCTCCAGCAGATAGGGCTGGCGCGTCTTGCCGTCGATCATCACATCGGCGCGGGCCCAGCCCCGGCAGTCCAGCGTGCGAAAGGCTTTGAGCACCAGCGCCTGAATGGCGGCTTCTTCGCCTTCAGGCAGACCACAGGGCACCAGGTATTGCGTGTCGTCGGTAAAGTATTTGTGCTGGTAGTCGTAGTTGCCGTCGGGCGCCACGATGCGGATCACAGGCAAGGCACGCGCCAGGGGGCCCGAGCCAAGCACCGGGCAGGTGACTTCGTCGCCGGCAATGAACTGCTCGCACATGACCATGGGGTCTTGCTGCGACGCCAGGGCGTAAGCGGCCTCGCACTGCCCGGCCGAAACCACCTTGGTCAGGCCAATGGTAGAGCCTTCGCGCACCGGCTTGACGATCATGGGCGTGCCCAACGCATCCAAGGCTGAACGGGTTTCTTCGGCGCTGTGCACATGACGCCAGGCCGGCGTGGGCAGACCCTCGGCCAGCCAGATGCGTTTGGTCATGAGCTTGTCCATGGCCACCGCCGAGGCCATCACACCGGGGCCGGTGTAAGGAATGCCCAGCAGCTCCAGCGCGCCCTGTACCGTGCCGTCTTCACCAAAACGGCCGTGCAGCGCGATGAAACAGCGCGCAAAACCCTCGCGCTTGAGCGCTCCCAGATCGCGCTCGGCGGGATCAAACGGATGGGCGTCCACCCCATGTGAGCGCAGCGCGGCCAGCACGCCGGCGCCCGACATCAGCGAGACCTCGCGCTCGGCCGAGCGACCACCCATCAGCACCGCCACCTTGCCCAGTGGCTTGGCGTCCATGCGATCTGCCGTTGTCATGCTTGCACCTCTTGCACCTCTTGCGCCAACACCACCACGCGGGCGGCCACCGTGCCGATGGAGCCAGCACCCATGCACAGCACCACATCGCCATCGCGCGCGTTGTCCAGGATGGCCTGGGGCATGGCGGCGATATCGTCCACAAACAGGGGCTCCAGCTTGCCTGCCACGCGCAGCGCACGCGAGAGAGAACGGCCATCGGCGGCCACGATAGGGGCTTCGCCTGCGGCGTACACCTCGGCCAGCAACACCGCGTCGGCCTGGCCGATCACCTTCACAAAGTCTTCAAAGCAGTCGCGCGTGCGGCTGTAGCGGTGCGGCTGAAACGCCAGCACCAGGCGCCGGCCCGGGAAGGCTCCGCGCGCGGCCGACAAGGTGGCCGCCATTTCCACCGGGTGGTGGCCGTAGTCGTCCACCAGCGTGCAACGGCCGCCCGAGGGCAGCACAGCTTCACCGTAGCGCTGAAAGCGCCGACCCACACCCTTGAACTCGGCCAGCGCCTGCACCACGGCGGCATCGTCCACACCCAGCTCCACCGCAATGCCGATGGCGGCCAGTGCGTTGAGCACGTTGTGGTGGCCAGGCAGGTTCAGCACCACGTCCAGGTCGGGCAGCTCAATGCCGTTTCTGCGCTGCACCGTGAAGTGCATCTGGGCACCCACGGCACGCACATTCACAGCCCGCACCTGGGCGTCTTCAGAGAAGCCGTAGCTGGTGATGGGGCGCGCAATCTGCGGCAGTATTTCGCGGATGGACGGGTCGTCCACACACACCACGGCGGCACCATAGAACGGCATGCGGTGCAAAAACTCAACGAATGCACTTTTGAGTCGGCCAAAGTCGTGGCCGTAGGTGTCCATGTGGTCGGCATCGATGTTGGTCACCACCGACAACACCGGCAGGAGGTTCAGGAACGAGGCGTCGGACTCATCGGCCTCGACCACGATGTACTCGCCCGAGCCCAGCTGCGCGTTGGCACCTGCGCTGTTGAGGCGCCCTCCGATCACAAACGTGGGGTCCAGGTGGGCCGCCGCCAACACGCTGGCCACCAGGCTGGTGGTGGTGGTTTTGCCGTGGGTGCCGGCAATGGCCACGCCTTTTTTCATGCGCATCAGCTCGGCCAGCATCACCGCGCGCGGCACCACCGGCACCAGCTTGGCGTGGGCGGCGACCACCTCGGGGTTGTCTTCTTTCACGGCGGTGGAGGTGACGATGGCGTCGGCCCCTTCGATGTACCGGGCATCGTGGCCCACAAACACCTCGGCCCCCATATCGACCAACCGACGCGTGGCCGCGTTCTCACCCAGGTCGCTGCCCGAAATACGGTAGCCCTGGTTGAGCAGCACCTCGGCAATGCCGCTCATGCCCGCACCGCCGATGCCGACAAAATGGATATGGCGAATGGCATGTTTCATGTGGGTTTCACTTTCGCGAGCTGCTCGCAGGCGGCCACCACGGCCGCCACAGCGTTTGTTTTTTCCATGTGTTTGGCTTTGCGCCCCATGTTGATGAGTTGTTCGCGCTGCACGGTTTGCAGCTTGTGTGCCAGCATGTGTGGCGTCAGCTCGGTCTGTTGCACCACCCAGGCGCCACCGGCATCGGCCAAAAAACGGGCATTGGTGGTCTGGTGGTCGTCGACCGCGTGCGGGTACGGCACAAACAGCGCGGCAGCGCCCACGGCGGCCATTTCGGTCACGGTGCTGGCCCCGGCGCGGCACACGATCAGGTCGGCATCGGCAAACGCCTGGGCCGTGTCGTCGATGAAGGGCGTGAGCTCGGCCTGCACACCCGCGGCGCTGTAGTTGGCCCGCAGCGCATCGATCTGTTTTTCGCCGCTTTGGTGCACCACGAACGGGCGCTGGGCAGCAGGAATCAGGGCCAGCGCCTGCGGCACGGTGTCGTTGAGCGCTTTGGCACCCAGGCTGCCCCCCACCACCAGCAGGCGCAGCGGCCCGGTGCGGCCAGCCAGACGGACTTCGGGCGCGGGCTGGCGCAAAAATTCGGCCCGCAACGGATTGCCCACCCACTCGGCTTTTTTCAGCACGTTGGGAAAAGCGGTGAACACGCGGTCGGCTATGCCTGCGAGCACCTTGTTGGCCATGCCCGCCACCGAGTTTTGTTCGTGCAGCACCAGCGGCTTGCCCAGCAGGGTGCCCATCATGCCGCCGGGGAAGGTGATGTAACCGCCCAGACCCACCAACACGTCGGGCTGCACACGGCGCACCACCTGCAAGGCTTGCCAGAATGCCCGCAGCAAGCGCAAAGGCAGCAGAAACAGGGTCTTGAGACTCTTTCCGCGCACGCCACCAAAGTCGATCATTTCGAGTGCGAAACCACGCGGTGGCACGATGCGGCTTTCCATGCTGCCGGGAGCGCCCAGCCAGTGCACACGCCAGCCACGCTCACGCAAGGCTTCTGCCACGGCGAGGCCAGGGAAAATGTGGCCGCCTGTGCCACCGGCCATGATCAGGGCGCAAGGCATCTTGCTCATGCGCGGCCCCCTTTCATCAGCGATGCGTGCCGCATCTGCAGCCGCTGCGCGCCTGCCTGCCGGTTTTGTTGAAACCGCTGCGTCATGTGCGGCCACCCTTCATCAGCTGGCGGTTTTCATAATCCACGCGCAGCACGATCGCAATCGCAATCAAATTCAACAAAATGGCCGAGCCGCCGTAGCTCATCAACGGCAAGGTCAGGCCCTTGGTGGGCAGTGCGCCAAGGTTCACGCCGATGTTGATGAAGGCCTGAAAACCGATCCACAGACCCACGCCTTGCGCCACCAAACCCGCAAACACCTGGTCAAGGGCGATGGCCTGGCGGCCAATGTGCAGGATGCGGCGGGTGAGCCACATGAAGAGGCCAATCAGCACCAGCACGCCGATCAGGCCGAACTCTTCGCCGATCACCGCCAGCAGGAAGTCGGTGTGGGCCTCGGGCAGCCAGTGCAGTATTTCCACGCTGCCGCCCAGGCCAACGCCGAAAATCTCACCCCGGCCAAACGCAATCAGCGAGTGCGAGAGCTGGTAACCCTTGCCCAGTGCGTGCTCCACGCTCCAGGGATCAAGGTAGGCAAAGATGCGTTCGCGGCGCCAGTCGCTGGCCATGATCATCAGCGCGAAAGCCGAGATCACCACCGCCGCAATGAGAAAGAACATGCGCGCATTGACCCCACCCAGAAACAGAATGCCCATGGCGATCACCACGATCACCATAAAGGCGCCCATGTCGGGCTCGGCCAGCAGCAGCATACCCACCACGGCCACGGCCACGGCCATGGGCGTGACCGCCTGGAAGAAGCGCTGCTTCACGTCCATCTTGCGCACCATGTAGTCGGCCGCATACAGCAGCACGGCCAGCTTGGCCAACTCGGAGGGCTGGAAATTCATGATGCCCAGCGAGATCCAGCGGCGGGCACCGTTGACCCCTTTGCCGATGAAGGGAAACAGCACCAGCACCAGCAGCAGCAGGGCCAGGGCGAACATCCAGGGCGCCATCTTTTCCCAGCTGCGCATGGGGAACTGGAAGGCCAGCATGCCTGCCACCACACCGATCACCATGGAAACGCCATGGCGCACCACAAAATGGGTCTGGGCGTAGTTGGCAAAGCGCGGGTTGTCGGGCAGCGCGATCGAGGCCGAATACACCATGACCAGGCCCCAGGCCAACAGCGCCACCACCACCCAGAGCAGGGGCTGGTCAAAACCCAGTTCCCGCACGGCCACGTTGCGGGTGCCCGCGTAGGTGCGGTTGGACAGGCGCACCGGCAAGCCGTCTCGTGAGGAACCACCGGCCAGCGCGCCCGCCAGGTCGCGGCCCACCAAGCGCGGCAGCGCAGACGCCACAGCACCACGCCACTTCGCCAGTCGCTGGACCAGGGCTGCCATCATGCGAAGTGCTCCAGGTCCATGCCCCGTTCGGCGGCCAACTCGGACACGGCCGCCACGAACACGCGGGCGCGGTGCACGTAGTTGTCAAACATGTCCAGGCTGGCGCAGGCGGGCGACATCAGAACCGCATCACCCGGCTGGGCCTGCTGCGCGGCCAGCGCCACCGCTTCGGGCAGGCTGGCGGCGTCCAGCAAGGGCTGCTGCGCCTGTGCCATGGCGGCGGCCACGGTGCGGCGGATCAGCGGCGCATCGCGCCCGATCAACACCACCGCACGCGCATGGCGCACCAGCGCCTCGGTCAGTGGGCTGAAGTCCTGGCCCTTGCCGTCACCACCCAGAATCGCCACCAGCCGCCGATCGGCGCCCAAGCCGTTGATGGCCGCCAGCGTGGCACCCACGTTGGTGCCTTTGCTGTCATCAAAATACTCCACACCGTCCAGAATGCCGACCGGCTCCACGCGGTGCGGCTCGCCACGGTATTCGCGCAAACCGTGCAGCATGGCCCCCAGCGCAGCGCCGGTGGACGTGGCCAGGGCCAGCGCGGCCAGCGCATTGGCGGCGTTGTGGCGACCGCGAATGCGCAGCGCATCCACCGGCATCATGCGCTGGAAATACACCTCATCTTCGCCGTCTGCGGCGCGGCCGCGCTTGCGGGTTTCGTCCAGTGCCACCGCGCGCACCAGCCATTGCATGCCGTTCACCGTCTCAATGCCCCAGTCACCTGGGCGGGTGGGCGCGTCAAACCCAAACGTGGCGTAGGCGCGCGCGGGCTGCTGGCGGTTGCGCCCGCTCACCTTCACGGTGACCCGCGGTGGTTGCATGGCCATGACCTGTGGGTCGTCGCGGTTGAGCAGCATGAGCGCCTGGGTGCCAAAAATGGCGGCTTTGGCCTGCGCGTAGGCACTCAACGAGCCGTGCCAGTCCAGGTGGTCTTCGGTGATGTTGAGCACCGTGGCGGCGGTGGGCACGCGGTCCCAGGCGCCGCCGGCCACGCCGTCGAGCTGGAAGCTGGAGAGTTCGAGCACCCAGACGCGGGGCAGGTGTGGCGGGGGCAGCGGCTTCAGCGGCGGCGGCACCAGCAGGGCTGGACCTTCGGCCTCTTCGCCCTCTCCAGCCTCTGGCGCAAACGCCTCTTCTTCGGTCGGCAGCGGTGTTGCGTCAGCGGTACCGTCGGGTGCGCGGGCTGGCGCCCCATCCATCGGGGCGCAGGGCGTTGAGGCACGGGCGTCTGAGGCCTGTGCTTGGGTGGTGGCTTCTTCGGCTTCTGCAGCTTCAGCGGCTTGTTGTGCTGCGGCGTCAGCGGCTTCGGCCATGGCTTCGGCGTCCAGCGCCTGACTCAGCACATCGAGCAAGGCTGGGCCAATGTTGCCGGCCACGGCCACGTTCAAACCTGCGCGCTGCAACAGCAAACCGGTGAGCGAGGTCACGGTGGTTTTGCCGTTGGTGCCGGTGATGGCCAGCACCTGGGGGGTGTAGGGCTGGTGCTCACGTTGGGCCAAGGCACCCAATGCCTGGGCGAACAGGTCGAGTTCGCCCACCAGCGCCACACCATGGGCCTGCACCCACGTGCGCACCGGCTCCAACTGAGCGGGCACCAGACCCGGACTGCGCGCGATCAAGGTCCAGGCCTCCTGTGCCAGCAGGGTGTCGTCAAACGCACCCGACACAAAACGCGCGCTGGGGCAGTCGGCCTGCAAGGTGGCCAGTTGCGGCGGCACAGCGCGGGTATCGGCCACGGTCACGCGGGCACCGTGGCGCGTGCACCAGCGCGCCATGGACAGACCGGAGAGACCCAGGCCCAGGATGAGAATGGATTGGTCGCGCAGGGCGTTCATCGGAGTTTCAGCGTGGACAGGCCGACCAGACACAGCAGCATGGTGATGATCCAGAACCGGACCACAACCTGGGTTTCTTTCCAGCCTTTTTTCTCAAAATGGTGGTGCAGTGGCGCCATCTGGAACAGGCGGCGGCCCTGGCCAAAGCGGCGCTTGGTGTATTTGAAATACCCCACTTGCAGCATGACCGACAAGGCTTCCACCACAAAAATACCGCCCATGATGGCCAGCACAATTTCCTGGCGCACGATGACGGCAATGGTGCCCAGGGCGCCACCGAGTGCGAGTGCACCCACGTCGCCCATGAACACCTGGGCGGGGTGGGCGTTGAACCACAAAAAGGCCAGTCCGGCGCCGGCCATGGCGGCGCAGAAAATGAGCAGCTCGCCGGTACCCGGAATGTGCGGCAGCAGCAGATAGCGCGAAAACACCGCGCTGCCCGTCACGTAGGCGAACACACCCAGGGCCGAGCCCACCATCACCACCGGCATGATGGCCAGGCCGTCGAGCCCGTCGGTGAGGTTGACGGCATTGCTCGACCCGACGATCACCAGGTAGGTCATGACCACGAAGCCGAACACGCCCAGCGGGTAGCTGATTTCCTTGAAGAACGGCACCATCAGCCCGGCTTGCGGCGGCAGATCCACAGTGAAGCCCGAGGCCACCCACTGAATGAACAGTTCCAGCACCCGCATATTGCTGGTTTCAGACACGCTGAACACCAAATACAGCGCGGCCACCAGGCCGATGACCGACTGCCAGAAGTACTTTTCGCGCGAGCGCATGCCCTCGGGGTCTTTGTGCACCACCTTGCGCCAGTCGTCCACCCAGCCGATGGCACCAAAGCCCAGCGTCACCAGCAGCACAATCCACACAAAGCGGTTGGACAGGTCAAACCACAGCAGCGTGGACAGCGCAATGGCAAACAAAATCAGCACGCCGCCCATGGTCGGCGTACCGCCCTTGCTCAGGTGCGTTTGCATGGCGTATTCGCGGATGGGCTGGCCAATCTTGAGCGCGGCCAGGCGGCGAATGAAGTAAGGGCCTGCGACCAGACCAACGATGAGCGCCGTCAGGGCGGCCATGACGGCGCGAAAGGTCAGGTACTGAAAGACGCGCAGAAACCCGAACTCGGGTCCGAGGGTTTGCAGCCACAGGGCCAGGCTAAGCAGCATGGGCTTCCTTGGTTTCTTGTTGTTGGGGGTTCTCTGCAGGTGCCGCCACAAGGGCTTGCAGCGCCTGCACGGCGCGTTCCATGCGCATGAAGCGCGAACCCTTGATCAGGACACTGGCGGTGCCGGTGGCGGTCACGGTGGCGCACACCTGGGCCGCCAGGGCGGGCACATCGGCCCCATGCGTGGGCGCGGGCTCGCCTGCGGCTTGCAGGGCAGCCGTGGCTTGCTGCATCCAGTCGCCCACGCAATACACGGTTTCAATGCCACAGGCTTGGGCATGGCGCAGCACTTCGAGGTGAAAGGCCAGGCCCTGCTCGCCCACCTCGCCCATGTCGCCCAGCGCCAGCAGGCGCGGGCCGGGCAGTTCGGCCAGCACCCGAATGGCGGCCAGCACCGAGTCGGGGTTGGCGTTGTAGGTGTCGTCAATCAGGGTCACCGCACGGCCCGCCACGTGCAGCGACAGCGCCCGCGAACGGCCACCCACGGGTTCAAAAGCATCCAGCCCGCGCCCGATGGCGTCCAGCGGCACGCCAGCGGCCAGCGCACAGGCGGTGGCGGCCAGGGCGTTGCGCACATTGTGCCGCCCGGCAATGCGCAGGCGGCAGCTCAGCACGCCTGCGGGTGTGGCGCAGCGCAAGGCCCATGCGCCATCGGCCCAGGTGGTTTGCAGCGTGTGCACGTCGGCACGGTCATCGGTGTCGCTGAAGGTCAGCACAGAGTGGCCAGCGGCCAGCGTGCGCCACAGCGGGGTGTGGTCGTCGTCGCTCGGGAACACGGCCACGCCGTCGGGCGCCAGCACGCTGATGACGGCGCCGTTTTCAGCGGCCACCGCATCCACCGTGGCCATGTATTCCAGGTGCTCGCGCTGGGCGTTGTTCACCAGCGCCACCGTGGGCTGCGTGAGTGCCGCCAGGTACGCGATTTCGCCAGGGTGGTTCATGCCCAGCTCCACCACCGCCAGGCGGTGCGTTTCGCGCAGGCGCAGCAGTGTGAGCGGCACGCCAATGTCGTTGTTCAGGTTGCCCTGCGTGGCCAGTGCCTGCTCGCCCGCCTGCGCCCGCAAGATGGACGCCACCATTTGCGTGACCGTGGTTTTGCCGTTGCTGCCGGTCACCGCGATCAGCGGCACGTTGAACTGTTCGCGCCACAGGCGGGCCAGTTCACCCAGCGCCAACCGGGTGTCGGGCACTTCCACGCCGGGCAAGCCCGCTGCAGCCAGGCCCGCGTGGGCGATGGCGGCCACCGCGCCTTGGGCGGCGGCCTGGGGCAGAAAGTCGTGCGCGTCAAACCGCTCCCCTTTCAGGGCCACAAACAGGTCGCCGGGTTGCAGGCTGCGGGTGTCGGTGTGCACGCGGGTGATGGGCACGTCCAGCGTGCCCACAGCGCTGGCGCCGGTGAGTTGGGTCAGCAACAGAGCCAGGTTTTTCATGCGCAGGCTTCCGACGCAGCGGCACGCTGCTGCAGCGCAGCCTGAGCTTGCGCAAGATCAGAAAACGGTTTTTTTATACCCATCACGTCTTGGTAATCCTCATGTCCTTTGCCGGCAACCAGCACCACATCCGCCGCTTGTGCGCTGTGCACGGCCCAAGCGATGGCGCGAGCGCGGTCGGGCTCGGTGTGGGCGGCGTCGGGCTGCGTCAGTCCGGCCTGCATCTGCGCCAAAATCGCCAGCGGGTCTTCGCTGCGCGGGTTGTCGCTGGTGAGCACCACATGTTGTGCGCCGCGCTCGGCCACCGCCGCCATGACCGGGCGCTTGCTCGCGTCACGGTCACCGCCACAGCCCACCACCGCCCAGAGCGCGCCACCGCGTTGCTGAGCCAGTGGTTGCAGCGCTTGCAAGGCTTTTTCCAGTGCGTCGGGCGTGTGGGCGTAATCCACCAGCACCAGCGGTTGCCCGGGTGCGGTGCCGGGCACCTGCTCCATGCGGCCGGGCACGGGCGTGAGCGCGCGACAGGCCTGCACCGCATCGGTCAGCGCCACCCCTTGCGCGCGGGCCACCGCCAGCACGCCCAGCAGGTTGGACACGTTGTAGCGGCCCACCAGCGGCAGGCTCAAGGCGTGTGATTCGGCCATACCGCCGTCGGCGTTGCGTTCGCCCACCACCAGGCACATGCCGTGGTCGGTGAAGCCAATGTCCTGTGCAAACAGCCGGGCGCCCGGCGCATGTCCGGCGCCTTTCATGCCCACGGTCCACACGTCCAGCCCGCGCGCCGCCAGCGTGGCGGCCAGCGGTGCTCCGCGGGGGTCGTCCAGGTTGACCACCGCGCTCACCAGACCTGGCCAGTCAAACAGGCTGGCTTTGGCCGACCAGTAGCGGTCCATGCTACCGTGAAAGTCGAGGTGGTCCTGGGTGAAATTGGTGAACACCGCCACACGGATGCGGCTGGCGTTCAGGCGCCCTTCCACCAGGCCGATGGACGAAGCCTCGATGGCGCAGGCGCGCAAGCCCGCGTCCACCATGCCGCGCAAACGCGCCTGCAGCAGCACCGGGTCGGGCGTGGTCAGGCCGGTGGGCACCAGTGCGTGGCCAGTGTCACCCGCCAGCGGCGGCTGGCCGATGCCCAGCGTGCCCACCACCGCGCAAGGCTGGCCAACGGCCGACAGCAACTGCCCCACCCACCACGCGGTCGAGGTTTTGCCGTTGGTGCCGGTGATGGCGATCAGGTCGAGCTGGCCGCTCGGGTCGCCGTAATACGCGCTCGCAATCGAACCGGCCTGTGCCTTCAGGCCCGGCACCGCCAGCACCCGCTGGTCGTTGAAACCAAAAGCCTCAACACCTTGCGTCTCCACCAGTACGGCAGCAGCGCCGGCGTGCAAAGCGCCGGCCACAAAGCGGCGCCCATCGGTGGCGGCCCCTGGCCAGGCCACGAAACCATCACCCGCACGGATGTGGCGGCTATCGCATTGCAAGTCACCCTGCACGCGGCTGCGCAGCCAGTCGGCGACAACCTGAGGATGGTGCATGGACAGCATCAGAACGACTCCTCGACCACTTCGGCCACGATCTGGGGTTTGACACGCATGTCGGGTTGCACGCCCATGATGCGCAAGGTTTGCTGAACGGTCTCGCTGAACACCGGGCCGGCCACCGCACCGCCGTAGTAAACGCCGTTGGTGGGTTCATCCACCATCACCGCCACCACGATGCGCGGAGACTCGACCGGCGCCAGACCGACAAAGAAGCTGCGGTACTTTCGGTCCGCATAGCCTTTGCCCTCTTGCTTGCGGGCGGTACCCGACTTGCCGCCCACCGAATAGCCCATGGTCTGGGCGCGCTGGCCGGTGCCACCGGGGCCTGCGGCCATTTCCAGCATCTTGCGCACGGCCGCGGCATTTTTCTCGCTGAACACCGCCACGCCGCTGGCGGCTGTGTCGGTCTTGACCATGCTGACCGGGATCAGCGCACCATCGCGCGCAAAGATGGTGTACGCCTGCGCCAGTTGAAACAGCGAAGCGGAGAGACCATAACCGTAACTCATGGTGGCCTGCTCAATCGGGCGCCACGTTTTGTAGGGCCGCAGACGCCCGCTCACCGCCCCCGGGAAAGGCACTTGCGGCTTCTGGCCAAAGCCGGCCTGTGCGTAAATTTCCCACATGTCCCGCGGCGACATCTGCATGGCCATCTTGACCGTGCCCACGTTGCTCGACTTCTGGATGATCTCGTTGACCGTCAGAATGCCATGCGGATGTGCATCGTTGATGGTGGAGCCACCAATGCTGATGCGCCCAGGCGCGGTCTGGATCGGCGTGGTCGGCCTGACCAGGCCTTTGTCCAACGCGAGCGCGGCGATGAACGGCTTCATGGTTGAACCCGGCTCAAAACTGTCGGTGAGTGCGCGGTTGCGCAGTTGCTCGCCGCTCAGGTTCTGGCGCCGGTTGGGGTTGTAGCTGGGGTAATTCGCCAGCGCCAGCACTTCGCCGGTCTGCACGTCAAGCACCACCACGCTGCCCGCACGTGCCTTGTGCTCCTGCACCGCATCGCGCAGCTTCTGGTAAGCAAAGTACTGCACCTTGCTGTCAATCGACAACTGCAGATCGGGGCCGTCCACCGGCGGCACCACATCGCGCATGTCTTCCACCACGCGGCCCAGCCGGTCTTTGATGACGCGACGGGAACCCGCCTTGCCCGACAGCTGCTGATTGAACGCCAGCTCGACACCCTCCTGCCCACGGTCTTCCACATTGGTGAAACCCACCACGTGCGCGGCGGCCTCTCCCTCGGGGTACTGGCGCTTGTATTCGCGACGCTGGTAAATGCCCTTGATGCCCAGTTCTGCAATCTCCTTGGCCACCGGTTCGTCCACCTGGCGCTTCACCCAGACAAAGGTTTTGTCCTCCGGACCCAGGCGTTTGTGCAACTCGGTCAGCGGCATCTCCAGCAACTTCGCCAACTCGCGCAACCTGGGGTCGGCACGGTCCACATCTTCCGGAATGGCCCAGATGCTTTGCGCCACCACGCTGGAAGCCAGAATCAAGCCGTTGCGGTCCAGGACGCGACCGCGGTTGGCCGGCAGCTCCAGCGTGCGCGCAAACCGCACCTCACCCTGGCGCTGGAAAAATTCGTTGCCAAACACCTGCACATAGGCTGCACGCGCGCCCAAACCCGCAAACGCCAAAGCCAACCCAGCCATGATGAGCTTGCTGCGCCAGACCGGCGTCTTGCTCGCCAGCAGAGGGCTGGCGCTGTAATTGATGCTTCGGCTCACGCGAGCGCCCCCCGGTTGCACACGGAGACTTGCATGCTCACCACGCAAAAGCAGCACGTCATGGTTGCGCAACCCCACCCTGCGGTGCCACCACAGGCGATTGGGACACCATCACATACTGTGTGATGGCCGGATTCACCGGGCGCATCTGCAACTCCCGACTGGCCAGTTGCTGCACGCGCGCAGGCGTGGCCTCCGCGCGCTTTTGCACCTGCAACTGCTCGTGCTCGGCATTGAGCTTGTGCGTCAGCGCCTGGGCACGGTCCAGCGCGGTGTACAAGCGGCGCGATTCGTACTGGGTATGCACCAGATAAAACGCACTGACCAGCACCGCAACCAGAAGCGCCAGGTTGAGCCGAATCATGCACGCGCCCTCCCACCGGCCACAGCCGGCAAACGGCGAGGCATGGTTTTCTCAAGAAGACGCTGCGCAAACTTCATGCTGCCACCTCCGAACGTTCGGCCACCCGCATCACCGCGCTGCGCGAACGTGGATTGGCCTTGACTTCGGCGTCGGAAGGCTTGATACGGCGAACCCCACGCAGACGCATGGGCGCAGGTTCGGCAAACGGGACGCGGCGATCCACCACCGTACGGGAATGGCGGGCCATGAACTGCTTGACGATCCGGTCTTCCAGCGAATGGAAACTGATCACCACCAGTTGCCCGTTCGGACGCAGCACCTGCAGACTGGCCTCTAGCGCTTGCTGCAGTTCTTCAAGCTCGGCGTTGATGAAAATCCGAAAAGCCTGAAATGTGCGCGTTGCAGGATCCTTGCCCGGCTCACGGGTCTTGACCGCGCCAGCCACGACTTCGGCCAACTCACGGGTGGTTCGAAATGGACCCCGCTCCTGTCGGCGACGATCAATCGCCTTTGCAATCGGTTGAGCAAACCGTTCTTCGCCATAGTCACGAATCACCTCCGCCAGGGTGGAAATATCGGCTGTTTCCAGCCACTGAGCCACGCTTTGGCCGCGCGTGGTGTCCATGCGCATATCCAAAGGACCGTCGTGACGAAAAGAAAAACCCCGCTCGGGGTCGTCAATCTGGGGCGAGCTGACCCCCAGGTCCATCAGCAATCCGTCGGCACTCGCCGGCCCCAACTCGCTCACATGGCAAAAGCCCTGGTGCCGGATGGAAAAACGGCCATCGCTGGCCGCCAGTTCCTGCGCAGCCGCCACGGCCTGCGGATCCTTGTCGAACGCCGTCAGGCGCCCGAGCGGCGACAGGCGCTGCAGGATGAGGCGCGAATGCCCTCCCCGCCCGAACGTGGCGTCCACATAGTGACCGTCTGCGTTTATCGCCAAAGACTCAATGGCTTCGTCCAAAAGAACGGTGTGATGAATCAAAGCGCCTTGCACCACAGTCCTTCAGAAAGAGAAATCTTTGAATACATCGGGCATATTGCCTTTCATCGCCTCGGCTTCCTGAACGGCATAGACCTGCGCATCCCAAAGCTCGAAATAAGCACCCATGCCCAGCAAGATGGCGTCTTTGCTGATACCCGCTGCCGCACGCAACTCGGGGGAGACGAGCACGCGACCCGAACTGTCCATATCCACATCCATGGCATTGCCGAGAAAAATACGCTTCCACCACTGCGCCTGCATGGGCAAGGCCGCAATGCGGTCGCGAAACCTCTCCCACTCGTTGCGCGGGAAAATCATCAGACAGCCATGTGGATGCTTGGTGATCGTGAGCTGACTGGACGCTGCGTTGCTCAAAACGTCACGGTGCCGGGTCGGCACCGAAAGCCGCCCCTTGACATCCAGACTAAGAGAAGAAGCACCTTGAAACACCGCAGCAGATTCCAAAAAAACACTTTTCACCACTTAATTGCACTTCTTCCCACTTTATCAGGAAAACCGAGCAACAAAAACCGTGAAGAAATCTATTTTTCAATGAAATCAACCACTTAGCAAACATTTTGAAACAATACGCACACTTGAAAACTCAGCCAAAGCAAGCACTTACAGCATGCTTTGCATGTGATGCGTTCAAAATGTTGCCGAAGATGGGTTGGTGGCGGGCAAGGTGTATGCCCCATCCAGGAGCAAGGGCGATCGGCGAGCACAGACGGCCTCTGTGCAACCAAGGCTGCAGGCAATAGCCTGCGGAGAAGGTCTTGTCAGACCGTCTTAAGCAACGTCGCACTCAAGCACGACAAAGATGGTTTGACCTCCAACCTGGTCTGGCATGCGCCACGACCCACGCAAGTGGTCGGGTCAGTTCAGTGCTTCACAGCGTACCAGCCCATGCACTGCCCTGGAACAATCCTGCACTCAAAGGATGTAGCGCGACAGGTCTTCGTTGCGGCTGAGCGCGGCCAAGCGACCGTTCACGTACGGCGCGTCGATGGTGATGGTCTGGCCCTGCAGGCGCGCGGCGTCAAAGCTGACTTCGTCCAGCAGGTGCTCCATCACCGTGGACAGGCGGCGTGCGCCGATATTTTCGGTGCGCTCGTTCACATCACAGGCAATTTGCGCCAATTGGCGAATGCCTTCGGGTGTGAACACCAAAGTGACGCCTTCGGTGGCAAGCAACGCCTGGTATTGGCGCACCAAGGAGGCGTGGGTCTGTGTCAGGATCGCTTCAAAGTCGTCCACCGACAGCGATTGCAGCTCCACACGGATCGGGAAACGGCCTTGCAACTCTGGAATCAGGTCACTCGGTTTTGCAAGGTGAAATGCGCCGCTGGCGATGAACAAAATATGGTCGGTCTTGACCATGCCGTACTTGGTGGTCACGGTGGTGCCCTCCACCAGCGGCAACAGATCCCGCTGCACGCCTTGGCGCGACACCTCAGCAGTGCCTGAATCGCTGCGCGAGGCCACTTTGTCAATCTCATCGATGAACACAATCCCGTTTTGTTCGGCGTTGTGCAATGCGCGGGTCTTGATCTCTTCTTCGTTGACCAATTTCCCCGCTTCTTCGTCGATCAGCAGTTGCAAAGCTTCGGCAATTTTCAGCTTTCGCTTGCGGCGCTTGTCCTGCCCGAGCTGGCTGAACATACCGCGCAACTGTTCGGTCATCTCTTCCATGCCACTGGGACCCATGATTTCCATGGCGGGCCGCGCCTCAATCAAATCGATTTCGATTTCGCGCTCGTTCAACACACCCTCGCGCAGCTTTTTGCGAAAGGTCTGGCGCGCGGTGCTCTCGGGCATGGGCACCAGAGCGGGTTCAGCCCCCACGGCACGCGGCGGGGGAATCAGAATATCCAGAATGCGTTCTTCTGCAGCGTCTTCTGCACGCACGCGCTGTTTGCGCATCTCGACCTCGCGCGTCTGTTTGATCGCAATATCGGCCAAATCTCGGATGATGGAATCCACGTCCTTGCCCACGTAGCCCACCTCGGTGAACTTGGTGGCCTCCACCTTGATGAAAGGCGCATCGGCCAATTTGGCCAGACGGCGTGCAATCTCGGTCTTGCCCACGCCGGTGGGGCCGATCATCAGGATGTTTTTGGGCGTGATTTCGGGACGCAACTTGTCGTCCACCTGTTGGCGGCGCCAACGGTTGCGCAACGCAATGGCCACGGCACGCTTGGCACCGGTTTGTCCGATGATGAATCGGTCGAGCTCGGAAACGATTTCCTGGGGGGTCATGGAAGACATGCGCGTCAATCGGTAAGCGGTTAAGCGTTGAAGAAAGCCAAAGGCAGGGGTGCTGCACAGCGCTGTGCACCGCACAGCAAGCATCCCAAAACGTCAAAGCACTTCAATGGTGTGGTTCATGTTGGTGTAAATGCAGATCTCGCCGGCAATCTGAAGCGACTGGCGTACCACGTCTTCGGCGCTCAAAGCGGTGTGCTGCGTCAGAGCCCTGGCCGCTGCCTGGGCGTAAGCACCGCCGGAGCCAATGGCCACCACGCCGTGCTCGGGCTCCAGCACATCGCCGTTCCCGGTGATGATCAAGGCCGCGCTGTGGTCGGCCACGGCCAGCATGGCCTCCAGGCGGCGCAACACACGGTCGGTGCGCCAGTCGCGGGTCAACTCAATGGCCGCCCTCACCAAGTGTCCCTGGTGCTTTTCCAGCTTGGCTTCAAAACGCTCAAACAGCGTGAAGGCGTCGGCTGTGGCCCCGGCAAAACCCGCCAGCACCTTGCCATGGTGCAACTTGCGCACCTTGCGCGCCGTGCCTTTGACCACGATGTGGCCCAACGTGACTTGACCGTCGCCACCGATGGCGACCTGTACGCCATCCGGCGTCTCGCGGCGCACACAGACGATGGTGGTTCCGTGAAATGATTCCATGGTGTTTAACTGGGGTTGTATGACCCGATGAGGTACCGGGTGGGGAAGGTGTAAGCGCCGGTGAACGCAGGGACTGTGGACACCGAAACGCGCATGCTCAGTCGTTGCGCAGCACCACTTTGGCGTATTCGGTGATGCCGACCACATGGAAAAAGGCGGACACCAAACGGTGTGCGTCAACAAACTGCACCATGCGACCTTCAGCATGGTGCCCCGACACCCAATTCAGCAAGGTGCCTGCGGCCGAAAAATCCACGCGAATCAGGTTGCGGCAAGAAATGATGAGCGCATCGGCGCCCTTCAATCGGCGCTCCAGCGCATTCAACAGGTCCTGCGGGTCGCCACGAATTTCACCCGACAACTCCACCATTCCCAGTTGGTTGAAATCGGAAACCGGTCCGTCCATGACGGAATCGCTGAGAAAAGACGAATGCCCCAGTTTCGAATCGAGGTCGCCCTGTGAGGGCTTGCCGGATTCAACCAAACCCTCACCAGACACCTCCCGAAAATGGCAGCGGGGCCGCTCCCAACCGGGCGGAGACAGCTCGTACGTGACGCAAAAGTCGAGCGCAGTGAGTTCAAACTCATCCGGCCGATTCATAACACGCAAGACCGCCATGCGCAGCTCCCACCAGAGCTGCTCCACATCGCGCTGCCCCGACGGCGTGAGCGTTTTGAGGAGGTGACTCAACTCATTGGTACCGCAAAAGCGCAAAGCCACATCCTGGTCGCCCCACAGCGTGAAAATACCCAGCAAGGCACGGGCAGCCTTAAGATCAATCGACTTCACTGGCGACCAGTCCAGCACCCAGGGTTGGCTGGCGCGCGTAAGCACGTTTTGCAGTGTGCCCACCGCGTGCGCATCGATCAGTGGCTCGCACACCCAAACCGCACGGTTGGACACAGCCGAATGCTGGGTGTTTTTACCTTGCATGCTGGAGACGATCTCTGGCATGCTGAACCACTGGGGTGCCGACCGATGGAATCGGTTGACGAAATCCACCGCATGGCTCTCGAACAAAGCCAACTGCCCCGTTGAGCGGTACAGATCGAACAAAGCCAGCCAATCCTCCTGCTGATTGCTCCGTGCACCCCCTTCGCCCAGTGCATCTAGGAGGCCTTGCTCGGCACCTGCGTCGTCCCCATTGGCGAAGCGGATGGCAGCTTCTTCGACCTCAGGATCTTGGGCAATCTCCTGCATATCGAGGGCCAAAAAGTGGGACGCTGAAAACACCGAATTGACGTTTTTGGAATCGCCCTGGGTGGCTGGGGCCATCAGTCCCGTGCGAGCGGTTTTGGCTGCAGGCACGGCGGGCGCATGCGCAGTCGGCTTGCTCTGTTGGGTTGGCGTCCACCCTTTGCGGATAGACAGCGGTTCGGTGTCGGCTGGCGCAGCCAAGGGCTCTCGCCCCGCTCCGCCCAGAGCCAAAGGATTCGCCTGGGTTTCGTTGTATTGCTGAACTCGCCGCTTTTCTTGAAGGTCTGCGGAGGTTTTTTGATCAGTGGCATCGCTCCTGCGCACAAAAGGCATCAGGCCAGAGATGTTTTGTGATCCGGCGTTCTGACTTGGTACCGTCAACTGCGAGTCGGCGCCTTTGGTCTTCCACCACTGCATGGACATCTGCGCTTCGATTTCATCGATTTTCTTGAGGGTACCGGCCCGGTCATCCGGCCTGGACTGCAGACTGCTTTGGAAAAACGATGGTCTGGCACCCTCTTGACCTTCACCCGCAGCCGCTTCGCGGCTGCGGACCTTGCGCAGCAGGTCAAATTCGCGCTTGCGCACAAAGTCGTTGCGCTTTTTGCGCTCAATCATTTCTTTGAGCGCAGCCTTGCTGAACTCGCTCTCACGGTCGGCCAAGCGCGAGTCCAACTCCGACCAACTGGTGGTCGGGTGGCGCACGAACTTCACCATTTTGGACAGGAAGCCGCCGTTGGAGTCGTCCTTGGCCATGAAACGTCAGCGTTGAATAAAAACAGCAGGGCAGAAGACTGGCATTCAGTCCCCAAACATTTTTTGCTTCAACTCGCGACGCTGCTGCGCTTCGAGCGAGAGACTGGCCGTGGGGCGGGCCATGAGGCGGCCAACGCCGATGACTTCACCGGTCTCTTCGCAATAACCATAGTCCCCCGCATCGATGCGGGCAATGGCCTGCTCAATTTTCTTGAGCAATTTGCGCTCGCGGTCGCGGGTACGCAACTCCAGTGCATGTTCTTCTTCGATGGTGGCGCGGTCGGCAGGATCGGGCACCACCACCGTGTCTTCGCGGAGGTGTTCGGTGGTTTCGCCCGCGTTGGCCAGCATGTCGGCTTTGAGCTGTGAAAGCTTGCGGCGAAAGTAAGCCAATTGCAAATCGCTCATGTACTCGCTGTCGGGCATGGCCAACACGTCTTGGTCGGTCATCTGCTCGATCGACAGGGATTTCCAGTTGTCGGCCCGCGTGGGATCTTTCTGGATGGAGGATGGCACGGGAGGGGTCATTACGGCACGTTCGTTCATGGTGGAAAAAGTCGCCTTGGCGGCATCGGGTGCGTGGGTGGGAACCACCGCCGCCTGCGTCATCTGCTCCATCATCACCTTTTTGGCGGCACGTTTGCCCAGTGGCCTCGGAGTGGGCTCAACAATGACCGGCGCGGGTGCGGAGCGAGCGGTTTTTGCAGGGGTTTTGGCGGGGGTTTTGGCTATTTTTACGGCCGTTTTTTCAACGGTCACAGTCGGCTTTGCAGGCAGTTGGGCTGCCACTTTGGCCGCGGTCTTGGCCGCGGGTTTCACGGCAGATTTGGCCACGGTTTGGTTGTCTGGTTTGGCCGGCAAAACCGCAGGATTTGCGGTCGGGCTGGAGGGTTGGGATGAACTGGACTTGGTTGACACCGCAGATTTTTTGATCTCTGCAACAGACAAGGTGGATTGAATCGCCGGTTTGACCACCACTTGGGACGCAGTTTTAGCCGGTGCTTTGGCGGCGGGGACCTTGGCGGGGACAACGACCGAACGTTCTTGGGCCCCCACTGCAGCGGAATTGCCTGATTTTGCGGTTTTGTTGGCCGAGGCTTTCACAACGGGTCTCCTCTCAGTACCTGACGGTGCGGGATCTTGGGGCCGGTCGGTGCGGCGAACCGGGGTTCGCTGCGCGTCACGTTGAGCCGGGGAAAGCGGCTTGTCGGTTGTTATACCCCCATGGCGGTCAGGCTCCAAGGCGATCCCCGTGCGTTGGCGGTTAGCGGGTCTGGTGGAGCCTTGGGCGACCGACTTGGGCCGCGATTGTAACGAGGCTGGCGGCGAAGACTCCGCAACGGCCCCAGAAAGAAAGCCAAGACGTTGAAGAAAGGATACAAAGAGCACGATCAGACCTTGTTTATACAGTCGTCATGCCCAGCGGTCTTCAAACCAGGGATTGGTCAAGACCCTGGACCAAAATGTCGCGCGGCAGGTCGATGCCGATGAACACCATTTTGCTCACACGGGTTTCGCCTTCGGCCCATGGCGGTCCGAGGTCGCTGCCCATGAGCTGGTGCACGCCCTGGAAGATGACCTTGCGGTCGGTGCCTTCCATATCGAGCACACCTTTGTAGCGCAGCATGCGCGGGCCGTACACCTGCACGATGGCGCCCAGAAAATCTTCCAGTTTGGCCGGATTGAACGGTCGGGTGGCCCGGTAGACGAAGCTTTTTACGTCATCGTCGTGATGGTGGTGGTGACCGTGCCCTTCGTGGCCGTGCTGGTGCGACGGGTGGTTGCAGTGTTCGCCGTGCTCGTGGTCATGATCGTGGTGCTCGTGACCATGGTCGTCTTCGACCTTCAGGAAATCGGGGTCGATGTCGAGCTTGGCGTTCAGGTTGAAGCCACGCAGGTCAAACACCTCTTTCAACGACACCTCGCCAAAATGCACCGCCCGCATGGGCGCACGCGGGTTCATGTGCTTCAGGCGGTGCGTCAGCGCTTCAAGCTCGCCCGCGTCCACCAGATCGGTCTTGCTGATGAAAATCTGGTCGGCAAAACCCACCTGGCGGCGGGCTTCCTGGCGCTCGTTGAGCTGCTGGGCCGCGTGTTTGGCGTCCACCAGGGTCAGGATGGAGTCGAGCAGGTACTGCTCGGCCACCTCATCGTCCATGAAAAAGGTTTGCGCCACGGGGCCGGGGTCGGCCAGGCCGGTGGTTTCAATCACCACGCGGTCAAAAACCAGTTCGCCTTTGCGCTTTTTCTCGGCCAGGTCTTGCAGCGTGGCGCGCAGATCGTCGCGGATGGTACAGCAGATGCAGCCGTTGCTCATCTGGATGATGTTTTCGGTGGTATCGGCCACCAGGATCTCGTTGTCGATGTTTTCTTCGCCGAATTCGTTTTCGATGACGGCGATTTTCTGGCCGTGGGCCTCGCTCAGCACGCGCTTGAGCAGCGTGGTTTTCCCCGAGCCGAGAAAACCGGTAAGGATGGTGGCGGGAATCAGGGACATGGTGATCGGTGCTCGAACGACAAGGTGACGGGAAGGCAACAGCCGGGGAGTGTATTCGACCCGCCCGCTGTTTGTCTGTTATGGGTTGAATCCGGTATTTTTCATGACGACGAGGCCCTTGAGGTACTCGCCTTCGGGGAAATTCACGGTCATCGGATGGTCGCAGGCACCGCCCAGGCGCTGCAGAATGGCGCCGTCCACACCGGCGTCCAGACCGGCCGAGGCGACGATTTTGTGAAACAGTTCCACGCCAATGCCGCCCGAGCAGGAAAACGTGAACAGCACGCCGCCGGGGGTCAGCAGCTTGAAGGCCAGGCGGTTGATGTCTTTGTAGGCGCGGGCTGCGCGCTCGGCGTGTGCGGCGGTGGGAGCGAGCTTGGGCGGGTCGAGCACGATGGCGTCAAACTGGCGGCCTTCGCTGATGAACCGACGCAACGAGGCGTTGACATCGGCGTCCATGAAGGTGGCGCGCGTTGCTTCAAAACCGTTGAGCGCCACGTTGGCCGCAGCCTGCTCCAGCGCTGGGCCTGATGAGTCGATGGAGGTGACATGCCCTGCCCCGCCCGCGAGTGCGGCCACGGTGAAGCCGCCGGTGTAACTGAAGCAGTTGAGCACCTGGGCAAACCCCAGCCGTTGGGTGTATTGGTAACAGACTTGGCGGCTGTCGCGCTGGTCCAGGTAGTAGCCGGTTTTGTGGCCGTGGGCAATGTCCAGCCCCAGGCGCCAGCCGTGCTCGTTCAGTACCAAGGCGGTGTCGCCGCAGCCACGCAGCCAGCCGGTAGCTTCGGCCAGGCCTTCGAGCTTGCGCGAACTGGTGTCGGAGCGCTCATACAGTCGGGGGCAGCCGGTGAGTTCAATCAGCGCGTCGGCCAGCACGTTTTTCCAGCGTTCCACGCCGCAGGCGGTGAACTGAGCCACCAGGGTGTCGCCATAGCGGTCAACGATCAGGCCTGGCAGGCCGTCGGACTCGCCGTGCACCAGCCGCAGGCCGTCGCTTTGAATGCCCAGGCGGGCGCGCAGAGCGATGGCACGGGCCAGCAGGGTGCGCAAAAAGGCCGCGTCCATGCGCTGCGTTTCGTCAAAGCTCCAGACCCGCACGCGGATGCGTGAGGCTGGGGAGTAGGCGCCCCAGGCCAGAAACTGCCCTTCATGGCTCTCCACGCGCACGGTTTCACCCGCGTCGGCCCCGCCTTTGGCAATGGCGCCGTCAAACACCCAGGGGTGGCGGCGCAGCAAGGAGCGGTCTTTGCCGGGCTTGAGTCGTATGGTTTTCATGAGCGGTATTGTCGGGCTTGCACGCCAGACCCAAAAACAAAAGGCCAGGCATGGCCCGGCCTTTTGGCGTGGAGCGCAGAACGCTCAGGGACGCAGGTAAACAAAACCTTCACGGGCCTGCAGCTTGGCCACTTCGTGCACGCCAGCGGGCACCACCGAAGCTTCCATCACCAGCTTGCTGGCGTCGATCTTGCGCGACACGAGGGTGTTGTTGCAGACCCGGAACTCCACGCCTTTGTTGGCCAGATCGGCGATGGCGCCGGCGAACGGCTGCTCCATCTGGTTGGTCGCACCCTGCAGCAAGAAATCGATACCGAGGCCATGCGTGACCACCACGATCTTGGCCTTGGGGTCGGCGGCCAGGTGGGTGCGGATGTTGTTGAGCCCGCGCGAGGCTTGGGGAATGCCTTCGCTCATGTGGTAAACGACTTTGATGACATCGTCTGCGGCCTGGGCCTGCACCGAGGTGGCCATGACAGCAGCGAACAACAAAGCCTTGAAGGTGGCGAGGATCTTGAACATAGCGGGTCTCCAGAATAGATAAAAAGAACTGACAGCCATTGCTTATAGACCGATGGATTGTCAAACATACGCTTCGAAATGCTACAGGGATTACCCGAGACGGCCCCGCCCCCCACAGCACGTCCCGGCGTCAGAAAGGGTTGTTCAGCGGTTGGGGGTGGTCGGGCTGCAGGGCCGTGCCGCGCCAGGCTCGTCGGTGGCGGGCTCGGCAGACGAACCGCCGCGCGCCTGCGCCCGCGGGTGGGCCGCGTCGTACACCTGCGCCAGGTGCTGAAAGTCCAGCCGGGTATACACCTGCGTGGTGCTGATGCTGGCGTGGCCCAGCAACTCTTGCACGGCGCGCAAGTCGCCGCTGGATTGCAACACATGGCTGGCAAACGAGTGGCGCAGCATGTGGGGGTGCACCGGCGTGGTCAGTCCCGCGAGCATGGAGCGGCGCTTGAGGCGCACCCGAATGTGCTGCGGCGTGAGGCGCTGGCCGCGTGCGCTGATGAACAGCGCCGGGTCTTCTTGCGGCCATGCGCTGCGGGCCGCCAGCCAGGCGGCCAGCGCGACCAGAGCAGCACGGCCCACCGGCACACTGCGGCGCTTGGCGCCTTTGCCCAGCACATGGGCCTCGCCGGCCTCGGCATCGATCCAGCCGCGCGCCTGTGCACTGGCCACCACGTCCAGCCCCACCAGCTCGCCGATGCGCAGGCCGCAGCCGTACAGCAACTCGGTGATGCAACGGTCGCGGGTTTCCAGCATCGGGTCGTCGGCTTCGTGCTCGTACCCCGCCAGCTGCACCGCGTCGTCCACCCCCAGCGCCTTGGGCAAGGGCTTGCCGGCCTTGGGCGCGCGCACGTCTTGCACCGGGTTGTGGTCCATCAGGCCCTGGCGACCCAGCCACACATACAAACCACGCCAACCCGACAAGATGAGCGCAATACCGCGGGCACTGCGTCCGCCGCTGTGCATGTGCGCCACCCAGCGGCGAATATGCGGACTCTGTACCGAACGCAAAGGCAGCCCAGCCGCCGTGGCGTTGGCCACGAGTTTTTCCAGATCCAGGGTGTAGAGCGCCACCGTGCGCTCGGCCAGCCGTTTTTCCACCCGCACATGGGTCAGGTAGGCCTGCACCAGGGCAGCGTCGTCGCGGGTGGTGGCGTTCATGCGTGCGAGCGGGGTGCCACCGGGCCGCCCCCGGCCAGACCAGCGCTCCCGGTGGGCCGCGCAGTGCACGAACAGGATTTGCGCAAAATCATCAAGGCCTCAGGCGCGACAGCGCCGCGCTGGCGAATTCACCGATGCGCTCCAGGAAATCGGTGCCCATGTCGGACACAAAGCGCTGGGCGTCGCCCGAGGCCAGCACCAGCAGGCCAAACGCTTGCGGCCCCGCCCCCTCACGCAGCGGAATCAGCGCAATCGAGGCAGCGGCAGCGGGATCGTCCAACCACTGCACGGCTTCCAGGCCCGGGTTGGCACCGCAATAAGGCCGGGTAAGCGATGAGACCAACGCCACCACGTCGTCGCTGGCACCCTGGGCAAACGGTTCGTGTGCGTGCTCGGGCGACACGCCCCAGACCTTGATGGCCACCTGCGGCACCAGAAACTGGGTGGCAATGGCCCGCGTGGCCACCGCAGGCAAGTCGCGCGCTTCGCGGGTGCGCAGCAGCTCGCGCGTCCAACGCTGCAGCTTGTCGGCGATGGCGCTGTTTTCAGTTCCATGGCGGATCATGTCGGCCGCCTTGAGTTCCAGTGCCCGGATTTTTTCGCGCAGCAGAACGGCCTGACGCTCCTGCAGACTCACCGCCCGATGACCATGCGGGCTGCTGAGCTGCACCGCAGCCAGCAGGTTGGCGTGGCGCTCGAAGAAATCGGGCGTATTGGCCAGGTAATTCGCTATTTCTTCTTCGGTGATCGGGGCCATCGGTTCTTGCTTCATAGAGGGTTAAACGGGTCAGGGCAGGTCCGGCACATCGATCTCGCCCTCAAAAACGGTGGTGGCCGGGCCGGTCATCCGCACCGCGCCATCGTGTAAGGGGCTGTCGTGCCATTCAATGGTGAGCACGCCACCGTGGGTGTGCACGTCCACCCGGGCGTCGAGCAGGCCCAGGCGAATACCCGCCACCACGGCCGCGCAAGCGCCGGTGCCGCAGGCCAGCGTTTCGCCCGCGCCGCGCTCGTACACGCGCAAGCGCACCTGGCTGCGGGTCACCGCCTGCAAAAAGCCCACGTTGACACGGCGCGGGAAACGCGCGTGCCGCTCGATCAACGGGCCCAGCGCCTGCACCGGTGCGGTGTCCACGTCGTCCACCAGCAGCACGGCGTGCGGATTGCCCATGGACAAGACCGACACCCACGCCTCGCTGCCGTCGGGCTGCGCCAGCGGCCAGCGTTCAAAGCCAGACAGGGGCTGTGGGCTCAGACCGAGGCCATCGAAGGGCACGCGCGCCAGGTCAAACACCGGTGCGCCCATGTCCACCGTGACGCGGCCGTCGGGGTCCATGCGCAGTTCAATCTCGCCCTGCTGCACCTTCACCCGCAGCGGGTTGCGCGCGCTCAAGGCTTTTTCATGCACGTAGCGCACAAAGCAGCGCGCGCCGTTGCCACAGTGCTCCACCTCGCCGCCATCGGCGTTGTGAATCACATATTCGAAGTCGAGCCCCGGCGCGGGCGACGGGCGCACGCTCAGGATCTGGTCGGCACCCACGCCAAAGTGCCGGTCGGCCATCCACCGGTATTGGGCTGTGCTCAGGCCCAGACGGCCACGGGTTTCGTCGAGCACCACAAAGTCGTTGCCCGCGCCCTGCATTTTGGTGAATCGGATGTGCATGGGCGGATTATCCGTCCACAGCGCCGGCCCGCTGGGCGCCGCCGCGGTGCACCGAACCACGGCACCGCGCACCACCAAGGGCTGGCTCGCACGGACACACCCACAGTGCGCACAATTCGCGTGCATTTTTGTATGCAATTTTGACCAGATTGCGTACAAAAAGCCTGGCACGGCTTGTGCAAGACAGATTGGCATGAACGCCCCACAGCCCTCCCCCGCCGGCATCGAACTGATTGCACTGACCAAACGCTACGCCCAAGGCAGTGTGGCGGTGGACGGCATCAACCTGCGTATCGCCAGCGGCAGCTATTGCTGCCTGCTGGGCCCATCGGGCTGCGGAAAAAGCACCACGCTGCGCATGATTGCAGGCCACGAAAGCACCACCAGCGGCGACATCCTGCTGGAGAACCGCAACATCACCGCGCTGCCCGCGGCCAACCGTGGCACAGCCATGATGTTTCAGAGCTTTGCGCTGTTCCCGCACCTCTCGGCACGGGACAACGTGGCCTTCAGCCTGAAGATGAAAGGCGTGGACAAAGCCACGCGCCAGCAGCAAGCGCAAGCCTTGCTGGAACGGGTGGCCATGGGACACCTCAGCACCCGCAAACCGGGCGAGCTCTCGGGTGGACAACAACAGCGTGTGGCGCTGGCGCGGGCGCTGATCACGCAGCCCCGCGTGCTGCTGCTGGACGAACCGCTCTCGGCGCTGGACCCATTTCTGCGCACCCAGATGCGGGCCGAACTGCGCCACTGGCAACGCGAACTCGGCCTCACCTTCATCCACGTCACCCACTCGCAGGAAGAAGCGATGGCGCTGGCCGACACCATGGTGGTGATGGACCACGGCCGTATCGAGCAGGTGGGCGCCCCGCGCGAGATCTACAACCGGCCCGCCAGCGAGTTCGTGGCGCGCTTCATGGGTGGCCACAACGTATTCGCCACCACCCAAGGCAAGGTCGCCGTGCGCAACGACCACATCCAACTCGCCCCCACCAGCAGCACCGGCTGGCCCGCCACCGTGAGCGATGTCGAGTACCAGGGCACCTACGTGCTGCTGGGTCTGCAGCTCGACGGCGAGGCCACCGGCCCGGTCTCGGTGATGCTGCCCGAGGCCACTTTTGTGCAGCGCCCCTACGCCCCTGGCGAGCGGGTGGACCTGAGCTGGGACCCCGCCCTGGCCCACACGCTCACCGCCTGAACCCCATCCCGCTGTTTCTTTTCCACCCACCCAGGAGTTGTTCCATGTCCGACACGTTTGATTCCAAGCCCGCCGACACCACCGGCATTTCGCGCCGCAGTCTGTTGCAGGGCACCGCTGGCATGGCCGGTATCCTGGCCAGCGGCATCGCACCGGCCATCGGCCAGGAAAAGATCACCCTGCGCTACCTGGGCACCGCAGTGAACCAGGACAAGGCCATCGGCGACAAGTTCGAAAAAGACACCGGCATCAAGATCCAGTACGTGGCCGTGACCACCGACGACGTGACCAAGCGCGCCGTCACCGCGCCCAACAGCTTCGACCTGATCGACACCGAGTACTTCTCGCTCAAGAAGATCGTGCCCACCGGCAACCTCAAGGGCATCGACGTCAAGAAGATCAAGAACGCCGACAAGATCACCCCGCTGTTCACCACCGGCAGCGTGGCCGGCAAGGCCGTGGGTGACCAGGGCACCGCGCCCAAGAAGGTGATCTTCCTGGAAGGCGAAAAGAGCAAGGTCTTCGCCAAGAGCCCGACCCAGTTCATGAGCCTGATCCCCACCGTGTACAACGCCGACACGCTGGGCATCCGCCCCGACCTGATCAAGCGCCCCATCAACTCCTGGGCCGAGCTGCTGAACCCCGAATTCAAGGGCAAGGCCGCGATCCTGAACATCCCCAGCATCGGCATCATGGACGCGGCCATGGTGGTGGAAGCCATGGGCCTCTACAAGTACCCCGACAAGGGCAACATGACGAAGAAGGAAATTGACCTGACGATCAAGACCCTGATCGAAGCCAAGAAGGCCGGCCAGTTCCGCGCGCTGTGGAAGGACTTCAACGAGTCGGTGAACCTGATGGCCTCGGGCGAAGTGGTGATCCAGTCCATGTGGAGCCCGGCCGTGACCGCCGTGCGCACCAAAGGCATCGCCTGCAACTTCCAGCCGCTGAAAGAGGGCTACCGCGCCTGGGCCGCCGGCTTCGGTCTGCCGGCCACGCTGTCGGGCCGCAAACTCGATGGCGCTTACGAGTTCATCAACTGGTTCCTCGACGGCTGGGCCGGCGCCTACCTCAACCGCCAGGGCTACTACAGCGCCGTGCTCGACACCGCCAAGTCCCAGATGGAAGCCTACGAGTGGGCCTACTGGATGGAAGGCAAGCCCGCCGCGCAGGACATCAAGAGCCCGAACGGCGATGTGCTGGCCAAGGCCGGCGCGGTGCGCGACGGCGGCAGCTACGAAGCGCGCATGGGCGGCATCGCCTGCTGGAACGCGGTGATGGACGAGAACGAGTACATGGTCAGGAAATGGAACGAGTTCGTCGCTGCGTGACGAACTCTGCCCCCCGCGCCGCCTGCGGCGTCACCCCCCGGAGGGGGGCGCCACTGGCGGCCCGGCAATGCCGGTTCCGCGGTGGCCTGGAGGGGGCTTCGCTGCGCTCGCCGCGCAAACACCCCTCCCCCTACATCTTTGTTTGATTGCGTGAACCCATGAGCAGTCCATCCACCTCCACCGCGGCACCGGTCACCGACAGCCCCAACCGCACGCTGCACGCCTGGTGGCAGGCCGCGCCGTACACACTGGTGTTCGTGCTGTTCTTCCTCATCCCGCTGGGCCTGGTGCTGATGGTCAGTTTCTGGGACTTCAACGAATACGAGCTGCTGCCCGCGTTCACACTGCGCAATTACGCCGCCATTTTTGAGGGCTGCTCCAGCCTGACCGAACACGGTGACCTGTGCGTCTCGCTCTCCACCTATCTGTCCACGCTCAAATTCAGCGTGCTGGTGTGGCTGATCACACTGGTGCTGGGCTTTGCCGTGGCCTACTTTCTGGCGTTTCACGTGCGCTCGCCGGGCATGCAGACGCTGCTGTTCGTGCTGTGCACCGTGCCGTTCTGGACCTCGAACGTCATCCGCATGATTTCCTGGGTGCCGCTGCTCGGACGCAACGGCCTGGTCAACCAGTCGCTGCAAGGCGTCGGTCTGATCGACCAGCCCATCGAATGGCTGCTGTTTTCCGACTTTTCCGTGGTGCTGGCCTTCGTGCACCTCTACACCATGTTCATGATCGTGCCGATCTTCAACAGCATGATGCGCATCGACCGCAGCCTGCTGGAAGCCGCCAGCGATGCCGGCGCCAGCGGCTGGCAGACGCTGTGGAACGTGGTCGTGCCGCTGTGCAAGACCGGCATCATCATCGGCTCCATCTTCGTCATCACCATCGTCATGGGCGACTTCGTGACCATCGGCGTCATGGGCGGCCAGCAGATCGCCTCGGTCGGCAAGATCATCCAGGTGCAGACCAATTACCTGCAATTTCCGCTGGCAGCGGCCAACGCGGTGATCCTGCTTGCGGTGGTGCTGATGATCATCTGGGGCCTCACACGCCTCGTGGACATCCGAAAGGAACTCTGACCATGGCCCACACCACCGAATCGCGCGCTCCCGGCTTCTGGCCGCTGGCGGCCGTCTTCGCGCTCTTCGTGCTGTTCATGTACGGCCCGATGTTCGTCATCTTCGTGCTCTCGTTCCAGGGGCCGGAAGGCGGTCTCACCTTCCCGCTGCGGGGGGTGTCGCTGCACTGGTTCCGCCAGCTCGCCGAGGGCCTGGGCACGGTGGACATCGGTTCGGCCTTTCTGCGCTCGCTCATGCTGGGCGGCGTGGTGATGTTGTTGACCGTGCTGCTCTCGGTGCTGGCCGGGCTGGCGTTCCGCAAAAAGCTCAGCGGCGGCAACGCCTTGTTTTACGTGACGGTGGCGAGCCTGATCATGCCGTCCATCATCGTGTCGCTGGGCATTGGCTTGCAGTTTCGCCTGCTCGATGGCGGGCTCAAATGGCTGCTCGAAACCGTGGGCGCCACCAGCACGCTGGAGGGCTACGGCACGTCGCTGGGCCTGTTCACCTCGGCCCTGGGTGCGCACCTCACCTGGACGCTGCCGTTTGGTCTGCTCATCATGTTTGCCGTGTTCAACCGCTTCAACCCGGCCTATGAAGAAGCCGCGCGCGACCTCGGGGCCACGCCTTGGCAAACCTTCCGCCACGTGGTGCTGCCGCTGATTGGCCCGTCGGTGGTGGGTGTGGGCATGTTCGGCTTCACGCTCAGCTGGGACGAGATCGCCCGCACCTCGCAGGCCATTGGCGATGTGAACACCCTGCCGCTGGAACTGCAAGGCCTCACCTCCACCGTCACCACACCGGCCATTTATGCGCTGGGCACCGTCACCACCGTGGTCTCGCTGCTGGTGATGGGCGCGGCCGTGGGTCTGGCCCTGTGGCTGGGTCGACGGCACACACCGGGGGCGTCCGCATGAGCCCCCGCACACGCGCCAGCGCCGCCATCGAAGACACGGGCCCCGCCTCTGAAAACGCCATCTACGACCGCATGGTCTCGGCCATCCTCGACCACCAACTGCCCCCCGGCACCAAGCTCGTCGAAGACCGGCTGGCCAGCGCGTTTGGCGTCTCGCGCACCCGCATCCGCCCGGTGCTGGTGCGCCTGGCCAACGAACAGGTGGTCACCCTCACCCCCAACCGCGGCGCGGCCATTGCCCAACCGACCGAGCAGGAGGCCCGCGAGGTGTTCGAGGTGCGCCGCATGATCGAGTCGCGGCTGGTGGAGCGTTTTGTGGCCTGCGCAGTCGCCAGCGACATCGCGCTGCTGACGCAATGCATCCAGGACGAGGAAGCCGCACGCAGCGCCGGCGAAATGCGCCGCGCCATTCGGCTCTCGGGCGACTTTCATCTGCACATCGCCGACCGCTCCGGGCACCAGACCATGGGGCGCATCCTGCGCGAGTTGGTGTCGCGCACCTCGCTCATCCTCATGACCTACAGCACCAGCCACAGCCAAACACGGCGCGACGCCACCGCCTGCGGCTGCCAGGAACACCGCGCCCTGCTGGCAGCCATTCGTCTGCGCGACGCCACCGAGGCCGCGCGCCTGATGCGCGAGCACCTCGACCGGCTCGAAGCCCAACTCGACTTCACGCCATCCAACGACCAGACCCCCGACCTGGAAAGCCTGTTTGCGCCTGTCGGGGCCTTCTGAACGCCGGTCCACCGCCGCCACACCCCATGCGCCAGCTGCTCGTCATCAACCCCAACACCTCCGGGCACGTGTCCGACCTGCTGCAACAGCATGTGCAACAGGCAGCGGGCACGCATGTGCAGGTGCGCACCGTCACAGCGCGCTTCGGCTCACCCTACATCGCCGACGAAGCCAGCTACGCGGTGGCCGCCCACGCCACGCTCGACGCCTGGGCCGCCACGCTGGCCAGCACGGCCAGACCACCCGATGCGGTGCTGATCGGCTGCTTTGGCGACCCCGGTCTGCTGGCGCTGCGCGAAAGCAGCCCGGTGCCGGTCACCGGTCTGGCCGAAGCCGCCTTCATTGAAGCCGCGCGCCACGGCCGCTACGCCATCGTCACCGGTGGCGTGCGCTGGGGCCCCATGCTGCAACGCCTGGCGCAGGCACTGGGCCAGGCCCAACAGCTCGCGGGTATCCACACCGTGGTGCCCACCGGCGCCCAGCTGGCGGCCAACCCCGCCGCCGCCCGGCAGCTGCTGGCCCAAGCCTGCCGCGATGCCTCGCGCCAGCTCGGTGTGCAAGCCGTGATTCTGGGTGGTGCCGGCCTGGCCGGCATGGCCGCTGGCGTGCAGGCCGACGTGCCCATTCCCGTCATCGACAGCGTGATCGCTGGCGCCCACTGGGCCCTGCGCACCGCACCGCTGCCACCGCAACGCGCTCAACCCGGGTTTGATGTGGCCTGGCAAGGCCTTTCCCCCGAGATGCACGCGCTGGGCCTGGCGGCAAGCCCAGCACCGTAAACCACAGCGCACAGCCAGCCGCACCGGTGAGGACAAGCCACCGGGCGCCGCTTGTCGCAAAATCGGTGCATGGTCAGACCCACCCAACTCCTTCACACCCCCCGCTCGCCCGCTGCGCTGCGGCCCGCCGCCACCGTGCTGTTGCTGCGCGACAGCCCCCAAGGCATTGAAGTGCTCATGACACGCCGCTCCATGGCAGCGAGTTTTGCACCCGGTGCCTACGTGTTCCCCGGCGGCGGCATTGATGCCGCCGACGCGCAGGCCCACAGCCAGTCCACCCGGCGCGCCACGCAAAGCGATGTGCACCTGACGCAAGCCATCGCCGCCATCCGCGAAAGCTTTGAAGAGCTGGGCATTCTGCTGGCCCGCCGCGCCGACGGTTCGCACCTGGGCACGGCCGACATCGCCGCGCTCGACCGCCAGGCACCGTTCGCCGCCCAATGCGCCGAACACGGCCTGGTGCTGGACGGTGCCGAGGTGTTTGTGCTGGCCCACTGGATCACCGACCGCGACCTGCCGCGCCGTTTCGACGTGCCGTTTCTGGTGGCGCGCATGCCCGAAGGGCAAGAGCCCGTGGCCGACGAATCCGAACAGTTCGAACCCGTGTGGGTGCGCCCGGCCGACGCGCTGGCGCGCCACGCAGCGGGCGGTTTTTTCATCATCTTCCCCACCATCCGCACGCTGGAGCGGTTGCAGACCTACCCGACGGTGCAAGCCCTGCTCGACGCCTGCGCTGTGAACGACGAACCCCTGTTCACCAGCTGCCCACGCGCCGGGCTGCTCGGCGGCAGCGAGTCGCGCCACATGGAACACGAAGCGCCGTTTGGCGAACTGGCCCTGGTCAGCCCCGACGGCCAGATCGTGCACCCGCTGGACTGGCAGACCGAGCGCCCGGTGGCGCTGTTGAAAAACGTGCAGCGCCTGACCGCGCCCAACCCTGGCTTCATGACCGGCCCCGGCACCAACAGCTACCTGGTGGGCGACCCAGCCACCGGCCACGTCGCCATCGACCCCGGCCCAGACGAGCCCGAGCACCTGGAGCGCCTGTGGCGCGCGGCGGGTGGCCACATTCACGCCATCGTCTGCACCCATTCGCACCCCGACCACTCGCCCGGTGCCGCGCGCCTGCAAGCGCTGTGCACCACCGCCGGCCGCGAAAAACCGCCCATTCTGGGCCTGCCCAGCGCCACCACGGCACGCGAAAACAGCCGCTTCACGCCCGACCGCGCGCTGGCCGATGGCGAGCGCCTGGTGCTGCAAAACCCGGACGGCACCACCCACACCCTGCTGGTCGTGCACACCCCCGGCCACGCGGCCAACCACCTGTGTCTGGTGCTGGAAGAAGACGGTCTGCTGTTCAGCGGCGACCACATCCTGAACGGCAGCACCACCGTGATCGACCCACCCGATGGCAACATGGGCGCCTACCTCGACTCGCTGGACCGGCTGGCGGACTTGTGCGAGGAGCACGGCATCCAATTCATCTTGCCCGCGCACGGCTATGTGCTGGGCGACCTGTGCCGCAGCCCGGACAACCCCTCCGCCCCAGCCGAAGGTGGAGCGCAAGCCGCCATCGCCCACCTGAAGGCACACCGCCTGGTGCGCGAAGCCAAAGTGGGCCGCGCCATGACCGCCCTGCCCCACGGCACGCACGACGACTGGGTGAAACTGGCCTACGACGATGTGCCCGAGCGGCTGTGGCCGGTGGCCAAGCGCTCGCTGCTGGCGCATGTGGAGCGGCTGCAAAGCCTGGGCGGCTTCAACCTCTGAACGGGGCCGTGCGGCGAACGGATCAGCCCGGGGCTGGAAACAACAGATCGGTCTGTTGCTTCACCCGTTGGTGGCAACCGCACGAACGCCGATCCAGCAACCGCCGATCGAGCAGGGTGATGCCGCCACCGTGCTGCGCCAACGCACCTTCGGCCACCCACTGCGCAGTGGCCCGGGTCACCGCCTCTGGCTCGGCACCCAACCAGGTGGCCAGTCTGGCGGGCTCCATGCGCAACTCGCCGCCCGGCACGCGGTCGAAAGCGTCTTGCAACCACCGGCCCAAACGCTGGTGCAGCGGATGCTGAAGTTGGCACAGCGCGGTCTGGGCTATCTGTGCATTCAAGGCCTGCAAATAGCGCAGCACCACCCGCAGCTGCCCCGCGTCCAGCGCGTGGCCGGGGTTCAGCGCCTCGGTGGCCACGCGCCATGCGTTGCCGGGATGCAACACTTCAGCGCAAAGGTGTTCGGCGGGTGCACCCAGCAACATCGACACGCCCACCACACCATCGTGGCCCACCAGCGCCGACGGCACCGGTGCACCCAACCCGTTCGCGTGCATCAGACCCACCAGGGCATCTTCGGGAAAGTACACGAATTCGATCGGGGTGTTGGGCGCCAACAGCGTATGCCCCGGCCGCAGCGCAACCCGCTCCAGCCGCGACGCCCAACCCCGTTGATCCATATGGGCCAGCGCAGCAAGAACCCGGTTGGTCGGATGTTCGACAGGCACGTTCGTTGCTCCCGCCCGGGGGCGATCAAAAGGATTCGGGGATGCCGAGGCAGCGGCGTCGGCGGCAGGCCAGTGTAGGCGCAAAGCGCCCAGACACTGTTCGATACCGTACACACGCAAGCCGTCCGCCGGGAACATGCCCGTATTGAGGCGAATCCCCGGCGGCCAAACACGCAGGCAAACAACGCAACCAGCAGGCGCAAGACACGTACACTGCAGCGCTGCGGGCGCCTGTCCGCTACGAAGACAGGGCACGGCGGCTGTCGTCGACGTGCGGTCTCTCAACCATGAACGGGCGCTGGTTTGAATTTGTTGCACAACGGTCTGGTGGCACAACTGCCGCCCGCCGATCAGGTCCTGCTCCTGCGCCAATGTGCGCCCGTGGAACTCAGGGCAGGCGACATCCTTTCGGCGCCTGGGGCTGCCAGCGGCCACGTCTACTTCCTTCTGGGCGGCGCCAGCGTGGCACTGGTGGTGCGCAACGGCAGCGGCAGCGGGCTGGCGGTCGGACTCGCGGGCCAGGAAGGCGCGGTGGGTCTGCAATTTGCGCTGGGGCTGGGCGCAGGCCATTTCACGCTGCTGGTGCAAAGCAGCGGCAAGGCCTTCCGCGCCGACGGTGCGGTGCTGCAGCGCCTGTCCGACCGGCGCCTGGGCATGGTGCGGGTGTTCGCGGCTTACCTCTGGGTGTTTTCACAAGAAGTGGCCGAGCTGGCGGCTGCGGCCCAAGCGCAGGATATCCAGGCCCGGCTGGCCCGCTGGATCGTGCTCAGCCAAGCGCGAACACAACAGACCGAACTGCACCTCACACACGCCCACCTGGCCGACATGCTGGGTGTGCGCCGGGCGGGCGTCACGCTGGCGGCCAACAACCTGAAAGGCATGGGCTTGGTGGACTACCGCCGTGGGTGCATCCAGATTCTGAACCTCGCGGGCCTGGCCACGGCGGCACAAGCCCGGCAGAGCGCCCCAGGCGCCCTGCCCGAAGCGGATGGTGATGAATAAGTGTGAAGCGCGCCGTTACGCCGGATTCTGTGCACCCGTGGCCTTCTTGCGAAAACCCCGGGCGTGACCGCCATTCCTCTGGGCCGCTGGTCACCCAAGCGGCTCGGTGCTACCTACCCGCCAACTCCGCGGAACCACGTCAACGTTGGCCTATTTGGTATTGCTGCGCGTAGAGATTGCCCGTTTCACCCGAACTGAATCGGCTCGTCTCT
>NZ_JAUSOO010000022.1 GCF_030656115.1 Hydrogenophaga sp.
CAAGCACCTGCTGATCCAGATGCACAGTGGCGCCAGTGACGACAACGACGAACACGTCGACACCATCGCACGCCTCACCGAACTCGCGCGCAACTCCTACTCAGCCGCATTCCGCAGCCACACCGGGCGCTGGGAGCCACTACCCGGCACCGGTGATCTCGCCACGGTCGCCGACTTGGTCGTCTCTCTGCTCGGCTCTTATCTCGAATCCAATACTTAAAGCTATTTACAGGATGTTGTACTAGGCCGCCGTTTGAAGCCGCAAAGCCAAGGGGCATGGGCATCATCAAACATAGGGTGCGAAGTCAAGTTCCACTCAAAACGTCATAGAGCCCACTTTTCGAGCCTCACAAGATCGGAAGACCGTAAGAATTCAATTGCCGGGGACAGTCGTTTGAACTTGCTCTTTGAGCTTTGGGCTGGCGTGAAAAGTCACCACCCGGCGCGCCTGAATGGCGACAGGCTCTCCAGTGCGCGGATTACGACCTGGGCGAGGTGCTTTGGTTCGGATCTGAAAATTGCCAAAACCCGAAATTTTCACGTCGGTGCCTTCAACCAGACTGTCGGTGATCAGGTCAAAAAAGGCATCGATCATGTCTTTGGATTCGCGCTTGTTGAGCCCGATCTGGTCAAACAGCAACTCAGCGAGCTGGGCCTTGGTCAGGGCCGGGGTCTCTAGGCTCTCAACAGCGAGTTCCATGCGGTGTTCCTCCAAACTTGTCGTGTCAGCCGCGCAAACGTGCCGCAACGCGCTGGGCCAGTGAGTCGAGTACGGCCTTGACCGCCGTTTCGATGTCGTCTTCGGTCAGTGTAGCGTCGTCGCGGTTCAGCACCAGTCGCACCGCCAGGCTTTTTTCGTCTGCGGCCAGTGATGCAGCCGAGCCTTCGGTGGCCGCCTGTTTCTTGGGGCGGTACACGTCAAACAACACCACATCGCGCAACCAGTGGCTGGCGGGCGCCCGGATAGCATCGACCACCTCAGCGTGGCTGACAGTTTCTTTGACGACAATGGCCAGGTCCCGCTCTACCGCCTGGTGACGGCTGACGGCCTTGAAGACGGGAACCGGCCGTCCTAGCACGGCGTTCAGGTCCAGTTCAAACATGACAGGAGCGTGCGACAGCTCGTAGGCTTGGCGCCATTTGGGGTGCAATTCGCCCACATGGCCAATGCAGTGCTCGCCAAGCCAGACGCTGGCCGAACGGCCAGGATGCATGGCCGGATGCTCTGTCGCTCGAAATGTGGGCTGCAGCGGCGCCAGCAAGGCCTGAACGTCGCCTTTGGCATCAAAGAAATCTGCAGCACGCTCTGGTGAGCCCCATTGCAAGGCGTCCACAGGTCCAAAGCACAGGCCTGCCACACGCATGGGCTGGTCAAAACCGGCCACGCTGGTGTCGCTGTCCTGCACGGCAGGGTCTTTTCGGAACACGCGGCCCAGTTCAAACAGGCGCACACGGTCGGCTCGCCGGTCGAGGTTGAATTTGAGCACGGCCACAAGGCTGCCGAGTAAAGAGGAGCGCATCACGCTCATCTGGCTGGCGATGGGGTTCAACAGCTTGATCGGGTTGGCATTGCCGGCCAGCTCTCGCTCCCAGCGCTCTTCCACAAAACTGAAGTTGATGGTTTCCTGGTAACCCAGTTGGGCGAGCTGACGGCGCACGGCAAAATGCCCGCGCTGCGCCTCGGGCCGGATCTTGGCGGTGATGGGTGCCTGCGGGGGTGTGTGGGGCAGTTGTTCGTAACCGATGACACGCGCGACCTCTTCGATCAGGTCTTCTTCAATCTGCAGATCAAACCGGTAGGCGGGCGGCGTCACCGTGATGGTACCCTCGCCTTCACTGAGCGCCAGGCCGAGCCGCTTCAGCGCACCCACACATTGGGCCTGTGTCAGCGGCATCCCAATGACCTTGACCGCCCGTGCAACGCGCAGCGTCACAGGCGTGGCCTGCGGCAGGTTGACGGTCTGGTCGTCCAGCACCGATGCCTGCCCTCCGCAAATGTCCAGCACCAGCTGCGTGATGCGTTCGACGTGCGCAACCGTGGTTGATGGATCAACGCCACGCTCGAAGCGGTGACCCGCATCGGTGGAGAAATTGAAGCGGCGCGAACGACCGGCAATGGCCTTGGGCCACCAGAAAGCGGCTTCGATGAAGATGTTTTGCGTGTCGTCGGAGACGGCCGTGGCGTCGCCACCCATGATGCCGGCCAGCGATTCAACCGATTGTTCGTCGGCGATGACGCCCACCTGGGCGTCCACGGTCACGGTGTTTCCGTTGAGCAGTTTGAGCTGCTCACCCTCGCGACCCCAGCGCACTTGCAAGCCGCCATGGATCTTGTCGAGGTCAAAGATGTGGGACGGACGGCCCAGCTCGAACATCACGTAGTTGGAAATGTCCACCAGCGGTGACACGCTGCGCTGGCCACAACGGGCCAGGCGGGCCACCATCCAGGCCGGGGTGGTGGCCCGGGTGTTGACACCGCGCACAATGCGGCCTGTGAACCGCCCACACAAATCGGGTGCCTGCACACCGACGGGCAAGCGGTCATTCAGGCTGACGAGGACTGGCGCAAAGGTGGGCTCAACCAGCGGCGAACCGGTGAGTGCCGCGACCTCGCGGGCAATGCCATACACGCTCAGGCAATGCGCCAAATTGGGCGTGAGCTTCAGGGTGAACAGCATGTCGTCGAGCAACAGTTGCTCACGGATGTCGCGCCCCACCACCGCATCAGGGGCCAGCTCCAGCAGGCCACCGTGGTCATCGGCCAACTGCAGTTCTTTGGAAGAGCACAGCATGCCTTGGCTCTCCACGCCGCGCAGCTTGCCCAGCTTGATCAGGAACGGCTTGCCGTCCTCGCCTGCTGGCAGCGCAGCGCCCACCGTGGCGCAAGGTACCAAGATGCCGGCACGTGCATTGGGAGCGCCGCACACAATGTTGAGCGGCTGCGCCTGACCCACATCCACCTGGCACACGCGCAGGCGGTCGGCGTTGGGGTGTTGCACCGCTTCCAGAATGCGGCCGACCACCACACCGGTGAACGGTGGCGCAACAGGTTCGAGTTCCTCAACCTCCAGACCGGCCATGGTCAAGGTATCGGCCAACTGCTGGCTGGTCAGAGGGGGATTGCAAAAGGCACGCAGCCAGGACTCGGGGAATTGCATGGAAAAGTCTCAACAAACTTGAACACAAGTAGGCACAGCAAGGGCCTGCATCCAGAACACCGCAGACCCGCTCGGCCAGGCCTCAGGTGTGCGCCCTACGGCGCCGGGAGCTATCTGAACTGGGACAAGAAACGGATGTCGCCGTCAAAAAACAGGCGCAAGTCGTTCACGCCGTAACGCAGCATGGTCAGGCGGTCTGGGCCCATGCCAAAGGCGAAACCAATGTAGCGCTCGGGGTCGAGCCCCATGTTGCGCACCACGTTGGGGTGCACCTGACCGGAGCCCGCCACTTCCAGCCAGCGGCCAGCCAGCGGGCCACTCTGGAACTGGATGTCGATCTCTGCGCTGGGCTCGGTGAACGGGAAAAAGCTGGGGCGAAAGCGCAGCACCAGATCATCCGACTCAAAAAAGGTGCGGCAAAAATCCGTGAACACGTACTTCAAGTCCTTGAAGCTCACGTTCTCGCCAATCCACAAACCTTCGCACTGGTGAAACATCGGCGAATGGGTGGCATCGCTGTCTACCCGGTAGGTGCGCCCGGGTGCGATGACGCGAATTTCAGGCATCGCCTGGCCTGCATCGAGCATGGCGCGGTGGCGTTTGACATGCTGCACCGCGTGCCGAATCTGCATCGGACTGGTGTGGGTGCGCAGCAGGTTCGGCGCCTTTTCGCTGCCGCCCTCGACGTAAAAGGTATCGTGCATGGAACGCGCCGGGTGGTCCTCGGGCGTGTTCAATGCAGTGAAGTTGAACCAGTCGGACTCGATCTCTGGGCCCTCTGCCACCTCGAAGCCCATGGAACCAAAGATAGCCTCGATGCGCTCCAGCGTCAGGCTCACAGGATGCAGTCCGCCCTGACCGCGCTGGCGACCAGGCAAGGTCACATCCAGCGCTTCAGCCTTCAACTGCACTTCCAGCTCGGCGTCGGCCAGTGCCTGGCGGCGTGCTGTCAGAGCGGCTTCAATGGCCTGCTTGGCTTGGTTGATCGCCGCGCCGCGGCTTTTTTTCTCGTCCACAGACAAAGCCGCCATACCCTTCATCAGCTCGGTGATGCGGCCCGATTTGCCCAGAAACTGGGCCTTGGCGTTTTCCAGATCGGCCGGGGTGGCGGCTTGCGCGAATCCTGCGCGAGCGCTGTCGACCAGTGCGTCCAACTCGTTCATGTGTGTGCTTCTGCGTTGCAAAACAAAAAAGGGGTTGAGCGCTGCGAGGGAAATCCCTCAAGCCTCAACCCCTTTGAGCGACTGGAAGACCCTGGTGACCTTTTCAAGCCACCGCGGTCTCCGTCGTGAATCAAGCGGCCAGCTTGGCTTTGACTTGCTCCACGATGCTGCCAAAGGCAGCCGGGTCGTTCACGGCCAAATCGGCCAGGACCTTGCGGTCGATTTCAATGCAGGCCTTCTTCAGGCCATTGGCGAACTGGCTGTACGTCAGGCCGCAAGCACGTGCACCGGCGTTGATACGCGCGATCCACAGCTGACGGAAGACGCGCTTCTTGTTGCGGCGATCGCGGTAGGCGTATTGCCCCGCCTTCATCACCGCCTGCTTGGCGATGCGGAAGACGTTACCGCGGCGACCGCGAAAACCTTTTGCAAGGGCGAGAACTTTTTTGTGGCGGGCGCGTGCCGTTACACCACGTTTGACGCGAGGCATGAGTGACTCCTTGTTCGTCGTTGATCAAATACCCATGCCGGGCAGCATCTGTGCCATGTGACCCATATTGGTCTCATGAACAGTCACAGCGCCGCGCAGGTGGCGTTTGGTCTTGGTGGACTTCTTGGTCAGAATGTGACGTTTGAAGGCTTGACCGCGTTTCACGGTACCACCGGGACGAACGCGAAATCGCTTTTTCGCGCTGCTCTTGGTCTTCATTTTGGGCATGTACATGCTCCTTTTTGATTTGTGCTCGTGAGGCGCTGCGAACCTTCCGCAGACTTGTTGGCCCCGAGCCACTTCTATGAAAAGCTTTTCGGCTTTTCTTTCGGCTACCGGCCTTTCGGCCAGCGCCTCGAACCAGCAGGAGACTACCCTGCCCGTCCAATCTGTATGCAGACCCGAGGGTCTGCGCACCTTTTCACAGGTGCAAATTACTCAGCGCTCTGCGCAGCAGGCTCAACCGCCTTGGGGGCTGCTTTCCTGCGTCCGGGCGCAATCATCATGATCATCTGGCGGCCTTCCAGCTTGGGAAACTGCTCCACCACGATGATGTCAGCCAGCTCGTCGCGAATGCGGTTGAGCAAGGCCAGACCCAGTTCCTGGTGCGTGATCTCGCGACCGCGAAACCGCAGCGTGATCTTGCATTTGTCACCATCATCAAGAAAGCGGCGAATGTTGCGCATCTTGATGTTGTAGTCACCGTCGTCGGTGCCTGGGCGGAACTTGACTTCCTTGATTTCAATAACCGTTTGCTTGGCCTTGGCTTCTGCCGCTTTTTTCTGCTCTTGGTACTTGAACTTGCCGTAGTCCATCAAGCGACACACTGGGGGGATGGCCGTGGCAGCAATTTCCACCAAGTCCACATCCAGCTCACCGGCCATGCGCAGCGCTTCCTGCAAACTGACAATGCCCAGCGGCTCATTTTCAGGTCCATTGAGGCGAACCTCTGGGGCCATGATTTCACGGTTCAGTCGGTGTGCGCGCTCTTCGCGTTGGCGGCGGTCACGAAAATTGGTAGCTATGGTACGTTCCTTTGTGTGGGCTGATTGAACAGGTAGAGCACCCCGAAGAGTGCCCCATTGCAAGAGCGATGTGCGCAGCGGCCTCGGGGGTCAACCGGGTGTTTGAATTCAAACTTTGGATGATACGTTTGCCGCAATCAGCCTGGAAAAGTCTTCCAGCGGCATAACACCGAGGTCTTTATTACCTCGAGCCCGCACAGCCACGGCGCCAGCTGCCTTTTCTTTGTCGCCCACGACAATGATGTAAGGGAGCTTTTGCAACGCGTGCTCTCGTATTTTATACGTAATTTTCTCGTTGCGCAGGTCCATTATGACCCTAAGCCCTTGATTCTGCAGCGATTTGGTGATTTCGCGACAGTAATCGCCCTGCGCGTCGGTAATATTGAGCACAGCAACCTGCACCGGTGCCAGCCACACCGGCAGTGCGCCTGCGTGCTGCTCGATCAAAATGCCGATGAAACGCTCCAGGCTGCCCACGATGGCACGGTGCAACATAACCGGGCGGTGGCGTGCGCCGTCTTCGCCCACATACTCCGCGTCGAGGCGCTCAGGCATCGAAAAGTCCACCTGCATGGTGCCGCACTGCCATTGGCGCCCAATGGCGTCTTTCAGTGTGTATTCAATCTTGGGGCCATAAAAGGCGCCGTCACCGGGTGAGATTTCAAACTCACAACCCGATGCCCGCAGGCTTTCCATCAGGGCATGCTCGGCCTTGTCCCAGCTCTCATCGCTGCCGATGCGGGCTTCGGGCCGGGTCGCCACCTTGTAAATGATGTTGCTGAAACCGAAGTCTGTGTAGACCTTTTGCAGCAGCGCGGTGTAGGCCACGCACTCATCCAGGATCATGTCTTCGGTGCAAAAGATGTGACCATCGTCCTGCGTGAAGGCACGCACCCGCATGATGCCGTGCAGGCCACCCGTGGGCTCGTTGCGGTGGCACTGGCCAAACTCGCCGTAGCGCAGCGGGAGGTCGCGGTAGCTCTTGATGCCCTGCTTGAAGATGAGGATGTGGCCAGGGCAGTTCATCGGCTTGAGCGCGTAGTCGCGCTTTTCGCTCTCGGTGGTGAACATATTGTCGCGGTACTTGTCCCAGTGGCCAGTCTTCTCCCACAGGCCTTTGTCCAGGATTTGCGGCCCTTTGACCTCCTGGTAGCCGTTGTCGCGGTAGACGCGCCGCATGTACTGCTCCACCTCTTGCCACAAGGTCCAGCCCTTGGGGTGCCAAAACACCGTGCCAGGCGAATGCTCATCGATGTGGAACAGATCCAGTTCACGGCCCAGCTTGCGGTGATCGCGCTTTTCGGCCTCCTCGATCATGGTCAGGTGTTGCTGCAGGTCGTCCTTGCTGGCCCAGGCCGTGCCGTAGATACGCTGCAGCATCTCGTTGCGGTGGTCACCACGCCAGTAGGCGCCGGCCACCTTCATCAGCTTGAAGTGCTTGAGCTTGCCGGTGCTGGGCACGTGTGGGCCCCGGCACAAGTCTTCAAAATTGCCTTCACGGTACAGCGACACATCCTCGTTGCTGGGAATGCTGGCGATGATTTCGGCCTTGTAATGCTCGCCCTGCCCTTTGAAATACGCCACGGCTTCGTCTCGCGGCAGCACCCGGCGCACCACCGGCTCGTCTTTGTTCGCCAGCTCGGTCATGCGTTTTTCAATCGCCACCAAGTCTTCAGGTGTGAAGGGGCGCTTGTACGCAAAGTCGTAGAAGAAACCGTTTTCGATCACCGGGCCAATGGTCACTTGAGCATCGGGAAACAGCTCTTTCACCGCGTAGGCCAACAGGTGGGCGGTGGAGTGGCGTATCACCTCCAGACCGTCCGCATCTTTGGCGGTCACGATGGCCAGCGGACTGTCAGCCGTGATCTGAAAGCTGGTGTCCACCACCTTGTCACCGATCTTGCCAGCCAGCGCTGCCTTGGCCAGACCGGCGCCAATGGAAGCGGCGACCTCGGCCACCGTGACCGGGCCGGGAAAGTCGCGTTGGGAACCGTCGGGGAGCGTGATGTGAAGCATGGGTGTCCAGAAACAAAAAAGCGCGGCATGGGCCGCGCTGGATGGAGTTGAAAAGGGAATCGGGCAGGCGCGAGCTGCGGGCCTCAGCAGGCCAGAAGGGAATGCCTTGTAGTTCGCGGTGTCATAACCAGATTGCCTTTCTCGCTCTTGCTGTGCTTTAAAACTTGATTTTCCCACAAAAAAAGCCCAGGGCTTGCCCGGGCTTCCTGCGACTTCAGCCCCTTCGGGCTGTCGATCAGTGGAACTGCTCTTCTTCAGTCGAACCGGTGAGGGCTTTCACGCTGGAGGAACCGCCCTGGATCACGGTGGTCACGTCATCGAAGTAGCCTGCGCCCACTTCTTGCTGGTGAGACACGAAGGTGTAGCCCTTGTCACGCGCAGCAAATTCCTGCTCCTGCACCATTTCGGTGTAGTGCTTCATGCCTTCGCCACGAGCATAAGCATGGGCAAACTGGAACGTGTTGAACCAGTTGATGTGGATGCCGGCCAGCGTGATGAACTGGTACTTGTAGCCCAGTGCAGACAGGTCTTCCTGGAACGATGCGATTTGCTTGTCGTCCAGGTTTTTCTTCCAGTTGAAAGAAGGCGAGCAGTTGTACGACAGCAGCTTGCCGGGGCAGGCGGCGTGCACGGCCTGAGCGAACTCGCGGGCAAAGCCGATGTCTGGCACGCCGGTTTCGCACCACACCAGATCGGCGTAGGGGGCGTAAGCCACACCACGGCTGATGGACTGCTCCAGACCGTTCTTGACACGGTAGAAACCTTCTTGCGTGCGCTCACCCGTCAGGAAAGGCTTGTCGTTGGCGTCGTGGTCGCTGGTGATCAGGTTGGCGGCTTCGGCATCGGTACGGGCCAGCACAATGGTGGACACACCCATGACGTCGGCGGCGAAGCGCGCGGCGATCAGCTTTTCGCAGGCTTCTTGCGTGGGCACCAGCACCTTGCCACCCATGTGACCGCACTTCTTCACAGCGGCCAGTTGGTCTTCAAAGTGAACGCCAGCGGCACCGGAGGCGATCATGTTCTTCATCAGTTCGAAGGCATTGAGCACGCCACCGAAACCGGCTTCTGCATCGGCCACGATGGGCAGGAAGTAGTCGACAAACTCGGGCGAGCCTGGCTCGATACCACGGCCCCACTGGATTTCGTCAGCACGCTTGAAGGTGTTGTTGATGCGGCGGACCATGGTAGGCACCGAGTCGTAGGCGTAGAGCGACTGGTCGGGGTACATGGTCTCGGAGGTGTGGCCGTCGGCAGCCACTTGCCAGCCCGACAGGTACACCGCCTCCAGGCCGGCCTTGGCCTGCTGCATGGCCTGACCGGCGGTGATGGCACCGAAAGCGTTCACGTACCCTTTTTTGGCACCCCCGTTGACCTTGGCCCACAGCTTTTCAGCGCCGTTTTTGGCCAGCGTGTATTCCGGCTGCATGCTGCCGCGCAGACGCACCACATCGGCGGCGGTGTAGCCGCGCTTGACGCCCTTCCAGCGGGGGTTGGTGGCCCAGTCTTTTTCGAGGGCTTCGATCTGTTGCTGGCGGGTCAGTGTTTGGGACATGAAACTACTCCGTGAGGTTGAGAAAACAGGTTCGGCACCCTGGCTTGCAAGGACGGTGCCGATGGACAGACTTTAAGTCTTATAGAAGAGTTTGGAAAGCTCTTATGTCTTATACAAGACAAATATTTTTTTGTTTGAATTCAACAAACTTTTCATACAATTTCTCAATACGGAAATTTATTTCCTGTAATGAGAAATATTCTTGCAATGCAGCAATTTCATTTTCCACATTATAAGAATTACTGTGCTCATCGTGGAAAACCCGATGTGACTGGCGGTTCCAAGTCCTTTCCAGAAAGCCGCCCGCGCACAAAATCTGTGCGTTGACCAAATCAGGCATGATCCGCAGCCATGCAAATTCAATCCAAACAGGGACGTATGCCATGAGCCGTTGGTGGGCCTACGCCAGCCTGGGCCTGAGCATGGCATTGGTGGGGAGCTATGTGGCGCTTTCCAAGCCACTGGTATTGGTCTTTCCGGTGTTTTTGCTGGCCTGGATGCGCTTTGGCATTGGTGGCCTGGCCATGTGGCGGTGGCTGCGCAAGCCAGCCAACGAGGCCCCCATGTCAAGCCACACGCGCCGCCTGCTGTTTCTCGAATCCTTCCTGGGCAACTTTCTGTTTTCGATCTGCATGCTGTTTGGGGTGAGCATGACCACTGCCGTGGCGGCAGGGGTGGTCATGTCGTCCATCCCGGCGGTGGTCGCGGTGCTCAGCTGGTTGTTTCTGCGTGAGCGCATCGGGTGGCGCAGCGCGGCGGGCATTGCCTGTGCGGCCATCGGCATCGGGCTGTTTTCCCTGCAGAAAGCAGACCCGGGCATGCCCGTTCTGACTGACACCAGCGGCCTTTTCGGTATCAGCCGCAGCCTGCTGGGCAACCTGCTGGTTTTTGCGGCGGTGATCTGCGAGGCGGCCTATGTGGTCATTGGCAAGCGCTTGACCGATGGCCTGAGCCCCAAGCGCATTTCGGCCATCATCAATTTATGGGGGTTTGCCTTGGTCACGCCTTTCGGGATCTGGGCGGCCTGGCAGTTTGACTTTGGCGCCGTGCAGGCACCCATTTGGGGGCTGCTGGTGTTTTATGGTCTGGCGGCCAGCATGTGGACCGTGTGGCTCTGGATGACTGGACTCAAGACCGTGCCAGCCTCACAAGCCGGCGTGTTCACGGTGATGCTGCCGGTGAGCGCTGCGGCCATCGGCGTGTTGTTCATGGGTGAGCGGTTGACGGGCGTGCAAGTGGTAGCGTTTGGCATTGCTCTGCTGGGTCTGGTGCTGGCCACCCTGCCCGGCCGGCGTGCCCATGCCGGCTGAAAAAGGCCGGCCTCATTCAGCGACAGAGATCAGGCACACCAAAGCCCGGTCGGATTGGTGATACCCATCCACAGGGCCCAGCCCGATGTGGCTGCCAGCGCCACACCCGCAAGGCGGATGCCCCACGCCCCTGAACGACCACCCCGCAAGCGCAACAACAGCCAAGGGCCGGCCGTGAGCGAAATGGAAGTACCGATGGAAAACAGCGCCATGATGGCGGCGCCCTCCACCGCATCGGCCGACAAGGACGCCACCAGCAAGGCCGAATACAGCAGGCCGCAAGGCATGAGCGCCCATGCGACACCCAACACCACGGGCGCTCGCTGCCCCATCGCCGCCATCACGGGACGGGCTTTACGCCAAATACTTTGGCCGAGGTTTTCAATCCAGGTGGGTTGACGGGCCTGCCAGATCAGCACGGCGCCGAGCAAGAGGGCGGCCACATGGAACATGGTCCACACGGGGCGCAGCACTGCGGTGTTGGTGCCCAACCAAGCCAGACCTTGCACCGAACCGGCGGCAAAGGCACCAAACAGGGCATAGCCCACCATGCGGCTGAACTGAAAGGTCCACAGCGCGCGGGTGCTGCGCTCGCCCGCCGCGCGGCTGATGCCCGCGCACGCGGCCCCGCACATGGCCACACAGTGGGGCCCACCCGCGAGCCCCATGAACAGGGCGGTGATCGCCATTGAAGTCTGCATGGGTCACTGTAGCGCAGGCCGGACTCAAACGGCGCCAGCGCCAGTTGTATCCCGCCGATACGCTCAGATTCAGATGATTTTGGAGAACCGGGCCCGGTCCAGGTCCACCTGCAGGTTCTTGTCAAACACCATGGCAATGGCGCGCACGAGAAACCAACCGGTGGCTGTGACCTCGACACCGGAGTCATCCATCGTGACCAAGCCACTCTCCACCAGACCGGAAAGCACTTCCAACTCACGCGCGAAGTACGACTTGAAATCGATCAGGTGGCCAAGCTCGATCGACTCGTAGTGCAACTGGCCTTGGCACATGAGCGACATGATGACGGATCGCCGCAGCAGGTCGTCCCGTGTCAACGCCAAGCCACGCACGATGGGCAAGCGCGCTTGATCCAGGGCGTCGTAGTACTCGTCCAGCGTTTTGGCGTTCTGGCTGTAGGTGGCGCCAATGCGTCCGATGGCCGAAACCCCCAGGGCAATCAGGTCGCAATCGGGCTGGGTGCTGTAGCCCTGAAAGTTGCGGTGCAGGCGGCCCTGGCGCTTGGCCACGGCCAGCGCATCGGTCGGCAACGCAAAGTGGTCCATGCCCACATACACATAGCCCGCGTCCATGAACGCGTCCAGCGAAGCAGACAGCATGGCGAGTTTGTCGCCACCGCTGGGCAACTCGGCCGAAATGATGCGGCGCTGCGGCTTGAAGCGCGAAGGCAAATGGGCGTAGGCGTAGAGTGCGATGCGGTCAGGGCGCAACTCATTGACCTGAGCAAGGGTGCGCGCAAAGGATTCCGGGGTTTGCAGCGGCAAGCCGTAAATCAAGTCCACGTTGACCGACTCAAACCCGATCTTGCGGGCTGTCTCCACCAAGGCAAAAACCTGCGCTGCTGGCTGCACCCGGTGAACCGCTTTTTGCACGGCCGGATCAAAATCCTGCACGCCAAAGCTCAAGCGATTGAAGCCCAAGCGCGCCAGGGTCTGTAGCCGCTGGTCGGTCACGGTACGGGGATCCACTTCAATCGAGTACTCACCACCCGGCACCAACGTGAAGTTGCGCCGGATCATCGACATCAGATCTTCCAGTTCGGCATCGGACAGGAAAGTGGGGGTGCCGCCGCCCAGATGCAGCTGCGACACACTGTGGCCCTTCCCGAAATGCTGCACCTGCAACTCCACCTCGCGCGAGAGGTAACGCAGGTATTCAGCAGCGCGTTCGTGGTGCTTCGTGATCACCTTGTTGCAGGCGCAGTAGTAGCAAACCGATTCACAAAACGGAATGTGCACGTACAGCGACAGCGGCAGCGCCATAGAACCTGCCCGGCGCTGCTCAAGCGCTTGTATGTAGTCTTGCTCGGTGAAAGCTTCAATGAATCGGTCCGCCGTCGGGTACGAGGTGTACCGGGGCCCGGGAATATCGAATCGCTTGAGCAACTCGTTGGAAATAGCGTGACTCACAAACAGTTCTCCAGTTCTGAGCGCTGACTGTGCCGCATCGGCGCGCCGCCGCCTTTGATCTTGATCAAGTCATCGGTCTGACCGAGGGTTGTCCCCAAGGCGGCCACCACGCTCAAGCCCGGCCTTTTCTCGACAGTGCTCGGGCCTATGCGTTAAGCTAACCCTGCAATTCTGGAAAAATTATGGATATTCAAAGCATCAAAGTCGCCTGCTCAAGTTGCAACCTGCGGGAGTTGTGCCTGCCCATGGGGCTGAACAGCGAAGAAATAGACAAGCTCGACGCAGTGATTTCCACACGCCGACGCATCAAACGCGGCTCTGCCCTGTTCAACACGGGTGACAAGTTCACGTCGCTCTTTGCCGTGCGCTCTGGCTTTTTCAAAACCTGCGTCACAACCGCCGATGGTCGCGACCAGGTGACTGGTTTCCAGATGACGGGTGAAATCATTGGTCTGGACGGCATCGTCAGCGACCACCACTCGTGCGACGCGATTGCGCTGGAAGATGCCGAGGTGTGCGTGATGCCGTTTGACCAAGTGGAGGAGCTTTCACGCGAATTCACCACGCTGCAGCACCATGTTCACAAGATCATGAGCCGTGAAATCGTACGTGACCACTCGGTGATGCTGCTGCTGGGTAGCATGCGCGCTGAAGAGCGGCTAGCCGCGTTTTTGCTCAATCTCGTGCAGCGCTTGCATGCCCGAGGGTTCTCACAGTCTGAACTGATTCTGCGCATGACTCGAGAAGAGATCGGCAGCTACCTGGGTATGAAGCTGGAGACCGTGAGCCGTACATTCTCGAAATTCGTTGACGAAGGCATCATTGAGGTTAAGCAGCGCTATGTGCACATCAAGAGCACCGACGGGCTCAAGCAAATCGTGAATCCACAAACCTGCCGCTGACTTCACAGCGCCAGCCAACGAAAACTTGGGCACTGACCCAGCAGAAAGCCCCGGATTGGCGTCAACGCCAATCCGGGGCTTTTGCATGCTTGCTAGCAAGGGTGCGCAGTTTCAACCGCAGTTGCCGCTCTTTGCGCAGTCGGACGGGCGCTCGCCTTCAGGAATCGGGCAACGATTGACCTCAAACGGGGACATGGCAAGCAAAGTCGTCAAGGCGCTGGATACCATCGTAGCGCCCCAGAAGACAAAAAAGGCCAAGGTGTAGACCGCCTCGCGAGACAAAGCCAGCGGAGAGCCAAACCAGTGCAGATCACTGGGATCCACAAAAGCAAACACCACCATTTCCAGCACAGCCGCCACCAAAAAGGCAGGCCATGCGATCCACATCAAACGCTGTACCCACATAGATGTATCTCCTCTTCCATATTCGTTTTTGTTAAAGCGTAAACCACCCCGACACAGTCGCCAGGCCGACGCTTACTTTTCAGAGGGAATCACAGGAGAAGCGGCATGATTGCGACCTTGGTTGGCTGGTTGTACAGCCATCAAGGCATCCATTCGTGCCTGACCCTCCAGTGCCAGTGCTGCCCTGCGTTCGCGTTCGTACACTTCTTTGTCAAGCACCGGATCTTGGTCCATGGAAGAAATGACGACCATGGTGCTGGTGGCCAGCACGCCACACAACAAGATGGCAGGAACGAATACCACGTGTGGGATTCGCCACCAAGGGAGATCTGCTTTGATGGCAGGCTGGGTCAAAGGCGCGTTGCTCATGTGGTATCTCCGAAAGGAATTGTCAAGAAGCGTTGAACGTCATCAGCGCGGGACGAGAAAGGCGGCTTTCTCGGACACTTCGACTGGCTTATCACCGACCGAACGGATTTCAAACTGAATGGGATGTGAGCCCGGGGCTGCGCCATCTGGCGGAATCTGCACACGGATCGCAGCCGAGCGGACCTCGGTAGGCAGCACCTCGACTTCGTTTTCCGAAGCGATGGTGACACCCGGTAAACCAGAAACCGTGATGACGTAGCGCTGAGTGGATTCAGTTGCGTTCATGATTTGCAAGCGGAAGACGTTTTCAATGCGCCCCTGCTCCACCATGCGCGCCAATGCGCCCCGGTCGCGGATCACGTCGACCTTGAGCGGCTTGCGCATGAACAAGCTGACCATGACGGCCAGCGTGATCGCCGCCAGGATACCGGTGTACACCAGCACCCTGGGCCTGAAGGCACGCTTGATCATTTGGGCCGTGCTCCAGCCCTGGGCAATCCCGTTCTGGGTAGAGTACTTCACAAGGCCTCTCGGATAACCCACCTTGTCCATGACCTCATCACAGACATCAATACAGGCACCGCAGCCGATGCATTCGTACTGCAGCCCTTTGCGAATATCGATACCCGTTGGGCAGACCTGAACACAGAGTGTGCAGTCAATGCAAGAACCCAGTCCCAACGCCAGCGGATCGGCCTTCTTCGAGCGCGGGCCGCGTGGCTCACCACGCTTTTCGTCGTAGGTGACGATCATGGTGTCTTTGTCGAACATCGCACTCTGGAAGCGTGCGTAAGGGCACATGTATTTACAGACCTGCTCGCGCATGAAGCCTGCGTTGCCATAGGTAGCAAATCCGTAGAAAAACACCCAGAAGGTTTGCCAGGGGCCCAGCGATGCCGCCAGAGACAACGCAGCCAAATCACGAATGGGCGTGAAATAACCTACGAAGGTGAAGCCCGTCCAGAGCGCGAAAGCAATCCACAGTGCGTGCTTGAGCCATTTTTTGCCCAGCTTCTGTGAAGAAAAAGCAGCCTGGTCCAGGCGCATGCGGGCCGAACGATCGCCCTCCACCTTCTTTTCGATCCAGAGAAAAATCTCGGTGTAAACCGTTTGTGGGCATGCATACCCACACCAGAGGCGACCGGCCACGGCCGTAAACAAGAACAGCGCCAGCGCAGAGATGACCAAGAGACCGGTCAGGTAAATGAAGTCCTGCGGGTACAGCACCAAACTGAAGATATAGAAACGCCGCGCTTCCAGGTCGAATAAAACGGCTTGGCGAGCATTCCACTCCAGCCAAGGCAGACCATAAAACACAATCTGTGTGATCCAGACCGTGATCCATCGCCAGTTTGAGAACACCCCCGATACCGAGCGCGGGTAGATCTTTTGCCTCGCGGCATACAGAGAAACCATCTCCTCGTCATCCTCTTTGGCTCCCCGGGGGGATACAGCAGTGATGGGAATGATGGGCTTGCTGGCGTTGCTGTCTGGTGTATCGGAACTCACGGGGAACCCGGTGTTGGAAGCAAATAAAAGGCAGTGGCGGTCATCACAACCGCCACTTCGTCAAGAGCCAGAGGCGATCGGCGATCAGTTGATCGGTTTGTTGGACATACCCCAAACGTAGCCACTGAGCACATGTATCTGCGCCTCGTTGAGCAGCGCCGACTGGCCGGGCATCTGGTTGTTGATACCGTTGTTAACCGCGCGAATGATGGCTTCTTCACCCCAGCCGTGCAGCCACACGCCGTCTGTCAGGTTGGGTGCACCCATAGCGGTGTTGCCCTTGGCGTCCATGCCGTGGCAGGCAGCGCAGGCGCCAAAGCTGTTTTTACCTTGCGCAGCACGCACGCTGTCGTGCGGGCTACCCGACAGGCTGAGCACATAGTGGGCCAGATTGCGAACCTCTTCTGGACCGCCCACAGCGGCGCCCATGGGGGGCATCACGCCGTTGCGACCTTGAGCGATCGTGGTCTTGATGGCTTCTGGGTCGCCACCCCAAAGCCAGTCACCATCGGTGAGGTTAGGGAAGCTCTTGGCGCCACGGGCATCGGATCCGTGGCACTGAGCACAGTAGTTCATGAACAAACGTTCACCCACAGCCATGGCTTGAGCGTCGCCCGCCAACTGCTCGGGTTTCATTTCGCTGAACTTGGCATAAATGGGTGCAATGGCTTCCTGAACTTTGTTCACCTCAGCCGTGTGCTGGCCCTGGGACGTCCACCCCAGCACGCCCTGGTATTTGCCAAACGTGGGGTACAGCACACCGTAGGCCAGCGCAAAAACCACGGTGATGACGAACAGATACACCCACCAGCGGGGCAGCGGATTGTTCATCTCAGCCAAGTCACCATCCCACACGTGACCGGTGGTGTTGTCGGCGTGGGTGGCAGCCTTGGTGGTACCGCTGATCCAGAGCAGGATCAGGCAGGCGATGATGCTGACCAGCGTCAGCCCAGCCACGTAGTAGTGCCAGAATTCACTTGTAAAGTCGCTCATGATGTTTCTCTTGTTGGTGCCGCGGTTTAGTCTTCTTTGAAGGGCAGCTGGGCCGCCTCGTCAAAGTTGGCCTGATTGCGTTTGGACCAGGCCCAGACCACGATGCCGACAAAGGTCAGCAGGCTGACCACTGTGACGATGCTGCGCAGGTCGTTGATGTCCATGACGAAGCTCCGTATTTATTTGCGAGCGGTGCCCAGCACCTGCAGGTAGGCAATGACTGCTTCCATTTCGGTCTTGCCTTTGACGTCTTCCACCGAAGCAGCGATCTCTTCGTCGGTGTAAGGCGCACCCAGCGTACGCAGCACTTCCATGCGCTTGGGCAACTGGGTCTCGTTGACCATTTTTTCTGCCAGCCAAGGGTAGGCAGGCATGTTGGACTCGGGCACCAGATCGCGCGGGTTGGTCAGGTGAATGCGGTGCCATTCATCGCTGTAGCGGCCACCCACGCGGTGCAGATCCGGGCCTGTGCGCTTGGAACCCCACTGGAATGGACGGTCATACACAAATTCGCCAGCCACCGAATAAGGGCCATAGCGCAGGGTTTCTGCCTGGAAGGGGCGAATCATCTGCGAGTGGCAGTTGTAGCAGCCCTCGCTGACGTACACGTCCCGACCGGCCAACTGCAGCGCACTGTAAGGCTTGAGACCCTCAATCGGCTGGGTGGTGGACTTCTGGAAGAACAAGGGAACAATTTCGACCAGACCGCCCACCGCCACCACGAGCGTGATCAACACGATCATGAGGAAGTTGTTGGTCTCGATCCTGGCGTGGCCCGTGAGTTTTTCGTTGTTTGCCATGTTGCTTCTCCTCAGGCGTGTGCAGGGTTAACAGCCGTTACTGGGACCGGCACAACGCGACCCTGACGTACGGTCATGATGACGTTCCAGAGCATGACGACCATGCCACCGAGGTACAGCAGACCACCGACCAGACGAATCACATAGAACGGGAAGGTGGCTTTCACCGACTCCACAAAGGTGTAGGTCAAGCTGCCGTCGGGGTTGACCGAGCGCCACATCAGGCCCTGCATCACACCGGCAATCCACATGGCGGCGATGTACAGCACGATACCGATGGTGGCTACCCAGAAGTGCAGCTCAATGGCAGGTACCGAGTACATCTTTTTCTGACCGTAGAGGCGCGGAATCAGGTAGTACAGCGAACCCATGGACACCAGGCCCACCCAGCCCAGAGCACCCGAGTGCACGTGGCCGACAGTCCAGTCGGTGTAGTGGCTCAGCGCGTTGACGGTCTTGATGGACATCATCGGGCCTTCGAAGGTGGACATGCCGTAGAACGACAGGGACACGATCAGGAAACGCAGGATGGGGTCATCACGCAACTTGTGCCAGGCGCCCGACAGGGTCATGAGGCCGTTGATCATGCCGCCCCAGCTGGGAGCCAGAAGAATCAGGGAGAACACCATGCCAACGGATTGCGTCCAGTCAGGCAGCGCGGTGTAGTGCAGGTGGTGAGGACCCGCCCACATGTAGGTGAAGATCAGCGCCCAGAAGTGGACGATGGACAGGCGGTAGGAATACACCGGGCGCTCGGCCTGCTTGGGGATGAAGTAGTACATCATGCCCAGGAAGGCAGCGGTCAGGAAGAAGCCCACCGCGTTGTGGCCGTACCACCACTGCATCATGGCATCCT
>NZ_JAUSOO010000026.1 GCF_030656115.1 Hydrogenophaga sp.
AAGTAGTTGAGCTGCATGGTGCGCTCGAAATCGTGGAAGCGGTCGTAGCTGGCCTCGATGGCGCGGCGGATGGAGCGGCCGGCATTGTTGATCAAGAAATCAACGCTCCCGTGATGGGCGATCAGCGTCTGCACAAAGCGGTCGCAATCGGCCATGTCGGCGATGTCGGCCGGGTAGGCGATGAACTGGTAGCCCTTGTCTTTCGCTTCTTTGCAGGCTTCGTCAAGCTTGTCCTGGTCGCGCCCGCAGATGATGGTGACCGCACCCGCCTCGGCGAACTTGTGCGCCGCCGCCAGGCCAATGCCCGAGCTGCCGCCGGTGACCAGCACCACCTTGCCCGCCACCGTGCCTTTGAGGCTGCGATCGATGTGCAGGTCGGGGTCGAGGTGGCGCTCCCAGTAGTCCCACAGCCGCCAGGCGTAGTCCTTGAGGTTGGGGCACGCAATGCCGCTGCCCTTGAGCGCGGCCAGGGTTTCGCGGCAATCGAAGCGCGTGGGGTAGTTGACGAAGTTCATCATGTCCTCGGGCAAGCCGAGGTCTTGCATGATGGCGCGGTACACCCGGCGCACCGGCGCCAGCGCCATCAGGCCTTTTTTCACGCTTTTGGGAATGAAGCCCATGAGCGCGGCGTTGATGAACAGGTTCATCTTGGGCGCGTGCGCAGCCTTGCTCAAGATGTCGAGCACGTCGCCCACGCGGTAGCCCATGGGGTCCACCAGATGGAAGCACTGGCCGCTGGCGCGCTTGTGGTGGCTGATGTGGTCCAGCGCGTCCACGACGAAGTCCACCGGCACGATGTTGATGCGCCCACCCTCCAGCCCCACGCTGGGCATCCACGGCGGCAAGATCTGGCGCATGCGCTGGATCAGCTTGAAGAAGTAGTACGGGCCGTCGATCTTGTCCATCTCGCCCGTGGTGGAGTCGCCCACCACCAGCGCCGGCCGGTAGATGCTCCACGGCACTTTGCATTCCTGGCGCACGATCTTTTCGCTCTCGTGCTTGGTCATGAAGTACGGGTGGTCGATGTTCTCGGCCTCCTCGAACATGTCTTCCCGGAACACGCCTTCGTACAAACCAGCGGCGGCAATCGACGAAACGTGGTGGAAATGCCCGGCACCGATGGCCTTGGCCAACTCCACCGTGTTGCGCGTGCCCTCGATGTTGACGGCGATCTGGCTCTCCTCATCGGCCTCCAGGTCGTACACCGCCGCCAGGTGGTAAAAATGGTCCACCTTGCCCTTGAGCGCCTTCACCCCTTCGGCGCTCACCCCCAGTTTTTTGCTCGTCAAGTCGCCAAACACCGGCACGGCGCGCGTCTCGCTGACACCCCAGTACTCACGCAGCTCGGGCACCTTGCCTTCGCTGGCCTGGCGGATCAAAAAGTGAACCACTGCGCCCTTGCGCTCCAGCAGTTTTTTGACAAGGCGTTTGCCAATGAAGCCCGTGGCTCCGGTGACGAAATAATGCATAAAGGCTCCTGTTAGCGGTTTTTTGCGTGCGGTGCACGGGGAAGAGGAATGGCGTTTCAACCCGCCATTCTTGTCCATGAACACCGCGCAACAATTCCGCAATAACCCGCGCCAGCTTTAGTCTCCCGACCCTACACAGACCAGGTCTGTCGGCTTACATTGAATACACGCCACGGCCATTGGCCCTGCCTTATTCCTTTCAATTCAATCCATTTCACGGAGTTCATCATGGTCAAGAAAATCCAGAAACCTGGCACCAGCAAAAAAACCACCGCAACCAGCGCACCATCGCCCCTGTCGGGCGCCATCAAAGATTCGGCCCAGCAAATTTGGCTGGCCGGCCTGGGCGCTTTTTCCAAGGCGCAGGAAGAAGGTGGCAAAGCGTTTGAATCTTTGGTGAAAGAGGGCCTGGCGATCCAGCGCAAAACACAGGCGGTGGCCGAAGAACGCATTTCAGAAGCCACCAGCCGCGTGACCCACATGGCCACCGACATTTCCAGCAAAGCTGCTGGCCAATGGGACAAGCTGGAAAACATTTTTGAAGACCGCGTGGCCAAAGCACTGAACAAACTGGGCGTGCCTTCGGCGCGCGACATCGAATCCCTGATGGAGCGCATCGACACCCTGAGCCAGGCCGTGGACAAGTTGAGCGACAAAGCCCCGGCCAAGGTGGCTGCCAAGGCTCCCGCCAAAGCCGTCACCGCACCCGCTGCCCGCAAGACTGCGGCCAAGGCACCAGCCAAAAAAGCAGCCAAGCCGGCAGCCAAAGCACCCGCCAAAACCGCTCCTGAAGCCGAGGTGCCAACGGCACCAGAAACCCCCAGTGAAATCGCGGCAACCCCTGCCAAAGCGGCCCGCAAGTCTGCACCGCGCAAGAAGGCCGAGCCCAAGGTGGAAGCGGTCTGACAACGCCATGGCGGCTTGCCGCTGGTCCATCACAGGGGCGCTTGACGCCCCTTTTTTGCGTCCGTCCAACATGCTGCAGCGCAGCATGCTCCAACGCACACGCGGTCTACACTCCCACGCATGATGTCCCCCCGCCAAGCCCCTGCCCGCTCCACCGCGCCGGCCCAGCGCACCGCACGGCCCATCCGTCCCCGCATCGCCGTGGCGCTGGCTGGTGGCGGCCCGCTGGGGGCCATCTACGAAATCGGTGCACTCTGCGCTCTGGACGACTGCCTGCAAGGCCTGGACTTCAATGCCTGCGACCACTACGTGGGCGTTTCGGCCGGTGGTTTCATCGCGGCGGGCCTGGCCAACGGCATGACGCCACGCCAGCTCTGCGAAATGTTCATTGAAGACCTGCCCAACGAAGAAAACTTCGACCCCTCGTGGTTGCTCAAACCCGCCTGGGCCGAGTTTGGCCACCGCCTGCAGCGTCTGCCGGGCTTGCTGGGCAGTGCACTGTGGGCCTGGGGCGTGCAAGGCAAGCCCCTGACCAACGCCTTTGAGCGGCTCGGCGCGGCCTTGCCCACCGGCGTGCTCGACAACGAGGGCATTCACCAGCACATCGAACGCCTGTTCAGCCGCGCAGGCCGCAGCAACGACTTTCGCCAACTGCGTGCGCGCCTGACGCTGGTGGCCACCCAGCTCGACACGGGCAACGCCGCGCCGTTTGGCAGCCCGGGCTGGGACCACGTGCCCATTTCGCGTGCGATCCAGGCCAGCGCGGCCTTGCCCGGCCTGTTCCCGCCGGTGGAGATTGAAGGCAAACACTATGTGGACGGCGCGCTGAAGAAAACCCTGCACGCCACCGTGGCGCTGGACGAGGGTGTGGGCCTGCTGCTGTGCCTGAACCCCCTGGTGCCGTTCCACGCCAGCGAGCACCCGCGCAGCACCAAGCGCATTCCCTCGCTGGTGGAGGGCGGCTTGCCTGCCGTCATGAGCCAGACTTTTCGCTCCATGATCCATTCGCGGCTGGCGCTGGGGTTCAAGCACTACGAACGCGCCTATCCCGAGACCGACATCGTGCTGATTGAACCCGACCACCGCGATGCCGAGCTGTTTTTTGCCAACACCTTCAGCTACCGCCAACGCCGCGAAATGGCCGAACACGCGTACCAGCAAACCCGCCAGCAACTGCACGAGCGGCGGGCCGAACTGGCACCCAAGCTCGCGCGCCATGGCGTGCAGATCGACACGGTGGCGCTGCACGACCCCGCGCGGCACCTGCTGGCGCCTGCGCCACGCCGGGCCCTGGCGCGGCGTTCGGGGGCATCGGCCACACAACGGCTGCACGCCACACTGGACACCCTGCAACACCAGCTCGCGCGCCCCCCTTCGCCCACGCGCAGCCACTGAGAGGCTGTGAGTCTTTCGCTCATGCCCGACAATCCTTCCACCGCTGAGCGGACCAAAGGACACCCGACACATGGTCAAAAAAGCCCCCCGCCGAACCGCTGAGCGCATCCTGGAGGTGACGCTCGAACTGTTCAACCGCTTTGGCGAACCCAACGTTTCCACCACGCTCATCTCGGCCGAACTCGGCATCAGCCCGGGCAACCTGTATTACCACTACCCGGCCAAAGACGAACTCATCAACGCGCTGTTTGAGCGCTACGAACGCGCGCTCAACGAGCTGCTCAACGCCAGCGACGGCGTGCGCAACGTGGAAGATGCCTGGTTTTTCATGCACTCGCTGTTTGAAACCATTTGGGCGTACCGATTTCTGTACCGCGACCTGAACGACCTGCTGTCCAAAAACCGCCTGCTGGAAACGCGTTTTCAGGCGGTGCTGAAAAACAAGACCCGGGCCATTCGCACGGTGCTCACCGGCATGGGCCGCAGCGGCGCCGTGGACATCGATGCGCGCGAAGTCGAGCCCACCGCCCAATGCATGGTGGTGGTGCTGACTTACTGGCTGAGTTTTGAATACGTGCGCGACCCGCGCAACGCGCTGGAGCCGGACAACGCGCAACAAGCCCTCATGCGCGGGGCCTACCATGTGCTCACCCTGTTGGCGCCCTACCTGGAAGCCAGCCAGCGCCAGCACCTGCTGCAGCTCACCGGGGCGTACAACCCGCCCACTTGACTCAGCGCAGGGCGCGCACCCCATCGGCGGCTCAGCGGCTCAGCCCATCCACCGCCTGAAACAAGGCTTGGCGCGCCTGCACCACGACCTGGGCGCGCCAAGCGTCGGTGTTGACGTAAAAAGTGTCCCGCATCTGCTGCTGGATCGCCTGCTGCTGTGCCGCCGGTGCCTCGGGATGCTGGTGCAACCAGTGGTCGGCACGCAAGGCATGGATCACATCGGCAATGGGCAAGGTCCCGTACTCCAGGGCGATGCCGGTGTATTCGGCCTGTGGACATTCCTCGTAGGCGGCACCCCACATCAATCCCGTCAGCCGCGCCGATGTGGAGCTGCCGTCGTAGATCGACGTGACCGGCGTCTGGCCGTTGCCGTCCCACCAGCGGCGCGCGCGTGCCAAGGCGGCGGGGTCGTCGTGGCAGGCACAAATGCGCTCGCCCACCCCACGGGGGCCCAGGCCGGTGTGCAGGTCGATCCAGGCCAGGCGATGGGCTTTTTGCGCCTGGCTGCGCAGCACCTGACGCAAGGTCAGGTTGCTCCAGGTGGGCGCGGTGCCGCCAAAAAACAGGCCATCGGCCACCGCGTGCTGCCCTTGCGTCACGGCGGCCTGGTAGCGCGCCGGCCCTTGGGTGGCCACATAAACGTCCAGGGCGGCCTGGTTGTCGGGCCCGGGGGGCCAGGTTTCGGGCAACAGCAGCGCGTGCAGTTCGGCGTAAGCCGGGTTCTGTGGCAAGGGCTGGCTGAAGTCCTGAAAATTGCGGTTCAGGTCCACGTTTTCATGGGTCACCCGGCGCACCCATGAAAAACCGTGCGGGTTGAGGGCGTGGATGTACAGCACGGTCACCCCGGCCGCGCGGGCATGCGCACGCCATTCAGCGTCGTGGGCGGCAAACACCTGCACGCCAGAGCCGCAAAAGCCTTCGGCCCCGTGGCAGGCACTGCTCACGATCAGCAGGCGCTCGGCATCGGGGTCGCCGTCCAGCGCCACGTCCATGGCCAGGGTTTCGCCCTCTCTGCCGGGCAGCGGGTGGTTGTGGCTGGTGATGGCCATGCCAGCGGTGGCCGCCGCTTCCAGAAACTGCACCCGGGCGCGGGCGTAGGTGGGTGCAAACGCGGCTTGCGCGCTGATCATGTGGCAGCCCCGGCGCGCGGCTGGGCCAACCATTTCTCAGCCAGGCGCACCCAGAAGGTGGCGCCCAGCGGAATCAGGTCGTCGTTGAAGTCGTAGCTGGGGTTGTGCAGCATGCAGGGGCCCTCGCCATGGCCCATCTCGCGGTGCGCGCCGTCGCCGTTGGCGATGAAGGCGTAGCAGCCGGGGCGCTCCTGCAGCATGTAGGCAAAGTCTTCGGCGCCCATGGTGGGCTCCTGGTCCAGCACCCGGTCGGCGCCCACGATCTCGGCCATCACGGCGCGCGCAAAGGCGGTTTCGGCCGGATGGTTGATGGTGGGCGGGTAGTTGCGCTTGAACCGGAATTCGCAGGTGGCGCCAAAGGCGGCGCAGGTGTGCTGCGCAATCTCGCCCATGCGGCGCTCAATCAGGTCCAGCACCTCATAGGTAAAGGTACGCACCGTGCCCTGGATCTCGCAGCTGTCGGGCACCACGTTGGTGGCCTCGCCAGTGTGGATCATGGTGACCGAGATCACGCCCGCGTCCACCGGCTTTTTGTTGCGGGTAATGATGGTCTGGAACGCCTGCACCATCTGGCAGGCCACCGGCACCGGGTCGATGCCGTTGTGCGGCAGCGCGGCGTGCGATCCCTTGCCGCGAATGACGATGTGGAACTCGTTGCTCGACGCCATCACCGGCCCGGTGCTGGCCGCCAAGGTACCCACCGGCAGGCCGGGCCAGTTGTGCATGCCGAACACGGCCTCGACCGGAAAACGCTCGAACAGCCCGTCTTTGATCATCTCGCGGGCACCGCCGCCGCCTTCTTCGGCGGGCTGAAAAATCAGGACCACGGTGCCGTCAAAGTCGCGGTGTTTCGCCAGGTACTGGGCCGCAGCCAGCAGCATGGCGGTGTGGCCGTCGTGACCGCAGGCATGCATTTTGCCGGCGTGCTGGCTGGCGTGGGCAAAGGTGTTGTGCTCCTGCATGGGCAGCGCGTCCATGTCGGCACGCAGGCCGATCGCGCGACCGCAGGCACCGCCGTCGCGCCCGTGCACGATGCCCACCACACCGGTGGTGCCCATGCCACGGTGTATTTCAAGGCCCCACTCGGTCAGTTTTTGGGCCACCACCTCGGCGGTGCGCACCTCTTTGAAGCACAGCTCGGGGTGGGCGTGGATGTCACGCCGGACCGCCGCAATGCCCTGCGCCTGGGTGAGAATGGAGTCGATCAGTTGCATGGGCGCCTCTCGGTACCGCTGCGCGGCACATGTTTGAAAATCAACATGGTACCGAAGACACGCCAAAAACCAGCAACCCGCAGGCGACAACCCCCCAGCGATCAGACGCCCCGCCCAAGCAAGGTCAACGGCGAATGCGGCCATCCTCCGTCAGCAACGTCAACTCGACAAACTTGGAACCCGTGTGCTTGTTGGGCGCAAAGTCCACCGGGAAACCACCCAGGTTCACATTTTTCATACTTTGAATGGCGTTGATGAAAGCCTCACGCGTCAGGGCACGCCCAGCCCGCTGCAACGCTTCAGTCAACACCTTGGCGGCCACAAAGCCTTCCATGCCGGAGTAGTTGGGCGCGACACCGCGCTTGTCTTTCAGGGCGGCCAGGTACTCCCCCGACAAGCGGGTCACCGGGGAGTACGGGAAGGGCATCACCTGGCTGACGACCACGCCACGGGCTTCCGCGCCCAATTCATCCGCCAGGGCCTGTGTGCCGACAAACGACACGTTGTAAAAGTTGCCGGCGAAACCTTGCCGGCGGGCGAGCCGGATGAAAGTGGCGCAAGCTTTGTAGGCACCGATCTGCACAATGGCTTCGGGCTTTTGAGCCATGATGCTTTTCAGCGCCTGGTCCACATCGCTGGAATTGCGCTCCACCGTACCCAACGCGGTGGGCTGCAAATCGAGGGTCTTCAGCGCACGGGAGACCCCTTCCAGACCGGCCTTGCCGTAGGCGTCGTTCTGGTAGAAAACCGCAATTTTCTTGATGCCGACCGAGGTGATCTGACGCACGATGGCGGCGGTTTCGTCAAAGTACGACGCCCGCACGTGGATCGCGTAGCGGTTGAACGGATCGCGCAGCGCCTCGGCGCCGGTGAAGGGAGCAAAAAAGGGAATTCTGGCCTCCGTGGCCAGCGGCAAAGCCACCAGACTGGTGGGGGTGCCAATGTAGCCAAACAGGGCAAACACATCTTCGCTGATGAATTGCCGGGTGTTCGCCGCGCAGCGCTCGGGCTCGTAACCGTCGTCGAGCTGTTTGATCTCGACACGCCGACCGTGGACGCCGCCCTTGGCATTCAAGGCTTCGAGATAAAGCTGCGCACCCAGATGGAATTGCAGTCCCAGTTGCGTGGCCGCGCCGGTGAACGGTGCCGACTGACCCAACACGATGCGCTCATCGCCCACACCGGCCGTTTGCGCCTGTGCGCCGGTACTCCAAGCCCCCAGAGCCGCTGAACCCAGCAGCGTTCCCGCTTTTGAAATGACATCACGACGTCGCATACGGTAACTCCTGATATGCTGTTTTTGAGGATCCTGGCCTGCCAAGCAGGTACCGGGCAAGCAATTAGTAGGCCCCATAACATACACCGGTTTTGACCATGACCGAACCGACTTCCAGCACCGACCAACCCTCGTTTCAGAAAAGCAGCACGGTGCTCGGCGCCTGCCCGCACGACTGCCCCGACACCTGCGCGCTCATCACCACGGTGGAGCACGGCGTGGCCGTTCGCGTACAGGGCAACCCCGCGCACCGGCACACCGATGGTGCACTGTGCACCAAGGTTTCGCGCTACACCGAGCGCACATACCACCCGGAACGCCTGCTGCAACCGCTCAAACGCGTGGGCCCCAAAGGCAGCGGACGCTTTGAACCCGTGGGCTGGGACGCAGCGCTGGACGACATTGCCGCCCGCCTCACAACCATCGCGGCACGCGACCCACAGGCCATTCAGCCCTACAGCTACGCCGGCACCATGGGCCTGGTGCAGGGAGAAGGCATGGCGGCGCGCTTTTTCCACCGACTGGGCGCTGCGCACCTGGAGCGCACCATTTGCGCCTCGGCCGGCGCCGAGGGCCTGATGAACACGCTGGGCGGCAAGGTGGGCATGAAGGTGGAGCACTTTGCGCAGGCCAAGCTCATCGTCATCTGGGGCAGCAACTCGATTGCCAGCAACCTGCATTTCTGGCGCCTGGCGCAGCAGGCCAAACGCGACGGCGCGCGGCTGGTGTGCATCGACCCCCGGCGCAGCGAAACCGCTGAAAAATGCCACGAACACATCGCGCTGCGCCCCGGCACCGACGCGGCGCTGGCCCTGGCCCTGATGCACGAACTGGTACAGCACGACTGGCTGGACCACGACTACATCGAACAACACACCGAAGGCTGGGCACTGCTGCGCGAGCGCGCGCTGCAATGGCCCCCTGAGCGCGCGGCGGCGGTGTGCGGCGTGCCGGTGCAGCAAATCACCGACCTGGCGCGCGCCTACGGCACCACAAAACCGGCGGCCATTCGCCTGAACTACGGCATGCAGCGCGTGCGCGGCGGTGGCAATGCGGTGCGCGCTGTGGCCTGCCTGCCGGCGCTGGTAGGCGCCTGGCGGCACCGGGCAGGTGGTTTGCTGCTGTCGGCGTCGGGGCATTTCCCGGTGCAGCGTGCGGCGTTGCACCGACCCGATTTGTTGGCCGGGCGCACACCGCGCACCATCAACATGAGCACCATTGGCAACGACCTGCTGCGCCCGGCTTCGCCCGGCTTTGGCCCGCAGATTGAGGCGCTGATTGTCTACAACAGCAACCCGGTGGCGGTGGCGCCCGAGTCGGGCAAGGTGGTGCAGGGCTTCGCGCGCGACGACCTGTTCACCGTGGTGCTGGAGCATTTTCAGACCGATACAGCCGATTACGCCGACTACATCTTGCCCGCCACCACCCAGTTGGAGCACTGGGACATCCACGCCAGCTACGGCCACACCGATGTGCTGCTGAACCGCCCCGCCATCGCCCCGCTGGGCCAGGCGCGCACCAACACCGACATCTTCAGGGCTCTGGCCGCGCGCATGGGTTTTGACGACCCGTGTTTTGCCGACGACGACCTCCAGCTCTGCCGCACCGCCTTTGGCGACGCGGTGAGCTTTGAGACACTGCTGGAACACGGCCACGCCACCTTACCCCTGCCCGACGCACCGTTTGCCCACGGCGGCTTTCCCACCGTGTCGGGTCGCTGCACCTTTTTCAGCCCCCGGCTGGCCGCGCAGGGCCAGGACGGTCTGCCCGACCACCTGCCCAACTTTGAAACCGCAGGCAGCAGCCCGCACTACCCGCTGGCCATGATCTCGCCGCCGGCGCGCAACTTCCTCAACTCGACGTTCGTCAACGTGAAAAGCTTGCGCGACATGGAAGGTGAGCCCCTGCTGGAGATGCACGCCGACGACGCCGGTGCACGCGGCATCCAGAACGGGCACCTGGTGCGCGTGTTCAACGACCGGGGCGAGTACCGCTGCAAGGTCAAGGTATCGCCGCGCGCCCGCCCGGGTGTGGTGAATGGCCTGGGCGTGTGGTGGCGCAAGCTGGGTCCGTCTGGCACCAATGTGAACGAACTCACCAGCCAGAAGCTGACCGACATGGGCCATGGCCCGGTGTTTTACGACTGCCTGGTCGAGGTGGCCAGCCTGAGCGCCTGATGCGCCTGCGCACGGCCCCCACCGCGCTGGCGCTGGCGCTGAGCCTGTCGGGCTGCGCAAGCACCGGATCGGGCGTGGGCTACTACTGGCAGTCGGTCACCGGCCACCTGAGCCTGATGCACGCAGCCAAGCCGGTGCAACACTGGATTGACGACGCGCAAACCCCCGACGCCCTGAAAGAGCGCCTGCGGCTGGCCCAGCGCATGCGCGCCTTTGCCGTGGCCGAGCTGGGTCTGCCCGACAACGCCAGCTACCACCGCTACGCCGACCTGCAACGCCGCGCAGCGGTCTACAACGTGGTGGCGGCCCCCGCCCTCTCGCTCACACTGCACAACTGGTGCTTTCCGGTGGCGGGTTGCGTGGGCTACAAGGGCTATTTCAGCGAGGCCGACGCACAGGCGTTTGCACGCACCTTGCCCGACTCCCTGGACGTGGTGGTGTACCCGGTGCCCGCGTATTCCACCCTGGGCTGGATGAACTGGGCCGGTGGCGACCCGCTGCTCAACACCTTCATTGGCTACCCCGAGGGCGAGCTGGCGCGCCTGCTGTTCCACGAACTGGCCCACCAGGTGGTGTATGCCAAGAACGACACCACGTTCAACGAGTCGTTTGCCACCGCGGTGGAGCGCCTGGGCGGTGCGCGCTGGCTGGCGCAAGAGGCCAGCGAAACCGCACGCGAAGCCTACCGGGTGTTTGATGCCCGCCGGCAGCAATTCAGAGCCCTCACCCGCTCGGTGCGCGAGCAACTGCAAGCCATTTACGCCAAGGACGGCTGGGACGATGCGCAAAAACGACACCGCAAAACCGAGGTGATGACCGCCTTCCGGCGCGACTACGAGGCGCTCAAAGCCCGCTGGGGCGGATACGCGGGTTACGACCCCTGGGTGGCTCGGGCCAACAACGCCAGCTTTGGTGCCCAGGCGGCCTACGACGAGCTGGTGCCTGCGTTCATGGCACTGTTTGAACGCGAAGGCCAGAATTTCAACCGGTTTTATGATGCGGTGCGTGCCCTGGCAGCCCAGCCCAAAGAAGCGCGGCAAGCGGCCTTGAAGCGGCTGGACCCGACCACTGTCACGCAGTCTGCGCCGTCCACACACCCCTGAACCACAGAACCACAAAACCACGGAACCCCACATGGCAGACATTCACATCCGACGCGACCACCACCTTGGCCTGAGCGGCGCGCGCAAGGTGGCCTGGCAATGGGCCGAACAGGCCGAAGCCGACTTCGACATGAGCTGCACCTACGAAGAGGGAGACGACGTGGACGAGGTGCAGTTCGCCCGCAGTGGCGTCAACGGCACGCTGCGGGTGTCGGCCGACCACTTTGAACTGGACGCCAAGCTGGGTTTTTTGCTGGGCGCGTTCAAAGAGCGTATTGAAGGCGAGATTGTGAAAAACCTCGACCAACTGCTGGCGGTCAAAAAGCCTGCCGTGCGCAAAAAGAAATAGCGCCCTCGGCGGGGCGCACACCTTCAGAAAACAGGCGCGCCAGGCGCCTGCCGAATGCGGTTCAGCTCAAAGACTCGATCAGGTCCACGTACTGCTGCATGGCCGCGTCGCTCGCGGTGCCTTTCAGGCCGTTCCAGGCGTCCCATTTCGCACGGCCCACCATGTCGCTGAACCCGGGTTTTTTCTCGGTGTTGTCGCCCGCCGTGGCTTGCTTGTACAGCGCATAGAGCTTGAGCAGCGTGGCGTTGTCCGGGCGCTCGGTGAGGTTTTTGGAGTTGGCGACAGCGGCATCGAAACGGGTAGAAAGATCGGACATGCGGTTTCTCCAGAGGTGAGGGAACGGTGACCTGATCGGCAGAAAATTTCCATCGGCATCAGGGCAGGCCCGGTATCTTACGGGCAGCCTAGGCGGCAAAATAGACGCCAACACCCACAAACCGCCGCATCCCAGCCCACTGCCCGGTGGCGCCTGAGGACGCAGGCAGCAGGAGACGACATGGTTCAACGCGTTGCCCCAGCAACCACCCGGCGCACAGCGCTCCGCCCGCCCGACCCAGCCAATCGAACGCCCGCCGCTCAACCGACCCCACCCAGCCCCAAAGACCGTGCATCGGTACCGGTCAGCGCGGTACAGGCGCTGGCAGCCACGCTGGGGTTGGAAGGCGAGCGCATGAGCAAGGTGGACACCGCCTGGCTGCGCATGGATTCACCGTCCAACCTGATGATGATTGTGGGCGTGTGGATTCTGCGGCCCGGCATCACCCTGGCGGCCCTGAGCGAACGGGTGCAAGCGCGCATGCTGCCCTACCGCCGTTTTGTGCAAACCGCGCGCCAGGACGCCGCTGGCGCGCACTGGCTGGACGACCCCGACTTTCAACTCAGCCGCCATGTGGTCAGCCACACGCTGAGCCGCCAACCCGGCCAGAGCGAACAGGATGCGCTGCAAGAGCGCGTGGCCGAACTCGCCATGCAGCCGCTGGACCACAACCACCCGCTGTGGCGGTTTGAACTGGTCGAGCAATACGGCGGCGGTTCCGCGCTGATCGCGCGCATCCACCACTGTATTGCCGACGGTATCGCACTCATCAGCGTGATGATGAGCCTGGTGGACGGCGGCGCCCTGCCGCCACAACGCAAAAAGAACCCCGCCAACCGATCCGGTCTGGACGCTGCCGAAAACTGGGTGGCGGACAGCTTGATCCGCCCGCTGGGCGACCTGACTGCCCGGGCATTGGAAGTGGCCGGAGGCGGTGCAGCGAAATCGCTGTCCCTGCTGGCAGCGCCGCAACAAAGCCTGAGCGACACGCTGGGTCAGGCCATGGACCTGGCCCGCATGGGCGGCCAACTGGCCAGCGATCTGGCCGCGCTGGCCTTGATGCCCGATGACTCGCCCACCCGGCTCAAGGGCCAGCCCGGCCAGCACAAGCGGGTGGCCTGGTGCGAACCCATCCCGCTGGACGAGGTGAAGGCGATTGGCAAAGCGCTGAACTGCTCGGTCAACGACGTGCTGCTGAGCTGCGTGGCCGGGGCCATTGGGGCCTACCTGAAAACGCTGGGCGACAACCCGGCGGGCCAGGAAATCCGGGCCATGGTGCCGATCAACCTGCGCCCCATGGAAGACGCCTGGAAGCTCGGCAACCGCTTTGGACTGGTGCCGCTGGTGCTGCCCATTGGCACCGAGAACCCGGTAGAACGGGTGTTTGCGGTGCGCTCGCGCATGAACGGGCTCAAAGGCAGCCTGCAACCGCTGCTCACGTTTGGGCTGCTCTCGGTGGCGGGGCTGCTGGTCAAGCCCGCGCAAGACGCGCTGCTGAGCCTGTTTGGCCGCAAAACCACCGCCGTGATGACCAATGTGCCCGGACCCACAGCCAAGATGACGCTGTGCGGCTCCACACTGGAACAAACCATGTTCTGGGTGCCGCAAACCGGTACCGTGGGCCTGGGCGTGTCGATTCTGAGCTATGGGGGTGGCGTTCAGTTTGGCGTGATTGCCGACAGCACGCTGTGCCCCGAGCCGCAACGCATCATTGAACAGTTTGAGCCGGAGTTTGCCCGGCTGCTCACGCTGACACTGATGCTGCCCTGGGGTGAGGCGGCGGAGCCGGGCTGACGCGGTTCAGTGCAGCGCCGCTGAGCAACGGTATTGAACTCAACTGCCGTCGCACAGACCCAGCGCAGCGGGCTTTGCCAGCGGTAGGGTCGGAGAACCTTTGGGGGTTCTTGGGGTGGACTGCCGCGGACGTTCAGCAGCATCACCGTCCAGCCACGCCTTTGGCGCAACGTACTTGGACGCGTCGAGCTGACGCGGTGCCGTTGAAGACGGTACCGGCTGGGGCACCTGCGGCACAGACGCGATAGACGGTTCCGCCGCCTGGACGCTCCCCCAAACCACGACCAGCCAGACCCAGCTCCCGTGTTGTTGACTCATATCGACTCCTTGCGCAGGCTGCGCTTGCGACGGTACCCCATCCAGCCCAACCCGCCACACCCAGGTACCGCCAGCAACCCGATGACGATACCCGCATCCACCCAACCCAAGCCACCCGCCCGGGCAAGGGTCAGATGGGCCGACACCTGGCGCACCTCTTCCGTGCTGAGCTGGGCACCATGCCACCAGCGCATGCGCTCGACCGTCCAGCGCCAGGCCAGCGGGCTTTTGACGTTGTGGTCCAGCACGTTCAGCGCGTGGCACGCCGTGCAACGGCTGTCCAGCAGGCGTTCCCCCAGTGGTCGCATGGAAAGCCTCTGCGCCTCCAGGGTCTGCCGCTGCGTCTCCACCCGTTGGCGCGTGGCTTCTTCTGCTGCAGCCCGCTCGCGCGCCTGTTCCAAATCGGCTTCCACCCGGCGGCGCTCTTCAGGCGACGTCAGCCGCGTGGTGCTGCCGTAGTCGTCACCCGACATTTCCGCCTGAACGGCGCACACCGTGAGCAACACCCCAGCAGCCAAGCCCAGGCCGCTGCGCAGCCGACGCGGCCACAGCGTTGAGCGTTCGCCGTTCAAAGCTTTGCAGACCCTTTCCAGACCGACCAGGCCGCAGCGGGTTCGTCAGGACAGCGAGCCGCCCCCGGGCGGGTTGGCGTGCCGACGCAGATGAAGGCCACCAGCTGCTCACCCTCACCACAGAAGGCGCGGGCCACGCCCGGGTGCTGGCATTTGCGGCCGCTGAGCGTCTTGGCCGCAAAACCCATGAGGTGCATGGCGTTGAGGAAGTTGGTCAGCGCGCCGCCCGCGCACAGCCATTGTTCGTGCTCGGGCACCTCGGCAATGCCGGGCGTGATGCGGGCGACCCAGGCCACCAGCATGGGGCCCTTGGCTGCGCGCTCGCGTTCGCGCTGAATCTCTTCGGGCGGCTTGCCCACGGCCATGGCGAAGTCGGCGAACAGGTCTCCGAGTGCGTCGCGTTGCTCTTCTTCTATGAGCACCGCACGCCAGGGCACGAGTTGCCCGTGGTCCGGCGCCCGCAGCGCACAGGCCACGGCCTGTTCGAGTTGTTCAGTGGACGGCGCCGGCCCGGTCAGCCACCGGGGCCCGACCGAATGCCGGCTGAGCAGGCCCTGCAGCGCGGCAAAGCGCGCGGCGGAGGCATCCGGCCGCGGAAAGTGGGTACCGGGAAAACCGGCCATGGGCCCAAAACCGGGCCGTTGGACATCGGTGCGCATACAGACTCCTTTCGCAGATTTCAAAGAACGCTCAGAACGTCAGACCAGACCGGGATCCCCCAGGGTCTGGCGCACCAGCCGGGCGAGCGCAACGAATACGGCAGCGGCGGGAAAACTGGCGGCCGCCTTGCGGCAAGCCTGTTGCAGGGCGCCGCCCCAGGCATGCACAAACTCGGCGGCAAATTCCTCGGCCATGGCCTGTGCGTCCGCATCGCCCCGGGCCGCCCGCTCATACAGGCGCGCCAGGAACTCCAGCTGCATGGCCACATGGTCGGGCAGGTCGTGAAAGCGCTCGTCGGGCTTGACCCCGGCCATCTCGTAGCAGGCCAGCATCATCTGCGTGCTGGAGCCTCCGAGTGCGCCTTCGAGGTAGACCCCGGCATTGAGCGTGACCGGCACCGGGGGCACCAGGAACAGGCGGCTGTACTCCACCAGCCAGGTGTCACCGCCTCCGGCACGGGCTTGGGCGGCCCAGCGGGCGCATTCCGCCGCCAGCGCTGCTTTGACGTCTTCCAGGTCCAGCCCGGGCAGGCCGGGTGCCATCTCGGTCAGGTCATCGACCAGGGGCTGGGCCCAGTCGCAGACCGTCCAGTGGGAAGGCGGGGGCAAGAAGGCCTGGGCCAGGCAGTACAGCAGGTCGGCCCGCTGCAGCAAGGCCTCGTTGCCTGATGTGGCCACCTGCGGCTCCTGTACGGCGGCTTCGCTCACCGGCTCTCTCCGCCGTCCAGCGCCAGCTGCTTCTCACCCAGGGCGTTGACCACGTTGGCCAGAAACACGGCGGTGGCCAGTACCGCCCATTCGGTCAAAGAAGGTGTGTAGCTCAGCAAGCCGTGGGACCAGCTGCCCTTGAACAGGGCCACCATCTGGCCGCCGATGACGAAGTCGTAACGCGCCACGAACAAGGCCACCAGCGCTACCACCGCGGCCAGCAGCTGCAGCGACAACGACTTGCGCAGGCCCGGCACCACCGTCAGCACGATGGGCAGGCCCAGGCCAATCCACAGCTCGACCTGGAACATCGGGCGGCTCCAGAGGTAGTGCCACACCTGCATGCCATCGGCGTTGCTCCAGAGACCAGCGATCAGCCGCGAGATCACGAAAAAGGCGTGCGCGATCATGAGCACAGCAAACAGGCCACCGAGCGGGCCGGAGAACAGCGCACGTGTCTTCTCTGGAATGCGCTGGGTGTTGAAGCCGGCTGCCAGGTGCGTGAAGATGATGATGAAAGTCACCGCGCCCAGCAGCGCTTCGACCATGAAGGCCAGTGACATTTCACCGCCGAACCAGAAGGGGCGCATGGCCATCCAGCCATAAACGCCACCGGCCACGAAGGTGATGTAAACCGCCGCCACAAAAGCCAGCACCGCAGCGGCTTTGGGCGGCTGGGCCGCCTTGGGCAAAAGCCATGTGAACAGCAGCCAGGCCAGCCCCAGACTGTAGAAGATCACGCCCCACACCTTCCAGAAGAGCGGCGCCGACGTGGTGCCGCTGAACGGGATAAGCAGCATGGCCTTCATCGGAGCGCCCAACTCCATAAACAGCGCGGCGACGCCACCGGCCAGCGCAGCCATGGCCAGCAGGATGGAACGCCGCGCAATCGGCTCGAAGGCCGGCAGGCGGAACACCGTCCAGGCCGAGGCCAGCATGGCCAGACCGGTGGACGACAGCAGGAAGAAGTCGTAGGTGACGATGGGCAGGCCCCAGAAGATGCCGCGGCTGTCGCCGCTGTAGGCGGTGTGGCCGACCGTCATCAACTGGCTGAGCACGAAGCCGCCGGCGGCGACCAGACCGACCACCGCCAGGATGAGGATGAGCCCCATCGGACTGCCCGAAGCCGGGCGCGGTTGAGCAAGGGTGTTCATGTGGGTTCTCCTCTTTGTCAGGCCTTGGGTTCGTCGGCTCGGCTGCTGGGCACGGCGGCACCGGCTCCACCCGAGAGGTAGTACACCTGCGGCTTGTTGCCGGTGTGGTCGAGCAGACGCACGCCGCGTTTGTCGGCAATGAGCTTGTTGACGTTGGAATTGGCGTTGTCCAGGTCACCGAAGTAGCGCGCCTTGGGCGGGCACACGCGCACGCAGGCGGGGGTGTGTTCCTTGGTCACCGGGTTGTCCTCGTCGAGGTCGGCGATGCCCTTGGGGGCGGTGCTGGTCTTGTGGTGGCAGAAGGTGCATTTGGACACCACACCGTGCGGCTGGATGCCGACACCGTGCGAGGGATCGTCCTGCGGGCCCTTGTAGGGCGGGTTCCACTGGCGGCCGCCCTCGCCCGGGAAGACGCCGCGCAGGTCGGGCTGCACCACGGCTTTTTCGTCGGTGTAGAAGCGCACGCCATAAGGGCAGGCCACCATGCAAGCCTTGCAGCCGATGCACTTGTTCCAGTCGATCAGCACGTAGCCGCCGTCTTCCTCCTTGAAGGTGGCGCCGGTCGGGCACACGCTCACGCAGGACGGGTTTTCGCAGTGCATGCAGGGGCGCGGGAACCACTGCAACTTCACGTTGGGATACTTTCCCTCATGGTAGAAAAGCACGTCCTGCCAGTTCTCGCCTGGCAGACGGTTGTTTTCCATCGCACAGGCCGTGGTGCAGGCCTGGCAGCCGGTGCATTTGTCGAGGTCAATGACCATTCCCCACTTCGCCATTTCAGTCTCCTTGTTGGGTTGGAACGGCCATCAGGCCTTTTCGATCGTGACTTTGGTGGAGTAGTAGTTGCACTGCCCCGTGATGCGGTCGCTCTGGTTCACGGTGACTTCGCCGCAGTGACCCGGTCCGCGGTCCTTGGCCCAGCGCCCCATGGCCCAGTGGCCGTGTTCCATCGGATAGACCAGGGTGTCGGGGCGCACGCCCTCAAACAGGCGGCAGACGCCCTCAATCGCGCCCACGTTGGTCTTGATGCGCACGCGGTCGCCGTCGGCAATGCCGCGCTTGGCGGCTGTTTCCGGGTGGATCTCGATGTAGGTCTGGTCGCGCCCGCCCATCACCGGCTGCAGCAGGCTGATGGCCTGCGGGATGTTGCCGCCGCGGCCCTCGGCGTGCAGCGCCACCTTGGGCGTGACCATGAACATGTCGCCACCGCCCGGATTCAGCGGCTCCTCCCAATGGGGGAACATCAGCTTGGCCTTGTCGCGCCCGGTCTTGGCCGCGATCCAGTCGCCATTGGCTTCCAGCCAGCCCGAGCGCACCTCAAATTTGCCAGAGGGTGTCTTGAACAGCTGCGCCTTGACGGCTTCCGGGCTCATGGGCCTGGCGTAGGCTTTGCCATCCCACTCGTAGAACCCGCCGTCGCGCTGCTCCCAGAGGTAGCGCTTCTTGTACCAGACGCCTTTTTCCTTCCAGCTCTCGAAGTCCTTGACGCCGTTGTCGCCGGGGTCGGCCTCGAAGCCCTTGGCCAGGTGGCGGATGACGTTCTCGCTGTCCTTCAGCGCCTTGTAGTAGTCCCCCATCGGGCCCTTCATGCGCTTGCCGATCTCGATCAGCGTGTCGCCGTAGTACTTGGTGTCGTACAGCGGCTTGATCGCTGGCACGCGCAGCTGCGCCATGGGCCAGCCCTCGAACGGGTAGGTGGGCGCGTCCTGCAGCCGCTCCAGGTAGGTGTGGTCGGGCAGGATGATGTCGGCCATCATGGCCGTCTCGCCCGGGAATGGCGAGGTGTCGATGACGAACAGCTCCTTGAGCGCCTCCTCCCAGACCTGCCCGTTCGGTGCCGTCCAGACCGGGTTGGTGAGGTAGAACATGATGGTGTCGAGCTTGTAGGGCTTGCCCGCCAGCGAGTTCGGCCCCACCTCCTGCAGCATGTTGTTGGCCAGCAGGTAACCGTCTTCATGACCCTTGAGGTCGATGCGGGGCTGGCTCTTCCAGGGGCCATTCTTGGCGTAGTCGTCCATGAAGTTGGCCTCGTCCACCGGCATGGCGCCGTACGACGGACCCATCTGGTACTTCAGCCCACCCTTGGCAAACATGGAACCGACCAACGCATTGAGCGAGTGCACGGCCATGCCGTTCAAAATGCCGTTGCTGTGCGCGTGCACGCCGCGCTCGAAGATGGCCATGGCCGGGCGGGTGCTGCCGAACTCGGTGGCGGTGGCCACGATGTCGCGCGCCAGGATGGTGGTGATGCCTTCGGCCCACTCGGGCGTGCGGTCCTTGAGCTCGATGTTCCACCAGTCGATCAGCCCGTGCACCCACTTTTCGCTGAACGTCGAGGGGTCGACCGTCTGCCCCGCCTTGAAGCGGTTCACGCCGTCGTTGAAATCCCCCACAAAACTCTTTTCCCACAGGCCCTTGGTCAGGATCACGTGGGCGATGGACAGCGCCAGGGCGCCGTCGGTGCCGGGCTTGATGAGCAGCGCACGGTCACTGGCGGCCAGCGTGGTGTTCATGTGCACATCCACCGCCGTCACCCGCGTCTTGGGCGACTTGGAGCGCATGTAGCCCCACATCTGCATCAGGTAGTTGTAAGGGCGGAAGGCTTCGAGGAAGCCGCAGCCGAACATCAGGATGTAGTTGGTGTTGCGGTAGTCGTAGGCGTTGTAAGAACCGTTGCCGTCGGTGGCCTGCTTGGACTTGATGCCGCCGTCCGAACACATCGACGAGTGCCCGATCGCCACGTTGGGCGATCCGTAGAGCTTGCCAAACGTGCCTTGCAGGCCGGCACACGATGCGCCCCAGCCGCGCCCATAGGCCAGCGCAAAGCGGTGGCTCTCACCTTTGTCGCGCAGCCCGTTCAGGCGGTCGGCCACGGTCTGCAGCGCTTCGTCCCACGAAATCGGCACGAACTTCGGATCTTCGTTGCGCCCTTTCTTGGGATTGGTGCGCTTCATCGGGCTCTTGAAGCGGTCCGGGTCGTAGAGGATGTAGGCGCCCAGCGGCCCCTTGGGGCAGAGCTTGCCGTTGGCGATCGGGTGGTCGGTGTTGCCGTAGATGGCGTGCACCTTGCCATTGGTGGTGTAGACATCAATGCCGCAGCGCGCCGGGCACTGGTGGCAAATGTTTTTGGTGATTTTGGTCTCGGCCGCAGCGACAGCGGGCGCCTGAGCCTGGGTTTCCCGGAGCGTGGTGCCGCCCACCACGGTGGCCGCCGCGCCGGTGGCGGCCGTGGCCTGCAGGAAGCGCCGGCGCGAAACCGCCGGCTGGAAGATGCGTTCGATGATGCCCATCACAGGTCTCCTCTTGGTTGAATCAATACCGTTGTCCATCTCAGATTTCCACCCAGCCAGTGGCACGACGCGGTGCAGGCCAGGGCACCGCCGGGCCGGCTTTGCCGGACGGCCAGTGCCACCCCTGCAGGGGGTGGCGCGAAGCGCTGCGGGGGTGCTTCATTGCATGCCGCCAAACAGTTGCTTGCGCGCGTCGTCCATGAAGCGCTGGGACTTGGCACAGCTGGGGCAGAGGCTGGGTGCCTCGCTCTCCAACTGGGCCGCATCCGGTGTGTAGGCATCGCCGCACGACACACAGGCGCGGCGCGTGTGCGCAAACACGGTCTGCACCCCGGGCTGGCCACCGATGGCCTGCATCTGGATGGCGCCGGTCGGGCAGGTCCGCACGCAGGTGCCGCAGTCGATGCAGCGTTCGCTGGAAAACTGGAGCAGCGCCCCCTGCCCTTCATCGCGCACGGTCAGCGCCGCCGTGGGGCACAGGGCCACGCACAGGCGCTGGTCGCAGCAGCTGGGGTTGACGTGCATCTGCGGGAAAAGCTCGGTGGGCAGTGCCTGCCCGGCGCGCTCGACCAGAACGCCCAGGGCCGTCAGCAGGCGTTCGCGGTCGGGCGACGGCGCGCGGCGGTCGGCCGGGTACGCGGCCTTGCCGTCGCCGCCCATGGGCATGGGTGTGGCAGGTGTGCGTCCGGCCGGTCGCTCCAACGCCTGGCGGAAGAAGCGGCGCCGGTCCAGTTTTTCCACGGGTTGGGTGGGCGCGGGCAAGACGGTCGGGCACTGCTCAAGCGACAGCTCTGCGCGCACCAGGGTCGGAGCTGTACTCCCGCTGCCCACCGCATCCAGCCAGAGCGCCGCCACCTCCAGCGCGCTGTGTGCCGGGTGGCGCTGCGGCTCGCCGCGGCAGCCCATGTCGCAAGCCGTGCACCACCCGCGGTCCATCAGTTGCACCGTGCGGCCACCGGCGCTCAGCGCCACCAGATGGCTGGCCCGCACGGCGCCCAGACAGGGCCATTCCTGGCTACCGGGCGCGCGCAAGGCCTTGGGCACCTTGCGGCACTCCAGACGGATCGGCTGCTGCGTCGGCCCCGGGTCTGCCGTGACGGGGGCGACCACATCGGCCATCTCGGGCAGGCTCAGCGCTTCGGTCGGGCAAGCGGCGGTGCACTGGCCGCAGCCAGTGCAGGCATCGCCCAGGCTCACCCTGGCCAGAGAAACGTCCAGCGCCTGCACCGGACAGGCGTTGGCGCAGGCTCGGCACTGACCATGGCGGCTGCGCAAGGGCAGGCAGGCGCCTTCCTCGTGCAGTAGGGTGCGGTCGGCGCGCAGCGGGCTGCGCATGGGGGTCTTGTCTCCAAACATCTTTTTATGGAGTCCACCAGGGACTTCGTGGGAATGAACCTACCTTTGCAAGGGTTATGCCAGCCAAAATTTCAAAATAAACCCCATACAAATCAAATACTTAGATCATTCACTGCGGTAATGAGATACCCACCCAACGTTACCCCTGGGTAACACCCTAGGGGGAAAACGAAAATAAAACGTTACCGTTGGGTAACCATGGCAACACCGATCACCGCCCTACATATGTCAGGCATACGCCGTCGGAAGGGTCTGGCTGTGGTCGCTGCGGGGGCGGCGCTGGCCCTGTGTCCGTCGCTCGGAATAGGGCAGACCCGCGCCATCCGCTTCGGTCTGACGCCGGTTTTTCTCGATGACCGCGTGCGCCTGCTGCGCCAGTGGGCGCTGTACCTCGAAGGGGAGCTGGGCAGTTCGGTCCGGTTCATGCAGTACGGCTCCTACACCCAGGTGATGGACGCCTTGCGCGCCGGCGAACTGGACCTGGCCTGGGTCTGCGGCTACCCCTACGTGCTGTACCGCCAGGAACTGCAACTGGTCAGCGTGCCCCTGTGGCGCCAGGCGCCGCTCTACCAGAGCTACCTGATCGCGGACAAAGCGTCTTCCGTGCGCACCGTGGACGACCTGCGGGCGCGCACCTTCGCGTATTCGGACCCCCTGTCCAACTCGGGCTTCCTGTACGTCCAGCACCTGTTGCGAAGCGCCCGCCACGACCCTTCCAACTACTTCAAGCGCTCGTTTTTCACCTATTCGCACCGGCATGTGGTGGACGCGGTGTCGCAGGGCCTGGCCGAGGCCGGTGCGGTCGACGGTTACGTCTGGGAAACCCTGGCCGAGCTCTTGCCCGCCGTGACGGCTCGCACCCGCGTGCTGCTGCGCTCCCCGGACTTCGGCTTTCCCCCCATCGTCGCGCCTCGCGCCCGCTCCGCCGCCCAGGTGACGCAGTGGGCCCATGCGCTCAAGCAGATGGCGGTGCACCCAGCCGGGCGGCTGATCCTGAAAGATTTGCGGCTGGACGGTTTCACCGATGGCACGCCCAGCCTGTTTGACAGCATCGCGACCATGTCCCGCGAGCAACGGGTCTGACATGCCCGCCCTGCGTCTTCCGTACCGCACCCTCGTGCCCCTGGCACTCACCGGCGTGGCCTTGCTCGCGGGCATTGCGGTGGCGCTGACCACATTCTTCCTGATCGACCGCCACGTCGAGGCCAACGCCGAAGCCGAAACGCGACGCCTGGCCAGCACCCTGGCCCGCGCTCTGGTGCAACCGGTCTTGCGCAACGACATCTGGCAGTCATACCAGTTGGTGCGCGCCGCCACCGAATCCACACCCCAGGAACGCCAGGACGGCGCGGTGGAGATCGTCGTCATGGACGCCCGGGAGCAGGTGTTCGTGTCGCCAGCACCGCGTCAGTACCCGATCGGGGCCCACCTGAGCACGCTGCCAGCCAGCATGATCGAGGCCACACGCAAGGTGCTGGGCAGCCACCCTCCGGGCACCGCCCGGGTGGCCGAGGCCGGCGACCGCTCCCTCGTGCTGGCCGCCCCCATCGTGGGCGACGAAGACGAGCTGCTCGGCGTGGTGCTGGCCACCCACCCGGCGGCCATTTCCCGCGCGCAGCGAGCGGCCGTGGTCCGGCAACTGACGGTGCTGGGCCTGATCGCTGTGGCCCTGGTGGCGCTGGGCGGTGCCTCGCTCGGCCTGCGCCTGACCGCACCGCTGGGCCGTCTTCAAGAAGTGATGCAGAACACCCCACGGCGCGCCACGGTGCGCGAACAGCTGCAATCGCCCGAACTCACCTCCATGGGCACGCGCCAGGACGAGGTGGGTGAACTGGCCCGCACTTTCACCGCCATGCTGCGCCAGATTGCCGCCAACCAGGAGCTGGAGCGCCACATCCAGGAGGCCGAGCGCCTGGCCAGCATCGGCCAGATCAGCGCCAGCATCGCGCACGAGGTGAACAACCCGCTGGGCGGCATGCTCGGCGTGATCCAGAACCGGCGCCTGCGCGGTGGCGTGGACGAGGCCACCGAACGCACGCTGGGCCTGCTGGAGCGCGGGCTGCACCAGATCCACGAAACCCTGCAGGCCCTGCTCAACGAAGCCCGGCGCGAGCAGCGCAGCCTGCAGGTGGACGACCTGCACGACCTGGAGCTGCTGTTGCGCCCCGAGGCGGAGCACCTGCAATGCGCGCTGCGCTGGCAGGTGGCGCCACCGACCGGGCACGATCTGCCCGCCGTCGCGGTGCGCCAGGTGGTGCTGAACCTCACGCTCAACGCGCTGGCCGCAGCCGGCAAACGCGGTCAGGTCCAAGCCTGGAGCGAATCCAGCGACACCCACTGGCAGGTTTGTGTGGCCAACACCGGTCCGGCGCTCGACCAGGTGCGGCTTGATGCACTGACCCACGGCACCGAACGCTCAGCCGACGGACGCCTGGGCCTGGGCCTGTGGATCACCGCCCGCATCCTGCACACCCTGGGCGGTCGGCTGAACCTGCGGGCGCCGCTCCCACCGGAACTGCCCACCGTGCTGGTGGCCAGCTTCCCGCTACAGCAGCTCAGCCGCCTCTCATCGGTACAAGACGACACCCCTACCCGCCTCGCATGAAAATTGACCTGATTGAAGATGACCCACTCATGGGCGAAGCCCTCACCGAACGCCTGCAGATCGAAGGCTTCGAAAGCCGGTGGTGGCGCAGTGCCGCTGAGTTGCTGGGTGCTGTGGCCACCGGGCTGGAATCGGCGCAAGCCGTCATCAGCGACGTGCGCCTGCCCGACCTTGACGGGCCGGAGATGATGCGCCGCCTGCCGCTGGCCTGGCAGGAACGGCCCTGGATCTTCATCACCGGTTATGGCACGGTGGCCCAGCGCGACGAGCTGCTGGCGCGCGGCGCCGTGGACTTCTTCACCAAGCCACTGGACATGGACCGGTTGATGCTGCGGCTGCGCAACCTGCAGCCCACAGCCCAGACAACACCGCCCACCGCGCGCACACCCGCCTGCCCGCTGGGCATCTCCAGCGAAATCCGCAAGCTGCACGCTATGGTGGGCCGGCTGGGCACACACTGGACCACGGTCCTGATCACGGGCGAATCGGGTGCTGGCAAGGAAGTGCTGGCCCGCTGCCTTCACCAGGAGACGATGCCTGGGAGCGCCCCCTTTGTGGCGGTCAACGCCACCTCACTGCCCGAATCGCTGATCGAGGCGGAGCTCTTCGGCTATGAAAAGGGCGCCTTCACCGGTGCCGTGCGCATGCACCGCGGCATGTTTGAACAGGCCAATGGCGGCACCCTGTTCCTGGATGAAATCGGCGACATGCCGCTGGGCCTGCAGGGCCGCCTGCTGCGCGTGCTGCAAGACCGTACCGTCACGCGCCTGGGCAGTGAAAAGCCGCTGCAGGTGCAGGTTCGACTGATCTTCGCGACCAACCGAAACCTGAATGAAGAAGTCCGTGCCGGGCGTTTTCGTGAAGATCTGTACTACCGCATCAACGTGGTGCATCTGCGGGTGCCGCCCCTGCACGAGCGACCCGAGGACGTGTACTGGCTGGCACAGCGCTTCGTGGACAACTGGAACCGCCAGCACCCGACGGCCTTGCGCAGTTTGGGCGTGGACGCCGAGCAGATGCTGATGACACACAGTTGGCCCGGCAACGTGCGGGAACTGCACAACAGCATGGAGCGGGCGTGCCTATTTTCTGAAACCACCACGATCGACTCCCGCCTGCTACGGCCACCCCTGGATGCAGAAGCTGCGGCGATACGCCCAACCCTGTCCGAGCCAAACGACACCCAGCCACCCTCGCTAGAGAGCTATTTGCGAGAGCAGGAAAAACGCTATATACAGCAGTCGCTGGCGCGCCACGACTGGCAAATCGGCGTGACCGCCGATGCCCTGGGCATCAGCCGTAAAAACCTTTGGGAACGCATGAAAAGGCTCGCCATCCAGTGATGTTTGGATGCGTGACGACCCAAAGCGCAAAGGCGAACACCCGCCGAGTTCTCAAAATCCGCCTGAGCGAGCGGTGTCAATACACCTCGCAGTCAAGCTTGAAAAACACCAGACGCTCAGACGGCCAGCAGCCGACGGTCCGCAATTTCCAGCAAGCCATCAAAAATCAGGCTGTCCACCAGTTCCACCTGGGTGGACATGCTGGGTGCCATCTTCCAGCCAGCGCCGCCGGTCATGTACACCACCGGGTTGGCGCCGCAATGTTGCCGCAGGTTTTCCACCATGCGCTGCACCGCGCCGGCAATGGCAAAGGTGCCGCCGCTGGTGAGCGCGTCGCTGGTGTTGGTGGGAAAGTCGCGCACCTCGCCGGTGGGCACGTGCAGCCCGGCCGTACCCGACTCCAGCGCCCGCAGCATGATGCCGTGACCGGGCAAGATGATGCCGCCCAGAAAGCGGCCTTCGGCGTCGATGGCTTCCACCGTGACCGCCGTGCCCACCATCACCACCACGCAGGGCCGTGAAGGCCCTTGGGCCAACACCCGCTGGCGCGCACCGATCATGGCCACCCAGCGGTCAGAGCCCAGCCGCGCCGGGTGGTCGTAACCATTGACCAGCCCCGCCTCGGCACTGCTGGAGACCACCCACTGCGGCACAACGTCCCACAAATCCAGCTGCTCCTGCACCCGGCGTTTGACGGCGTCACCGGCCACCACGCACCCCAGCACCCAGCGCGGTGCGGGCAAATCGCACCAATCGCCTTCGGCCAGTTTTTCAATGTTTTCGAGAAACTGCGCCCCGTGTGCCAGCAGCCGTGCGCCTGCACACGGTGCGTCGTACAGAGCCCACTTCAGGCGGGTGTTCCCAACGTCAAGGGCCAGAAAAGTCATGCGCGCATTATCACCATACGTGGCGGGAGGTCTTGCGGCAGTGCAACATCGGCGCCGCGTGCGCCGCCCTCACCGGGTCATATCAGACCGATCCAGCAAGCCCGCTGAACGGCGGCGAGCTTGTTGTCGGTCTGGAGTTTGGTCATGGCATTGGCCAGGTGGTAGTTCACCGTGCGCTCTGAACAATGCATGCGCAGAGCCGTCTCACGCGCCGTCAGACCTTCAAAGGTCAGATGCAGACTTTCCTGCTCGCGCGGACTCAGGCTCACACGCTCCTCGGCAATGGCCCGGCGCAACAGCGGCCAAATGTTGAACGCCGACCACGCCAGCGTAGCGGCTTCTGCGCGGCCTGAAAACCTGCGCGGGCTGAACAGAAAACATTCAAACGCACGTCCCGCTGGTAACGTGAAGGCCACCCGAACCAAGGTCTGGTAACCATGGGCCAGCCACAGCCGGCGCCACCGGCCCGACGGCTCCAGGGCCGACTTGGCGATATCTTGCCACGCCACCAGCGGGGCATCGCTCTCGCGCCAGCTGGCGCCGAAATCGTGGCTTTCGGCCAGGGCCCGTGCGGGCCCCAGCAAACGGGGCGGGTGCACAGCGAGCACCTCACGGTCATCGGCACCACCCAACGGGTTGGGTCCCAGCACCAGCACCGACTCCACGCCCTGGTCGCTCAGGGCAGACACCCATTCGGCCAGGACAGCATCGACGTCCACGCTGTCAAAGTTGACAGGCAAGGTCATGGGTGTTGAGCGCTGTTGCACAGACAATGACTCTTTGCTCGGTGTGCTCAGCACAAAGGGCTGTCGTTGAATGATGGAAGGAATACATGGTGCGTTTGGACCGATTGAGGTTCTACAGCGTCAAAGCGCGTCTTTGGCGGTGGTTGCTGGACGAAGTTGTTCACGCTCCGCTGGATCCTATTTTGCATCCGTCACGGGCCCGTCTGTGGTGGGCGGGTTTCAGCACTATATTGGGGCACCTGAGCTTCTACGGAATTTGGCGAAGCGTTTGGCCTCAGCCCTTCGAGAGCCTCTGGGCACGGGCATTGGTTGCTGCCTTGGGGCTGCTGTTGTTCCTGCCGTCTGTGACCAAAGACACCAGCACACGCCACAGCGCGCTGGTGTTCTCCGCCGTGTGCTGGATGTCGTTGCCGGCTTTCTTTTTCTGGATGTACGGGATGAACGGCGGCAATGCCGTTTGGCTGGCCAGCGTCTCAGCCATGCTTCTCATCTATTACCACCTCACAGACTGGCGAATTGCCACCCTGGGCAGTGCCATCGGCGCGCTGATTGGCTGGATGGCCACACACAACCAGATCCAGGTCCCGCCGTCCAGCGTGCCGGACGAAAATGTGCTCGTCATCGGTTTTGCCTGGATCGTCGCATTTTTGCTGGGCGCGTCCAGCGCCAACCTGCGCCGGGTCCGCCAGATCAACACCTTGAGCGCCATGGGTGTGATGGCGCACGAACTGCGCACGCCCCTGGCCACCATCAACATCATGGGCGATGTGCTGCGTTCGCTGGTGCAGCACGGTGTGCCAGAGGACAAACGCAAACAAGTCGAAGAACTGTCCACCCGGCTGCAAAACCTGGTGCGCAGCATGAACCGCCAGATCGATACCCAGATTTCCAACGCCCAGCTGCTGCGATTGCCGCACGAGAAGTCGCCGATCATGGCCGCCGAACTGGTGCAAGACGTGGTGAGCGACTACCCTTTCCGGTCCCAACGCGAGCGGGACTGCGTGCAGGTTCATATCCGGCAGGACTTCTGCTTTGTGGCGCCGCGCCAGCTGTTTGCCCAAGTGCTGACCAACCTGGTGAAAAATGCCCTGCACGCGCTGGCCTCGGCCAGCAGAGCACCCGTGGCCGGCGATCTCCGGCTGGAGGTGGGTGTGCACCGCGGCAAAGGCCGCATTGCGGTATCCGACAACGGCATTGGCATTGCGCACGGCCAGCAAGATCGGATCTTTGAGCCCTTTTTCTCCTCCCAAAGCGGCGCCGGCAGCGGCCTGGGTCTCACGTTCTGCAAAAACGTGGTCGAAGCCGCCCAAGGCACGATCAGCGTGCATGCCGAACCCAACGTCGGCGCGGTGTTCATGATCGACCTCCCTCTGAACCTGAACACCCCGCCAGATTACCCACACACCTGACGCGACCTCCCATGGCACTCACGCTTTCTCTTTTTCAACGACCCGGCGGCATTGTGTTTCTGGATGATGACCCGGATTACCTGGACATGCTGGGTATGGTGGTGCCAGCGAACTGGCAGGTCGAGCTGTACTCCCGCCCGTCGGGCTTTGCCAAACGCATGCAGCATGAAAACGAACGCTGGGAAGCCGATGCCGCCATTCAGATGGACATGATCGATCGCGGGCACCAGGGCCAGCCACTGTTGCCGCAGGTGCTGGGCTACTGGGCCAGCACCCCTTCGCGCTACCCGTTGGTCAAAACCTGTGTGGTGGACTACGCCATGCCCGGCACCAACGGCCTGCTGGTGCTGGACGCCCTGCAGGACTGGCCCGGGTCGCGGGTCTTGCTGACGGGCCAGGCCGACGAGCAAGTGGCTGTCAAGGCCTTCAACAACGGGTTGATTGACCAGTTCGTGCCCAAGCAGGCGCCCAACATCACCGAGCATCTGCTGAGCACGCTGCACAAAATGTCGCGCGCCGCCCACCCCAGACTCAACACCTTGTGGCGCACCGCCCTGCGGCCGGGCCAGCAGTTCCTGCTGCAAGTGCCTTCGGTATCGCAGGCCTTGCAGGCCCATACCGAACAGCACTGGGTTGAATACGTTGTGCTGGGTGAACCGTTTGGGGTGCTGGGGCTCACAGCCGCTGGCGAATGCCACTGGTTGCAACTGGAACCCACCGCCGGCCTGCGCGACTTGGCCGAACTGGCCGGATCTGCCGGACTGGGCTTTGATGTGGTGAGGTCCATTGAAAATGGCCGGCAACTGGCCGCCATAGAACTGCACCAGCAATTGCACCTGCCAGGGCCGGTGCGGGTGGCCCCTGCCGTACCCATCGGGGACGACGGCACCTTGCTCGCCGCCCGCTTTGTGCTGGCAGCAGCCGACCTGCCGCAGCCCATCAGCGCCTACAACGACTTCCTGGCGGCCCAAGGCGCCCGCACCATCCAGGACGCATGAGAGGCTGGCGGTCTTTCGTTCAGCCTTTGAGCCCTGCCGCACGGGCGCGCCGTGCAATGGGCCAGTCCCAGGGTTTGACCAGCGGGGCAATCTCGCGCGCCACCGCAGCCACATGGTCCAACTCGGCATCGGTCAAGGCCGCGTGCAGGGTCATCCGCACCATGGTTCGGTTGCGGGTTGTCGCAGGTGCGCAAAACACCGCCCCGAACACATCGCGCTCCTCCAGCCGATCCCGCAGCACCAGGGTGTCGGGCTCGGTGCCCGCCTCCAAGGCAATGATCTGTTCGGTGCCCTGTTGAATGGGAAAGCCCAGATCGCTCAAGGCATCCCGCATGCGCCGGGTCAGCAACTGCAACCGGGTGCGCTCGGCGTCACACCCCTGAATGACATCCAGCGTCGCGTCCAGGCCCGCCACCTCGTGTGGCAGCAGACACGAACTGAACATGTTGTGGTAACTGGTGCTCAAGATGTAATTGCGCAAACCCGTGGGAATATTGAAGTAGCCCGCACGTCCGGCGAAAGCCTTGGCCAGGCTGGCGGTGATGAAGTGGACACGGTGGCTCAAACCCAGCGCCATGCACAAACCGGCGCCTCCAGGGCCGTGCGTGCCCAGCGAATGGGATTCATCCACCAGAATCATGCAGCCCCCGGCTTCAGCCACGTCCACCACCTCAATGAGAGGCGCCAGCGCGCCCGTGGTGCTGTACACCGAGTCCACCACCACCAGCCCAGGGCCGTGTTTTTCAATCATCCGGCGCAGATGCTCCACGTCGTTGTGGCGAAACGGATGGGCCGGTGCGCCCGCGCGCCGCGCACCCTCCCACAACGAGGTGTGGGCCAGCATGTCGATGTAAACCGGTGTTTGCGGATCGGCAATGCACTGCAGCAAACCCATGTTGGCGGCGTAGCCGGACTGGCACAACACCCCGTCGTCTTTGCCGATCCAGTGGGCCATCTTTTTCTCAAAGGCCCGCACCGGGTGCGTTTCCAGCAAAAACGAGCCCGACTGGATGACGAACTCGGCATCCTGTCGGATCGCAGCGGTCTGCGCCTGAACAATGGCCGGATGCCCGGTGATGCTCAGGTAATCGTTGCCGTTGAGCCGCACCGCATTGGCGCCCGGGTCTCGGCCATGCACCAGCGAGCGACCGCCCCACAGGTCGTTCCATCGGCTGATGAAGTCTTTCTCGATGCGGTCGCACAGATGTGCCGACAGGGCGGGGTTGATGCGGGTGTTTTCGCGGGTCAGTTCAAGTTGGTCCATGGAGTTCTCCTTCAGAAAAAAGAAGACCCCATTGAAAAAAGAAATCCAACAACCCCCGCTCAACCCCTGTCAACATTGACAGGGGGTGTTCAGCATTTATTTCAATTTTGAGGCAGCAAGCACCTCAAGCAGACCCACTAAACAGCCGCCCAAACCGACCAAACAGGCTCAGTTTTGGCGCCACGGTAAGCCATGGTGGCGCCAGCCGCCTTGGTGCCCACGCTGGGCACCGGCGTCGGGATCGCCCTCAAAACCTTCCAGAATGTTGTAGGCCAGCAGGCCCAGTTCGGTCGCGCGTTTGGCAGCGGCAATGGACCGCACACCGCTGCGGCACAGCAACACCAGTTTTTGGCCGTCCGCTGCAGCTTGGCGCACCGCGTCGTCAAACTGCGGATTCAAGGCCATGCCTGGCCACTGCTTCCAGGCGGCCGGCACAGCACCCGGCACAAAACCGACCCATTCGCGCTCGGCGTCGGTGCGCACGTCCACCAGCACCGCCTCGCCCGACTGCACCCACTGCCAGGCCAGCTGGGGCGACACATCGCCCGCATAAGACCCGGCGTGGACGCCTGCCGCCGGGCGGGGCTGCATCAGCAAGGCGCCATCGGCATCGTGCCGGATGCCCGACGTGAGGTTGGCGGGCACCGCTTCATCGATTCTGCGCGGCTTGGGCAAGCCCAGTGCGTCCATGATGGCCACAAACTCGGCTTCGGTCTTGCCCGCTACGCGCGCATTGCCGGCTTTTTCCTGGCCGATGCTGGAATGGGTACGCCCCTGGTAATCGTGACCCGGCCACACGGTGGTGGCGTCAGGCAGGGCAAACAACACCTCCGTGAGGCTGCGGTACAGGTCGTGGGCGCTGCCCGACTGGAAATCGGTGCGTCCGCAGCCGTTGATGAGCAGCGTGTCGCCGGTGAACACATGCCCACCCTCGGGCGTTTGCCACACAAAACTCATGCTGCCAGCGGTGTGGCCGGGCGTGTGCAGGGCGCGCAGCGTTTGGCCACCAAAACGCAAGATGTCGCCGTGCTGCAGCTGCACACCCGCAGTGCCAATGCCGCACCCCACGGGTGCCGCTGTCTTGGCTCCCGCCAGCTCGGCGAGCTTGCCCGCGCTGGTGATGTGGTCGGCGTGGGCATGGGTTTCTACCGCCCAGACCAGTTGGAGCCCGTATTCGCGCAGCGTGGCCAGGTCGCGCTCAATCTGCTCGTCCACGGGATCGATGATGAGCGCGTCGCGCGTGGCCTGGTCAAACAACACGTAGGTGTAGGTGCTGGAGGCGGGGTCGAAAAGCTGAATGGGTTTCATGGCGGTTCCGTGAAAGAGGGTCAGGAAAAGCGGGCGAGCATATCGGCCACATCATCGGGCGGCACGTCGCCTTGCGCAATGACGCAGCCCACCATGGTGAAAAAGGTTTTGTCCAGCGCCTTGCGCGCTGCAGCGAGTTGCTGCGCCACTTTTTCACAGTCGGCATCGGTCTCGATCAGCTTCTGGATGCCACGCAACTGCCCCTCAACCCGCTTGAGGCGCAGCACCAGGGCACGTTTGCGTTCGGGGTCGTGTACGGTGGTCATGAAGATTCCTGGTTGCAGGGAGTTGCACGCTCTGGTCGGGCTTGGCTGCCAAGGTTGTCCGCGCCAGACATACCCCGTCAAGTATTTTAATGCGGTGGTTTTTTCAAGCGGCATCGTGCACAGTGGGCACCGTGCGGTTCGCGCACCCTGGCCCGCCCGCCAGGTCACGACCCCATCCCGCCACCCCCATTTTGGCCAAACCGGGTTACCATTAACGTTTACGTAAACGTCAACAGAAAATCATTCCCGAGCGACTGGGTTTATCCGCCCGTTTCACCCCACACCCGCACAGCCCCGCATGCCCAACACCAGCGAAACCCACCTGCCCGCCCTGCCCTTTCCTGCGGCGGCCATCCAGGCGGCCAAAGGCAGCCTGTGGAGCCATTGGCAAGTGACGCCCCCAGTGGGAAGGAACGGCAACGACAGCCAAGCCACCCCACTCAAGTCGTTTGACCCCGACGCCAAGCCCTTTTCCAGCGGCGACAAGGCCACCGACCAAAGCGCCGTGCAAGCCATTGCCGACCAGCTGGACCGGCTGCAAAACCTGTTTTACGCCGACGGACGCCACAAACTGCTGCTGGTGCTGCAAGGCACCGACACCTCGGGCAAAGACGGCACGGTGCGCGGCGTGTTCGCCCGCACCAGCCCGCTGGGCGTGCACACCGTGGGCTGGAAAGCCCCCACCGAAACCGAACGCGCCCACGACTACCTGTGGCGCATCCACCAAAAAGTGCCCGGCGCGGGCGAGATCATGGTGTTCAACCGCAGCCACTACGAAGACGTGCTGGTGCCTGTGGTCAATGGCTGGATCACCCCCGAACAAACCCGCCAGCGTCTGGCCCACATCAACGACTTCGAGCGCATGCTGGCCGAGACCGGCACCGTGATCCTCAAGTGCATGCTGCACATCAGCAAAGACGAGCAACGCCAGCGCCTGCAAGACCGCATCGACGACCCCGACAAGCACTGGAAATTCAGCCGGGGCGACCTGGACGCGCGCGAACAGTGGGACGAGTACCAGCGTGCCTACGAGGTGCTGCTGAACGAAACCAGCACGCCCTGGGCGCCCTGGACGGTGGTGCCCGCGAACTCCAAAACCCACCGCAACCTGATGATCGCCACCCTGGTGCGCGACACCCTGAAAGCGCTGAACCTGCGCTACCCGCCCGAAGACCTGACCCTCGCCGGCCTGCGGGTGACCTGACACACGCCCACCCCGCCCCACCACATTTCCACCCAAAAAGAGAGAGACACCATGAGCAACCTGTCCGCCGAATACCAGGCCCTGGCCAACTACCGCCCCACGAACAAGGTGCGCTTTGTCACCGCCGCCAGTCTGTTTGACGGCCACGACGCGGCCATCAACATCATGCGGCGCATTCTGCAAGGCATGGGCGCCGAGGTGATCCACCTGGGCCACAACCGCTCGGTGGACGAGGTGGTCACCGCCGCGCTGCAGGAAGACGCGCAGGGCATCGCCATCAGCTCGTACCAGGGCGGCCATGTGGAGTATTTCAAGTACATGGTGGACCTGCTCAAAAGCCGGGGTGGCGCGCACATCCAGGTGTTCGGCGGTGGTGGCGGTGTGATTGTGCCCAGCGAAATCAGCGAGCTGCAGGCCTACGGCGTGGCCCGCATCTACAGCCCCGAAGATGGTCAGAAAATGGGTCTGGCCGGCATGATCGGCGAAATGGTGATGCGCTGCGACCAGGACATCAGCACCTTGGCCCCCACCGACAGCCGCGCCATTGAAGGCCAGACCGAAATGCATTGGCGCGCCCTGGCGCAGCTGATCACGGCACTGGAAAACGACAAAGCCGACGCCGCCCTGGTTCAGCACATCCGCACCGAAGCCGCCAGCAAACAAGTGCCGGTGCTCGGCATCACCGGCACCGGCGGTGCGGGCAAGTCCAGCCTGACCGACGAACTCATCCGCCGCCTGCGGCTGGACCAGGACGACGCACTGCGCGTGGCCGTCATTTCCATCGACCCCAGCCGCCGCAAGAGCGGTGGCGCTTTGCTGGGCGACCGCATCCGCATGAACGCCATCGCGCCTTGGAAACAGGGCCAGCGCGTGTTCATGCGATCGCTGGCCACACGCGACTTTGGCAGCGAGATCAGCGCCGCCCTGCCCGATGTGATCGCCGCCTGCAAGGTGTCGGGTTTTGACGTGATCGTGGTCGAAACCTCGGGCATTGGCCAGGGCGACGCGGCCATCGTGCCGCATGTGGACGTGCCCATGTACGTGATGACGCCCGAGTTTGGCGCCGCCAGCCAGTTAGAGAAAATCGACATGCTCGACTTCGCCGAGTTTGTGGCCATCAACAAATTTGACCGCAAAGGCGCCAGCGACGCGCTGCGCGATGTGGCCAAGCAGGTGCAGCGCAACAAGGAAGCCTGGACCACACCCACCGAGCAGATGCCGGTGTTCGGCACCATGGCCGCCCGCTTCAACGACGACGGCGTGACCGCGCTCTACCAAGCCCTGAAAACCCGCCTCGGCGCGCTGGGCCTGCCGCTGACCGAAGGCCGCCTGCCCACCGTGGCGGTGCGCCACAGCACCAACCAAACGCCCATCGTACCGGCCGCACGCACGCGCTACCTGGCCGAGATCAGCGACACCGTACGCGGCTACAAAAAGCGCGCCCGCGAGCAGGCCCGCCTGGCCCGCGAAATCCAGCAGCTCCACGCCAGCGCGCAGATGCTGCGCACCGACAAACCCACCCGCGCCAAAGCGGCCGAAGCGGTGATCGACCTGGCGCAGCAACGCGAACTGAACCAGGACCCGGCCGCCCGCAAGCTGCTGACGCAGTGGCCCGACATGCAAAAAGCCTACGCGGGCGACGAGTACGTGGTGAAAATCCGCGACAAGGAAATCCGCACAGCGCTCACCACCAAAAGCCTCAGCGGCACCACCATCCGCAAGGTGTCCCTGCCCACCTATGAAGACCACGGCGAAATTTTGAAGTGGCTGATGCTGGACAACGTGCCCGGCAGCTTCCCGTACACCGCCGGCACCTTCGCCTTCAAGCGCGAGGGCGAAGACCCCACCCGCATGTTCGCGGGCGAAGGCGACCCGTTCCGCACCAACCGCCGCTTCAAGCTGCTGAGCGCGGGCACACCCGCCAAGCGCCTGAGCACCGCGTTCGACTCGGTCACGCTCTACGGCAACGACCCCGACCCGCGCCCCGACATTTACGGCAAGGTGGGCAACAGCGGCGTGAGCGTGGCCACGCTGGACGACATGAAGGTGCTCTACGGCGGCTTTGACCTCTGCCACCCGGCCACCTCGGTGTCGATGACCATCAACGGCCCGGCGCCCAGCATCCTGGCGATGTTCATGAACACCGCCATCGACCAGAACCTGGAAAAGTTCAAAGCCGACAACGGCCGCGACCCGACCGACACCGAAGCGCAAAAAATCCGCGAATGGGTGCTGGCCAACGTGCGCGGCACGGTGCAGGCCGACATCCTGAAGGAAGACCAGGGCCAGAACACCTGCATCTTCAGCACCGAGTTTTCACTCAAAGTGATGGGCGACATTGCCGAGTATTTCGTGCACCACGACGTGCGCAACTTCTACAGCGTGTCCATCAGCGGTTACCACATCGCCGAAGCCGGTGCCAACCCCATCAGCCAGCTCGCATTCACACTGTCCAACGGCTTCACCTTTGTCGAAGCGTATCTCGCGCGCGGCATGCACATCGACGACTTTGCGCCCAACCTGTCGTTCTTCTTCAGCAACGGCATGGACCCGGAATACACCGTGCTCGGCCGCGTGGCGCGGCGCATCTGGGCCGTGGCCATGCGCGACCGCTACGGCGCCAACGAGCGCAGCCAGAAGCTCAAATACCACGTCCAGACCAGCGGGCGCTCGCTGCACGCGCAGGAGATCCAGTTCAACGACATCCGCACCACGCTGCAGGCGCTGATTGCCATTTACGACAACTGCAACAGCCTGCACACCAACGCCTTCGACGAAGCCATCACCACGCCCACCGAAGAGTCGGTGCGCCGCGCCATGGCGATCCAGCTCATCATCAACCGCGAGTGGGGCCTGGCGAAGAACGAGAACCCCAACCAGGGCGCCTTCATCATCGACGACCTGACCGAGCTGGTGGAAGAAGCCGTGCTGGCCGAGTTCGAGAAAATCGCCGAACGCGGCGGCGTGCTGGGCGCCATGGAAACCGGCTACCAGCGCGGCAAGATTCAAGACGAATCCATGCACTACGAAATGCTCAAGCACACCGGCGAATACCCGATCGTGGGCGTGAACACCTTCCGCAACCCGCACGGCGACGCGGTGATGGACAAGCTGGAACTGGCCCGGTCCACCGAAGAAGAAAAGCAAAGCCAACTGCAACGCCTGGCCGACTTCCACACCCGCCACGCGGCGCAAGCCCCCGCGCAGCTCAAGCGCCTGCAACAGGCGGTGATTGAAAACAAAAACGTGTTCGAGGTGCTGATGGACGCGGTGCGCTGCTGCTCGCTGGGCCAGATCACCAACGCGCTGTTTGAGGTGGGCGGGCAGTATCGGCGGAATATGTGAGCGCGTGAACCACGTGCCCGGGCCGACCTCAGTCGGCCCGGGCCAGTGGCAAATTCAGCAGCAGGTTCTGCGGTTTCAGCTTGAGCAGACCATCGGCCGCCATGGCCAGACCCAGGTAGACCGGTTTGCCTTGCACGTCGGCGCGCATGTGTTGCGGGTCGTCAAAGCGCAGCTTGAACAGGCTGATCAGCCGCTGCTGGCGCTCGGGCGCCACGGTTTGGCCGGTGTACAGGTCGTTCAACAGCCGGGTGGATTCCACATCCAGGCCCACATGCCAGCGCCAGGACGGGTCTTCAATGCGCGACTCGGCCTGGATCTGCACCCCCACGCCCAGGAAATGGCGCACCCATTTCTCCAGCACCTGCGCCAGCGCTTTCAGGCCCGAATCGGCGCGGTTCATGGTCAGCGTCAGGCCGTGCGGCAGCTCGCGCTGAATTTCGTGCGTGAGGTCCAGCAAAAAGTTGAACCGCCCGGCGCCGACCAAGCCGTTCATGTAGCGCCCGGCGCTCTCGGCGCCCAGCACCTCCATCTGCACCACCGGCACCGCCGCACCGCCCTGCATCAGCAGACGGCCCACCGCGCCCAACCCGCCGGTCTCATTCAACAGGTCCAGCACCTCGCTGTCGCCGCTGAGCACGCGGCCGTCCTGCACGCTCACGCGCTGGCGGCGAAACAGCAGCTCGGCGGCGCGCCATTGCCAGGCATCGGGCTCGTCCTGCAACAGGTTGCACACCATGGCCTGCACCATCAGGTCCAGAAACAAGGGCGGCACCGACATGGCACCGGCCTTGAAGAAGCCGGCATAGGCTGCCTCCAGCGAACCGGCGGCTTCCACGGCATCGCGAAACGTTAAAAACAGGCGGTGGTTGGCACGCGCGTCCGTGTCTTCCAACGCCTCCAGCTCGGCGGCCGACACCGCCCGCGTGGGCGACTGCATGAGCGAGGCGTGCAGGGCCTGTTCGGCGGTGCACGACTCGTCCACCAAGGCGAGTTCGGGCCGCGCCAACCACAGGCGCCAGTAGGCATCGGTGGGGCAGAGCCAGCCGCGGGGCGTGCGTTCCAACAGCTCAAAGCCGCAGGAAGACCAGATGGGAAGTGCAGACGGGAACATGGCGGTATGTGTGGCTGGCGGGTGGGCAGCCAGCGTTTGAAAACGTGAGCGGATTGTCTGTGACCCGCGCAACGGGTGTGCAAGGCCTGAAAGACACCGCGCGGCCGACGGGGTTGGGCCGCCCCAGGCATCTCACCGCACAATAAGGCCATGCAAAAAACCATCAGTCTCATTGGTGTCCCCACCGACATTGGCGCCGGCGCCCGCGGCGCCAGCATGGGGCCCGAAGCGCTGCGCGTGGCGGGCATCCAGGCGGTGCTGGAAAGCCACGGCCTGCAGGTCACCGACGGCGGCAACCTGAGCGGCCCGGCCAACCCCTGGCAACCGCCCACCGACGGTTACCGCCATCTGGCCGAGGTGGCTGAGTGGAACCAGACCCTGCACGATGCCGTGTACGCCGAACTGGCACGGGGCCACATGCCCATCGTGCTCGGTGGCGACCACTGCCTGGGCCTGGGCTCCATCAGCGCGGTGGCGCGGCACTGCCGCGAAACCGGCAAGACCCTGCGCGTGCTCTGGCTCGACGCGCACGCCGACTTCAACACCGCCGCCCTCACGCCCAGCGGCAACATCCACGGCATGCCGGTGGCCCTGCTGTGCGGCCAGGGCCCGGCGCTGCTCACCGGCATCGGCGGCCACACGCCCGCCATAGCCGCCAGCGCGGTGCGCCAGATCGGCATCCGCAGCGTGGACGCGGGCGAAAAGCGCCTGGTCCACGAAGCCGGGCTGGAGGTGTTTGACATGCGCTACATCGACGAGATGGGCATGCGCCACACCATGGAACAGGCGCTGCTGGGCCTGGACGACAACACCCACCTGCATGTGAGTTTTGACGTGGATTTTCTGGACCCCGAAATTGCCCCCGGCGTGGGCACCACCGTGCCCGGCGGCCCCACCTACCGCGAAGCGCAGCTGTGTATGGAAATGATCGCCGACTCGGGCCGCCTGGCATCGCTGGACGTGATGGAACTCAACCCCGCGCTGGATGTGCGCAACCGCACCGCGCTGCTGGCGGTGGATTTGATTGAAAGCTTGTTTGGCAAGTCCACGCTGATGCGGAAGAAGTAGGTGTCAAGTTCCGCCTGCTCTAGGGCACAACGTTGCACAGTGCCAGCTGTTCTCATTTTGAAAAGTTTGGGAGAGCCCCCACCCCAACCCTCCCCCAGCGGGGGAGGGAGTCAGACATGGTGTGCACAGGCGCCTCGCAGCGGGGCATATCTTGCCCCTTCCCCCACTGGGGGAAGGCTGGGATGGGGGCTGGCGTGGGCAAGCGGCGTCAGCTCTTGCACACCAGTTCCAAATGCTCCACCACCGGCGGCTGGGCAAAGAACGGACCCACGATGGCGCGCCATTCGGCGAACGCGGGCGACTGGCGAAAGCCCACGGTGTGGTCTTCCAGCGTGGCCCAGTAGATCATGAGGATGTAGCGGCCCGAGCTCTCGATGCTGCGGTTGACTTTGTAGCCTTTGAAGCCTTGGGCCTGGGCGATGACGGTGCTGGCGCCGCGTTCAATGGCGGCTTCAAATTCGGCGGCGCGGGCGGGGTCGATGCGGATATCGGCGTGTTCGAGGATCATGGGTGGGCTCCGAAGAGAATGGGTTGTGTCAGGGTCAGGCCAACGCGGCTTGACGGTCTTCCCGAATCATATCGACCGCTTTTTCCGCCACCATGATCACCGGCGCATTGGTGTTGCCGCCCACCACGCGCGGCATGATGGACGCGTCCACCACACGCAGGCCCGCCACCCCGTGCACACACAGGCGGGCGTCCACCACGGCCAGCGCGTCGGCGCCCATGCGGCAGGTGCCCACCGGGTGGTAGATGGTGTCGGCGTGGTTGCGCACGAACTGTTCAATTTGCGCATCGCTCTGTGCCGAGCGCGAAGCGGCCGACTCCTGGCCACCGTGGCGCGCCAGGGCCGGTTGCTGCATCAGCTCGCGCACGCGCTTGAAGCCCCGCACCAGCCGCGCCACATCGTCCGGGTCCTTCAAAAAGGCGGGGTCGATCAGCGGCGCCACTTGCGGGTCGGTGCTGGCCAGGCGCAGCGTGCCCCGGCTTTTGGGCTGCAGCAGACACACGTGGCACGAATAACCGTGGCCCAGCACCGTCTTGCGGCCGTGGTCCACCAGCTTGCCCACCACAAAATGCAATTGCAGATCGGGTATGGCCTCATTGGGTGCGCTTTTGATGAAACCACCCGCCTCGGCGAAGTTGCTGGTCAGCGGCCCACGGCGGGCGCGGCGCCATTCGGCAATGCCTTTCAGCGTGGACCACATGCCGGGCAGCGACACGCCAAACAGGTCGGTCAACGTCGGCGCATTGACCACCATCACCACATCGGGGTGGTCGTGCAGGTTCTCGCCCACACCGGGCAGATCGTGCAGCACGTTGATGCCCAGCCCGCGCAGGTGCTCGGCCGGGCCAATGCCCGAGAGCATGAGCAACTGCGGCGAGCCAAAAGCCCCCGCGCTCAGCAGCACCTCGCCACCGGGTTTCAGTTGGAGCGTCTGGGGCGCACCGCGCCCGCCATCGGGCCGGTATTCCACACCCACGGCGCAAGGCTGGCCTTTCACCGTGTCCACCAGCACCCGGGTGGTCAGCGCCTGCGTGATCACCGTCAGGTTGGGCCGTCCCAGGTGGGGCGTGAGGTAGCCTTTGGCGGCGCTCCAGCGTTCGCCGTTTTTGTGCGTCACCTGGTAGGCGCCCACGCCTTCTTGCTCGGGGCCGTTGAAGTCGTTGTTGTGAGCGTAGCCAGCTTGCTGACCGGCTTCGATGAACGCAGGCAAAAACGGGTTGGGGCTGCGCAGGTCCATCACGTTCAGCGGCCCGCCCTGGCCGTGCAGCGCGTCGGCACCGCGTTCGTTGTGTTCGGCGCGTTTGAAGTAGGGCAACACGTCGGCATACGACCAGCCGGGGTTGCCCAGGGCGGCCCAGTGGTCGTAGTCGCTGGCGTGGCCCCGGGCGTACACCATGGCGTTGATCGAGCTGGAGCCACCCAACACCTTGCCGCGCGGCTGGTAGCCCCGGCGGCCGTTCAACCCCGGCTGCGGCACGGTGTTGTAGCCCCAGCCGTTGAGCTGGTACTTGGCGATCACGGCCAGGCCGGCAGGGCAATGGATGAGCACGCTGCGGTCGGCCGGGCCGGCTTCCAGCAGCGCCACGCGCATGGCGGGGTCTTCGCTCAGGCGCCCTGCCAGCACACTGCCCGCCGAGCCGCCACCGACGATGATGAAATCAAACATGAGGTCTCCGTTGTCAGGCACGGGAATCGCTCTGCTGGGCGAACCACGCACACGCCGTCACAGCGTTGCAAGATGCAACGCGACAATAAGGGGGCAAGTTAGCACGGCACCAGGCGCACCGTTAGGTGTGGCCACCTAGCGAAGACGCTTGCGTGACGCCCGCCAGGGCAAGCAGACACCAGCACCCGGACAATCCATTTTTTAACCTGAAACACACAGGAGTGAACCCTATGAACAGCATTCAAACCGTCGGCATTATTGGCTCAGGCACCATGGGCAACGGCATTGCGCAGGCCTGCGCCACCAGCGGCATTCAGGTGGTGCTGGTGGACATTGCCCAGGCGGCGGTGGACAAAGCCCTGGCCACCGTGGCCAGCAGCCTGGACCGGCTGATCAAGAAAGACAAAATGACCGCCGCCGAAAAAGACGCGGCGCTGGCCCGCATCCAGGGCTCGACGAACTACGAAGACCTCAAGGGCGCGCAGCTGGTGATTGAAGCCGCCACCGAAAACGAAGCGCTCAAGGTCAAAATCCTGCAGCAGCTCGACGGCTTGCTGGGTGCCGACGTGATCGTGGCCACCAACACCAGCTCGATCAGCATCACCAAGCTGGCCGCCGCCACGCAGCGCCCCGACCGCTTCATCGGCATGCACTTCTTCAACCCCGTGCCCATGATGGCGCTGGTGGAAATCATTCGCGGCCTGCAAACCAGCGACGCCACGCACGACGCGGTGAAGGCGCTGGCCGAAACCCTGGGCAAGACGCCCATCACCGTGAAAAACGCCCCCGGCTTTGTGGTCAACCGCATTCTGGTGCCCATGATCAACGAGGCGTTTTTTGTGCTGGCCGAAGGCCTGGCCACGGCGGAAGACATCGACGCCGGCATGAAACTGGGCTGCAACCAGCCCATTGGCCCGCTCGCGCTGGCCGACATGATTGGCCTGGACGTGTGCCTGGCGGTGATGAATGTGTACATGGCCGAGTACAACGACAGCAAATACCGCCCGGCGCCGCTGCTGAAGGAAATGGTGGCGGCGGGCTGGCTGGGCCGCAAAACCAAACGGGGCGTGTACACCTACTAACCCAACCCCCCGCGCCGCTGCGCGGCACCCCCCAGGGGGCGATGCCTGTGGCCGGGCCAAGCCCGTTCCACGGCATCCTGGGTGGAAGCCACGCGCTTCGGTCATGAGACGCGCATCGGAAGCCCGCTTCGGTGGGCTTGTTGTTTGCGCCAGATCAAGCTGCTGCGGCGCAGCATTTTTATGATGGACCCCATCATCCACTGCCTTGGGGTTTTTCATGAACGCTGCTGCCCGCACCCATCCCTCGACCGCTGTTTTCGAGTTTCTCGACAGCACCCACCGCGAGATCCAGCAGCAGTTGCAACAACTGCACGCGCTGGTGGATGCCATTGAAAACAACGGCCTGAACCAGGCCAACCGGGCGTTGGCCCGAGACGTTCTGACGTACTTCAACGGTGAAGCGCGCCAGCACCATCTGGACGAAGAAAAACACATTTTTCCCGCGCTGCTGAACAGCCAAAACGCCGAGCTGGTGCAAGCCACCGAACACCTGGTGCAAGACCACGGCTGGCTGGAAGAAAACTGGATTCAGATCGCGCCCAGCCTGGAAGCCGCCACCAACGGCAACCTGTGGTTTGACACCGTGGAGTTGCGGCACGCGCTGGAGGTGTTTGAAGCGCTGTACCTCGACCACATCGTGCTGGAAGAATCGATTGCCTACCCGGCCGCCAAGGAGCGCCTGGCCAGTCTGGACACGGTGGGCGTGGGCCGGGAAATGGCCAAGCGCCGCGCGCTCAAAGCCACCGACCTGCCGGCCTGAGGTCTGCGCTCAGCCGCTCAATTCACCAGGGCACCACCAAGCCGTGGTGGTCAAAAAACCCGCCCGAACTGCCCGGGAGCAAGCCGTCCAGCACACCCAGCAACTCGCCCGCCGCCACGGCGGGCGGGCGCACTTGCAAGCCAGTTTTGGCAAAGGGTTGTGACAGGCCGGTGTCCACCGTGCCGGGGTGCAGCGCCACGCACAGGGCTTCGCGGTTGCGCCGCGCGAGTTCAATGGCGGCGGTGCGCACCAGCTGGTTGAGCGCGGCTTTGGACGCGCGGTAACCGTACCAGCCGCCCAGCGCGTTGTCGCCGATGCTGCCCACCCGCGCCGACAAAAATGCCGCCACGCAGCGGCCCTGGCGCGGCAGCAGCGGCAAAAAGTGCTTCATCACCAGCGCCGGCCCAATGGCGTTCACCGCGAAACTGTGGGCCAGCGCGTCGGCGTTCAGGTGTTGCCACGAGCGCTCGGGCTCGGTGCGTTGGCCGCTGGCGGTGGTGCCGTGCAAAAAACCGGTGGCCACCAGCAAACGGGCCAGCGGCAGACCCGTGTGGGCCAGTTGCTGTGCCACGTGTTGCGCGCAGGCGGCCACGGTGGCTTCAGCGCTGTAGTCCAGTGCGGGCTGGGTTTGTCGGCCCAAGACCAGCACCGCGCAGCCCTGCGCACGCAGCAGCGCCACCAGCGCCGAGCCAATGCCACCGGTACCGCCCAGCACCACGCTCAGGCCGGGCTGTGAAATGGGTTGTTCGGCGGGCGTGGGGACATCGCTTGGGTTCATGGGCGCATTATGGGCAGGCCCTGCCCGCGCGCGCCTGCCCGGGCTGACAAGGCCCTTGCGCCGCCATCGGTTCGCGCTGGCCGCTGAAACCTGGCCGCTGCTTGCCGCTCCGGCTGGATTTCAGGGCTTTCTGGAGCTGGAAGCTCCAGCGACTTTGGGTGGCCGCTTAACATCAAGCCCCCGGTTGCCGTGAGGCCCGTTTTGCCAAGGATTTGAGATGAGCACGTTTGACTTTGACCTGTTTGTGATCGGTGGTGGCAGCGGCGGCGTGCGCGCTGCCCGCATGGCCGCGCAGCGCGGCGCCCGTGTGGCGCTGGCCGAAACGCTGGGCACCGACGGCCTGGGCGGCACCTGCGTGAACGTGGGCTGCATCCCGAAAAAACTCTACAGCTACGCCGCGCATTACCACGACGGCTTTGAAGAAGCGCGTGGCTACGGCTGGGAGCAAGACGGCGCGCCGCGCCTGAACTGGGCCACCCTCAAAGCCAACCGCGCCCAAGAGATCAGCCGCCTCAACGGGGTGTACGGCAACCTGCTGCGCGGCTCGGGCGTGACCGTGTTCAACGGCTTTGCCCGCATCGACGGCGAACACGCCATCACGCTGGCCACACTGCACGCCGACGGCAGCCCTGGCCACCAGCACTTCACCGCCAAGCACATCCTCATTGCCACCGGCGGCACGCCGCATGTGCCGCATTTTGTGGGGCGCGAACACGTCATCACGTCCAACGACATTTTTGACCTGGAGCCCTTTCCCCAGCGCCTGCTGGTGGTGGGCGGCGGCTACATTGCCTGCGAATTTGCGTCCATCTTCAACGGCCTGGGTGCCCAGGTCACGCAGCTGTACCGGGGCGAACAGGTGTTGCGCGGCTTTGACGACGAGATTCGCCACTTCGTGGCCGCTGAAATGGTCAAGTCGGGCGTGGACCTGCGCCTGAACGCCGGTGTGGTGGACATCCACAAAACCGACGATGGCCTGCGCGTGGAGCTGGAAGACGGCAACACGGTGCTGGCCGACGCGGTGCTCTACGCCACCGGGCGCGTGCCCAACGTGCAAGGCCTGGGGCTGGACACGGTGGGCGTGGCCCAGGGCGGGCACAACGAGGTGCTGGTGAACGCGCACTACCAGACCAACGTGCCCAGCATTTACGCCGTGGGCGATGTGACCAACCGTGTGCAGCTCACCCCGGTGGCGCTGGGCGAAGCCATGGTGGTGGTGGACCAGCTGTTTGGCCCCGCCGCCGGCAAGCCCCCGCGCGACATGAGCTACGACTTCATTCCCACCGCCGTGTTCACCCACCCCAACATCGGCACCGTGGGCTACAGCGAAGCCGCCGCGCGCGAGAAATTTGGCGCCATCACCGTGTTCCGCAGCGAGTTCAAAGCGCTGCGCCACACGCTCTCGGGCAGCACCGAGCGCACGCTCATGAAACTGGTGGTGGACAGCGCCAGCGACCGCGTGGTGGGCCTGCACATGGTGGGTGCAGAGGCCGGCGAAATCGTGCAGGGCTTCGCGGTGGCCATGAAGGCCGGCGCCACCAAGGCCGTGTTTGACAGCACCATCGGCATCCACCCCACGGCGGCCGAAGAGTTTGTGACCTTGCGCGAGCCGACACGAAACTAAACGCCCGCCATCCCGTAAATGCCCACAACGCTGAGCAGCATGTGCAGCCACAGGCCTGGTGCCAGCCAGGCCAGGTAACGCCAGCCCCCCACGAGACCGGCGGTGGCGCTCTTGCTGCCAGCGTGCACCAGAATCGCCAGCATCACCGCCCACAGGGCAGCCCCACCGGCCACGGGCGCGCCCGAGGCAAACACCGCCGCCAGCGCGGCGTGCAAGTCGGCCAGCGCCGCCAGAGCCGAGCCCAGCAGCAGACCGGACGATCCCAGCCACAGCGTCAGCGCATACACCCCCGCCTGAATGCCACTGAGCAAAGCGGCCACGCCCGCAGCCCCCCAGAGGCTGAACATCCGGTCTTCGTCGGGCACCGTCGCAGCCCCGGCCGCATCCCCCGGCGCACCGTGCACCAGCCACCAGCCCCAGGCAAGGGCCATCAACCCGGCCGCCATCGCCGGCAACCACAGCACCGAGAGCCAGGCGGGTTGCACGGCAGCGGCCACCAGCAGCACCTGCAACTGGGTGGACACGCAAGACAGCAAGCCACCACCGGCCATCAAGCGCGCGCCCGAACGGCCCTCGCGCACGGCCAGCCCCAGTGTGGCGATGGTGGCGGTGCTCGACACAAAACCCGAAGCCAGCGCCGAGAACGCCACCGCGTGGCGCGCCTGCAGCAGGCGACGGCACAGGTGCGCCAGCGACTGCACGGCCAACAGCAAGGCCAACAATTGCAAGATGACGTGGGGGTTGAGCACGGGCCCCCACAGCGGACGGTTGGGCACCAGCGGCAGCGCCATCAGCACCAGTGCAGCCAGCACGATGCCGTCGCGCACCTCACCCTCGGTCAGCCACTGGCTGGCAAAGCGGTGCAGCCGTTCCCGCGCAGCCAGTACCCCGGTCAGACCGACCGCGAGTGCGGCGGCCAGCGGCAGGCTTTGCGCACAGATCACACCGACCAGGTAGGTCAACAACAGGGCGATCTCGGTGGTGGCGCCCGGGTCTTCGGAGCGGTCCCGCCCGTAGGCCACCAGGGCCAGTGCCGCGACCAACAGCCCACCGGTGACCACCAGGCCCGTCATTTGCGTCAGCGCGGCAGCGGCACCCACCACGCTGGTCAAGGCAAAGGTGCGCAGGCCGGCAAACGCCCGCCCCGGCCCGGTGCCTTTGCGCCGCTCGCGTTCGATACCCACCAGCAAGCCGCAACCCAACGCGGCCGCCAGCGTCGCGGCTGCGCCAGACAGGTCAAGGAGCGGACTCAGCCCCGGGGTAACAGCATCCATCATGGGTATTCCAAGTCGGGCAATCGTGTCATGCAGCGGCGCCACAATAGCACCATGCACAAGACACCCGCCTTCACCGCCCCCCTGTTTTACCGCAACCCGGCCGCTGCGCTGGCCCAGGTGCAGCGCATCTACCAGCACAACATCCAGTTCTTGCGCGCTGCCATGCGCGACTTCGTGGCCGGCACCGATCTCAACGCCACCCGCATGCGCGCCTGTTATCCCTTCGTGCGCCTGCATACCCACAGCGCATCACACCAGGGCACCGGCCGCCTGAGCTACGGCTTCGTGGCTGGCCCGGGTCGGTTTGAGACCACGATCACGCGGCCCGACCTCTACGCCGACTACCTGCTGGATCAGTTCAGCCTGCTGCTGATCAACCACGGCGGCGAGCTGGAGGTGGGCACCAGCACCCAGCCCATTCCCATCCATTTTTCCTTTGCCGAACACGACCACGTGGAAGGCAGCCTGAGCGCCGAGCGCCGCGCCCTCATGCGCGACGTGTTTGATCTGCCCGACCTGGCCGCCATGGACGACGGCATTGCCAACGGCACCTTTGAGCCGCGCCCCGGCGAAGCGCAGCCGCTGGCCCTGTTCACCGCGCCCCGGGTGGACTATTCGCTGCAGCGCCTGCGCCACTACACCGGCACCGCGCCCGAGTGGTTCCAGAATTTCGTGCTGTTCACCAACTACCAGTTCTACATCGACGAATTCATTCGCCTGGGTCATGCCGAAATGGCCAACCCGGCCAGCGAATACACCGCGTTTGTGGAGCCAGGCAACGTGGTCACGCGCCGGGTGGACTTGAGCGCCGAACCGGGCGACGCACTGGGCGCGCCACCGCCGCGCCTGCCGCAAATGCCGGCCTACCACCTCATGCGCGCCGACCGCAGCGGCATGACCATGGTGAACATCGGTGT
>NZ_JAUSOO010000066.1 GCF_030656115.1 Hydrogenophaga sp.
CGGCATGAACATGGAAGAGTAGCAGGACATGAGCCTCTTCAACCTGGACGTGTACGACGAGTTCCGCACCAGCATCGTGCTGATCGAGGACGACATGGGCGTGGTGATGGACATTTCCGACCGCGTCGTGGTGCTGGACTACGGCAAGAAGATCGGTGACGGCACCCCCGAAGAGGTGCGCAGCAACGAAGAAGTCATCAGCGCGTACCTTGGTACGAGCCACTGAACACGGAGACAACAAGATGGCATTTTTCTTAGAAGCACTGCTGGGTGGCCTGATGGCCGGCATGCTGTATTCGCTGGTCGCGCTGGGCTTTGTGCTGATCTACAAAGCCTCGGGCGTCTTCAACTTCGCGCAGGGCGCCATGGTGCTGTTTGCGGCGCTGGCCATGGCCCGATTCTCCGAGTGGATTCCACAGTGGCTGGGACTGGAGAGCAAGCTGCTGGGCAACCTGATCGCGTTTGCCATCGCAGCGGCTTGCATGTTTGCGCTGGCCTGGCTGATCGAGCGGCTGGTGCTGCGCCACCTGGTCAACCAGGAAGGTGTGACGCTGCTGATGGCCACGCTGGGCATCACCTACTTCCTGGACGGCCTGGGTCAAACCATCTTTGGCAGCGACATCTACAAGATCGACGTGGGCATGCCCAAGGACCCGATCTTTTTGCTGGAAGGGATGTTCGAAGGCGGCGTGCTGGTGAACCTGGAAGACGTGTACGCGGCTTGCGTGGCGGCCTTGCTGGTGATCGTGCTGTCGCTGTTCTTCCAGAAAACGGGCACCGGTCGGGCGCTGCGCGCCGTGGCCGACGACCACCAGGCAGCACAGTCCATTGGCATCCCGCTCAACCGCATCTGGGTCATCGTGTGGTTTGTGGCCGGTATCACCGCCTTGGTGGCCGGCATCATCTGGGGCTCCAAGATGGGGGTTCAGTTCTCGCTCACCACCGTGGCCTTGCGCGCCCTGCCCGTCATCATTCTGGGCGGCCTCACCTCGGTGCCGGGCGCCATCATCGGCGGGCTGATCATCGGCGTCGGCGAAAAGCTCTCCGAGGTGTACCTCGGCCCCTATGTGGGTGGTGGCATCGAGATCTGGTTTGCCTATGTGCTGGCGCTGGTGTTCCTGCTGTTCCGGCCGCAGGGCCTGTTCGGCGAAAAAATCATTGACCGCGTGTAAGGAAGAAGAACATGTTTTACAGAGAAAACGGTCAGTTCAAGACCTCCTACCGCGCCGACCAGCAGATCTTCCCGATCGCTCAAGACCGCTGGGCCATTCTGGCGCTCATTGCCTTTGCGTTCATCGGCGTTCCGTTCCTGGTCGACGAGTACATGTTCCGCGCCATCCTGATCCCGTTCCTGATCCTGGCGCTGGCCGCCCTGGGCGTGAACATTCTGGTGGGCTACTGCGGCCAGATTTCGCTCGGCTCGGGCGCCTTCATGGCGGTGGGCGCCTACATGGCCTACAACACCTACATCCGCATCGACGGCATGCCGCTGATCGTGGCGCTGCTGTCGGGTGGCTTCTTTGCCACCCTGGTGGGCATGTTCTTCGGCATTCCCAGCCTGCGGGTGAAGGGCTTGTACCTGGCGGTGGCCACGCTGGCCGCACAGTTCTTCTGCGACTGGGCCTTCCTGCGCATCGGCTGGTTCACCAACAACACCGCGTCGGGCTCGGTGTCCGTGTCCAACCTGAGCGTGCTGGGCTGGCGCATCGACACCCCGGTCGAAAAATACCTGTTCTGCCTGTCGTTTCTGGTGGTCTTCGGCCTGCTGGCGAAAAACCTGGTGCGCTCGGCCATTGGCCGGGAGTGGATGGCCATCCGCGACATGGACGTGGCCGCGGCCGTGATCGGTATCCGCCCCATGTACGCCAAGCTCAGCGCGTTTGCGGTCAGCTCTTTCATCATCGGCGTGGCCGGTGGCCTGTGGGGCTTTGTGCACCTGGGTTCATGGGAGCCCGCCGCCTTCTCCATTGACCGTTCGTTCCAGCTGCTGTTCATGGTGATCATCGGCGGCATGGGCTCCATCATGGGCAGCTTCTTTGGCGCCGCCTTCATCGTGATCCTGCCCATTTTTCTGAACCAGTTCCTGCCGTGGGCCGGTGGTCTGGTGGGCATGACGATTTCCACCGCCGCCATCTCGCACACCGAATTCATGGTGTTCGGCGCGCTCATCGTGTGGTTCCTCATCGTTGAGCCCCACGGCCTGGCCAAGCTGTGGAGTGTCGCGAAACAGAAGTTGCGGTTGTGGCCTTTCCCGCACTGATGTCCGCACGGCCGCAGCCGGCAGCGCATCAGGGTGACTCCCGATGGGGAAATGCCCAATGGCGCCCGCGCTGTGGACGGAGTGAACTGACGGGCCCTCGGGTTGGTTTTTTGTGTGTTGGTTTTTCTTTAGGAGACAAACGAAATGAAGCTGCGTAACCTTGCTATCTCGGTATCTATGGCCTGTGCCACCCTCTCGGGTGCGCTGGTTTCCACCGCTGCCATGGCCCAGGCCAAGGAACAGTTCTTCCCCTCGCTGGTGTACCGCACCGGCGCCTACGCACCCAATGGCGTACCCTTCGCCAACGGCTATGCCGACTACCTGAAGCTCACCAATGCGCGCGGCGGCATCAATGGCGTCCAGGTGTCTTTTGAAGAATGCGAAACCGGCTACGCCACCGACCGCGGCGTGGAGTGCTACGAGCGCCTGAAGGGCAAAAACGGCGGCGCCACGGTGTTCCAGCCGCTGTCCACCGGCATCACCTTTGCGCTGACCGAAAAAGCCCCTGTCGACAAAATCCCGCTGATCACCGCCGGCTACGGCCGCAGCGAGTCGGCCGACGGCGGCGTGTTCAAGTGGAACTTCCCCATTGCCGGCACCTACTGGGTGGCCGCAGACGTCATCATCCAGCACCTGGGCAAGAAAGAAGGCGGCCTGGACAAGCTCAAGGGCAAGAAAATTGCGCTGGTGTACCACGACAGCCCGTTCGGCAAAGAGCCGATTCCGCTGCTGCAAGAGCGTGCCGCCATGCACGGCTTCCAGCTGAGCCTGCTGCCCGTCACGCACCCCGGCGTGGAGCAAAAGTCCACCTGGCTGCAGATTCGCCGCGACCGCCCCGACTACGTCATCAACTGGGGCTGGGGCGTGATGAACTCCACCCTGGTGAAAGAAGCGCAAGCCACGGGCTACCCCCGCGACAAGATTTATGGCGTGTGGTGGGCCGGCGCCGAGCCTGACGTGAAAGACGTGGGCATGGGTGCCAAGGGCTACAACGCCATCACCATGCAGCACGGCACTGAAAAAGGTTCGGCTGTTGCCAAAGAGATCCTCGCCAAGCTGCACGACAAGGGCCAGGGCACCGGCCCCAAAGACGAAGTGGGTGAAGTGCTCTACATGCGCGGCTTGATCAGCGCCATGTTCGCCGTGGAAGGCGTGCGCCAGGCCCAAGAGAAGTTTGGCAAAGGCAAAGTGGTCACGGGTGAGCAGGCCCGTTGGGGTTATGAAAACCTGAACCTGACGCAAGCCAAGCTCGACGCACTGGGCTTCAAGGGCGTGATGCGCCCCATTTCCACCAGCTGCAACGACCACATGGGTGCGGCCTGGGCGCGCATCCACACCTGGGACGGTGCCAAGTGGGAATTCAGCAGCGACTGGTACCAGGGTGATGAGCAAATCATCAAGCCCATGGTGAAAAAAGCGGCTGACACCTACGCCGCCGACAAGAAGCTGACGCGCCGCGCGCCGTCCGACTGCCAGTCCTGACAGGACCCCTGCCCTGCCCAACCATGGGCAGGGCGCGGCCCGCACGGGCCGCCAACCGACAGGGCTGCACCGCAGCCTTGTCGATTGGTCAAAGGAAAAAGCACATGGAACCCACCAAATCCGTTCTCAACGTCAATGGCATCGAGGTCATCTACAACCACGTGATCCTGGTGCTCAAGGGCGTCTCGCTCAACGTGCCCGAGGGCAAAATTGCGGCTGTGCTGGGTGGCAACGGCGCAGGCAAAACCACCACGCTGCGCGCCATCTCCAACCTGCTCAAAGCCGAGCGAGGCGAGGTCACCAAGGGCAGTATCGAGCTGCGCGGTGAACGCATTGAAAACCTCACCCCGGCCGACCTGGTGAACCGGGGCGTGGTGCAGGTGATGGAAGGCCGGCACTGCTTTGCCCACCTGACCAT
>NZ_JAUSOO010000072.1 GCF_030656115.1 Hydrogenophaga sp.
GCAGGTACTGGCGCAGCAGCATGCTGGCCCAGTCGCAGGCTTCGGTACCACCGGCGCCAGCCTGGATGTCCAGAAAACAGTTCAACGGATCGGCCGGGTTGCTGAACATGCGGCGGAATTCGAGCTTTTCCACCTCGGCGGCCACCTTGGCGGCTTCGCCTTCGATGGTGATCAAGCCAGCGGTGTCACCGTCTTCGCTGGACATCTCGAACAGCTCGGTGTTGTCGGCCAATTCGTTGGTCAGGCGGTCCAGCACCAGCACCACGTCTTCCAGCGATTTTTTCTCGCGGCCCAGGTCTTGGGCACGTTTGGGGTCGTTCCAGACGGTGGGGTCTTCCAGCGCCGACTCGACTTCTTTCAGTTTCGATGCTTTGGCATCGTAGTCAAAGATACCTCCGGAGCTCGACCACGCGGGTGGTCAGGTCTTCAAGTTGGCTGCGGATGGCGTTGCTGCGTTCGGCTTCCATGGGGGATCCTTTGGTGCGGTGTTCTGACAAGGGGGCGGCTGCTGTTGCGCCACCCAGCGCAGCGCGCGCGGGTGGGGTCGGGCCGAAACCGCGATTTTCTCACGTCTGACCAGCCGCAGGTCCAAGGCCGCGTGGTGGGCAGGCTGCCATGCGGATGGGTCCGCTGGAGAGCGGTGCGCCTGGAGGGGTCAGTCCAGGTCGGGACGGGCCAAAAAATCCTCAATGATTTGCGCCAACACCCGGGGCTGGTCGTGGTGCAGCATGTGGCCCGCGTCGTTCACCACCGCGTTGTCCAGATGCGGCACGGCGCGCAGGCGCTCGTGGTGCTCGGCCAGGGTGAAGCGGCCTTTCCACCACTGGCTCAGGCTGTCGTCGCTGGCCGTGACGGACAGCACCGGCGCGGTGATGCGGCGGTGCATTTCCAGCGCCTCGTCCACCCGATAGAGGTAGGCGCTCACCACCTTGTGGGCGGCATCGCCCAGAATCTCCCACTGCCCCTGGGCGTTGGGGGCAGCCCACTGGCGGGCCAGCCAGTCGGCTTTGTCTTGCGCCAGGCGCGGGTTGGTTTTCATGAGGCGGCGGGCCACCGCGTCGGGCGAGTCGTAGGCTTTCAACGCCTGTTCGCCCCGGTGCAGCGCTTTCACTTCGTCCATCCATTGTGCGCAGCGCCCGGGCGCCTGGGCGGGCCGGGTGGCGGGCATGCCAAAGCCTTCCAGGTTCACCAGGCGGCGAATACGCTGTGGCCGAGCCCCCGCGTACACCATCACCACATTGCCGCCCATGCTGTGCCCCACCAGATCCACCGCTTGGTCGGGGGCGTAGTGGTCGAGCAGGGCATCCAGGTCGGCCAGGTAATCGGGGAACCAGTAGCTGTCGGGCGCCGGGCCTGTTGCGCGGGTGAGGCCGAAACCCCGCCAGTCGGGCGCAACGATCCACCGCTCTTGCTCCAGCGCGTCCACCATGAACTGCCATGAGGCGGCCACGTCCATCCAGCCATGCACCAGCACCAGCGGAGCGCGGGCCAGGTCGGGCTCGCCCCAGACGCGCACGTGGTAGTTCAGGTTGCGAATCGGGACAAACTCGCTGCGCGAGGCTTTCAGGGCTTGGTACATTCAGCCCATCATAAAGAACGAGATGGAGACAGGCCATGCGCCCGAGTCAACGCCGAGACAAGACCGCCCCACGCAAAAGCGCAGCACGCGCAACCGCTCGCAAGAGTGCAGCCGCAACCGCAACCGCAGCCGCTGGGGATGGCTACGAAGCCCTGCACAGCCAGTTCCGCTGGCAGGTGCCCGAGCGCTTCAACATGGCCGAGGTATGCGCCCGCCGCTGGGCCGTCAACCCCGCCCACGCCGCGCAAACAGCGGTGATCGCCTGCGCCCCTGACCAGCCCGACCGCCACCACAGCTACGCCGAACTGCAAGACCAGGCCAACCGCTTGTCCAACGCGCTGATGGCGCTGGGCGTGCAGCGTGGCGACCGGGTGGCCATCGTCATGCCGCAGCGCTTCGAGACCGCCGTGGCCTACATGGCCGTGCTGCAAATGGGCGCGGTGGGCATGCCGCTGTCGCAGCTGTTTGGGCCCGAAGCGCTGGAATTCCGTTTGCAAGACAGCGAAGCCGTGGCCGCCATTTGCGATGCCAGCACCCTGGCCGCCGTGCAGGCGGTGAGCGCCCACTGCCCGTTGCTGCACACCGTGATGGCGGTGGATGCGCAGGCGCAGCGCGGTGCGGCGCTGGACTGGGCGGCGGTGCTGGCCCAGCAACCGGCCAAATTTCGTCTGGTGTCCACCCTGGCCGACGAAGCCGCCGTGCTCATCTACACCAGCGGCACCACCGGCAACCCCAAGGGAGCCCTCATTCCACACCGCGCGCTCATTGGCAACCTGACCGGTTTTGTGTGCAGTCAGAACTGGTTTGGCTTCGACCCGTCGGACGCGGCCAAGCCCTCACAAGCCGTGTTCTGGTCCCCGGCCGACTGGGCCTGGACCGGCGGCTTGATGGACGCGCTGTTGCCCACGCTGTACTTTGGCCGCCCCATCGTCGGCTACAACGGCCGCTTCAGCCCGCAAACCGCGTTTGAACTGCTGCAGCGCCACCAGGTCACACACAGCTTTCTGTTCCCCACCGCGCTCAAGGCCATGATGAAAGCCTTTCCCACACCGCAAGACCATTACCGCCTGCAACTGCAAGGCCTGATGAGCGCGGGCGAGGCGGTGGGCGACGCGGTGTTTGCCTACTGTCAGCAGCAACTGGGCGTGACGGTGAATGAAATGTTTGGCCAGACCGAGATCAACTACATCGTGGGCAACTGCGCAATGCAATGGGCCCCCACGCTCCCCACTGCGTGTGGTTCGCTGCCCCCCGAGGGGGTTGAACCCGCCTTGGGGCGGCCCGGCGGCTGGGTTGGGACCCCCACGCTCCCCACTGCGTGTGGTTCGCTGCCCCCCGAGGGGGCTGAACCCACCTTGGGGCGGCCCGGCGGCGGGTTCGGGTGGCCCGCACGCGCCGGCAGCATGGGCAAAGGCTACCCCGGGCACCGGGTGGCGGTGATCGACGACGAGGGCAACGAGTGCCCGGTGGGTGTGCCGGGCGATGTGGCGGTGCACCGGCTCGATGTGCATGGCCAGCCCGACCCGATTTTCTTTTTGGGCTACTGGAAGAACGAAGCCTCCACCCGCGCCAAATTCACCGGCGACCCCGCCAACAGCTGGTGCCGCACCGGCGATATGGCGGTGCGCGATGCCGACGGCTACCTCTGGTACCAAGGCCGCGCCGACGATGTGTTCAAAGCGGCGGGCTACCGCATTGGTCCCAGCGAAATTGAAAACTGCCTGGTGAAACACCCGGCCGTGGCCAACGCCGCAGCGGTGCCCAAGCCCGATGCCGAACGCGGCGCGGTGGTGAAAGCCTATGTGGTGCTGGCGCAGGAATACCTGGCCGCCCAGCCCGGGCGAGTGGCGGGTGACGCCGCTTTTGAGCAGCGCTTGACGGCCGAACTCCAGGCCCATGTGAAGGGCAAACTGGCGCCTTACGAATACCCGAAAGAGATTGAATTTGTAGACGCCTTGCCCATGACCACCACCGGCAAGGTCCAGCGCCGGGTGCTAAGGTTGCAAGAAGAGCAGCGCTACCAAGCACAACAGGGACGGGCCTGACGGCGCGTCCCTGTGCTGGCTCAAAGCCACGGGGGCGATTCCCCCATGGCGGGTGGCTTACTTCGCGGCGGGCTCGGCCACGTAGATTTCCACACGGCGGTTCTTGGCACGGCCTTCAGCCGTGCTGTTGTCGGCCACGGGTTCGCGCGAGCCACGGCCTTCGGTGCTGAAACGGGCCACGCCCACGCAACGGGCAATCAGGTAGTCGCGGGCGCTGTTGGCGCGGTCCAGCGACAGCGGGTTGTTCACCGCGTCGCTGCCGGTGCTGTCGGTGTGGCCGACGATGACCACGGTGGTCACCGGGTTGGCGTTGAGGGTGCTGGCGAACTGGTTGAGCACACCGGCCAGATTCGACTTGACGGTCGAGCGGCCCACGTCAAACGAGATGTCGGCCGGAATGTCCAGCTTCAGCCGGTTGTCAGCGGTCTGGGTCACGCCCACGCCGGTGCCGACGGTGGCCCTCTCCATCGCGGCTTTCTGTTCCTGCATTTTCTGGGACCAGATGTAGCCGCCCAGTGCGCCCGCGCCCGCGCCGATGACAGCGCCCGTGCCAGCCCGCTTGGAGCCGCCGGTGGCCACGCCCAGCAGAGCGCCAGCGGCGGCGCCAATGGCGGCGCCCTTGGCGCTGTCTTGCTGGGTTTGCGTCATGTTGGCGCAGCCGGTGAGGGTGATGGCGGCCACGAGGACGGCGGTGGTGATGGCGCGGGGCATTGGGGTTTTGTTGTGTTGCATGTTCAGTGCTCCTTGGGTTGTTGCGAAAAATTGCCGCACGGGTGCTGCTGTGGTTGCGCTGCCATCCGCACAAGCTGATGGCGTGGATGTTGCAGTCGTGACCCACCTGCTGCGGCAATGCCACCTAAACTTATACCCTGTCCGCGTGATTTACCAACGCTTCCTACCCTGACTTACAAATTTACTTACAAATCCTTTCATGAAAACTGTCCCCCTTGGCTCCAGTACGCTGCAGGTAACGCCCATTTGTCTGGGCACGATGACCTTTGGCGAGCAAGTGAACGAAGCCGACGCCCACAGCATTCTGGACCGTTCACTCGAACGGGGCGTCAACTTTCTGGACGCCGCCGAGATGTATTCGGTACCGGCCCGGGCCGAAACCTGCGGCGCCACCGAAACCATTCTGGGCAACTGGTTTGCCAAAACACCCGGTGCGCGCGACAAGCTGGTGTTGGCCACCAAGGTGGCCGGGCCCTCACGCGGCATGCCCTGGATCCGGGGTGAAAACTCTGGCGTGACCAAGGCCGAAATCATCAACGCGTGTGAAGGCAGCCTGCGCCGCCTGCAGACCGACGCGATCGACCTCTACCAGATCCACTGGCCGGCGCGCAACATGCCTGCCTTCGGTGCGCTGACCTTCGACCCGAGCAAAGACAAGCCCTGTGCATCCATCCTGGAGCAGCTGGAGGCCATGGCCGAACTCGTCAAGGCCGGCAAGGTCAAGGCCATCGGCCTGTCCAACGAAACCCCCTACGGTGTGCACGAGTTTGTGCGCCTGGCCGAACAGCACGGTTTGCCCCGGGTGGACACGGTGCAAAACCCGTACTGCCTCATCAACCGCAGCTATGAAAACGGCCTGGACGAAACCTGCCACCGCCTGGGCGTGTCGCTGCTGGCGTATTCGCCGCTGGGTTTTGGTTTGCTCACCGGCAAATACGACGCCACCGGCCTGGTGGGTGACGCCGGCCGCATGTCGTTGTACGAATCCATGCGCAAACAGCGCTGGGGCCGCCCCGAATCGCTGGCCACTGCCCGCCGCTACAACACCCTGGCCCGCGACCACGGCCTCACGCCATCGCAGCTGGCGCTGGCCTTTTGCTACCGCAACTGGCGCGTGGCCAGCACCATCATTGGCGTCACATCGCTGAGCCAGCTCGACGAATGCCTGGACGCCTGGCCCACCCAACTCGCGCCCGAACTGCTGGCCGAGATCGACAAAATTCGGTGGGAATGCCGCGATCCGGCGCAGTGACTGGACCACCCCCGCCGCGCTTCGCGCGACCCCCTCAAAGTGAGCGATGCGCAGCGGCCCGGCGGAGCCGGTTCCGCCGCATCCTGGGTCAATGCCGCTCGCGCCGGATGTGAGCGTCGCGGCTGCATTCCGAATCACGTGTGCTCTGTCCATGGCAAAAAAGAACCACATTTCTGAAACCCCCGCCACCGCCTGGCTCAAAGCGCATGGCGTGGCGTTCACCGAACACCCTTACGACTACCTGGAGCGCGGTGGCGCGCAGCACAGCGCGCAGGTGCTGGGGCTGGACCCGTTTGCCGTCATCAAGACACTGATCATGCAAGACGAGGCCGCGCGCCCGCTGGCGGTGCTGATGCACGGCAACCGCACGGTGTCCACCAAAAACCTGGCGCGCCAGATGGGCGCCAAGTCGGTGGAGCCTTGCAAGCCCGAGGTGGCCAACCGGCACAGCGGCTATTTTGTGGGCGGTACGTCGCCCTTTGGGCTCAAGCGCAACATGCCGGTGTGGGTGGAAGCCACGGTGCTGGAACTCCCCGCGATCTGGATCAACGGCGGCCGGCGTGGTTTTTTGGTGGGTATCCACCCTGCGGTGCTGTCTGCCCCGCTGGGGGCCATGCCGGTGCATTGCGCGCTGGCAGAATAGCTGCCACGCTGAAGAGCTGCCACGCTGGCTGCGCCCAGCCGACACCCCACGAGGAGTTTTTTTGGAATTCGCATACCCCCTGTTGGCCACCGTGGCCGCTTACCTGATCGGCTCGCTGTCGTTTGCGGTGCTGGTCAGCCGCTCCATGGGTCTGAACGACCCGCGCACCTACGGCAGCAAAAACCCTGGCGCGACCAACGTGCTGCGCTCGGGCAACAAGGCCGCCGCCGTGGTGACGCTGTTGCTGGACGCCCTGAAAGGCTGGTTACCGGTGGTGGCTGTGGCCTGGTGGGGCGAGCCCTATGGTTTGGGCGATGGCACGGTGGCGCTGGTGGGGTTGGCTGCGTTTCTGGGCCATTTGTACCCGGTGTTCTTCCGCTTTCAGGGTGGCAAGGGTGTGGCCACGGCCGCCGGCGTCATCATCGGTTTTCAGCCCTGGCTGGGGCTGGCTGCGCTGCTCACCTGGGTGATCGTGGCGTATTTCTTTCGTTACTCATCACTCGCCTCCATCGTCACGGCGGTGTTTGCCCCGGCGTTCTACCTGTTTGGCGACCGCGTGGCCTGGAGTGCTCCGGGCGTGATGGTGCTGAGCCTGGCGGTGATGGGGGTGCTGCTGGTGTGGCGCCACGCTGAAAACATCAACCGCCTGCTGGCCGGCAAGGAAAGCAAACTGGGGGCGAAAAAATGAACCACGAACTGGTGCGCCACGGCGTGGCGGCGCGGTACAGCGAAGCGGCGGTGTTTCAGGGTGTGGTGTATCTGGCGGGTATGGTGCCCGAGCGCGGTGATTCCGACATCACCGGCCAAACCCAAGACGTGTTGGACCAGGTGCAAACCCGCCTGCAAGAAGCGGGTAGCGACAAGTCGCGCATGCTGCGGGCGCAAATTTACCTGAGCGACATCAGCGACATAGCCGCCATGAACGCGGTGTGGGACGCCTGGGTGGTGCCCGGCACCGCGCCGCCGCGGGCCACGGTGCAGGCGGCTTTGGCCGATCCGGCCTGGAAGATTGAGATCGTGGTGACGGCGGCGCAAACGCCTAATAACGCCGCTCCAGCGTGAGCTGGTCGTTCTGCCGCTGCATTTGAAAGCGCGTCAAAAAGCTGTTGCCCAGCAGCACATAGGGCATGGCCTGGGGCAGCACGATGGCTGGGACTGCATAGACCTGCGCGTCGCCTACTTTCACCGAGTCCAGCTTCACTTGGTAGCCGATCGCACCACCGTTGGCGGTGCTGACGCGCACTTTTTGACCCTGTTCGTATTTCAGGTTGATGCGTTTCGCGTCCGACTCGCTCAGGATGACCAAGGTGGCACCGGTGTCCACCATGAAGCGCACGGCGCGGCCATTGATCTGGCCGGGCGGCATGAAATGGCCCTGGCTGTCGGCGGTCAACACGATGCGCTGGGCGCCTGGGTCGGGGGTTCGTTGGCCCACGCTCACCGGCGCATCGCCCACGCGCAGGGTCTGGCGCTGGCCGCTCACCTCCACCAACGCAGTTTCGCCATCCACATTCACCAGCTTCACACCCAGGTGCGTCTGTCCGGCACTCATGAACTTGGGGGCAGCGGCGTCAATGACCAACAACGCTTTGCTGCCCGCCACGCCCGAGAGTGCCACCGACTGCGCGAGTGACAACGGGGTTGCCAACAAAGAGGTCAAAGCCAACAGCCAACGTGCGTTCATGAGGTTTCTTGGCCCAAGTGGCGTTTTCGGGCTTGTTCAATCCCGGAAGTTGTTGAACGACAGCGGCAGGTCTTTCAGTTCGCCCTTGATCACGTTCATGGCCGCCTGCAGGTCGTCGCGCTTGGCGCCAGTCACGCGCACCGCGTCGCCCTGAATGGCGCCTTGCACCTTGAGCTTGCTGGCTTTCAGGGCTTGTTGAATCTTTTTGCCGTCTTCAGTGGCAATGCCGTTGCGCACCTTGACGACTTGTTTGACCTTGTCGCCGCCGATCTTTTCGACCTTGCCCTTGTCCAGAAAGCGCACGTCTACATTGCGTTTGGCCAGTTTGTTGCGCAGCACCTCTTCCACCTGTTGAAGCTGGAAGTCGGCATCGCCGAACAGGGTGATTTCTTTGTCTTTCAGTTCGACGGCGGCGCTGGTGCCCTTGAAGTCAAAGCGCGTGCCAATTTCGCGGGCCACCTGTTCGACGGCATTTTTCACTTCCACAAAATCGGCTTCGAGAACGGTATCAAAAGAGGGCATGGTGAGGATTCCAGAGAGTGCGGGTGAGACAATCCAAGGATGTTAGTCGAGAACAACGTGGCGCTCCAGCCCTACAACACCTTTGGCATCGTGGCCCGCGCGCAGCGCCTGGCCCGCGTGCGCACCGAGGCTGATGTGCTTCAGCTCATGGACAGTGCCGACTGGACTGCCGACACCGCCGCTGCGCCACCGTTTGTGCTCGGTGGCGGCAGCAACCTGGTGATCACGGGCGACGTCAAGCCGCTGGTGCTCAAGGTTGAAATTGCCGGGCGCCGCCTGTTGGAAGAAACCGCCAAAGGCTGGCTGGTGGAAGGCGGGGCGGGTGAGAACTGGCACACCTTTGTGGCCTGGTCGCTGGAGCAGGGCTGGCCGGGGTTGGAAAACCTGGCGCTCATCCCCGGCTCGGTGGGCGCCTCGCCGGTGCAAAACATCGGCGCTTACGGTGTGGAACTGCAAGACCGCTTTCATTCCCTGGACGCCATCGACCTGCACACCGGGAAAGCCTTCTCGCTGGACGCCGCACAGTGTGGTTTTGGCTACCGTGACTCGGTGTTCAAACACGCCCCGGCCGGTGAAAAAGGCCTGGGGCTGGCCGGGCGTGCACTCATCACGCGGGTGCGGTTCTGGTTGCCCAAACCCTGGAAGCCCGTGCTGGGCTACCTGGATCTGGAGCGCAAGATGGCCGAGACCGGCGTTTCAGCGCCCGACGCACGCCAGATATTTGACTGGGTGGTGGCCATACGCCGGGCCAAGCTGCCCGACCCGGCCGTGATTGGCAACGCCGGCAGCTTCTTCAAAAACCCCACGGTGAACGAGGTGCAGTGCGCCGACATCATTGCGCGCGACCCCAAGGTGGTGCACTACCCCATGCCCGACGGCAGCATCAAGCTGGCGGCAGGCTGGCTCATTGACGCTTGTGGCTGGAAAGGCAAAAGCGTAGGCAACGCAGGGGTGTTTGAGCGCCAGGCGCTGGTGCTGGTGAACCGGGGTGGCGCCACCGGAGGCGAGGTGATGACGCTGGCCAAAGCCATTCAGACCAGTGTGTACGAGCGCTTCGGCATCCGGCTGGAACCTGAGCCTGTGGTGATCTGACGCGCTGGTTGCAGCGGGCAAAAGAAAGGCGCTCCCTCGGGCCAAGCCCCTCGCTAAACTGTTGAAAAGCAGGGCCTGATTCGGCATACAGCCCCGTAAGTTCAACGACTGACGGGGCAGTTTTCTTGGTATCTCCAATCACGCCTCCAGCATCCCCGAAGGCGCGGATTCCGCAGGACTCGGAATAGGCGTTCTTTCGCGGTGCCAAGCGGCCGTTGCAAATCAACTTCTGCAAGAACCCGCGCTGCGCCAATTGCGGCGTGCCTCCCGCGATTGCGGTGAAGTACGCGCGGCGGGCCAAGGCAGGTGCTGCTCCTGGCGTCGACTGCCGGCTCGGCGCGTTCGGGGCGGGTCTGCCGAACTTGCACTGCCTCCTGTGCAAGGCGTCCATCCCACTCAAGAGCAACCTTGGCGTAGTTGAGGAGCTGACCCGCCTCTTGGCGCCTTTCGTCGACCGGGCGCCCTTGTGCCGCCCGAGGCCTGGCTGTTCGAATGGCGCCGTGCCGGCGCCGGACCCAGCGTACTACCGGTTCGGCAAGACTGAGGGAGGGTCGTCCCCCAGACGGTCTACGACAAGCTGGACTTCTTCGCCAAACAGGCGCAAGCCTTCGCGGCCAAGCACGAGCGCAGGTTGCCTGAGGTGGTCCGGGGCACCAAGCGATACCTAGTGCAGTGTTCCATTCTTTTTGGAACTTAAGTGACGATTGGCGCGAATGACCTTCTGCAGGATATCGCGAGCGCTCTTGGTCCAGATGAACGGCTTGGGGTTGGTGTTGTGATGAGCGACGTACTCATCGATAGCA
>NZ_JAUSOO010000077.1 GCF_030656115.1 Hydrogenophaga sp.
CAGGTCTTCTCGCCCATGATTTCGTCGGGCACCGCCACCGCTGCTACCTCTTGCACACCGGGGTGGGTGAGTACCAGGTTCTCGACCTCGGCGGCGCTTATATTGAAACCACCACGAATGATGATGTCCTTCTTGCGGTCAAAAAAGCCGATGTGGCGTTCATCGCGCACGATGAAAAAATCACCGGTGCGAAAGAAACCGTCGGCCGTGAACGAATTCTGCGCGAGGTCTGGCCGCCGGTAGTAGCCGGCAAACACGTTGGGTCCGCGATAGACCAACTCGCCCACCTCGCCTGGCCGCGTGCATTCTTGGTCTTGCTCGTCAAGCAGCTTGGCTTGTACGCCTTCCATTGTCGACGGCCATTCAAGTCCCGGCTTGCCCCACCAGGGAAAATGTTCCGATCGCATAGCGAAGTCCGGCACGTCAACCGGGCCGCCAACCAAGCCTGTGCCCTCGGTCTGCCCCCACAGGTTGCAGATCTCGATGTTCCAGCGGCGCTTGAACTCCTCCATGCTCCAGCGCGAGGGCGGCGCTGAGCCTGTGGCGATTGAGCGGATGGATGACAAATCGAGGCTGTCGACATTGGGCAGCTTGAGGATCATGTTCAGGATTGCAGGCACCAGAATCGTGAACTGAACCTTTTCCGTGAGTATTTGCTTGAGGAACAGTTCGACATTGAGCGGATGGTGCAGCAGCAGCGTGCCACGCGCTGCCAGCCAGCTCAGCCAAGCCACGGCACCCGTCATGTTGACCATCGGTGCTGGTGCCAGTACACGGTCACCCTCTTGAATGCCCGCCGTATTGGGCACCAGCCGCATCTGGTAAAGCCAGTTGTTGTGCGACATCGGACAGCCCTTGGCATGTGATTCAGTACCCGAGGACCAGCACAGGCTGAAAATATCGTTGGCACTGACGCTGACAGCGTCCAGCAGGGCCTGGTCTGGTGCCTGTGCGGCCAAAGCGGTGACGTCTTCAATCGCCACGGTGGCGTAGCCTAGCTTGGCAGCCATCGAAATGTGGTCGAAGCCCTTGAAATTTTTTACGCCGATGTAGAGCTGCGCCTGACTGGCCTCTGCGACGTTGCGCAACTCGGTTTCGCGCCACTGCATGGCCACCGGAGACAGCACGCCTCCGGCGCGGGACACAGCAAAGTACAACGCAATCAACTCCCAGACATTGGGTAA
>NZ_JAUSOO010000090.1 GCF_030656115.1 Hydrogenophaga sp.
GTGCCGGCCACCGTGCACCAGGCCAAGTTCTCGATGGGCACGGTGCTGGCGCTGGCGGCCGAATACGGCTTTGCCGGGCTGAATGAATTTGAAGCGCATTACCTCGCGCCGCGCGTGGCCGCCTTGCGCGACCGCGTGACCATGCAGCTCGACGCCGAGGTCGATCAGGCCTACCCGCAGCGCTGGATCGGCAAGGTGACGGTGACGACGCGCGATGGCCGCAGCTTGAGCGCGCGGGTCGATGAGCCCAAAGGCGACCCCGGCAACACACTGACGCGCGCCGAGATCGAAGACAAGGCGCAGCGCCTGGCAGCCTACGGCAAGGGGGCCACGCCTGCCGAGATGGAGGCGCTGATCGCGCGCGTCTGGGCGGTGGCCGAGGCGCCGCGCATGGACCGCTGGTTGGAGGCACGCGCATGACAGCCCATACCTCTGGCCCAAAGGCTTTGCCGCATGCCTATCTTTTTGTGCCCGCCGACCGGCCCGAGCGCATTGCCAAGGCGCGCGCCAGCGGTGCCGACGCGGTGATTGTTGACCTGGAAGACGCAGTGGCCCCCGAGGCCAAAGTGCGCGCGCGCGAGGCGCTGGCGGCGCTGCTGGACGAGGCCGCGCCGCTGGTGGTGCGCATCAACGCCGCCGGCACGCCCTGGTTTGACGATGACCTGGAACTGTGCCGCCACCCCGGCGTGGCCGCCATCATGCTGCCCAAGGCCGAAGGCATCGACGCCGTTTGCACCGTGGTCGAGACCACCTACCAGGACGTGCTGCCCATCATCGAGTCGGCGCGCGGCCTGCATGAGATGGACAGCATCGCACGCGTGCCGGGCGTGATCCGGCTGGCCTTTGGCAGCGTCGATCTGGCGCTGGATCTGGGCATTGAGTGTGCGCCCGATGGCACGGAAATCGAGCTGCTGGCCTTCCGCTCCCAACTGGTGCTGGCTTCGCGGCTGGCCGGGCTGGCGGCGCCGGTGGATGGTGTCAGCACCGCCATCGACGACCTGCAACGCTTGCAGGCCGACACCGAACGCTCACGTCGACTCGGCTTTGGTGCCAAGCTGTGTATCCACCCGAAGCAGCTGGCCACCGTCCAGGCGGTGTTCACGCCGAGCCCTGAACGGCTTGACTGGGCGCGCCGCGTCTGCAAAGCATTTGAAACGGCGGGTGGTTCCGCCGTGGCCGTGGACGGCCAGATGGTCGACCTGCCGGTGGTGCAGCGCGCGCGCGCCGTGCTGCGCGACGCGGGTCTGAGCGCCTGATTTTTTAACCCACTCCAATCGACTGGAATTCCTTATGACTCGCAAAGCCAAACCCATCCGCTCCGACATTGCCTGGAGTACCCCCGACCGCATCGAGGTGCACGGCAAGAGTCTGCCTGACGAAATCCTCGGCCATCTCAACCTGGGTGATATGGCCTTCTTGCAGATCGTCGGGCGCATGCCAACGCAGCAGGAGTCCAACGTCTTCAACGCCATCGCGGTGACGCTGGTCGAGCACGGCATCACGCCCAGTGCGCTGGTCGCGCGACTGACCTACGCCGGTGCGCCCGAGTCGTTGCAGGCCGCAGTGGCGGCCGGATTGTGCGGCCTGGGCAGCGTGTTCGTCGGCAGCACCGAAGGCACCGCCAAAATGCTCTACGAGGCCCTGCCACCCGGAACGAAAGGGGCTGACCTGGAGCGCATCGCCATCGACACCGTGGCAGCCTTTCGTGCCCGCGGCCAGATCATCCCCGGCCTGGGACATCCGCTGCACAAGCCGGTCGATCCGCGCGCCCCGCGCCTGT
>NZ_JAUSOO010000091.1 GCF_030656115.1 Hydrogenophaga sp.
TGGCCAGCCGCAAAAATCGCGGTAGCGACCACCACGGCACCGGGCTGGTACTGGGCAGCGACGTCGGAGGCGACGCGGAATTCCTGGATGATCTCACCCGCTTCAACACCGGCCTTGGCCAGGTGGCCCGCTTCGGGCTTGGTCACGCGTGAGGCACGGCGGGCACCAAAGGTGACCTGCAATGCATCGTAGCCATCGTTGGCTTGAGTTTTGACTTGCGTCACACGGTTGTTGGACACGTCGACCACCGTGACAGGAACTGAATCCCCATCATCGGTGAACAGGCGCATCATGCCCACCTTGCGACCCAACAACCCGAGGGAGTTGCTAAGACTCATTGTTTTCTCCGTTCCCGACTTCAATTGGCCGGGGCTGATGATGCGTCGACACCTCTGACGAGACGCCGACACGTTTTAAGAAATACGGCAGCTGCAAAATTGACAGGCCGTATCGGCAAAGCCGAACCTCTCGAACAAAAGTTCGAAAAGCCCGCCAGTATAACCAGCGGGCTTTATTTCTGCAAGCCCGGCAGCATCGAAATGCCGCCGGGCTCACAAAAGCTGCTTATTGCAACTTGATTTCGACGTCGACGCCAGCGGGCAGGTCGAGTTTCATCAGGGCGTCCACCGTTTTGTCGGTGGGGTCCACGATGTCCATCAGACGCTGGTGCGTGCGGATTTCGAGCTGGTCGCGGCTGGTCTTGTTGACGTGCGGTGAGCGCAGGATGTCAAAACGCTTCATGCGGGTCGGCAGGGGCACGGGACCCTTGACGATCGCGCCGGTGCGCTTGGCGGTGTCAACGATTTCAGCAGCGGAGCTGTCGATCAGTTTGTAATCAAACGCCTTCAGACGGATGCGGATTTTTTGCTTGGAAGACATGTGTGCTCCTTAAGCAATGATCTTGGCAACCACACCGGCGCCGACGGTACGACCACCTTCGCGGATGGCGAAGCGCAGGCCTTCTTCCATGGCGATGGGGTTGATCAGCTTGACGGTGATCGACACGTTGTCGCCTGGCATGACCATTTCCTTGCCTTCTGGCAACTCAATGGCACCGGTCACATCGGTCGTGCGGAAGTAGAACTGGGGACGGTAGTTGTTGAAGAACGGCGTGTGACGGCCACCCTCGTCTTTGGACAAGACATAGATCTCGCCGGTGAAGTGGGTGTGGGGCTTGATCGTGCCGGGCTTGCACAGCACCTGGCCACGCTGCACGTCTTCGCGCTTGGTTCCGCGCAACAGGATACCGACGTTGTCGCCTGCTTGACCCTGATCCAGCAGCTTGCGGAACATTTCCACGCCGGTGCAGGTGGTCTTCTGGGTGTCAGCGATACCGACGATTTCGATTTCTTCACCGACCTTGACGATGCCGCGTTCGATACGGCCGGTCACGACGGTGCCGCGGCCGGAGATGGTGAAGACATCGCCAACGGGCATCAGAAAGGGCTTGTCCAGATCGCGGAGCGGCTGGGGACTATAGGTGTCC
>NZ_JAUSOO010000092.1 GCF_030656115.1 Hydrogenophaga sp.
CCGCGATCTCCACCTCCATGCGATCAACGGCCGCCAGTGCGGACTCGATGGCGGCCTCGGACTCGACAATCTGTGATCGTGCGACAAGCACCCCTGACTCGGCCTCGATGCGCTGCGATTTCGCCGCGCTCAGCGCAGCGCGGCTGGACTGCACGCGCACGTTGGCGGCGTCGAGCTGCTGGGCCGAGATGAAATTCTGCGCCACCAGTTCCGACGTGCGTCGCAGTTCCTTCTCGGCCAGGGCGAACTCGGCTTCGCGCTGCAAGATCAGGGCCGCCACGGTAGATACCGCTTGCTGCCTCTGGCGCACCAGCGCTGTCGCAGTTTCCCGCGCCGTGCGCGCCTGCCGCTGCTGGGCCTGGGCTCCGCGAAGTTGCGCCTCCAGCGCCTGCGTGTCCATTCGCGCGATCTCGTCACCGGCAGCAACGAAGTCGCCCTCGTGCACACGCAGGCTCTGCAAGCGCCCGCCCGACTTGGCCGCCACATCAAGCGTCGTGGCCTCAAGGCGACCGTTCCCCCCCACAATGCCGTCTGGCAAACGGTCGGGGGCTGCCCAGCGCCAAGCCACGACGACGCCGATGACGATTACAGCAGTGATCGCATACATGAAAGGCTTTCGCCAGCGATCAGGCAATTGCATGGGAGGGACAATATTCCAAGTGTTTCGTTGATTGTAAGTTTGCTGCGGGCCCGAACCTTGACCGATCACAAAGGGTGCGAAAACGTCAATCAACCGTCGCCAGAACGATCTGCGAGCCGCCAACAATGCCCATGCCTGCGGGAAGCCAGCGCTGTGTACGGCGTCGGCATTTTTGATGGCACTGCGTGCGTACTTTCTTCCAGAATCGCTCGTGTTTATGCTGTTATTTGCAACGGCATAACGATCAGCGCGCTCAATGGCTTCCATAGATGTATCGGCGCGACAACGGCAGGGTGTTGGCCAGCTGGCCGGGCTTGCGATCCACGTTCTGGTAGTTGGCCACGTCGTCGTAATCGAATGCATGGGCGCAGTGGGGCCGTGCGCCCAGATCCGTGCTCCCTGATGCCTCTCATCGGACTTACCCTTTGTCGTTGGCCGGGGCGGTGTTGTTCATGCGGTGGAGCAAGCGCTGCAACATATCCATGGTCTCCCCACGTGCACGCTGCTGCGGATGGTGGCCAACTCCGGGCAACGCCGTCACTTCAAGCGGCATCAGGCCGTGGCGAAACAGGGAAATCGCGCTGGGCCGCCAGCCATATTCA
>NZ_JAUSOO010000141.1 GCF_030656115.1 Hydrogenophaga sp.
TGAAGCAGTCGGGCGAAGCCGGCGAGTCGATCCGGCTGCTGGCCGAAAGCGTGAGCGAGGCGGCGCAGGCGGCGACCCAGATTGCCGCCTCGAGCCAGCAGCAGATGGTGGGCATGGACCAGGTGGCGCAGGCGATGGAGAACATCAAGCAGGCCAGCCTGCAGAACGTTGGCGGCACCCGCCAAGCGGAGACCGCCGCACACAGCCTGCACGAACTGGGTCAGCAGTTGGGCTCCATGATCGGCAGCAAAGCCTGACGAACATGAACCGGAGCGAGGCAAGCTAAGACCATGACGACGAACAAGGACGATTTCCTGAAAAAGCTCCTCGGGATATTTTGTCTCGAGGCGGACGAGCACATCCAGGCGATGTCCTCGGGACTGGTCGCCCTCGAAACCATGCCTGCCGGTGAGCAGCGCGCGCAAGGCATGGAGCTTATCTACCGCGAAGCACACAGCCTCAAGGGCGCCGCACGTGCCGTCAATCTCGCGGAAATGGAAGCGCTGTGCCATGCGCTGGAGAGCGTGTTCGACAGACTCAAGAACGAGCGATTGGCCGCCACGCCACTGCTGTTCGATTTGCTGCATCAGACGCTGGAGGCCCTCGGCGGGCTGTTGGCCTGCGCCGGGAAGGCCCCTGCACAAGCGCAGAAGCAGGTGGGCGCGGCGCTGCTGCGCCGGCTCGACGATGCTATGCGCGGCGCACCCGTTGTGGCGCCGACGATGGCGCCCGTTGTGACGCCCGCTGTGGCTGAGGACGCCGCTTCCCTGCCTGCCGCAGCAGCCGTCGAAGCAGACGCTAATTTCGCTCCCGGCGCCGGACCGCGGGTTTCCAGCCGCAGTACCGAAACCATCCGGGTGACGACCGCAAAGCTCGATTCGGTGATGCGGCAAACGGAGGAGCTGCTGGCGCCGCGCCTGGCAGCGGATGAACGGGCGCGGGAGCTACGGGAGCTTGGGGCCGCTCTGGGCGCCTGGAAGAAACTACATGCCAGGATTCGGCCAGCCATGCGGACGGTGGAACGCGCGTTCGTCGGGGCCGAACGGGTGCGCGGCACGACCACGGAGCGGCGAGATCTGGCGAAGCTGCTCGAGTATCTGGACGCCGAGCCGCCGCTGATGAAACTGCTCGAGGACCGCTTGGCGAAACTCGAAAGCGCCGCCGCAAGCGATCATCGCGCCCTGAGTGCCATGGTGGACGGCCTCCTGCACGACGTCCGGGAAATGCACATGCTGCCGTTATCGTCCTTGCTTGAGGCCTTTCCTCGGCTGGCACGTGAGCTTGCACGCGATCAGGCCAAGCAGGTGGAGCTGGTGCTGCGCGGCCAAGAAATCGAAGTCGACCGGCGGATTCTTGAGCAGATCAAGGATCCGCTCAACCATTTGTTGCGCAACTGCATCGATCACGGCGTGGAGCCGCCGGCGGTGCGCGAGCGACAAGGCAAGCCGGCGCACGCCACGCTGACCATCGCCGTCGCCCACGAAAGCGGCAGCAAGATCGAAATCATGGTCACGGATGATGGAGCCGGTATCGATCTAGCGAAAGTCAAGGCTGCTTCGCTGAAGTTCGGTCTGCTATCTGCGGAGGAACTTGGCACACTGGATGAACGCCAGGTGCTGGCGCTGGTGTTCCGGTCCGGTCTGTCCACCAGCCCCATCGTCACCGAGCTTTCGGGCCGGGGTCTGGGGCTGGCCATCGTGCGCGAGAAAGTTGAACGCCTGGGCGGCACCATCGCTCTCGAATCACAACCGGGCCAGGGCACCACTTTCCGCATCGTACTGCCGCTGACGCTGGCCACCTTCAGGGGTGTTCTGGTCCGTGCTGGCGGCCAGGTGTTCGTGATTCCGGCCGTCGGCGTAGAGCGGGTGGCGCTGGTCGCGGACAAGGAGGTTCGCACGGTGGAGAACCGCGAAACCATCATGCTCGACGGGCAGGCGCTGTCGCTGGCCCATCTGGCCGATGTGCTGGAAATCCCGCGTTTGGCGCAGGAGCCGGCACAAAGCGGACAGGTGGTGGTTCTGGGTCGCGGGTCTGGCCGCATCGCTTTCCGGGTGGACGCGGTGCTGGCGGAGCAGGAGGTACTGGTCAAGAGCCTCGGGCCGCAGCTTGCGCGCGTGCGCAACCTGGCCGGCGCCAGTGTGCTCGGCACGGGCCAGGTGGTGGCGGTTCTGCATGTGCCCGATCTGCTGCAGTCGGCGCTGGGGCCGGCGGCACGTCCGCCTGCAAGTGCGAGCGACGAGCCGCAGGCGGCGGCGCAGCGCTCAATCATGGTCGCCGAGGATTCGATCACTTCGCGCGCGCTGATCAAGAACATCCTCGAATCGGCGGGCTACAAGGTCACCACCGCGGTCGACGGGGTCGAGGCGTACACAACGCTCAAGAGCGGAAGCTTTGACCTGCTGGTGTCTGACGTGGAGATGCCGCGCATGGACGGCTTCGACCTCACTGCGAAGCTGCGCGCGGACAAAGCCCTGGCACACCTGCCAATCGTGCTGGTGACGGCGCTCGAGTCGCGCGAGCACCGCGAGCGCGGCATCGATGTCGGCGCCAACGCCTATGTCGTGAAACGCAGCTTCGACCAGAGCAATCTGTTGGAAATCGTGGGTCGGCTGATATGAACGCGTGGAAAGACAAACCCAAGATCAAGCTCCTGATCGTAGAGGACTCGCCCGTGGTGCGCGAGTTTCTCGTGCGGATTCTCGGCGCTGACCCCGCGATTGAAGTTATCGGCACCGCTAACGACGGCATGGAAGCGCTCGAGGCCGTCGCGAAAAAACGGCCTGATGTGATCACCATGGACGTCCATATGCCAAGGCTGGACGGCCTCGAGGCCACGCGCCGGATCATGGAAACGCACCCCACGCCCATCGTCATCGTCAGCGGGAGCACGGACCCGCGCGACGTCGCGACGACATTTCGCGCCATCGAGGCAGGCGCTGTGGCCGCTTTGCGCCCGCCGGCGGGCATTGGCCATCCTGATCATGAGACCACCACCAAGGAGTTGGTCCAGACAGTGAAACTGATGTCCGAGATCAAGGTGGTCAGGCGCACGCTGCGCGCAGGCAGCAAGCCGCAACTTCCGCTGGCCGCGCAGGTGCAGCGCGCTCAGGTTGAGGCCAAGGTCAAGCTCGTCGCTATCGGTGCCTCGACCGGGGGTCCGCCGGTGCTGCAAACCCTGCTTGCCGCGCTGCCGGCGGATTTTCCGGTGCCCATCCTGATCGTGCAGCACATGGCCAGCGGCTTCACACAGGGCTTCGTCCAGTGGCTGGCACAAACCTCCAGCCTGCCCATGCATCTCGCCGCGCACGATGAGCAGCTTCGTCCCGGCCATGTCTATGTAGCCCCCGATGAATTCCAGATGCGGGTGGCGCGCGGTGGAAGAATCACCCTGACCAAAGATGCGCCCGAGAACGGCTTGCGGCCGTCGGTTTCCTATCTCTTGCGTTCGGTGGTCGAAGTCTATGGCCGTGATGCCGTGGCCGGCCTGCTCACGGGCATGGGGCGTGACGGTGCCGACGAACTCAAGGTGCTGCGCGACCTGGGTGCCATGACCTTCGCCCAGGACAAGGAAAGCTCGGTGGTGCATGGCATGCCGGGCGCGGCCATCCAGATCGATGCAGCAACTTTGATACTGCCGTCGGCGAAAATTGCCGCGGTGTTGACCAATCTAGTGCGCAAAGCAGGAGGGAGCGGGCCATGAATACCAAGCCCAAGATCAACGACCTTGTCAACAACAAAATCGAGATCCTGATTGCCGAGGACAGTCCGACCCAGGCGGCGCAACTGATCTACCTGCTCGAACAGAACCACTACAAGGTCACGGCCGCCACCAACGGCCGCGAGGCGCTGGCGCTACTGGCGCTGCACCAACCGGCCCTTGTCATCAGCGACGTCAACATGCCCGAGCTGGGCGGCTATGGCCTGTGCAAGGCGATCAAGTCCGACGACAAGCTCAAGCACCTGCCGGTGATGCTGGTGACCACGCTGTCCGATCCTGATGACGTCATCCGCGGGCTGGAATGTGGCGCCGACAATTTCATCCGCAAGCCTTACGATCAAAAATACCTGTTGTCGCGCATCAATTACCTTCTGATGAACGCCGAGTTGCGCGCCAACCAGCGCATGCAGATGGCGCTGGAAATCAATCTGGGTGGCAACAAGCACGCCATCACGGCCGAGCGCCAGCAGATTCTGGACCTGCTGATATCGACCTACGAACAGGCCGTTCATGTCAACAGAGAACTCAAGCAGCGTGAGACGGAACTGGCGCACTCCAACCAGGTGCTGCAGGGCTTGAACCGCATCGCGGAAGGCCTCAACAGCGTCGTCACCGAAAGAGAGGTGGCCGAGATGGCATTGCAGCGCGCGATGGAATTGCCGGGCATCCATGCCGGATGGATCTTTCTGCGCCGGGGCGAAAGCAGCTTCTACGTTGCCGCCGCCTGCGGTCTGCCGCCCGCGTTGAATGGTCCGGAAGCCTTTGTGGGCGACTGCGCCTGCCGGCGCCAATTGATCAATGGCGCGCTTGCCTCAGGCACCAACATCATCCAATGTGAGCGGCTTGCCAGGGCAAAGGACGAAACACTCGGCCTGTGCTGCCATGCCTCCATCCCCTTGTGGCTTGGCGATGATCACGCCCTGGGCGTGATGAACCTGGCTGGTTACGCCAACAAGTTGTTCAGCGAGGCTGAGCTGAAAATCTTGCACAGCGTTGGCAACCAAGTGGCGGTCGCGCTGGAGCGCGCGCGACTGCACGAGCATCTTGAACAGCAGGTCGCGGAGCGCACCGCCAGGCTCACGGCCGAGATCGGGGAAAGAAAACGCATCGAACAGGAACAAGCCCGGCTGGTGGCGATCATCGAGGCGACGCCCGATCTGGTGGGCACGGCGACACCGGATGGTCGGCTGCTCTATACCAATCAGGCTGGCCTGCGCATGATGGGGATTGAAGATAAAGACTTATCTGCGCTTCGTATCCAGGATGTCCATCCGGAATGGGCGGGCAAGCTGGTGCAGGAAGAAGGTATTCCGCACGCAATCAGCCATGGTTGCTGGAGCGGGGAAACGGCCATTCTCGGAGCGGATGGCCGCGAGATCCCGGTGCTTCAGGTGATTCTGGCCCACAGAGGTATGGATGGGGCGGCGGCGTACATGTCCACCATCGCGCGTGACATCACGCAGCGCAAGATACACGAGGCACGGATCGCGCGCCTGCACCGCATTTACGCGGTGCTCAGCGGCATCAACACCACGATTGTGCGCGTCCGGGACGAAGTCGAACTGTTCAGGGAAGTCTGCAGCATCGCGGTGGAAGAAGGCCAGTTTGCCTTTGCGTGGATCGGCCGGTTCGATGCCGACAGCCTGGAGGTCACGCCGGTGGCCAAGGCTGGTCGTTGCGATGGCTACCTGGAGCAGTTCAATTTGGTGGCGGGTGAAGGCATTCCTGGAAGCTGTGCGTTGACCACGCAGGCCCTGACCGGGATGGCGCTGACGGTCTGCAACGATATTGCCCGTGATACGCGCACGGCGCCATGGCGCGCCGCGGCCTTGCGTATGGGCTACCTTTCAGTGGCTGTGCTGCCGCTGCTGTTCGATGGACGACCCTTTGGTGTCTTTGCGCTTTATGCCTCTGAAAAGAATGTGTTCGATGACGAAGAAATAAAGTTGCTCAACGAGATGTCCGGGGACATCGGTTATGCGCTGGAAAATCTTCGCATCGAGGCACGGCGCAAACAGGCAGAAGACGAGTTGCGCAAATTGTCTCTGGCAGTGGCGCAAAGCCCCAATTCGATCGTGATCACCGACCTGGATGCCAACATCGAATACGTCAACGAGGGCTTCGTCAATGTCACCGGTTACAGCCGTGAAGAGGTGATCGGCAAAAACCCACGCATCCTTGATTCCGGTAAAACGCCCCCTGAAGTTTACCGAGACATGTGGGCGCATCTGCTGCGCGATGAACGTTGGAAGGGTGAGTTCGTCAACCGGCGCAAGGACGGCAGCCACTATGTCGAATCCATCTATGTGTTACCGGTACATGATGCCGATGGCCACATCACCCATTACCTGGCGATCAAGGAGGACATTACCGAACGCAAACAAGCCGAGGCGGCGCTGGTGCAACTCAATGAGACCCTGGAGCAACGGGTGGTCAGACGCACCGCTGACTTGGAACAGGCCCGGCGTGCGGCCGACGCCGCGAGCCTGGCCAAGTCTGCCTTTCTGGCGACCATGAGCCATGAAATTCGCACCCCCATGAATGGTGTCATTGGCATGGTGGATGTGCTGGCGCAAAGCAGCCTGACGGCGCATCAGTCCGATCTGGTCAACACCATCCGGGATTCCGCCAACGCCCTGCTGCGCATCATCGACGACATCCTGGATTTTTCCAAGATCGAGGCCGGCCGGCTGGCGTTGGAACGCGAACCGGTTTGCATGGCCGAGGTGCTCGAAGGCCTGTGCAATTCGCTGGTGCCAGTCGCGTCGCGCAAAGGGGTCGAACTGACGCTGTTTGTAGCGCCGGAGGTTCCGGAGCAGGTCTTGTCCGACGATGTTCGCTTGCGTCAGGTGTTCTACAACCTGCTGGGCAACGCCATCAAGTTTTCAGGCGGGCAGCCCGGCAAACGCGGGCGCGTCCTGGTCCGGCTGGAGGTGGCGCAAACCGCTCCCTTGCGCCTGGCCCTGCGCATCGCCGACAACGGCATCGGCATGTCGCCCGCCACGCTGGCTGAACTCTTCACCCCCTTTTCCCAGGCCGAGGTATCGACCACCCGGCGTTATGGCGGCACAGGCCTGGGGCTGACCATCTGCAAGCGGCTGGTGGACCTGATGCAGGGTGAGATTGGTGTGGAGAGCACGCTGGGTTCGGGTTCCGCCTTCACCGTCATCCTGCCCTTCGAGTTGTCCGCCGGGCAGCCGGTGCGCAGCCAGCCGGACCTTTCCGGTCTGACCTGCATCCTGCTGGAGAGCCCGGATCTCCATGCCGACGATCTTCGCAGGTATCTCGCACACGCTGGCGCTGATGTCTACGTGGCGAGCGATATGGCTGCGGTGCACAGACTCGCCACACCGCTGGCTGAACCGGTGGTGGTTGTGCTGGAAGCCCCTAACGTCCCTAATGTGACAGCACTTTCTGCCTTTTCAGCCATGCCGCAGGTGCGCCAGTTGCTCATCACCCGCGGCGTGCGCCGACGTGCGCGGGTGGAGCCGTCCAGCGTGGTCACACTTGACGGCAATGCCTTGCGGCGGCTCGCCTTGTTGAGCGCCGTGGCGGTGGCTGCGGGCCGAGCCTCGCCCGAGGTTTTCCAGGAAAAGGCCGAGACATTCACCGTTGGCGAAGTGGAGCCACCAACCATCGCCGAGGCCCGTTCCCAAGGCCGCCTGATTCTGGTGGTCGAAGACGACGAGATCAACCAGAAAGTCATTCTGCGGCAACTTGCGCTGCTGGGTTACGCGGCAGAAATCGCCAGCAACGGCGTTGAAGCGCTGAGGTTATGGCGCGGTGGGCGTTACGCCCTGGTGCTCACCGATCTGCACATGCCGGAAATGGACGGTTACACCCTGGCCGACACCATCCGCCGTGAAGAAGCGGGGCGCAGCCGTGTTCCCATACTGGCGCTTACCGCCAACGCCCTGCGCGGCGAGGCCAGTCGTGCGCGCGCCGCCGGGCTGGACGAATACATGACCAAACCAGTGCAGCTTGCCGCGTTGCGGGTCATGCTGGAAAAATGGATGCCCCAAGGCAGCGACTCGACCACACGCGCTGCCCTTGCCAAGAAAAAACAGGTGCACGACAAATCCATCATTGATGTCACCATGCTGGAGGCCTTGGTGGGTGATGACCCCGTCATCGTGAGCGAACTCTTGACCGATTTCCTGGCCGCGTCCCGGGATATCAAGGAAGATATGAGCGTGCTCCTGGCAACTGGTGATTCGCGCCAGGTTGGCGCCCTCGCCCACAAGCTCAAGTCTTCGTCGCGCGCGGTGGGGGCACTGGCATTGGGGGACCTGTGCGCCGAACTGGAGAACTTGGGCAAGACAGACGACTTGAAGGCTATCGAAAAAACCATGGTGCAATTCAAAGCCCACCTGACGATGGTGGAGGCTGCAATCAGCTTGATCCTGGTGGACTGCGAACAATCTCTCAGGGAGGAAAAAAAATGAAAGTTCTATTGGTTGACGACGATCGTTTTGCGCTGAAGTTGCACACGCGCCTGTTGGTGAATTTCGGATTTGGCAATGTCGTGGCCCATGAGCACGCAACGGATGCCGTGGCCCTGCTTGAATGTGACACCCAGGCGTTCGACCTGATCCTGTGTGACCTGCAAATGCCCGGCATGGACGGCGTGGAATTCATTCGCCAGTTGGTGCGCCTCAGTTATGCGGGCGCGCTGGTGCTGGTCAGCGGCGAAGATGCCCGCATCCTGCAAACGGCCGAAAAACTGTCCAAGGCGCACCGGCTCAATGTGCTGGGCGCCCTGAAAAAGCCGGTATCGCCAGAGCAATTGCAACAGGTGCTGAAGTACCACCAGCGGCCTGCCGCGAAATGGCCCAGCGCCGGCAAGACTTATTCGCGCGAGGCGTTAAGCCAAGCCATCAGCGGTGACGAACTGGTCAATTATTATCAGCCCAAGGTCAACCTGGTGTCCGGTATCGTCACGGGCGTCGAAACACTGGTGCGCTGGCGCCATCCGGTGGATGGTCTGGTCTGTCCGGACCAATTTATCGGCTTGGCGGAGGAAACCGGACTCATTGACGACCTGACACGCGTCGTGCTCAGCGGCGCCTTGCGGCAGGCGCGCATCTGGCAGGATGCCGGGCTCCAGCTGTGCGTTGCGGTGAATGTCTCGATGGACAACCTCATTTCCTTGGATTTTCCCGATTTTGTCGCACAAAAGGTGCTTGAGGCAGGTGTGCCCCCGACCAGTCTGATTTTGGAGGTGACCGAGAGCCAGTTGATGAGTGACCCGTTGATGGCACTTGACATCCTGACCCGATTGCGGCTCAAGCGCATCAGTCTGTCCATTGACGACTTTGGCACCGGGCATTCTTCGCTGGCCCAACTGCGCGATATCCCTTTTGATGAATTGAAGGTGGACAAGAGCTTTGTTCACGGCGTTGGCCGTGACCCGTCGCTTCGAACACTTTTCGATGCGAGCCTTGGCATGGGCAGACAGTTGGGCATGAAAACGGTGGCTGAGGGTGTGGAAGACAGGGAAGACTGGGACTTCCTGCGCAGCGCCGGTTGTGACACGGCGCAAGGTTATTTCATCGCCAAGCCCATGATGGCGGCGGCCCTGCCGTGCTGGATAGAGGAGTGGGAAGAGCGTTACGACAATTTTTGACTTCGAGGCCGTGACCATTCAAGACAGTCTCCAGCCGTTTAGACCAAAAGCAATGCAATATCTGCGAGTGATCGGTACGTGTACTCATTAAGCAACCGCTCTCAGCAGTGGTCCAGTCCCAACGCCCGGATCAACGGACTGTCTGACTGTCTTTGTCATGCTTGCAGGCATTGCGCCTCACGACCGCTTCCCTCTGTAAGTGCCCCAGTGAATCAATTGGTGTGGTCACTTGTCGCCTGTTACCGGCGGTCTAAATCCGTAGAAATTGGACGGCGGTCAATGGTGGCGAAACAGTGTCAAGCTGCTCAACAGCGTGCTGACGGTTGCGTACTTTGACGGACTGGGGTTGCCAAGACGGCCCTGACCTTAAACGCGAAAACCGCCCGGTGCGGATCTGCAGGTCGGGCGGTTTGGCAGGGGTGCAGCCGATAATGGCTGCATCCTATGTCGAATTTTTTGCTGGCAGCGCACCGTTTTCAAACGGCAGACCTTTGCAGGTCCGGGCTGTTGGCCTGAGCGATCAGGCCGAGATGGGATCAGGCAGAGGCCAGGGCCAGTGCTTTGACTTTGCTGGACAGGCGGCTCTTGTCGCGAGAAGCCTTGTTTTTGTGGAAGATGCCTTTGTCGGCAACGATGTCCACCACTTTTTGCATTTTGGCAAACAGTTCGGTTGCCTTGGTCTTGTCGCCGGCCAGAACGGCCTTTTCGACGTTTTTCACGGCGGTGCGGTACTTGGAACGCAGCGAGGTGTTGGCGGCGTTGATCTTGACGTCTTGGCGAACGCGTTTACGGCCAGACGCCAGACGGGGGTTTTTTTTCTTCGGCTTGGTTGCCATGGTAATTTTCCTTGAATGTTTGGGGATGATGCCAGCAAAGCCAAAAATTCTAGCATGTTCTGCTGTGCAATCTTTCGGCTGATCTCTGTCAGCCGCCGCATCGCATGCCTTCTCTGTCCAGGGGCGGGCTGAAAGTGGATGTGTGGGTCTGGGTACACTTCGTCTGTGACCTTGTTCAAATCCGCTTCCCTTGTTTCTTTGCTGACGCTGGTTTCACGCATCACCGGCTTGGTGCGTGAGCTGTTGATGGCCGCCACGTTTGGCGCCAGTGCGCTCACCGATGCGTTCAACGTTGCTTTTCGCATCCCGAATTTGCTGCGCCGTCTGTTTGCCGAAGGGGCGTTCAGCCAGGCTTTTGTACCGGTGCTGGCCGGTGTGCGCGAAAAAGAGGGCGATGAGGCGACCCGCCAGATGGTGGACCAGATTGCAACGGTGTTGGCCTGGGCATTAACGATCACCTGTGTGCTGGGAGTGGCCGGTGCGCCGGTGCTGGTGTGGGCCATGGCCAGCGGTTTGAAGCAAAGTCCGCAGGGCTTTGAGGCGGCTGTTTTCATGACACGCTGGATGTTCCCGTACATCGCCTTCATGTCCTTTGTGGCCTTGTCGGCCGGGGTTTTGAACACCTGGAAACGCTTTGCCGTGCCGGCCGCCACACCGGTGCTGCTCAATGTGGCCATGATTGCCGCCGCGTACTGGGGCGCGCCTTGGTTTGAAAGCCTGGGCATTGAGCCCATCTACGCCATGGCCGGCGGTGTGCTGCTGGGTGGATCGTTGCAGCTGGCGGTGCAGATTCCGGCGCTGCACCGTCTGGGGATGTTGCCGCGTATCCGCGTGCGCTGGTCATCGCTCAAGGCGGCCTGGAACCACCCGGGCACCCGCCGCGTCACCACCCTGATGCTGCCGGCGTTGCTGGGTGTGAGCGTGGCCCAGATTTCGCTGCTGATCAACACACAGATCGCTTCCCATCTGGTGACGGGCAGTGTGAGCTGGCTTACCTACGCCGATCGGTTGATGGAATTTCCCACCGCCATGTTGGGCGTGGCGTTGGGCGTGGTGTTGCTCCCGCAGCTGGCTGCGGCCAAGGCGGCCGACGATGCCGTGCGCTACAGCGGCTTGCTGGATTGGGGGTTGCGTTTGGTGGTGTTGCTGGCGGTGCCTTGTGCGGTGGCCTTGCTGACCTTTGCCAAACCGCTGGTGGCGGTGCTGTACCACTACGGTGCTTTCACGGCGGCCGATGTGCAGCAAACGTCGGTGGCGCTGATGGGCTATGGAGCCGGCTTGCTGGGCCTGATCGCCATCAAGGTGCTGGCACCCGGTTTTTATGCGCGCCAAGACATTCGCACGCCGGTGAAGATTGCCATTGTGGTGCTGGTGTTGACGCAGTGCATGAACCTGCTGTTTGTGCCGTATCTGGCCCATGCTGGGCTGGCACTGGCGATTGGGCTGGGCGCCATGGTCAACGCCTTGTGGTTGCTCATCGGCCTGATCAGGCGCGGTGCTTACACGCCCACCCCGGGTTGGGCTCGCTTGGGTTTGCAAGTGGTGGCTGCCAGTGCGTTGCTGGCGGTGTTTTTGATGTGGGCAGCTGCTCAGTTCCCCTGGTTGGGCTTTGAAGGGCAGGCTCTGCTGCGTGTGGGTTTGTTGGCCTTGTGTGTGGCAGGTGGGGCTGCGGTGTATTTCCTGGTCTTGCTGCTGGCGGGTTTGAATCTGCGCCAGTTCGTCCGAAAATAAGTCCATTGCGGCTTCATGGCGCCCACCGGCGTTGCATCCATGTCCTCTGTTTTTGACTTCACCGTGCCCACCCCGCTGGGTTATTTTGCTGCGCTGGTGCGTGACGACGAGAGCTTGCCGTTGATGGAGGCGGCCGCCTCCATCGCGCAAGACGAGTACCCCGACCTGGACGTGCAGCAGGTGTTGGGCGACGTGGACCAGTTGCTGGCACGCGCCCGTCGGCGCTGCGGTGATGTGACCGATCCCCTGCAGCGTCTGCGTGTGTTCAACCAGTTCTTCTTTCGCGATATGGGGTTTGGCGGCAATGTCAACAACTACTACGACCCCGACAACAGCTACCTGAACGTGGTGCTGCGCACACGCCGTGGTATCCCCATCACGCTGGCCGTCTTGTGGCTGGAGCTGGCCCAAGGGCTGGGGCTCAAGGCCCGTGGTGTCAACTTCCCCGGGCATTTCATGGTCAAGGTGAACTTGCCTGATGGACAGGCCGTGATCGATCCGTTCACCGGGCAGTCGTTGAGCCGGGAAGATTTGTCTGAACGGCTGGAGCCTTACAAGCGCCGCAATGGCTTGGTGGACGATTTCGATGTGCCCGTGGGTCTTTATCTGCAGGCGGCAACCCCGCGCGATATTTTGGCTCGCATGCTGCGCAATCTGAAGGAAGTGCACCGCACGCAAGAAGACTGGCTGCGCCTCATTGCGGTGCTGGACCGCTTGCTCATCTTGTTACCCGACGCCTGGACCGAATACCGCGACCGCGGCCTGGCCTGGGCAGAAATGGGTGACAACCGGCTGGCTGTGGCCGATCTCGATACCTACATGGCACAGACCGACGACGCGCTGGATCGCGATGCCATTGGCCAACGTCTGCAGGAACTGCGCCGCGCTTTGAACTGACTTCAACCCAGCGTGCGCACGCAAAGGGCTGGTTCGTGAGCCCTTTGTGCGCCAACGAACGGACTTTTTTGCATTTTGAGCGCTTCATGCGTGGGGGTGTAACGGGCATCGACCCAGAGCCTCAAGCCCTTCAACAATGCGACCGGCGCTGTGTTTTTCATGCAGCAAAGTCCATCTTTATGAGAACCACAACCATGCTCAAAAAACTCTATCGCCTCGTTGCCGCCGTCATGATTCCTTGCGTCATGCTCGCTGGTGTTCCCCTCACGGCCCAGGCCTCCATGGTGTCTACCGAGCAATCGATGGTCACAGCAGCGGGCGATGCCGACCGCGAGCGCGTCACCGCATTCTTCTCTCGCGACGACGTTCAGACGTCGCTGCAGGCGCAGGGTGTGAGCGCCAGCGACGCGATGGCCCGTGTGCAAGCTCTGTCGGACGCCGAAGTGGCCCAACTGGCCGACCGTGTGGACCAGGCACCGGCCGGTGCTGGCGTGGTGGGTGTGCTGTTCACTGTGTTTTTGGTCCTGCTGGTGACCGACATCATGGGCCTGACCAAAGTGTTCCCGTTCACGCGCAGCATTCGATGAGCGTCTGGCGAATTCGCCATGCCACCCCCGCCTTGGCGGGGGTTCTGCTTTGTGCAGCACTGTTGTTGGGGGGGTGTGCCACACCGCCTCAACTGGCGCAGTTGGAGCGGCAGTGGCCCGAGCAACTGCCGGACCGGGTGTTGCTGGCGCAGGTGCCTTTTCACCCACAGGACGACCACCTGTGCGGCCCCGCTACGCTGGCCATGGTGGCCCAGGCGGCGGGCAAATCGGTGACGCCTGAAGCGCTGACGTCCCAGGTGTATCTGCCTGGGCGCCAAGGTGCCTTGCAGCTGGAAATGCTGGCCGCTGCGCGCCGCCAGGGTCTGGTGGCCTATCCGCTGGTGCCCACTTTGCAGGCTTTGCTGACCGAGGTGGCCAGTGGCCATCCGGTGTTGGTGCTGCAAAATCTGGCACTGCCCATTTCGCCCATGTGGCATTACGCGGTGGTGGTGGGTTTTGACCGCGAGCGCCGAGAGATTTTGTTGCATTCGGGCACCACGGCCCGCCTGAGCATGCCTTTGTCCACCTTCGAGCACACCTGGGCGCGGTCCGACCACTGGGCCTTTCGGGTCAGCTTGCCGAACCAGTTGCCCGTCACCGCACTGCCCGATGCCTGGGCCAGCGCCGTGGCCCCGCTGGAGCGGGTGGACGCGCAAGCCGCCCAAACCGCCTACACGACCGCGCTGGGTGCCTGGCCTGGGCACCGCACCAGTCTGCTGGGCCTGGGCAACACCGCTTATGCGTTGGGCCGCCGCGAAGATGCTGCGCAGGCGTTTGAGGCCGCCACCTTGGCACACCCAGACTTTGCCGACGCCTGGAACAACCTGGCACAGGTGCGGCTGGAACTGGGCCAGCTGGATGCTGCACACCATGCGGCCTTGACGGCCGTGGCGCTGGGCGGTCCCCGTTTGCCGGGCTACCGCGCGCTGCTGGGCAAGATTGAGGCACAGCGCCCTTGAATGCCGCTGTTTGGGGGTGGTTTTGGCGGTACCGCCACAATGCGCGTTTTGCACAAGAAAGCGTTCTATGTCACGTTTGATGCTGGTGGGTGCCACGGGTCTGGTGGGGCACTGCGTGCTGCAGCAGGCACTGGCCGATGCACGGGTGCGCCAAGTGGTGGCGCCCACGCGCAGCGCTCTGCCGCCGCACCCCAAGCTGCTCAACCCGCTGGTGGACTTTGACCATTTGTCCGATAACGCCGATTGGTGGGCTGTGGACGCAGTGGTCTGCACGCTGGGCACGACCATCAAGACGGCCGGCTCGCAGGCCGCGTTTTACCGTGTAGACCACGGTTACCCGTTGCAGGTGGCGCGGCTGGCGCTGCGCCAAGGCGCAAAGGCATACGCACTCAATTCGGCCCTGGGGGCCGACCCGGCATCCCGTGTGTTTTATTCGCGCACCAAGGGCGAACTGGAGCAGGATTTGCAAGTCTTGGGTTACCGCTCGCTCACGTTGGTGCGGCCCGGCCTGATCGGTGGTGAACGCCGACAAGCAAGGCCCGCCGAGCAGCTGGCGGTGCGTCTTTCAACGTGGCTGCAGCCGTTGCTGCCCCGGCGCTACCGGGTGGTGCCGGCCGATTGCATCGCGCACCACCTGCTGCAGGCGGCACTGGCAGCCGTGCCGGGCGTGCAGGTGCTGATGTCTGAGCAGTTGCTGTAACCCGGGCTGCGGGTCTGTTTCAGACCACCGTGACCGCAGCGCCGTCACCGCGCTCGCCAATGGTGCCGATCTCATAGACCGTCTCACCCAGCTCGCGCAGCGTGGCGGCGCAGGCAGCGGCTTCTTCAGCGGCGATCACGACCACCATGCCGATGCCGTTGTTGAAGGTGCGGTTCATCTCGGTGTCGTCGATGCCGGCCGTGGCCTGCAGCCAGGCGAACAGCTCGGTCTGTGGCCAGCTGCCCTTCTTCAGGTGGGCGGCGGTGCCCTCGGGCAGCACGCGTGGGATGTTTTCCAGCAGGCCGCCACCGGTGATGTGGGCCAGGGCCTTCACCGGGTGCTTGGCCAGCGTGGCCAGCACGTTCTTCACGTACAGGCGGGTGGGTGCCATGACGGCCTGCTTGAACGGTTGGCCGTCCAGTGTGGCGGGCAGGTTGGCACCCGCGCGTTCGATGCATTTGCGCACCAGCGAAAAACCGTTGGAGTGCACGCCGTGCGAAGCCAGGCCCAACACCACATCGCCAGGCTTCACGTTCTGGCCGGTCAGGATCTTGCTTTTCTCGACCGCGCCCACGCAAAAGCCGGCCAGGTCGTATTCACCTGCGGGGTACATGCCAGGCATTTCAGCGGTTTCGCCGCCAATCAGGGCGCAGCCAGACAGTTCGCAGCCCTGGGCAATGCCGCCCACCACGGCTGCGGCGGTGTCCACGTCGAGCTTGCCGCAGGCGAAATAGTCCAGAAAAAACAGCGGTTCGGCGCCTTGCACCAGCACATCGTTCACGCTCATGCCCACCAGGTCGATGCCCACGGTGTCGTGCATGTTCCATTCAAACGCCAGCTTGAGCTTGGTGCCCACGCCGTCGGTACCGCTCACCAGCACCGGTTCCCGGTAGCGCTTGGGCACTTCAAACAGCGCGCCAAAGCCGCCAATGCCGGCCAGCACGCCCTCGCGCAGGGTCTTTTTGGCCAGCGGCTTGATGCGTTCGACGAGCGCGTCGCCAGCAACAATGTCAACGCCAGCGTCTTTGTACGAGAGGGGGGTGGTGCTTTGGGTCATGGAGGGCAAGGCACGGCGGCGGGGCCGGGCGGGTCGTTGGGACAGAATGGAGAAGACTTTCGGGTACCCTGAGTGTGGCCCGATAGAATTTGCCCCAGATTTTAAGGGTTTGCCCCCGCGACCCATTTCACCCTGACGCACCTACCCATGCCATTGACCCCCAACCAGATCCGTGCCGCACTGTGGGTCGCGATCGCTGTCGTGAGTTGGCTGCTGCTGTCGCTGCTGTCGCCGGTGCTCATGCCCTTTTTGTTGGCGGCCGTGCTGGCCTATGCGCTGCAGCCCCTGGTGGAGCGGCTGCACGCCCGGCATGTACCGCGCTGGCTGGGTGCGGGTCTGGCCATTGCTGCACTCATGCTGGTGCTGCTGGCGGTGCTGCTGCTGATCGTGCCTGTGATCACCAAGCAAGTGCCGCTGCTGCGCGAGCAGGTCCCGGCCTTGCTGGACGGCTTGAACAAAGCCTTGCTGCCGGTGGCCTCCCGCTTTGGGATTGACTTGCAGGTGGACGTGAATCTGGTGCGCGAATGGCTGGGAAAGCTCATCACCGGGCACGAAAGTGAACTCATTGACGGTCTGCTTTCGTCCCTGCGCATTGGGGGCAGCGCATTGGCGGCGGTGTTTGGCAACTTGCTGCTCATGCCCATCGTGGCCTATTACCTGTTGCTGGACTGGGCCAACCTGGTGGACCGCACCAAGTCGCTGATTCCTCCGCGCTGGCGCGCCAACGTGCAAAGTTTTCTGGACGAAACCGACGAGGTGCTGGGCCAGTACCTGCGCGGTCAATTGCTCGTCATGGGCATTTTGGCGGTGCTCTACACGGTGGGTCTGGCCTTGGTGGGCCTCAAGCTCGCGTTGCCCATTGGTGTGTTCACCGGACTGGCGGTGTTCGTGCCGTATCTGGGTTTTGGCCTGGGGCTGGTGCTGGCGTTGCTGGCGGCCTTGCTGCAGTTTCAGAGCTTGCTGGGCGTGGCACTGGTGGGCATGGTTTATCTGGTGGGGCAGGTGATTGAGAGCATGTACCTCACACCCCGCCTGCTGGGCGAGCGCATTGGCCTGCATCCCATTGCCGTTATCTTTGCTTTGCTGGCGTTTGGCCACTTGTTTGGTTTTGTGGGTGTGCTCATTGCGTTGCCCGCCAGCGCGGTCCTGTTGGTGGCGATTCGACGCGCCCAACACGGCTATATGGCCAGCAAACTGTATCTGGACCAACCGGCGCACCCGGTCGCAGACCTGCCAAAGGATGACGCTTGAGCACCACCTCCATGAAGCAGATGGCGTTGGACATTGGCCTGGCGCCCATACCGACCCTGGCCAACTTTGCGTCCGAAGGCAACGAGGCTGCGCTGGAGCATTTGCGTCTGTGGGCCGACAACCCGTTGCGCTCCTCCGTGCCCACTTTTCTGTGGGGTGAGAGTGGTTGCGGCAAAACACACCTGTTGAACGCCGTGCGAGAACTGTTGCGCGAGCAAGGCAGCCGTGTGGGCTGGATCGACGCCTCTCGCCTGCACCCCGGCGAATACGACGACCACTGGGACGCGGTGTTGCTGGACGATTGCCACCTGTACACGACCGAGCAGCAGGCGGCCGCTTTCAACTGGTTCATCAATGCCCAGAACCCGGCGTACGGCCCCGCCCGCTGGGTGTTGGCCGTGGCCGACCGACCACCGGCCGACCTGCCGTTGCGCGAAGACCTGCGCACCCGCCTGGGCTGGGGCCATGTGTTCCATGTGCATGCCCTGGGCGAGGTCGAGCGGCGCACGGTGTTGCGCCGGGCTGCCGACGAACGTGGCGTGTTTCTGGGCGACGAGGTGATGGACTTCATGCTGACCCGGTTTTCCCGCGACCTCTCCAGCCTCATGCTGTTGCTGGACCAGTTGGACGCCTACGCCTTGCGCACCCAGCGGGCCATCACCATCCCGTTGATCAAATCGATGCTTGAAAACGAATGAACCTACACACCGAGGCCCTGGCCGCCACCCCCCTTGCTGCTCAGCGCGTTCGACTGGCCCTGTTTGACCTGGACCACACGCTGATCCCGCTGGATTCGGATTACGCCTGGGGTCAGTTCACCGTGGGGCTGGGCTGGCGCGATGCCGACAGCTTCACCCGCGCCAACGACAGCTTTTACGCCCACTACAAAGCCGGCACGCTGGACATTGCCGAGTACGTGCGCTTTGCCACCGGTGCCTTGCGCGAGCATGGTCGCCAGCAAGCCCAGGTGGCCCACCACCGCTTCATGCAAGAGGTGATCTTGCCCGCCCTGCGCGAGTCGGCGCTGGACCTGGTGAGGGCCCACCAGGCCGCAGGCGACGAGGTGGTGATCGTCACCGCCACCAACGAATTCGTGACCCGACCCATTGCCAAAGCCTTTGGTGTGGACGAGCTGATCGCCATTGATCTGGAGCACGATGCCCAGGGCAATCCCACCGGCGCCATCCGTGGCACACCCTCGTTTCGAGAGGGCAAGGTCGCGCGTGTGGAACAATGGCTGTCCGCGCGGGGCCTGAACTGGTCCAGCGTTGAGCACAGCACCTTCTACAGCGATTCCATCAACGACCTGCCGCTGCTGGAAAAAGTGCACGAGCCCGTGGCCACCAACCCGGACGCCCGGCTCCAAGCCATCGCCACCGAGCGGGGCTGGCGCATATTGAATCTATTCGAATGATCAAAAAATTCATCGACAAACTGCTGGGCAAATCCAGCGCCTCCAGCCGCAAGGCCAGCCCATTTGGCAAGCGCGAAGACGTACCGGCGTCGGTGCACGGTATTGACCGCAATCTGGTGGACCAGCGCGCGCTCGATGTGGTGCACACCCTCAAGCAAGCCGGTTTCGAGGCTTACATCGTCGGCGGCGCGGTGCGCGACCTGTTGCTGGGTCTGCGGCCCAAAGACTTTGACGTGGCCACCAGCGCCACGCCCGAACAGGTCAAGGGCCTGTTTCGCCGGGCCTTCATCATCGGGCGGCGCTTTCGCATCGTGCATGTGATTTACGGCCGGGGCCGCGAGCATGAAATGATCGAAGTCTCGACCTTTCGCGCCTACCTCGACAGCGCCGATGCCGAGCAGGTCAGTGGCAACGAGCGCACCAGCAAGGGTGAGTTGTCCAACATGAAACACGCGGTGGACGCCAGCGGACGCGTGTTGCGCGACAACGTCTGGGGCCCCATTGAGCACGACGCGGCGCGCCGCGACTTCTCCATCAACGCCATGTACTACGACCCGGAGTCGCAGGTGGTGGTCGATTTCCACCACGGTATTCGGGACGCCAAGAAGCTCACCCTGCGCATGATCGGCGACGCCGCCACGCGCTACCGCGAAGACCCGGTGCGCATCATCCGCGCCGTGCGCTTTGCCGCCAAGCTCAGCGGCCTGGGCTTCAAATTTGACGCCAAGACGCTGGAGCCACTGGCCTCGTCGCGCAACCTGCTGGCCGATGTGCCGCAAAGCCGCCTGTTTGACGAAATGCTCAAGCTGCTGCAAACCGGCCACGCGCTGGCCAGCGTGGAGCAACTGAAGGCGGTGGGCCTCAACACCGGCATCTACCCGCTGCTCGACGTGGTGGTGCAGCGCGCCGACGAACCGTTTGTGAAGCTGGCCCTGCAAGATACGGACCGCCGCGTGGGCGAAGGCAAGCCCGTGGCGCCCAGCTTTTTGCTGGCCTGTGTGCTGTGGGCCGACGTGCGCAAGGGCTGGAGCCAGCGCCTGAACGCACGGCCGGGCCAGCGTCCACCGCCACCGTTTGCCGCGCTGCAAGAGGCGGTGGACGAAGCGTTTGATGCCCGTATTGGCGATGTGTCGGGCCGCGGCAAGCTCGGTGCCGACATGCGCGAAATCTGGATGATGCAGCCGCGGTTTGACAAGCGCGTGGGCACCTCGCCCTTCAGCCTGGTGGACCAGGCCCGCTTTCGCGCCGGTTTCGACTTCTTGCGCCTGCGCGCCCAGGTGGGCGAGGTGGAAGAAGAGCTGGCCCACTGGTGGGAAACTTTCCAGCACGCTTCCGACGAAGTGCGTGACGACATGGTGGACGCCCAGCGCCGTGAAAGCCTGGCCAAGCCCGGACCGGGCAAAGCCCGCCGCGTGAAACGCACCGATGCCGATCACCCAGCCCAGGCCAGCGCCAGTGCAGCCGTGGTTGAGCCTGCGGTTGCGCAGGCACCCGATCCCCGCTTGCGTGCAAAAGCCCAAGACGGCGAAGGCCATGAGGGCGCTCCGGACGAAGACAAGCCGCAGGCCAGTGTGGGCTTTGGCAGTGCGTTTTCAATCGACAGTGAAACCGAGTCGGCCCCGGCCAAAAAGCGCCGCCGCCGCCGGCGCAAACCCACCGGTGAAGGTGGGCAGGGCGGCGAAAGCCCTGCTGCCGACTGAACCGGTGTACGACTCCGTCGGCTCACAACCTCAAGGCCGCGACCCTGTCACAGCCTTTGTGGCGTTGGGCGCCAACTTGGGTGATGCCGCGCACACCGTGCGTGCCGCGCTGGTGGCGCTGAGCCAAGTGCCCGGTGTGCAGCGGGTGCGCAGTTCCAGCCTGTACCGCACCGCGCCGGTTGATTCCACTGGGCCCGATTACATCAATGCGGTGGCCGAAGTGGTGACCACGCTCGGCGCACCAAGCTTGCTGGCCGCGCTGCAGGCGATTGAAAACGGGGCTGGCCGCGAACGCCCCTACCGCAACGCACCGCGCACGCTGGACCTGGACTTGCTGCACTACGGCAGTGCCCGCATCGACTCCTTCGCGCTCACCCTGCCCCATCCCCGCATGGGGTCGCGTGCCTTTGTGCTGGTGCCGCTGGCTGAAATTGCACCGCAGTGCGTCAGCGCGGCGCAGCTGCAAGCGGTTGCCGATCAGGCCATCGAGATGCTGCCCTGAGGATTCCCAGGGGTAGGTTCAGGGCGCGAGGCGTTCGCGCAACCAGCCGCCGTCGGTCTGGGCGGTGTAGCGCAGCCGGTCGTGCAGGCGGCTTTTGCGGCCTTGCCAAAATTCCCATCGCTCGGGCTTGAGCCGGTAGCCGCCCCAATGGGGTGGGCGTGGTGGCTGCAGCATGAACTGCGCGCCGTACCGGGCCGCGTTGGTCACCAGCACGGTGCGGCCGGAAATGACCTCGCTTTGCGGGCTGGCCCAGGCGCCGATGCGGCTGTCCAGCGGGCGGCTGTGAAAGTAGGCGTCGCTCTCTGCGTCGCTCACTTTTTCAACCGTGCCTTCAATGCGCACCACCCGCTCCAGCTCCACCCAATGGAATTGCAGTGCAGCATGGGGGTTGCCAGCCAGCTGCTGGCCTTTGCGGCTGGCGTAGTTGGTGTACCAGACGATGCCGCGCTCGTCATACCCCTTGATCAGCACCACGCGGGTGCTGGGGCGCAGGTCGGAGCCCACAGTGGCCACGGTCATGGCGTTGGGTTCGGGCACTTCGCTGCTGATGGCTTCTTGCAGCCATTTCGCAAACTGTTGCAGCGGATCGGTGTGCGACGCCGATTCGCTGAGTTCGGCTTTTTCGTAGCTTTTTCGAAGGTCTGCAATGTTCATATTTTCAGTATAGGCGTGCACCCGTGCCGGATCTTGTGTCGGTGAAATTGTTGGTGGGCAGGTTCAGTCTGCCAGCTTGAGCAGGGCGCGCAGCGCAGGATCTTCAATGCCGTGCCGTTGCAGGCCCGCCAATGTCTGCCGTGCGTAGTCCAGGGTGCTGCCGTAGCGCCCCACGGCGTGTTGAAAAATGTCGCGGTAGTGGTCGGCTTCCAGTACGCCGGTGTAACTGGGGCTGCGGCGCGAGAGGGTGAACGCCAAGGCTTGTACCGGGCCTTGCGCTGTTTGGCAGTGCAGCCATTTGGGGTCGTACACCGGGTTGGGCATTTCACGTGCCCACAGCTTGGGCATCACAGCTTCAACTTGGTGGTGTGGCACACGCAGCACCAGTCCATGGCAGCTGCCGCCCGGCACCAAGGCGAACACCAAGCCGGGCCGTTCGGGCGTGCCGCGGTTGACCCGGCTCCACATGTGCAGGCAACGGTGGTGCCCATGCACGCGCGCCAGCCGTTGCTCGGCTGCCTCAAACTCTGGGCGCCACACCAGCGAGGCGTAGGCAAACACCCACAGGTCGGGTTGCGGGCCTTGGGCGCGCCATTGCGCCAAGGCCGTGTTCATCATGCGAGCGCCGTCGCGCTGAGTGGGGTCCCAGGTGGTCGGGGCTTGTGGTGTGGGCCGTGCGCGGTCAGCGCGGTGGTAAGAGAGGGCCATTTAGAATCCGAAATAGGGTTCGTTGGTCATTTGCACGTATGGGGCTGATGGGTTTCCCCATGAAAAGGGGTTTGGGGGTTATTTTTTCACGGAGTGTCGCCCATGTCTTTTCAGAACAATGACCAGGATATTCGGATGGCGGTGGTGGTTTTGATCGCTGCGATTTTGCTGGCTATCGGCTTGACGCTGGGTGTGGGTATTTACAAAGCCCGCAGCGTGGTTCCACCTGCATCTGTGGTCGGTGTGCCCGCTGTGCAAGCGGTTGCCGTGGAGCCGGCGGTCTTGGCCGAAGATGCCAGTGTGGTGGTCGACAACGGTGTGGTGAAGTTTTATTTCGCTTCTGGTCAAGCCGATCTCGCTTCGGGGGCTCTGGATGCATTGGGTGAGGCCATCGCAGCGGCCAAAGAGGGCAAGCGACTGGTACTTTCGGGCTTTCACGATGCCACGGGCAACCCAGCCATGAACGCTGAACTGGCCAGGCAACGCGCGCTTTCGGTCCGCGGTGTGCTGGTGGGGGCTGGTGTTGCCGAGCGTCACCTGGAGATCATGAAGCCCCAAGCCATGCCGGACAACGTGGACAGCAAAGCCGAAGCGCGCCGCGTGGACGTGACCATTGCGGACTGATCCGCGCCGTTTCAATCCACAAAAAACCCGGCACTGCCGGGTTTTTTGTGAGGTTGGGGTGGTTTGGGCAGTTCAGCGCAGGCCCTGCCCGGTTTGGGTGTCGGCACGTTGTATCAATTCGATCTTGTAGCTGATCGTTGTGTTTGTCTTCATTTTTAAATTCCATATAAATCAATAACTTGTTGATTCCATGGAGGCTGAGAGACGCCTCAAAAGCACCCGCAGACGCCACAAAATGGCGGCTGAAACTCGATCAGATCATGCGATGATCCATCTCGTTGACACGATGGAGATGCGGCATGGCAAAACCCAGACTGAAGCCATCCGGGAAGTGGGAAATCGGGCTGAGGCACCCATCGCTTCCGAGCGGGCGCAAGTACTTCACCTTCGACACCGAGGTCGAGGCCATTGCCTACGGGCAGCAGTGGAAGCTGATGAAGCACGCGGACATCCCGCCGCCGGCAGAACTAACCGCCCCCACCTCCCCCGGCGACAGTGTGCGCTTGGTGCGCATTCTTGGTGAGTGGTCGGACAGTGGCTTCGCGGCGCCTTCGCAAATTCTCACGCTCTCGACGCTGACGCGTGAGGTAGGTTCAGTGCGCCTCTCCGACGCCAGCTACAAGTGGCTGACCAGTTATCTCCGATCCCTGAAGGTGGAGAAGAACCTATCCCCTTCATCCATCAAGCATCGTATTCAGGCGCTGAGCCGGGCCATTGACGAGTACCTGCGGCACAACGTGAACGTCAAGATCAGCAACCCGGTGAAGCTGCTGCCCAAGGGCTACTCGACTTATACCGACGTCGATGCCCAGATGGCGAAAGCCAAGGGAGGTAAGGTGAAGGTGAACGTGGCGCGCGACAGGCGCCTGTTGCCAGGGGAGCACGAGAAGATCGTGGCGGTGCTGTCGGGCTATGAGCGACCGGATCGCTCGCGCGGCCTCGAACTCAAGGGCGGCGATGCGCTACTGACCTTGTACCTGCTGATCTTGAACACGGGACTGCGGCTTAGGGAGGCGTACACCCTGACCAGAGGCCAGATCGACATGCAGAACAAGGTGATCCATGCCAGGGAGACCAAGCAGTGGCGTGGGAAGATTTCTTATCGGGATGTCCCGATGCGCCCGGAAGTGCATCAGGCGCTGTCCTCGTACTTTGCATCGCGGCCGCCGTTCGAACCCGATGCGCACATCTTCCCGTTCCTCCACGAAGAAGGGATCGAGGAAGGGAAAAAGGGCTTGGTGCGTACCAGTCAACGGCTGTCATTCCGTTTCAGGATCGCTTTCGAGTACATGGACATCGTTGGCCTTCATGAACACGATCTGAGACACGAAGCGACATGCCGATGGCTGGAGTTGAAAGACAACGACGGGCGCGACATGTTCCGTCTGGAGGAACTGAACAGGATCATGGGATGGAAGCCGGGCTCGGTGATGGCCCAGCGCTATGCCAGCTTCAGGGGCGTGGACCTTGCGCAAAGGCTTTGGCCGGCACAGGAAGCGGGGGCGGCGTCTGCCGCCGTGGCCTGACCGGCATGTCCAGGCGCGGGACCGACTTTCTTGCGTTGAGGTTCTGGCGCCGCTCTTCAGCCTCTTTCCGGGCGCGCTCGGCGATGTAGGCCAGCAGATCGGCTTTCACGTAGATCCAGCCGCGACCGAATTTCATCCCCGGTAGCTCGCCGCTTCGGGTCAGTTCCTCTATTCGCTGCTCGGTGCAGTGCAGGAGTTCGGCACACTGTTCGGCGTTGATCGTCTCGGCGGTCATGTTGCGCCGCCGTTCTGATGGTGCTCGTGGCTCTCGCGCACATCGAGAGTTACATAGCTGTTGTCCACCCAAGGCCTATCTTCGATTTTTTGGTGCACATCGTTTTCGCCGTAACCGGTGACTTCGGCGAAAGGCTTGATCAGCCCCCACGGGTCTAAATTACACATGGAGTCCTCCCGACATGACTGCCAAGGGGTTCAGTCACTCCATTGCCTCGACAACATCGGACGACTTGGCCGACGCCAATGGAGTCTTGCGTTTGGCATGCACTCGCCTGAATCCACGGTCCCTGGCCATGAAGGCCTCCAGCATGTGCGGGATCAGCGTCGCCGCATCGACCGCCTCGCCATAGGTCTGCGCGTGCAGTGCGGCATAGCGATCCAGTTCAGCCTTCAGGGTGACAGAGCACGAGAAGGTGAGCTTGACGCTTTCGGTCTTGGGCAGTGGCCCCAAGCGAAGTTGACGGTTTGTGCTCATCGCGGCACCCCTCGGACGAAAAACAGCGGCTGGTAGGGGCGCAGGACTAGGTCGCGATTCACGATGACGCGCATGGGTAACCCCGGTCGCGCGGTCAACGTCGGCTGGATGTTCAGGTTGCGGCGGGTCACCTCCTGGCCGGTTTGGTTCACGTTGTCCTGCAGGCTGTCGCGACCGGCGATCACGATGCGGTTACCGTCCTGCCGGTTCTCTGGCGCGGCCAGCTCGGCGCCGATGCCCAGCAGCGAAGTCAGCGCGGCTCCTGCGAACACTCGATCCCAGTGCCAGTCAACACCGTCTTCGAGTCCGACTCGGCCAGCCGGGTCCGAGCCGACCAAGTTGTCCAGTGTCAGTGACGACGTGTCGGGCAGGATGACCCGATTCCACACCACTTGCACACGGCTCTGGCCGTAACTCACCTGGCTGTTGTAGCGGCCGAGGATGCGGGATCCCTGCGGGATCAGCAGATGCTTGCCAGTGGCGGTGTCGTAGACCGGTTCGGTGACGGTGGCGATCACGTCTCCGGGCAGGTCGGACTGGATACCGGTGACCAAGGCCCCGGCGATCACCGTGCCAGCCATCACCTGGTACGGTGAGGCGGGCAGTTGCAGAGATCCGGAATTGCGGGTTTCCGTGGAACCGGATTTCTGGAAAGACTCTTTTTGGTCTTGTCGGTTTTGTGCAGTCGTGGCGTCGGCACTGCCAGCCTGCGCTGGTGTGGACGTCGGGCCAGCCGCCATCGGGTCGAAGCCCGCCAGACTGCTCGACGTCGCGCCGGCAGTACCAGGCGCTGCACCGGTTGGTGAAGCAGCGGCAGAGCGCTGCCCTCCACTGCGAAAGAACACCGACGCTGCCGCTGCCTGCTCGGCTTCCTTGCGCCGGGCATCGCGCTCCGACGCAGCAGGGTCGTGTCCCGGTGGTGAATAGCTCGGCACCACCGGCTGTTGCGACTTGACGATGGCAGGGCCCAGATCACCGGGCAGGGGTGGCCCGAGTTCGGGTACGGCCGCTGGTAGCGGAGGCGGGAGTTTTGAGTAGTCGGCGGGCAACTTTCCCAGGCCTTCGGACCGCGACACCCGATCCACGTTGAACAGCTCAGCGGGATCGTTCGCCTCGCGGCGAGCCTTCGGTTGCAGCGACCACACCGTCGCTCCCAGCACACCCAAGGCCAGCAAGCCCGCCATCAGCGCGAGGCTGCGGCGATTCAGGCGGGTCACCGGTTGCGGCTGCGCTCGCAAGGCAACCGACTCGGGCGATACCTTGGCTGCTGCGGGGCGGCTGCTGGCAACCGATGCGGTGGAGTCGTTCGTGGCCATGCTCAGTCCTTCCGAGCGGTGGGCGGCACACCGTCCGTGCGCTCGACGCGGACCACGTCGCCCTTGTCGGCGCCCAGTCGCAACTCGGCCGCGCCGAACAGGCGATCGACGATGTAGTAGGGCGACCGAAAGCGGTAGTTCACCAACTGGCCATCACCTTGTGCACCGATGACGAACAGCGGTGGCAAATCGCCTTGCGCGATGCCAGTCGGGAACTGGATGTAGACCTTCTCGCCATCGTCAAAGGCCCGCAGCGGCCTCCAGGGCGGCGTGCTGCCGCTGATCGCGTAGCGGAAGCGGATGCGCTCCAGCGACAGTCCCGCATCCACCGGGGCGGCGGTCTGCGCCGCCTGGGCCTGCCGATGCAAGGCCAGCATGTGGTCCTTGGGGTAGTCCCAGGACACCGATGCCATCCAGGTCTTTTCGGTAGAGGTCAGCTCGATCAGGTAGGTGCGCCGGTTGGTGGTGATGACCAGGTTGGTCTTCAGACCCGTGCGCACCGGCTTGACCAGCACGTTTACGCGCAGCGCATCGCCCGAGCCGCTGGACGTGTCGCCCACGACCCAGCGCACCGTGTCGCCGGCTGCGACAGTCACCAGCTCTTCGCCCGACTGCAACGAGATCACCGTCACGCGGCCTGGCGCGGCATAGACTTGGTACAGCGCTCCGTCGGTGTAGGGCCAGACTTGGATGGCGTTGACGTAGCCTTCTCGCGTGGGCGCCACCCGGGCTTCCGCGTTGGCGCGCGACACCCGCAATCGCTCGTCGGCCGGTTCGGGTGCCGTCGGCTTGTCCAGCGCTTCTGGCAACGGCTTCATCTGGGCGGGCATCGGCAGCACCTGCGGCACGGCGACCACTTCCACGGGCTTGGGTGGCTCGGGCAGCGGCTGAGCCATCACCGGCTCATCCAGCGGGATCACGGGCGGCGGCACGCCCTGCGATGCGCACCCTGCCAGGGTGGCCGCAAGGGCAAGGGAGACCACAATGTGGCGCGCATTGATATTCTGGGTTTTCATGGCTTGGTTCCTTCGTTCGCATCCAGCTCGCGGCTCCAGGACAGGCCGTTGACGTAGATGCCCAGGGGGTTCTTGCGCAGGCGCTGCTCGGTGCGTGGCGTCTGCAACACGGTGGAGACCACGGCGGTCCACCGCTCGGTGCCGGCCGGTGCGCCGCTGACGTAGCGCTGTTCGGTCCAGCGCACGTTGAACGAGGCGTCGCTGGCGCGGACCACGCTGGTGATCTGCACCGTCACCGATTCTTTGCCCACCCGCACGAATGGATCGTTGGTGCGGGCGTACTCGTTGAGCACAGCGGCCCCGCGATCGGTCGTGTAGTCGTAGGCGTCCAGCCAGTTCTGCCGCACCACGATGGGATCGATGGACAGCGAACGCACCAGCGTCACGAAGCGAGCCAAGTGGTGCGCGATCTGCGCATCGCCGGGGCGGTAGGGTGAGGCGGCTTCTCCGACGGTTCGCACCTGGCCGGCCTGGTCCACCTCGACCACGTAGGGCGTGACGATGGACTGCGCCGAGCGCCAGACCAGGCCGCCGGCCATCAGCAGGGCCAGCGACAGGCAACCGAAGGCCATGAATCGCCAATTGCGGGCCTGCACACGGGCCGAGCCGATGCGCTCGTCCCAGGCCTGTGCGGCCGATTGGTAGGGGGTGGCAGGCGGCGGCGTGTCGGCATAGCGCACCTGCGGTCGTTTGAATCGCATGCGGGGTTCTCCTCAGGAATCCGAATCTCGAAGGCTGGGACCGCTGCCCGAGCCACCGCCGTCGCCGCCGCGCAGGGTGTGTGCCGCCGTCGTGGCGGCATGGCCGATCTGCTGGCGCCGGCGCATGCGCTGCGCCCAGGCGGGCTCATTCGCGGGTGTTGAGGTGGTTGCGTTCGACATGGCCGATTCGGGGCCCGATCCCGCAACGGGCGCAGCGGCCTCGGCCACGAAACCCGACACCTTGTCTTTCACGGCCTGGGCGCCGTCGGCCAGCTTCTGACCCACTGCGCTGGCTCCTGTACGAGCCACGTTGGCCACGCCCGCGCCAGCGGCGCGCAGCGGCCCGCCCGAGGACGCGGCAGCGCCGGACTCGTAGGCCGAACTCGCACCCGCCGCAAGGCCGCTGGCTGATCGGGCCGCCGATGCACTACCGCTAATGGCAACGCGTGCCGCGCTAGGCGCCATGCGTGCACCGGCGGCCACCGCCGCACCAGCACCGGCCACGGCAGCGCCTCCCGCAACCGCCAGGCCGGTGGCGCCCAGCGCCGTGCCGGCCGCTGCGCCCGCACCGAGTTGCGGAGCGCCGGACACCAGGCCGGTCGCGATGCCGGGTCCGAAGATGCCCAGCCCGAGCAGGGACAGCGAGGCCAGCATCACCACCAAAGCGTGGTCGATGGAGGGCTCGGCCGGTGTGGTCTGGAACTGCGAGAACAGACCTGTGCCGATACCCACGATCACCGCGAGCACCAGCACCTTGATGCCCGAGGACACCACGTTGCCCAGCACCTTCTCGGCGAGGAAGGTGGTCTTGTTCCACAAGGCAAAGGGCACCAGCACGAAGCCCGCCAGCGTGGTGAGCTTGAACTCGATCAGCGTCACGAAGAGCTGCACGGACAGCACGAAGAAGCTCACGATGACCGTGAGCCAGGCCAGGAACAGCACCACGATGGGTGCGATGTTGATGAACACCTCCGGAAACCCGGAGAGGTCGCTGATCTGCTGCAGGATGGGCGCCGCCGCATCGATGCCCGCCTTGGCCAGGTGACCGGGCTGCAGGAAAGTGGCCAGGCTCATGCCCGACCCGCTGGCCTGCAGGCCCAGCCCGGCGAACGAGCGGAACAGGATGCCCGACAGGCTGTTGAAGTTGCCGATGATGTAGGCGAAGGCGCCCACGTAAAGCACCTTGCGGATCAGCTTCGCCATCACGTCCTCGCCCTGGCCGGTGGCGTGCCCCATGGCCCAGAACAGTCCAGCCAGGGTCATGTCGATGGCCACCAGCGTGGCGGTGAGGAAGGCGACCTCGCCGTTCAGCAACCCGAAGCCCGAGTCGATGTAGGTGGAGAAGGTGTTTAGGAAGCGGTCGATGACGGCGACGTCGTCCATGGCAGGGCCTCCGGTGGCTCAGTGGCCGTAGAAGCTCACGCCTTGTGGCGTGTAGCTCGTGCCGCTGCCGATGAAGCGGCGCGTCACCTCACGGCCGCGCTCGATGGCCGCAGCCTGCCGGGCCAGCTCCAGCGAGGCGGCGCGGTCCTGCGTCAGCATCAGCTGCTGCGACTGGATGGACTGCTTGGCCTGCAAGGCCAGCAACTGGTTGGTCGCCTGCATGGCCTGCAGCGCGCCGGTGGCCGACTGGCTCTGGCTCACCAGGTCGGCCAGCACGCCTTCGTCCAGGCTCAGGTTCTGCGACACCTGGGCCTGCATCTGCATGGCGGTCTGCAGGCCGTTGAGCGTGTTCTTCCAGCGCTGGTGCGCGTCCTGGAACATCTGATTGCCGCTCACGGTGGCGGCGTACTGCTCGGGGTAGAGCCGGGCGAACTCGGTGTTGAGGTGCGACACTTGGTAGGCCAGGCCCTGGGCCTGAGCGATCAGTTGCCGGGTCGTGTCCAGCGTCGAACGGAGGCGGTTGACCACGTTGAACGGAAGACTCGCCAGGTTGCGTGCCTGGTTGATCAGCATCTGCGCCTCGTTCTGCAACTGGCGGATCTGGTTGTTGATCTGCTCCAGCGTGCGCGCGGCCGTCATGGTGTTCTGCACCAGGTTGACCGGGTCCAGCACGATGTCACCCACGCCGAACAGTGCGTGCGCGGGTTGCGTGGCGCCCAGGGTCAGCGCGGCAGCGGTGGCCAGCGCGACGAGGCGGGGTTTGAAAGAGCGAAGCGGTGCACGAAGGCTCATGGTGTTTCTCCTGAAGGTCGGGCATGCCCGGGGTGGTGATGGGGGTAGCGGTGAAAGAGATCGGCGGCCCAGTCCAGGCCACGGTGGCGCAGCCAGGCCGGGGCGAAACCCTCTGGCGGGCAGGTGGCCAGCACCTCGTCGATCAGCCGCTGGTCCTGCGGCGAGGAGGCGCCGGCAAAGGCCAGGGCCACGGCGCGCAGGTCCAGGTCGAACAGGCGATTGCCCAGCCGCGACTGGTAGTAGTAGTCGCGCTTGGGCACGGCGGTGGCCACAATCTCGATTTGTCGCCGGTTCAGGCCGAAGGCCTCGTAGATTGAGCGCACCTGCGGCTCGGTGGCCTGCGGGTTGGGCAGGAAGATGCGGCTCGCGCAGCTCTCCACAATGGCCGGCGCGATGCTCGAACCCTGGATGTCGGCCAGGCTCTGTGTGGCAAACAGCACCGACACGTTCTTTTTGCGCAGCGTCTTGAGCCACTGGCGAATGCGCGCCGCGAACACCGGGTCGTCCAGGAACAGCCAGGATTCGTCCAGCATCAGCAGGGTGGGCGCACCGTCGAAACGCGCATCGAAGCGTGCGAACAGGTAGCCCAACACGGCCATCACCGCCGCGCGGCTACCCATCAGCTCCTCCATCTCGAAGCACTGCACGTCGGCCGCGCCCAGCCGGTCGTGGTCGGCGTCCAGCAGCTTGCCGTGGGCGCCGCCCAGCACGTAGGGCGCGAGCGCCTGGCGCAGCGCGTTGGACTGCAGCAGCACAGACAGACCGGTGAGCGTGCGCTGCTCGCGCGGCGCGCCGGCCAGGCTGCCCAGCGCGGACCAGATCGCCGCCTTCTCGTCGGGCCCCAGGGCCGCGCCCTCGTGCACCAGCTGGCCTTCGACCCACTCGGCGGCCCAACTGCGGTAGCCCTCCTGGTCGATGCCGGCCAGTGGCTGGAACGCGATGTCGCCGTCGTGGCCCAGGTCGTAGTGCTCGCCGCCCAGGCCCAGCACGGTGGCGCGCATCGATCGGCCCATGTCGAACGCGAAGATGCGTGAGCCGGGATAGCGCCGGAACTGCAGGGCCAGCAAGGCCAGCAGCACCGACTTGCCCATGCCCGTCGGGCCGACCACCAGCGTGTGACCGACGTCGCCCACGTGGGTCACCAGCCGGAAGGGCGTCGAGCCCTCGGTGCGGGTCACGACCAGTGGCGGGCCGTCCAGGTGCCGGTTGCGCTCAGGCCCGGCCCACACGGCAGAAACCGGCATCAGGTGCGCGAGGTTCAGCGTCGAGACGATGGGCTGGCGCACGTTGGCATACGCATTGCCCGGGATCGACGACAGCCAGGCTTCCACGGCGTTCAGCGTCTCGGGGATGGTGACGAAGCCGCGGCCCTGGATCACGCGCTCGGCCATGCGCAGCTTTTCGTCGGCGGTGGTCGCGTCGCCATCGAGCACGGTCAGCGTGGCGGTCACGTAGCCGAAGGCCACCTGGTCGCTGCCCAGTTCCTGCAGGGCCGCATCGGCGTCGGCGGCCTTGTTGCCCGCGTCGGTGTCCACCAGAGGCGACTCTTGCTGGAACAGCGTCTCGCGCAGCAGGGCGATCACGTTCTTGCGCTTGGCGAACCACTGACGGCGCAGGCGGCCCAGTTCCTTCTCGGCTTCGGCCTTGTCCATGCACAGAAAGCGCGTGGACCAGCGGTAGGCAAAGCCGAGCCGGTTCAGATCGTCCAGCACGCCGGGCCAGGTGGACGTGGGAAACCCCCGCACCGTGGTCACGCGCAGGTGCTCATCCCCCAGCATCGGCGCCAGACCGCCCAGCAGCGGGGCATCGGCCAGCAGCGCATCGAGGTGGAATGGCACCTCGGGCACGGCCACCGGGTAGGGGCGCGGCGACACAGTGGCGTGCAGGTAGCTCAGCGTGTCGGCGTCCTGCAGCCAGGCGATCTCGGGCATCACACCGTCGAGCAGGTCGAACACCCGGTCGGTCTCGGCGATGAAGGCACCGAGCCGCTCGCGCCAGTCCACACCCGTGCTGGCCCGGTTTTCGTAGAGAAGGCCAGCGGCCCGTGCGCGCGACTCTTCGGGTGGCAGGTACTGCAGCGTGAGGTGGTAGCGGCTCTCGAAGTGGCTGGCCGATTCCTCGAAGGCAGCGCGCCGCTCTTCGTCCACCAGCCACGACAGGGCCTCTGGGAAGTCCGAGCGCGGGTAGTCGGCGGCCGACCTGCGCTCAGCGTCCACGTACAGCGCCCAGCCAGAACCCAGGCGGCGCAGCGCGTTGTTCAGGCGCGCGGTGGTGGCTACCAGTTCGCCCTGCGTGGCACTGTCCAGGTCCGGCCCTCGAAAGCGTGCGGTGCGCTGGAACGAACCGTCCTTGTTCAGCACCACCCCGGGCGCCACCAACCCGGCCCAGGGCAGCCAGTCGGCCAGCAGGGCAGGGCGTTGCCGGTACTCGGTGAGGTTGAGCATGGTGTCTTCCTCACACGTCCAGTAGCGGCTTGTGCTTGATGTGCCGCGCAAACACCGCCATGAACTGCGGATCGAGCCGAGCGCCCCAGACCGCCAGCGAGTGGCCGACGATCCACAGCACGATGCCTGGAATCCACAGCTGCAGGCCCAGGCCCACGGCGGCCGCCAGCGTTCCGTTGGCGATGGCCACCGTGCGCGGTGCGCCGCCCATCAGGATGGGCTCGGTCAGCGACCGGTGCAGCGGGATCTCGAAGCCGCTGGCGAGGCTGGCCTGCTCGGCAGCGCCGCTCATACCAGGGCACCACCGGAGAAGCTGAAGAAGCTCAGGAAGAAGGACGAGGCCGCAAAAGCGATCGACAGGCCGAAGACGATCTGGATCAGCTTGCGAAAGCCCCCCGAGGTGTCACCAAAGGCCAGTGCCAGGCCGGTGGCGATGATGATGATCACCGCCACGATGCGTGCCACAGGGCCCTGGATCGAGTCCAGGATGGATTGCAGCGGTCCTTCCCAGGGCATGCTGGACCCGGCCGCCTTGGCCGTGCCCGCCAGGCTCAGCATGACGACGGCGGTGAGCAGACCCTGGCGGGCGGGCTGGATAAGCCGGTGGATGCGCTTCAGGCCGGCCACGCCGGCGGACGGGATCCATCGAGAGAATGATTGGGCCAGCAGATCGGCAAAGGCGCGCAGGGAAAGCGAAGGGTTCATGGAAGTTCTCCAGGCAGGGTTGAGGAAGGGGAATCCGCCGCAGGAGGCGGGGAGGGAGAGGGCGCAAGTGGCTGCGGCGCTGGCAGCTGAGGGAAGGGCGTATCCAGCGCGCCGTTCATCGCTATCAGGTGGTAGCCCGTGCTGTCGTGTCCGGTGACACGGGCAATCGCTTCGATGTGGCGCTTGCGGCCGCGACCGGCGATGTAGATCACCACGTTGACCGCTTCGGCGATCAGCGCACGCGGCGGGTTCACCGCCACCTCCAGGATCAACTGCTCCAGCCGCAGCAGCGCGCCAAGCGCCGACCCCGCGTGGATGGTGGCGACGCCGCCGGGGTGGCCGGTGCCCCAGACCTTGACCAGGTCGAGTGCCTCGCCGCCACGCACTTCACCTACCACCACGCGGTCGGGCCGGAGCCGCATCGTGGCGCGCACCAGCTCGGCCATGGACACGGCGCCTGCGCGCGTGCGCAGCGGCACGTGGTCCCGCGCGGAGCACTGCAGTTCGATGGTGTCTTCGAGCACCAGCACCCGGTCGCCCGTGGTGGCGATCTCGGCCAGCAGCGCGTTGGCCAGCGTGGTCTTGCCGGTGCTGGTGCCGCCAGCGATCAGGATGTTCTGCCGCGCGTGCACGGCCTGGCACAGGAAACCGGCCTGCTCCGCCGTCATCATCCCGTCGGCCACGTAGCGGTCGAGCGGGATCACGCCCACGGCGCGCTTGCGCAGCGCGAACGCCGGGCCTGGCGCAGCAGGGGGCAGAACCCCTTCGAAGCGCTCGCCCGTTTCGGGCAGCTCGGCCGTCAGCAGCGGCTGGCCCCGGTGCACCTCGGCACCGACATGGGCCGCCACCAGGCGAATGATCCGTTCGCCATCGGCAGCCGACAAGGTCACGCCCGTCGGTGCCCGTCCGGTGGAGAGCCGGTCCAGCCATAGGGACCCATCGGGGTTGAGCAGCACCTCCACCACGTCCGCGTCTTCCAGCGCGGCCGCGATCATCGGCCCCATGGCCGTGCGCAGCATGCGGACACGGCGGTCGAGCGTGGTTCTTTCGGTGCTGGGTGGTGGGGCCGTCATGCCGTCGGCCCTTCGTCGGCTTGCCCGGAATCCATCGGGTCCTCGGCCATGCCTGCCGCTTCGTCCAGTTGCCGGTTCAGGCCCTGTTCCTGCGGGTGAAGCTCCTCAATCACATTGCGCACCAGACTGCGGCCGCGCAGCAGGTGGCGGCCCAGTTGCTCGACGAATTGCTCGAAGCGGGCCTTGCCTTGCGCACGGGCCGCCTCCTGGTGCCCCTCGGGCACCGGCGTGCTCACCGTGAGGTAGTACCGGATGAACAGTGCCAGCGTCTCGATCTCGATGTTCTGGTCGCGCTCCAGCCGCTCGAACTGGCGCGAGAGCCGGTCCAGTCGCTTGGCGATGGCCGCCTCGCGCTGGTCGCCCGAATCCGGCGACAGCCACGAGGCCAGTGCCGCCGCGACGATGGACGACTTGGACACCCCCTTCTTGGCCGCTACTTCTTCGAGGCGTCGCGCGTGCTCAGGCGGAATGAACAGATTCAGGCGGTACTGACTCATAGCGTGATTCCATCGTCGGGGTCGAGTGCGGCCAGGCGCACTGCGCGTTGCATGGCCGGATCGAGCTGGCGGGGAAGGGGCAGGGGCGCGTCGTCGTCATCGATCAGCGCCAGGGCATTGGTCAGTGCGTCGATCGCGGGGTTGTGTATCGCAATCTCCGTCAGCTCTGGCTGCAGGCGGGGACCGCCTTCGTCGGCATCCATGCCGGCCATGAAGGCAGGGTTCGATGCAGCGGGCGAAGCCGGTACAGCCAGATCGCCCCAGTCGTCCGCCCGCGCAGGTGGCGCATCGGGGTAGGGGCCGGCAGTCAGGACGGGCGGTGGCAACACGCGGCGCTTGAAGTTCGCGTCGGCGTAGTAGCGCAGCTTGCGGGCCTTGACCGGTGGCACGCTGGAGACCATCACCACCGCTTCGTCCGGCGGCAGCTGCATCACCTCGCCAGGCGTCAGCAGCGGGCGCGCCGTCTCCTGCCGCGAGACCATCAGGTGCCCCAGCCACGGCGCCAACCGGTGGCCGGCGTAGTTGCGCTGGGCACGCAGCTCGGTAGCAGTGCCCAGGGTCTCGCTGATGCGTTTGGCTGTGCGCTCGTCGTTGGTGGCGAAGGTCACGCGCACATGGCAGTTGTCCAGGATCGAATGGTTCTGGCCGTAGGCCTTGTCGATCTGGTTCAAGCTCTGCGCGATCAGGAAGCTGCGGATGCCGTAGCCCGCCATGAATGCTAGGGCGGTTTCGAAGAAATCTAGCCGACCCAACGCCGGGAATTCATCCAGCATCAGGAGCAGCTTGTGCCGCCGTGCGATGCCGTCCGAGCCATCGAGCGACTCGGTCAGGCGCCGCCCCACTTGATTCAGGATCAACCGGATCAGCGGTTTGGTGCGGCTGATGTCCGAAGGCGGCACCACCAGGTACAGCGACACCGGGTGCTCGGTCGAGATCAGATCGGCGATGCGCCAGTCGCAACGCGAGGTCACCTCCGCCACAGTCGGGTCGCGGTACAGGCCCAGGAAGCTCATGGCCGTGGACAGCACACCCGAGCGTTCGTTTTCGCTCTTGTTGAGCACCTCGCGGGCGGCCGAGGCGACCACGAGGTGCGCGCCACCGCCTTGCTCGCTTGCCAGATGCGGTGTTGTCATCATCCGGTGCAGCGTCACCTCGAAAGGGCAGGCTGGATCGGAGAGAAAGTTGGCCACGCCGCGCAGCGTCTTATCCTCGCCCGCATAGAGCACGTGCAGGATGGCGCCGACCAGCAGGGCGTGCGACGTTTTCTCCCAGTGGTTGCGCCGCTCCAGCGCGCCTTCTGGGTCCACAAGGATGTCGGCGATGTTCTGCACGTCGCGCACTTCATGTACGCCGCGCCGCACCTCCAGCAACGGGTTGTAGGCGGCTGAGCGCGCATCGGTGGGGTTGAACAGCAGGCAGTGCGAGAAGCATGCGCGCCAGCCGGCCGTCAGCTGCCAGTTTTCGCCCTTGATGTCATGGATGACGGCTGAACCGGGCCACGAAAGCAGCGTGGGTACAACCAGACCCACGCCCTTGCCCGAGCGGGTGGGCGCAAACGCAAGTACGTGCTCTGGGCCGTCGTGGCGCAGGTACCGCTCACCATGCCGGCCGAGGAAGACGCCGGATGGCCGATTCAGGCCCGCTTGGCGAACATCGTCAGCCGTGGCCCAGCGTGCCGTGCCGTAGGTGGTGACCAGCCGCGACTGCCGAGAACGCCATACTGACATTCCCACCGCCACGCCCACCGAGGCGATGCCACTGCCACCCGCAATCGCACCACCCATGTCGAAGACATCCGGTGCGTAGGCATCGAAGACGAACCACCACTCGAACAGGCGCCAGGGGTGGTACACCGGCGAGCCGAGGGCTTCGAACCATGGCGCCCCAAGGCGTGCCTGGTGACCCAGCGCAGCGGCTGTCCACTGGGTCGCGCCCCACACGCCAACCACGACGACGCCGAGCACCACCGCGATCTGCCCGTAGAGAATCCCCTGGTGGCTTGCGCCCTGAGCCTGCACCTTGACCTCCGATCCAGTGGCCCGTCACGCGGGGGCCGTGCGTGCGGCACGAAGGTGTGTCGCACGCATGAGGATCAAGGCTGGCTATCGGTGGGTCAAAGTCCGAAATCGGCAGGCTCGCAGCTCGGCCTGCAAGAATGCAAGTGATAGCGTGCTAGCGCGTGTCATGGCACCTTGCAGCGCTGTAAGTAGTACAGCGCCCATGTAGAAAATAGGCGTCACCTAGTGTGGCGACGAGCGCACGTTCAGAATTTGGGTGATTCTTTGGGTGGGTTGTACGGTACCTTGCCGTCCCCGAAAAATCGCCGCTTTGTGGCCTCGGCCATGCGGTCACAAAGTTCGTCGCCCAGCTTGGCGCGGTCGGTCTTGCACTGCTCTCGCAAGTGTTTCAACCGTCCAGGATCGGCCATCAGCGATTCCACAGTTTCAGCTGACTGTGGTTTGCCGCAGGACGACAGCAGCAAGGCTGCGGAGGTGACCGCCAACGCCGCAGTCAAGTTTTGAAGCTTTCTCATGTGCTACTCCCTGGTGATGTGTCCAACGCTTCGTCAGTTGCTCGATTTGGCGCAGCGACAAGGGCTCTTTTCATGAATCGTTGCAAGGTTTCCGACGGGTCACCGATGCGGCGGATCAGGTAGGTGGTCAGCACCGGCGTGCGGCCAGCCAGCGGCCTTGTGACGATCTCGGGATGGCCGCAGGTCGAAACGTGTGCCTCTGTTGAGAAGCCCAGACCGTAGCCCGCTGCAACCAATGTCACCATCAGATCTTGGCTGGCCACCTGTTCGGCCACGATAGGTTCGCGATCCGTTGAGCGCAGTACGCGCGCCACCTGGCGGCTGCATCCCTCGCACATCTCGGGGTCGGAAAGCACCAAGGGATAGCGCAGCACTTCATCCAGTGGCAGCTTTTTGTGGGCCAACAACGGGTGGCGCGATGGCACGGCAACGACCATCGGGTCGTTCCACGCTGATACGGCTAGCAGCGTTTCACCAACTTCCGATGAGTGGGAGAACCCAGCGTCGTACAAATCGGCTTCGAGGCCTCTGATCTGCTGTGACAGTGGACCCTCGTAAAGCCGGATTTCCGTATCTGGTTCTTCCACACGGCAACACGATAGCAATGCCGTGAGCCGGGCCTGCGAGATACCTTCGGACAATGCGATCCGCAACTGCCCCTGAAACCCGGCCGACACGGCCCGAACACTGTCACGCGCCTTGGTCAGAGCGGCGAACACGCGTGGCACGTGATCCATGAAGACCTGACCCGCACGGGTCAGACGCGTGCTGCGCGTGTTGCGGTCGAAGAGGCGGACCCCCAGCTCTCCTTCCAGTTCCTTTATCGCCCTCGAAAGTGGCGACTGCTCAATGTGAAGCTTCTCAGCGGCTCTAGCGAAGTGCAGTTCCTGAGCGACCGCCAAAAAGCACCGAAGGTGCCTCAATTCCATGGTTTTCCCTGATTGTTTTCATTTTTTCTCAAATTTCAGTTGCACCGACAGTGATGTGGCCAACCAAAGCACTACACCAAACACCTCAGGTTTGAGTACGCAGTAGCCTCGCGGAAGACCGCGATCTTGGAGTCCTTTGGCCAAGCTGAGCGCACTACAACAGCACTGAACGCGCAGTCATCGCAGTTGCCGGCTGTACCTTCTGATGGTGACTGCGTCTGAATTTGGCTGTGTTCAGATGATGTCCGAGTCCTATCAGATGTCACCTGTTTTCGTGGCCACGGTCTTTGATACGAGATAGAGGACAAGCGGACGTACCAAGATGACGCATGCGAAGGCCACTGGCATTGCTATCTCATAGGTACCACGTACCCGTTGAATGAACCGAGCGTCGATTCCGGTGTTGATGGCCGTTAGGAGCAGACACATCATGAAGGCGATGATGGTTGCCATGTAGAACGCAAATGCGAGAGAACTAAATTTGTATGGAAGCTTTCTCATGCTGTAGAGGGCCTTCACCCTAGGTGGTTGGCGAGACGAAGAGACAGTGCAGAGGATGTGGCAAGGGATAACCCTTAAAAAAATACTTAGATATCGAAGTATACTGCGGCGCAGTGCCTTCTTGCACTTACCCATCCTTACAGGAGAGTTCCATGATTACGCATGAAGAAAACGATCTGCTGTGCCGCGTTGAAAACGGTGCCCCGATGGGGCATCTGATGCGTCGACACTGGGTTCCGATCTGTCTGATCGAAGAGGTGTCGGAGCCTGACGGAACCCCTGTCAAAGCACGGATCCTCGGCGAAGACCTCGTGGTGTTCAGAAACACCGATGGGCAAGTCGGCGTGATGGACGAGTACTGTCCCCATCGCAGGGCATCCTTGGTGTTCGGCCGGAACGAGGAGGGTGGCTTGCGCTGCCTATATCACGGCTGGAAGATGGACGTGGCGGGCAATGTCACCGAGATGTCCTCCGAGCCGGAAGCCAGTGGCATGCTGGAAAAAGTCAAACACAAGGCATACCCCACCAAGGAATGGGGCGGCTTTGTCTGGGCCTACATGGGTGCGGCCGAAACCATGCCGGAGTTTGAGCCACCCCGCTGGGCGCCCACTGCGGAAACACGGGTGAGCGTCGCCAAGGTGATCATCCCCGTGAACTGGGCACAGATTCTGGAAGGTGCGATCGATTCGGCGCACAGCTCGAGCCTGCACAGTTCGGACATGGTTCCTGCACGTGTCGATGGTGCGAAAGCCACCGACAAGAACTGGCTGCGTCCGTCCACCGACAAGGCGCCGCGGATGCAGGTGCAGCGCGCGAAGTTCGGCTTCCGGTATGCCGCAGTGCGGCGCCCCATCTTCAATGCCCAGACGCACGACTACGTGCGCACGACGGTGTTCGTTGCGCCTTGGACGGTGCTGATTCCACCGAACAACCTGTACAACGTGGCGAACGTGAATGTGCCAGTGGACGATACCAACACCTGCTTCTACTTCATCGGCTGGGGCCATCCTTCGCAGACCCCTGAGACGGCCACTTGGCGCAAATTCCTGGGCCAGACGGTCGGCGTCGATCTGGATGAGCAGTACCGTCCGCTGCGCAACTACGAGAACAGGTACTGGCAGGACCGCCAAGCGATGAAGAGTGGCAACTTCACCGGCATTTCCGGCATTCCGAATCAGGACATGGCCATGTGGATCACCATGGGCAAGATCGCCGACAGAAGTCACGACCGCCTTGGAGCCAGCGACATGGCCATCGTCGAGTTCCGCAAGCAGATGGTCGAGGCGGTTCAGGCGTTCCAGAAGAGTGGCGAAGTCATCGGTGGTGGTGAGAACCGCATTCCGAATGAAGTGTGCTCGTTCCAGGGAGTCATTCCAAAGACCGTGGACTGGCGCGCTTACGAGACGAGCTATGTCTGGCTTGAGGGTCAGGATAATCCAGAGATGGACCGTTCTTATGTTGTCACTGCCTGAGCTGACTTGATGACCAAGCTACGACTATCAGTCGCCATGGGTGACTACGACCGCAATCGGGCCTTGTACGACGGGCGTGTTCAAATTGATGGATGCGACCCGGTGTACATGCTGCTGAACCCGGAGGAGATGTTCTTTCGGGCCATGCGGAGCCGAGACTTCGATATCACCGAGCTGTCTTTCTCCAGCTATCTGGTGAAGCACGCCAAGGGCGAGAGCCCTTACATCGGGGTTCCGGTGTTCCTGTCACGTGCCTTTCGCCACACGTCCATCTACGTGCGGAAGGACCGCATCCGCAAGCCGGAGGACCTCAAGGGTTGCCGAATCGGGGTGCCGGAGTACCAGCTGACGGCGATCGTGTGGGCGCGCTCGATCCTGCAGGATGACTACGGGATACGACCGGAGGATGTGACCTGGGTCAGGGGCGGGATTGACACGCCCGGGCGCCCGGAGAAGATCAAGCTGGAGTTGCCTGCAGGTGTGAAGGTTGAAGCGGCCCCGGAGATGCGGACCATCTCGGACATGCTGAACACGGGCGAAATTGACGCATTCATTGCGCCAAGGCCACCCAGTGGTGCCGCGCTGACCAACCCGGATGTGGCCTGGCTTTTCGACGACCCGACGGCGGTGGCCAAGGACTACTACAAGCGAACGGGCATCTTTCCGATCATGCACGTGGTGGGCATCCGCAAGGAGTTGGCAGAACAGAACCGCTGGCTGCCGGGCGCTGTGTTCAAGGCATTCAGCGAATCCAAGGCGAAAGCCCTGGAACTGCTGGCGGACACCTCGGCCACCAAGGTGACCCTGCCGTTTGTGGAGGAACAGCTCAAGGCAGCGCGTGAAACGCTGGGACAGGACTTCTGGTCCTATGGCGTAGGGCCGAATCGAAAGACTCTCGAGGCGTTCCTGCATCACCATCATGCGCAGGGGCTGTCATGCCGGAGGGTGGGGTTAGACGAGCTCTTCGACCCGTCGACCTACGAAAGCTACAGTATTTGAGGTTGCTTTCCTCCGGCAAACCCTGCCGGAGATCGGTTTGGAAGGCGCCTGCTAACAGCCCGCGTTGATGCTCGCATCGACGCGGGCTTCTTCTTGGGCAAGATTCTCGATCATCTGGACGAGTGCATTTCTAACAACTGAAATCGTGCGATCCGGTAGTCCCTTCGCGCTGATGTGGTTGACTTCCTCGGCCAAAGGAACAAGTACCCTTTCCAATGAGCGGCCCGACTCCGTCAGGTACACATGCATGTTCTTCTTGTTGCCAGGCAAATGCCTGCGCTCGATGAAGCCCATCTTCTCCATGGCCTTGACCGCAGTGAACGTCGTGGGTTCCATCACGCCAGCCAGATCACTCAGTTCCTTTTGGGTCAGTCCGTCACGGCTCCACAGAATCCTCAGAAACGACCAGTGACCGAATGAGACGCCAAACGGGGTCAATCGATGCTGGAGCGCTCGCATCTGCGCACGTGCGACGTCTCGCACCAAATGGGCAAGGCGATCATTGGGGACGGATTCTCGCCAGTGGCTAAGCAGGTTCCGGGTGTCTATGGATTTTTCGCTCATTGGAGGCGTCAAAGCCGAAGCGGCGGGACTGGGACTTGATGTTCCAGAATGATAGCTTCTCTTTTCTTGCCCGATTCGAGAATCGCCAGACAGACCTCCATCGTTGCTGCGGACCACGCCCCTGAGTGGACTGGAGGGCTCCCATCTCGGGCCACCGACCACAACTCGTCCACAACCTCAAAGCGAGGCACCGGTCCGCGCTGCGGGGCCTCCAGGCACACGCCATGGGTGTCGTGAATCTCCACGCCGTAAGGAGTCAAACGCAGATCGGCATGCTCGCAGCTGACGATGACCGGGCCGAAGTGTTGAAAGGCGGCGGGCGATGGCCGAACGTCCGGCGCATAGTCCTGGCCACCAAAGTTCCGACTGGCCTTCCGGCGGGCCTCGGCCGCCTCGTCCTTCGTCGCCAGGTGCTTTTCCCGGGTTAGCCGATGGGTGTTGACGTCTTTGGGCCAGCCCATTTCCCCGATGCCCGCCATCCACGGGTCACTGTCAAAGAAGCCGTAGCCGTTGTAGGTCACGTTGGCAAACGCGCCTGAGCGGAAGTTCAGTATCGCGGTGTACGCACCTTCGGTGGGCCGTGTCGGGTCCCATGATCCGGTTCTTGCATAAACGGAACTGACGTCACCGCCCGCCAGCAGCCGGACAATATCGACTTGGTGCGCGGCCTGACTGAAGACGACGCCACCGCCCTTCGCTGTATCCAATTCTTCCGGACGCCTGGGACGGTAGAGAAAATCCGTGAAGTTCATGGCGTGAATCATGCAGACACGGCCCCATTGACCTGACTCGATGAGTGCCTTGGCATGCGATACGGGCGCGTTGAAGCTGTGGCTGTGGCCAACAATCATCTGCGTGCCCGCCTGTTCGCAAGCGGCCTGCATGCGGGCGCATGCTGCAAGCGACAAAGCCATGGGTTTCTCGACCAGGACGTGCTTGCCTTGGCTCGCCGCGAGTCGCACATGCTCCTCATGCAGCTGATGCGGTGTGGCGACGTAGATCCATTCAACGTTCGGATCGGCGCAAAGCGCTTCGGCCGATGTGTGCGCCACCCCGCCAAACGCTTTGGCAAAGGCTGCGGTGGCACCAGCATTCGGATCGAAGCAGGCGGCCAGCGCGACGCGCGGATCCCTGCTGAGCGTCGGAATCATCAGGGTGAATGCGCGGCCAAGACCCAGGACACCGAGCCTGATGGGCTGCTTGTGGGGATTCACTGAGGGGCTCACAGGTCAAGCACCAAGGTGTCCGACTTCGCTCTGGAGACGCACACCATGATGTGGTCCTCCTGCTCCTCAGGGAGAAGGGCCAGGTCCCGATGGTCAGCTTCGCCTTTGAGCAGCCGCACCTTGCAAGAGCCGCACGTTCCACTCTCACAAGAACTGGGCACTCGAATGGAATGCTCGCGCAGGGTATCCAGGATGCTTCGGTTGGCTGGCACGAGGATCTTCATGCCCGTTCTGGCCAATTCGACTTCGAAGCGCTTGTCGTCGGGGTGCGGTTTCGTATCAGCTCCGAAGCTCTCGAAGTGCACGGCACTGCTGGCCCAATGACCCGTCATATCCTTGACTTCATCCATCAGTCGCTTGGAGCCGCAGCAATAGACATGCGTGCCAGCGACAGGTTTCTCGAAGACAGACCAGAGATCGAAGGTTTTTGACGGGTCGCCGTAAGTGTGGTGGATGGCGACCTTCCCCTTCAGTTCGGGGGCACTCAGTTCGTCCAGGAAGGCGGCCGATTCTGGCGTGCGTGCAAGGTAGTAGAGCTTGAAGCTCCTTATGCCTTCGGCTTCGAGGGTGTGAATCATCGCTCGCATGGGTGTGATGCCGATGCCACCGGCCACGAGGATGAAGCTCTTGGCCTTTTCGCTGAGCTCGAACAGATTGCTGGGGGTGCCGGTCAGAAGCGTGTCGCCGACGTTCGCCTCGTCGATCAAGCTCTTGGAGCCCCCCCTGCCGTCATCTTCGCGTTTGACCGCGAGTTGATAAAGGTCTGTTCGGCCAGGGTCGCTGCACAGCGAGTAGTGGCGCATAGAGCCATTGGGCACCTGGACCGCGATGTGAGCCCCGGCCGTGAAGCTGGGCAGCGGTGACGCGTCCGGAGACTTCAACTCGAAGAGAAAGACGTCCTTGGCGATGACCTCCTTTCGAGTGATGAGGAGGGGGTGCATTGTCTCGTTTGCAGTCATGGTGTAAGTGTTTCTACGCAGCGAAGTTGATGGGTACCTACTCTTGACAAAGATCAAGCAAGTGGGAAAAATCAATTATCTTAGATTTCTAAGAAAAAACAAGCAGTCACGCATCTCCCCTAAAAAGGGGTGCACAGATGCTGTTCTGCTTTCTTCATCTCATCAACCTCACTTACGGAGACAAACCATGAAACGACGAATCCTTGCAGCACTTGCCATGAGCGCGCTCCTTGCATCTGGTGCCGTGCTGGCACAGGCTGGCGACTACCCCAACCGTCCAGTCAAGTTCATCGTGCCTTATGCACCGGGCGGCCTGCCAGACACGGTGGCGCGTGTCATTGCCCAAAAGCTTTCCGAGCGCATGAAGCAGGGCTTCGTGGTAGAGAACAAACCGGGGGGCAACGGTATCGTCTCGGTTCAGACCCTGACCGCGTTGCCTGCCGATGGTTACAGCTTCATCGTTTCCGATGGCTCCATGCTTTCGATCACACCGCAGATCAACAAGGCCGCTAAGTACGCGGTCGGACAGGACCTTCAGGCCGTATCGCTGATTGCACGCTCGCCCTTGTTCCTGGTGGCGCACCCTAAGACCGGCGTCAAGACTTTCCAGGAGTTTGTCGCGCGCGCTAAAAAGGAGCCTGGTGCCTTCACCTATGGGTCGTCGGGGATCGGAAGCACGCACCACCTCACGATGGAAGCTATGAAGGCGGATCTCGGTTTGTCTCTGGTTCACGTCCCCTTCCGCGGTTCGAGTCAGTCTGTGCCGGCATTGGTCGGTGGACAGGTGGACGTCTTGTTTGCCGCGTTGCCGTCCATGCAGGGTTTTGTGAAAAGCGGTCAAGTTGTTTTGCTGGCCAGCAACGCGGCCAAGCGCTCGGCGTCCGTGCCCGATGTGCCATCGATCACTGAAACGATCCCAGGCTTTGACTTTTCTGTCAGCGTAGGGGTGCTCGCCCGCACCGGCACGCCGTCAGAGATTTCCAAGAGGATCTCCGATGAAATCGCTCAGATCGTGAAATTGCCGGACGTCGTCGAGAAGTTCCAGACCGCCGGTATCGAGTCCGTCGGTGCCAATGGCGACGCCTACCGCAAAGTCATTGAGCAGGAGAACCAAGCCATGGCAAAGGCGGGCAAACACGCGGAACTCAAAGCCGAGTGATGTTTCAAGATGCCATGCCTTCTATGGCACTTTGGATCGCTTGCATTGGCGCCGTGGTGCTCGGGGGCGTGGTCAAGGGAACCCTTGGGGTGGGTTTGCCGCTCGTCGTGGTTCCCTTGCTGTCGCTTCTTCTGCCAGCGCCCAAAGCGATGGGGCTGCTCGTCATGCCGGTTCTGCTCTCCAACCTATGGCAGTCCATAGAGGGACAGAAACTGCGTGAGGGATTTCAGCGCTTCGGTGGGTTGCTGGTTGGTCAGTTTGTCGCGACGATTGCTGCGATCCACTTCACCAGGAACCTCTCTGTGCAGGGGTTCAACATGTTGCTGGCGCTGGTCGTGATGGCGGCGGTGGGAATGATGCTGCTCGGGACATCATTCAACATTGATCGTCAGAAGGAGCGCTGGATGGGGCCGTTGGTGGGTGTGATTGCCGGCGCGATGGCCGGCGTTTCCTCCCTCACCGGTCCGATACTGATCACTTATCTCCTGGCTCTCAGGCTTCGTCGGGAAGAGTTTGTTGGTTCCATCAGCATCATCTACCTGATTGGTGCAGTACCAATGTATGGCGCCATGCTGTTGTATGGGCGGTTCGGTTTTTCGGAGGTCGGACTGTCTTGTCTTGCGCTGATCCCTATGTTTGTCGGTTTGCAAATCGGTAGGACGATCCGTCATCGACTGAGCGACAAAGTATTTCGGCATCTATTGCTGAGTTTGTTGGTGGCGCTGTCTTTGCTGCTTCTGATGAAATAAGCCGCAATGTGTGCGGCAGTACCACGTAAGGCTGAAGAAGAAACCAGACGACAGGAGTGCTCAATGAATGCATCAATTAGTTGGAGTGATGGCTATCTTCTCGGATTCAATCCGATGGACCAAGTACACCAAGAGTTTGTTGAATTTGTGGCCGCTTTACAGCAAGCCGCAGATTCTGACTTGGATAGAGTGTTGGGGGTTTTGCTTCAACACTGCCAGGCGCACTTTGAACAGGAAGATCGCTGGATGCTTGAAAGCGATTTTCCTGCCAGTGAGTGCCATATTAACGAACATGCAGCCGTCCTGAAGTCCATTCATGAGGTCAAGCAGCAGTTGGCGATCGGCAATGTGGCCGTTTGTCGGCAATTGGGGAATGAGCTTGCTGCCTGGTTTCCAGGGCACGCAGATTACCTTGACTCTGCCTTGGCGCATTGGATGTGCAAGCGAACCTTGGGTGGAAAACCCGTCATCTTGCGGCGCAACATCAAAAGCACCGAGCTTCCCATCGATTCTGTTTGAGTTAACTGGATTTATTTTCTGATGAATACCTTTGAAGAACAAGTTCGCGAAGATGTCGAGCGCGCATTGAGGGAAGACGTGGGTACAGGTGACCTGACGGCCGCCTTGGTGCCTGCGGATCGCCAGGCACGGGCCACCATTATTTGCCGAGACTCTGCCGTGATCTGCGGACGCCCGTGGGTTACAGAGGTACTTAGACAGGTGGCGCCAGGCTCACGGGCCACCTGGCTGCTGAGCGATGGTGATCGATGCGAAGCCGGCCAGAAAATTGTGGAAATCGAAGGTAAAGCGCGCGAGTTGCTGACGGCTGAACGCACATGCCTCAACTGGATGCAAACACTCAGCGCCGTGGCCACTAAGACAGCGGCCCATGTCAAGGCGGTCGAGGGAACTGCAGCGAGTGTTCTGGACACGAGAAAAACCATTCCTGGTCTGCGTGCCGCCGAAAAGTACGCCGTTCGCTGTGGCGGAGGAAAAAACCACAGGATGGGGCTCTTTGATGCGATCTTGATCAAAGAAAACCATATTGCAGCAGCAGGGGGCCTCACTGCTGCATTCAAGGCCGCGCAGGAAACAACGTCACCCGTCTCATTCATCCAAGTCGAGGTGGAGACTATCCGTCAATTGGAGGAGGCTCTGGCCGCGGGAGTGACGATGGTGTTGTTGGACAACATGTCCCTTGTTGATATCAGGACGGCGGTGGAAATGGCCGGCGGTCGCTGTAGCCTCGAAATTTCGGGAGGGGTCACGTATGAAAACTTGCGTGAATACGCTGAAACAGGCGTGGACCGGATTTCTGTTGGAGCCTTGATTAAGGATGTTAAGGCTGTTGATTTTTCAATGAGATTTCAAGAGAAGCCTGTCGAGTGATTTTATTGTGGTTCCATTTTTGATTTTCTATTGGCATGTTTGGCGGCTTTTCGTGTTTGACGGTTTTTGAGTGCTGAAAAAGATCATTTGGTTTTTAATTTAATTGTAGTCGCGTCTTCTTCGTAAGAGCTTCCATTGATATGGCTGGAATGAAAACTGTTTTGGTGTTTGATGATCTTCGGATTTTTGTTGTGGCAGCAAAACTTGGCAGCCTTTCCAAGGCGGCCGAGTACCTTGAGATTGCACAACCGGCTTTGAGCAGACGTCTTAAGAGGTTGGAGCTTCGAATCGGGGCTGAACTTATGACGCGTAGTGCGAGGGGGGTTTTTCTGACCAATCATGGAAGCAGGCTTTTCTCTAAGGTTCATAGGTTGGTCGATGGCGTCACAGAGGTTGAGCGGAATTTTGTTCTGCAAGTGGGTTCGCAGGCAGGTGATCCGAGATCTTGATTTCATCTTCTACATATTTCGCGCTTTGATGGCTGTTTGCTGAAAGGGCTGGATAAATACATCTCATAAGGCTTGATGCGTGCATCCAACTCGCGCCAGTGGTCTTGTGCTCGTTGCAAGACAAGATAAGACGAGCCACGACGGCAATGTCATTGCTCGTATCTTCAACGATGTCGCTCAGATGCAGGCCCAACACCTCCGGGCCCTGCGGCAACACAACGCCGAACTCTGCCAGCAGGCCGCGAATGCGACTAGTGCAGGAGATCTTTCCTTGAGGCCCTCTTCCCCAGCCTGTGTACGCAGAGCATGCCTTGTTGGGCCAGTGTTTTGGTGGGGACAAAGTTCATGTGGGGTCTGGACGCTGATTCGCAGGCGGTAGAAACATCGTTTGCATCGTTCTTGCCCCTGCGCCCCTGTATCCGGTTGGGAGCTACAGACGATCCCGGAATGATCCGGGCGTCGAAGCCGCGCTCAATCGTAAGCGTCCGGCGAACCCATGTTGACCGCCGCCGACGGTCCTGTCTGACGATCAGATGTCAGTGGGCTGCCAGCGGTGCGGCAAGAGTTCGTCGATGCGGCTGGCCTTGTGCGTGGGCAGCCGCGTGAGCACATCCTTGAGATAGGCATACGGGTCGTGCCCGTTCATACGCGCCGACTGGATCAGGCTCATGACGGCAGCCGCCCGCTGACCCGCGCGCAGGCTGCCAGCAAACAGCCAATTGTTGCGACCGATGGCAATGGGCCGGATCTGGTTCTCGATCCAATTGTTATCAATCGGCAACTGGCCGTCACTGACGAATCGGGTCAGCGCCTCCCAGCGCCGCAGGCTGTAGTCCAGCGCTTTGGCGGTTGCCGATCCGTCGGGTACCTGGCGCCGTTGAAGCGTCATCCAGTTAAGCAGGGCATCGAGAATCGGTCGGGTCTGCTGCTGCCGAACGATTTGCCGTTTCTCGGTGCCCAGTTCTTTGACCTCGCGCTCGATGTCATAGACCCGGGTGAACTGCTGCAGGGCAAATTCGGCGATCTGGCTCTGGTTGGCCGCGTTCAGATCGAAGAACTTGCGCCGGGCATGGGCCAGACAGCCCACCTCGGTCACGCCACTGGCGATCAGAGCCTTGTAGCCACTGAAGTCGTCGCAGGTCAGGCTGCCCTTCCACTCTCCAAGGAAGCGCCGGGCATGCTCGCCCGAGCGGGACTCGCAGAAGTCATAAACCACGGCCTTCATGTCTTCTAACGCCCCGGGCGCATAGGCCCAGAGATAAGCGCGGTGCGTCTTGCCCTCGCCGGGCTTGAGCATGGCCACCGGTGTTTCGTCGGCGTGCAGCACCCGGTGGCCGAGGATCTCGCTCCTCAAGGCATCGACCAGCGGCTGCAGCCGCACCCCGCAGGTGCCCACCCACTGCGCCAGCGTCGAGCGGGGGATGGCCAGGCCGGCGCGGCCGAAGATCACTTCCTGGCGGTACAGCGGCAGGTGATCGGCGTATTTGCCCACCAGCACCTGGGCCAGCAGGCCGGTGGTGGGGATGCCCTTGTCAATGACATGAGCCTCGACCGGCGCCTGTTGAATGGTCTCGCACTTGGCACAGGCCCATTTGCCGCGGATGTGGCGCTCGACGCTGAAGACGCCTGGCACGTAGTCCAGCTTCTCGGCCACGTCCTCGCCCACGCGTTTCATCTGGCAGCCACACGCGCAGGTGGTAGACACAGGTTCGTGGCAAATCTCGCGGCGCGGCAGGTGCGCCGACAGCGGCAGCCGTTTGGCTTGCCTCTTCTCGGGGGTGGCCGACGTTTGTGTCTGCGACAGAGCATCGATCTCGCTGGCCACGGCCGCCAGGTTGGCCTCGATCTCATCTTCGAGCAGGCTCTTCTGTTCGGGGCTGAAGCGCTCGGACTGTGCCGCGAACTTCATGCGCTTCAAGAGCGCGTTCTCGTGGGTGAGCTTGTCGATGATGGCCTGCTTGAAGGCCAGCTCCTTGTCCTTGGCGGCGGCCGCCTGCAGCATGGAGAGCAGTGCACAGCGCAGTTGCTCTGCACTCAGACTCTCAAGCGATTGCGGCTCGACCACCATGGGTAGGACTGTGCCTGCGCCAGTGCAGCCGCACCATTGGCGCATGCCCCAATTGGCAAGTACGTGCGCACAGACCAGCGTCAGATCACGGTGATGACACCACCATCGCCCAGGCGTTGCCAAGGCAGGCCCAGCACCAGGGCATCGAACTGCGAACGGCTGAGCGTGGCGGTCAATGCCCCCTCACGCGGCCAGACGAACTTGCCGCTGTTCAGGCGCCGAGCTGCCAGCCACACCCCGATGCCATCGTGCACCAGGACCTTCATGCGGTTGGCACGCCGGTTGGCAAACAGGTAGGCGTGGTGTGGGCGCGCAGCACCGAAGACAGCCACCACGCGGGCCAGGGCCGACTCTGTTCCGGCACGCATGTCCAGCGGCTCGGTGGCCAGCCACAGGGCGTCGATGCGGATCACTTGAGCAGGTCCCGCATCCAGGCCGCGCAGTGCTCGGCCGCTGCCACCGGCCAGGTCAACGTCACGCTGGTGGCGCCACGGCGCAATTCCACGCGGATGTCAGCGGCAGGAGCGCAGCTCGCCTGGGGCAGCGCCACAGGTACGAACGTGGGCAACTGCAGATCCGTGCTCGGGACATGGACCATGCGGCGCCATTTGTGCACGACGTTGGCATTGATGCCGTGCGAGAGGGCCACGCTGGCCACCGAGGCGCCGGGCTGGGCGCACTCGGCCAGGATCTGCTGCTTGAGCTCGGCGCTGTGGCGCCGACGGGTCTTGTTCTTGGCTTCGGTCATGGTGTCCACCTATCTCGTTTGGTGGACGCCATCGTTGCCGCTTATGCCGCCGACCTCAAGGGTGGGATGGCCGGACGCTTACGCTCAATCAGCTTGCGGCTCCAGTGATGAGATCCACTGCAGGCCTCCATCGCAATCAGGCAGCCTGTCGGCAGACCCGTGCACCAGAGCAGGAACTTCTCGCGTTTCAAGGCGCGACTGGTTACCACCTTGCCTGCGGCATCCACCGCGTGAACCTGGATCAGATACTTGGCCAGATTGACGTAAGCGCACGGCCATCCCACCCTTGAAGAGATTGGTTTAAGCGGCAACGTTGGTGTCCAACAAGTGATTGAACCGACCCCCAAACCTTGGACAGTTATGGTTTCATGCGGGCGCCGCGGCGGCCTGCATCCTGTACGCCACTGGGCTCAGGCCTCCGAGCCCGATCTTGATGCGATCCACGTTGTAGTAGCGAATGTAGTCGTGAAGGGCGTCCTTCAACGTCTCGGTGGTGTCGAACTTGTTGAGATGGAACAGCTCGCACTTCAGCGTTCCGAAGAAGCTCTCCATGGCTGCGTTGTCATAGCAGTTGCCCTTCCGCGACATGCTCTGGACGACCCCGCTTTGATGCAGGCGTCGGCGGTACGCGGGCATGCGGTACTGCCACCCTTGGTCCGAATGCAGGATCGGTCGCTGGCCTGAGTCGAGCCGGTTGAACGCCTTGGTGAGCATGTTCTTGATCATGACCGGCAGTGGACGCTCTGCAATCTCGTACGACACGATCTCGCGGTTGTAGAGATCCATCACCGGCGACAGGTACAGCTTCTGGTTGTTCACCTTGAACTCGGTCACATCGGTCACCCACTTCTGATTGGGCTCATCAGCCGTGAAGTCGCGCTCCAAGCGGTCCGGGGCCGTCTCGGAAGCTGCGCCGTCATAGGCCTTGTAGCGTTTTGGGCGGACCAGCGACTTCAGCTGCATCTCGACCATCAGCTTTTGGACCGTCTTGTGGTTGACGACGAGACCTTGCTGGCGCAGCTCAGCGGTGACCCGTCGATAGCCATATCGGCCTTTGTGACGGTTGAAGATCTCGCGGATCTTCGCTTTCAGGTCGCAGTGTTTGTCACCCGTGCGGAGAGCCTTCAGCTGGTAGTAGAAGCTGCTGCGCGCCAGCTCAGCAGCGCGCAGCAGATCGGCAAGAGGGAAGTGCGGCCTCAACTCGAGCACGATCAACGTCCTTTCACGGGCGCCGAGCGCGACTTGGTTCGAGCCAAGGCCTGCACTTTTTTTAGGTAAGCATTCTCCGCGCGCAGTTGCTGGAGATCGCGTAGCAACTCTTCGCGGCTGCGTTGGTCGTTCGTCACCGCCTCGCGGTCATCGTGCCTGCTCGGCGGCTTGCTCATCCTCGTCTGTTCCCATTTCCAGCCAGGCTGCAAAGCTGCCGCCCCATGAGCGGCGTACAACCGGCTCCACTCCGCTACCAGGTCGAGGCGCCGGATGTTGAAGAGGGCCGCAACCTGCCTGCACGACAGACCCTCATCCTGCATCCGGCGCAGGACCTCGAGCTTGAAGTCGAGATCGTAGATGACGCGCCTTTTCGCCACCAGACCAGCTTTCCCATTGGCCTCGTACGCGGCGATCCACGCCCTCAGCGAATCAACGCCGACGTCGTGCGCGCTGGCGGTGGCACGCAAGCCGCCAGCGCCCTTCCGGTAGGCCGTGACGGCAGCAAGCTTCTGTTTCTCTGTGTACCTGGTCACTTCGATTCCTCGAATTCGTCCAGGTTTCGGGGGTCAGATCATGATTTAGGTGGACACCATGAATGAAGCCAAGAAGAGTATGCGTCCGGTGAACCCATCTTGAATCGAGAGCGGTAATCGAGGATCGTCCCCACGAAGGAGATCGTGGAGACGATGGAACGATTGATCGCCGGCTGCGGCGCGAGTACAGCACCGCTTTCTAGGCGTCGGTTCTGGCTCAGACCCGTGAACCCGGAGCCTCAGTGTCCGGCGTGGCCTTGAGCCATGGCCCGCATCCGAACATGGTGCACCGCTGGTTGCATGAGCAACACTTGGAGTGCGAACAGGGAAAGCCACAAAGGCCAGCCTTTGTGCCGCTGTCGATTCCAGCGGTGGTTGCCGATGACCACATTGCGCAGCCTATGGCCACCGCTCTAACGCAAGCTAGCGGCGATGGTCAGTTCATCCGCATCGAGGTCCAGCGTGCCAGTGCCACCACCACGATTACCTGGTCGGTAACGGCAGCAGCCCGGTGCGCCGTGGTTGAAGTCCCCTCGGTTTCCTAAGCAAATCAAAAGTAGAGGTTGGGGAACTGAGGGAATTCTCTACCCCCGAGATGGCATGGTCCGCCCACCTACAGCGCTGCTGCTGAAGTGAGACTGCCATCAGAGTTGGGTGGGGCCTCGCAGAAACGGCATCAGAGTGCCAAAGTGGAGGTTCGAGCAACCACCTAATTTGGAGGCCCCACCATGCAATCTACTTCAAATCTGCCCGTCATTGGCCTGGATTTGGCCAAGACCGTTTTCCAACTTCACATCGTCGATGTAGAGACTGGCGAGATCCAGCGTCGGCAGGTCAAACGCGCCAAGCTCACCGAGTTTTTTGCCAAGTGCGCGCCGAGTCTGGTCGCGATGGAAGCATGTGGGAGCGCCCATCACTGGGCACGAACCATCCGCTCACTGGGTCACCAGGCCAAGCTGCTGCCGGCCCAGCACGTCAAAGCCTTCTTGCTGCGCGACAAGACAGACGCCATGGACGCGCAAGCGATCTGGGTAGCCGCCCAGCAACCCCACATCAAAGAGGTGCCCGTCAAGACAGAGCGCCAGCAGGCCTGCATGTCCCTGCACGGAATGCGCCGCCAACTCATGAAGATTCGCATCATGCAAACCAATGCGCTACGCGGCATTCTTGGCGAGTTTGGAGTTGCATTGCCAGTGGGGCACAACCAGTTGCTCAAGACGATCCATGGCGAGTTGGCCAAGGCACAACAAGAGGACCAGTTGCCTGCCGATCTGGTCGTCAGCGTGCAGGAACAACTCAAACGCATTGACGCCTTGCAAGAGGACATCGACCACCTTGGTCAGCGGCTGCGTGCCATGATTCGCGAGGACCGGCATATGCAGGCGATCCAGCAAATCCCGGGCATCGGAGACTTAACGGCCTCCGCTTTGGTGGCAGCCGTGGGCAACTTCTCGACGTTCAAATCTGCGCGCCAATTTGCATCATGGGTAGGCCTGACACCACGACAGGTGGGCACCGGGGGCAAGACACAACAACTGGGCATCTCCAAGCGCGGCGACACCTACTTGCGTACCCTGCTGATTGCGGGCGCCAGAGCCGTGATTGCCAGAGCGGAGAGATCGAGCTGGATCACACGGCTGCTGGAGAGGCGCCACTACAACGTAGCGGTTGTCGCACTGGCCAACAAAATAGCCCGCACAGCGTGGGCAGTCCTGGCAAAAGGAGCGGCCTTTGAGCTGGTCAAGTGGCATCCACTGGAGAATGCGAGCCACTGATCAACGACCGGTTGAGCATCAAGCCGGCAAGCGACTGACCAGAACCGTTTTGAAGGAGAACCTGCAAGAAGCGAAGTGATGGGATGAAGGTCAAACCGGGTTGAAGAGATTCCGATGAACCGCCAGTACCTTGAGTACAGCCCCGAGGTAGGAGCTCCAACCGCGAACAGCCATCATGGGCAGCAGCACCGACTGCAAAAACAGCCCGAATGTAAGGCAGCAAACCTTTCAGAAAATCACAACGCCGAAAACTTGTTCTCCTTGGGCGGACCATGTAGGTGGTTCAGGTTTTCAAGGGGACTTCACATGCTTGTTGGATTTTTCATCCTCGTGGCTTTTTGGGTTTCGTCATTCTGCATTTAGGAGCCCCGTAAGCCGCGACGAGCTGCACGAATGACGTGGCGTGTGTGTAGAGCGAGTCCAAGCGTCGCCAATTCGGGATCTTTCCGACCAAGGATCTTTTCTGCTAGAGGTAAGAATTCGCGCTCTTCCAGTCTAGCATGTGCCGTGTATTGAGTCACGAGCCGTTGAACAGCCGTGACATCGATTTCGATGAGGTGCCCTTTGGCAAGTTTCACAAGCTTCGGTTCTATACGACTCCACTGGGATTCGATCTCGCGGTGCTCTGCTATAAGTCCGTCGATCATCATCTGCACGACGGACTGCTCCTCGCCAGGCTTTGCATTGGCAAGGACTGCAGGAAATAGATCTCTTTCTTCTTCTGCGTGATGATCAAATACAGCGACTCTGAAAAATGTGACGGTATCGTCGGCAATCTTGCGAGCACTTGTTGCGGCTTTAATAAGGTCAGTGATTTGTCCAAATTCATTAAGATGTGAAATAATTCCTTCATGACAGTTGGAAAAATTGTCAAGGGGCGAATCGTCGTTCGATTTTATGATTTCGGTCATATTGATAGCCTCATGTAGTCATTGCGGGAAACGCAAATATTGCCTCTAGTACTACGGCACTTTCAGTCCTCAACAAAAGCCTCTTCGCGCTTTTTCTTGACCGAGGGCATCAGCACCACCGCCAACAAGATCGCAGCGACGACCAGCAGGCTGGCGGACAGCGGACGGGTGACGAACACCGACCAGTCGCCACGCGAGATCAACAGTGCACGGCGCAGATACTCCTCCATCATCGGACCCAGGATCAGGCCCAGCAACAAGGGGGCGGGCTCGCAGCCGAGCTTGATGAAGCCGTAACCGATCAGGCCGAACAGCGCCACCATCCAGATGTCGAAGCTGTTGTTGTTGGTCGAGTACACGCCGATGGCGCAGAACAGCACGATGGCCGGGAACAGCCACTTGTAGGGCACGGTCAGCAGCTTGATCCAGATGCCGATCAGCGGCAGGTTCAGCACGACCAGCATCAGGTTGCCGATCCACATGGAGGCGATCAGGCCCCAGAACAGTTCCGGGTTGCTGGTCATGACCTGCGGGCCCGGCTGGATGTTGTGGATGGTCATGGCACCGACCATCAGCGCCATCACGGCGTTGGGCGGGATGCCCAGCGTCAGCAGCGGGATGAAGGAGGTTTGCGAACCAGCGTTGTTGGCCGACTCGGGCGCCGCCACGCCACGGATGTTGCCCTGACCGAAGGGCACTTCGCCCGGGTTGAGTTTGGTCTTTTTCTCGATGGTGTAGGCCGTGAAGGCCGACAGCAGCGCACCGCCGCCGGGCAGGATGCCCAGCGCCGAACCCAGCGCGGTGCCGCGCAGCACGGCGGGAATCATGTTCTTGAAGTCTTCAGCGGTGGGCATGATGCCGTTGACCTTGCCGGTGAACACTTCGCGCTTTTCGTCCGGGTGCGACAGGTTCTGGATGATTTCACCGTAGCCGAACACGCCCATGGCGATGGCCAGGAAGCTGATGCCGTCGGTGAGTTCCGGGATGTCGAAGCTGTAGCGCGCGACGCCGGAGTTCACGTCGGTCCCGACCAGGCCGAGCAGCAGGCCCAGCACGATCATGGCCAGGGCCTTGAGCAGGGAGCCGGAAGCCAGCACCACGGCACCGATCAGGCCCACGATCATCAGCGAGAAGTATTCGGCCGGGCCGAACTCGAGCGCCAGTTCGGTCAGCGGCGCCGCGAAGCCCGCCAGGATCAGCGTGCCGACGCAACCAGCGAAGAACGAACCCAGGCCGGCCGCAGCCAGTGCCGGGCCTGCCCTGCCCTTGCGGGCCATCTGGTACCCGTCGATCACCGTCACGACCGAGGACGATTCACCCGGCAGGTTGACCAGGATGGCGGTGGTGGAGCCACCATATTGGGCGCCGTAGTAAATGCCGGCGAGCATGATCAGCGCCGCCACCGGTGGCAAACCATAGGTGGCGGGCAGCAGCATCGCGATGGTGGCCAGTGGGCCGATGCCTGGCAGCACGCCGATGAGCGTGCCCAGCAGGCAGCCCACGAAGGCGTAGACGAGGTTCTGCAGGGTGAAGGCAACGCCGAAGCCGAGCGCGAGGTTGTTGATCAGATCCATGTGCTTGTCTCCTCGTGTTCAGTTCGCGAGGAACCAGGGCAGGACCGGAAACTGCAGGTTCAGCAGTTTCACGAAAGCGAGGTAGCTGCCCGCGGCCAGGATGGCGGCCAGGATCAGCGACTCCTTGAACTTCGCGCCTTCGCGGGCGTAGCCGGCCATGATGACCAGGCCGAAGATCGCCACGATCAGGCCGAACGCCTGCAGGCCGAAGGCGGGAATGCCCACCAGCAGTGCACCGAACAGCAGGTTGGCTCCGAGGATGAACACCAGCGGACGCCACGCGAGCGCGCCGATCTTGTCACCCCCGGGCGGGCCGGACTTGAAGGCGTTGAAGGTGACCAGAACCCCGAGCAAGACCAGGATGAGGCCGAGCATGAAGGGAAAGTAGCCGGGGCCCATGCGGGCGGCATTGCCGATTTCATAGTCCACGGCGCCCCAGGCGAACGAGCCGCCCACGGCCATGAACATGAGTCCGGACACAAAATCTTTCTGACTGGCGAACGCCACAGTACGCCTCCAATTATAGTTAGATTGCTAATAATATTGTTTTGGGAGTGACTTGTCGAGGTGAATTTCCAGTAAAGACCTCCGTGGAGTGGCTTGCAAAGTCACCAGATGGAAAGGCGTGGTTGAGCCTCACGCGAGCGACCTTGCGTCACCAGCTGAAGACTGAGAAATTGCTGTGAACGAGGTGCTGGACTTCAGGCGTCAAGTACCAGGCAGCCCGAGCGGCAAGATGAGACACAGATCATCATGGACTTGTTGGCCGCGCGTTCCTGTTTGGACAACAGTTGGTCGCGGTGATCGACATCACCAGAGATAACCCTGGTTTCGCACGCTCCGCACACGCCTTCGCGGCAACTGTGGTCGGGGTTGAGTCCGGCCTCGATGAGCGCGTCGAGCAGAGGTATGCCGGGTGGCACCTGGACCGTGCGGCCACTCCTGCGCAGTTCTACCGTGTAGCCACTTGCAGGTGTCGCTGGGGGGGCCGTCGTGGTAGCAGCAAAGCGCTCTAGGTGGACGTTGTGCTGTCCCAAACGCTCGCAAGCGCGTTCGTAGGCATCGAGCATGGGCCCGGGGCCGCAGCAATAAAAGTGTGCGTCCGGTGGATGGCCGGCGAGCAAGCGTTCAAGGTCTGGCGGTCCGCCTTGCTCGCCGTCGAAATGGCATCGCAGCGAAAGCCGGGTGTCACTTGCACTGGCAATTGCCTCGATTTCGGCCAGAAAGGCCGCCTCGGAACGGCTTCGCGCGCAATAGACGAGGTGCGCCTCGCGCCCTAGCGCCGCGAGGCGTTGCAGCATGGCGTAGATCGGTGTAATGCCAATGCCACCGGCCAGTAGCACGCTGTGTCGCGCGTCCTCGTCCAGTCGGAAGTGGTTGCGCGGCCCGCCGAGGGTGATCACCTGCCCAACGCGAAGCTGTTCGTGCACGAAGCGTGACCCGCCCCGGCTGCGTCTGTCGTTGAGCACCGCCACAACGTAGCGATGTGTGTCCCCCGGGTTGATTAAGGAATAGCTGCGAACCAGACCGTTGCCTAGGTGCAGGTCCACGTGCGCGCCGGCGGCGGCAACGGGAAATGCAGATGCTGGCGTGGTGGGTCGTAGTTCGACACTGATAATGCCCGAGGCTTCGTGGCGCATCTGGAAGACGAGCGCCTGCAGAGTAGTTGTGGCCATGACTTACATGATGTGCAGGCCGCCATCCACCATCAGCGTGGTGCCGGTGATGAACGAGGCCTCGCCGGACGCGAGCCAGAGGATGGGCCAAGCGATCTCGGCGGGGTCGGCCCAGCGGCCGACCAGTGAGGTGTCTTTGCGCTCGGTCCTGAGCTGATCGGCACTCTTGCCGGCACTGCTCGCTCGGCCAAGGTGGAAGTCAGTCAACGTCGAACCGGGGCAGATGGCATTGGCGCGGACTCCGCACGGTGCCTCTTCGAAGGCCAGCGTGCGCGTATAGGCCAACTGCGCTGCCTTGGTCGCGTCGTACAGCGCCATGCCCTTGCGGCCAGTGACTGCATAGCACGAGGAGACGTTGACGATGCTGCCGATGCCGGAGTGCCGTAGCGCTGGCAACGCAGCGCGGCAGTAGTTGGACATACCCACCAAGTTGACATTGACCATGGCCTGCCATTCGGCGGGAGTGGCATCTGCGGCTGCGCTGTAATTGCGCATAGCGGCGTTGTTGACCAGGATGTCCAGCCCGCCCCAGAGCGCGATGCACTGAGCTACCGCCGCGAGGGCTGCGGCCTCGTCTGCCACATCGGCCGCCACGCACGCTAGTCGTGCGTCGGGCTGCGTTTTTTCGATCAATGCGCGCGTGCTCTCCAGCGCTTGCGTGTTCGCATCCACCATCAGTACAGCCGCACCTTCGCGGCTGAAAATCGCGGCGGCGGCCGCACCGATGCCAGCGCCAGCGCCGGTGATCAGTGCGGTGCGCCCCGCCAGTCGGGAAGTGTTCATCTCAGCTCACTCCGCTTTGGCGCCCGTGCTCTTGATGATTTTGCCCCAGCGCCCAATCTCAGTGCCAATCCAGTCACTGAACTCCTTGGGGCTGCTGGCGACGATCTCGAACTCCATCTCATGCAACCGCTTCTGTGTTTCGGGTGACTTCAGGATGCGAACTATCTCTTCGTTGTAACGATTGATGATTCCCGGTGGCGTGGCCGGCGGCGCGAGGAAGCCGATCCATGAAGTGGCCTCGAAGTCCTTGAGTCCCGACTCGGCGAGCGTTGGAACATCCGGCGTGCTCGGGAATCGCTTTTGGCCAGTGGAGGCCAGCAGCTTGAGACGGCCTTCCTTCACGAACCCCTGCACGGTGCCGGGTACGAAACAGCCCGCCTGTACGTTGCCTGCGATCAGATCGGTGACAGCAGGACCAGCGCCGCGATAGGGAATGTGCGTCATGTGGAAGCCGGCCGCAGACTTCATCATCTCCATGGTCAGGTGCGAAGCACTGCCCATGGCCACGGAGCCGTAGGAAAACCGGGCAGGTTCAGCCTTGACCTTGGCGATGAAGTC